>DEAA01000078.1:0-7657 GCA_002346545.1 Acidobacteria bacterium UBA2994
GCAGCTAGTAGTGTATCTTGCGACGACAGCGATGCAACGAGTCTTGATCGTCCTCGGCGGCGCCCTCCTAGCATTGACCGCCTGCAGTCCCGCCCCGTCCTCGAGCGCCACCGAGACACTCCCTGCGGGTTTACCCGAGCCTGAGGACTCCGGCTCGCCCCGGTTCCGTGTCGACCCGTTCTGGGCCCGCGAGCTGCCGAACGATTGGATCCTCGGACAGGTCTCCGGCATCGACGTCGACGACCAGGACCATGTCTGGGTACTCCATCGTCCGCAGACTCTCGACGAGCGACAGCGCGGCGAGGAAGGCATGTGTTGTGTGGCGGCCCCACCCGTCATTGAACTCGACCCGGACGGAAACGTCGTGGGAGCCTGGGGCGGCCCCGGGGTGGGGTACGACTGGCCGGAGAGCGAACACGGCATCCACGCCGACGACACGGGCCATATTTGGATCGGGGGCAACGGCGCCCGTGACGCGCACATCCTCAAGTTCGAGCGCGACGGAACCTTTCTGCTTCAGATTGGCGAACCAGGGGCGAGCCGCGGCAGCAACGACACCGAGAACCTGGGCAGGCCGGCGGGGATCCGGGTCGATCCGGCAACGAACGAGGTCTATGTGGCCGATGGCTACGGCAACCGGCGGGTCATCGTCTTCGATGCCGACACGGGCGAGTACCGCCGGCACTGGGGTGCCTACGGCGAGCCACCCGACGACGTCGAGCTACTGCCGTATGACCCTGCGGCCGAACCGATTCGCCACTATCGAAGTCCGGTGCACGATGTCGCCATCGCCGACGACGGGCTCGTCTATGTGGCTGACCGGACGAACAATCGAATTCAAGTGTTCCAGAAGGACGGGACCTTCATCACCGAATCGTGGATCCATCCCGAAACCCTCGGTAGCGGGAGCACCTCAGGGGTCGCACTCTCTAAGGACCCTAACCAACAGTGGCTGTTCGTGCCCGACGGGACCAACAACGTGATCTGGGTCGTCGACCGCACCACTCTCGAAGTACGCGACAACATCGGGCGACTAGGCAAGCGCGCCGGTCAGTTCTATCGCCTCCACAACGTAGCCGTCGACTCGCGCGGCAACCTGTACACCACCGAGGTCAATGTCGGGCAACGGTTCCAGAAATTCAACCGCCTGCCCTGATTGAGCCTGCAGATGCATTACCAATAGATGACATCAAGACCTTCGCGATGTATCGCACCGCTCCTCGCCGTCACGCTATTCTCTGGCTCGGCGCTAGCCCAGCAGGGCGCCGGCGACGAATGGCGCAGTCACTCGGCCGACAACGGCGCCACCAAGTACTCGTCTCTTGACCAGATCACGGCAGATAACTTTGAAGACCTCCAAATCGCCTGGCGATGGGACACCGCCGACACTCATCTAAGTTGGCCCACGCCAGGTGGCCCATCCCTACTCCCCGCTGAAACGGTTTTCGATTTTCTGGAAGCGGAGAACCCCGATCGATGGGCCGACTGGGACGGGATCAACCGGTCGCGCTCCCAACCTTCGATTCGCGCGCTCGTCGCCACTCCGCTGATGGTCGACGGTGTCCTGTATGTGACCACCGCCCTCTACCGGGGTGCAGCGATTGACGCGCGCACTGGCCGGACGCTCTGGGTGCACGACCCACGCGCCTACGAGTCAGGCTCGCCCCCGCCGCTCCCCTGGCGACACCGCGGCCCCGCCTACTGGGAATCAGGCGACGAGGCCCGCCTCTTCTGGGGCACCGGCGACGGCTATCTCGTCGCGGTAGACGCCGGCACCGGGGTGCCGGCGGCAGAGTTCGGGGAAGGTGGCCGTGTCGATCTGTATGACGGGCTGCCCCGGGCCACGCGAGGTCAGCTTGATGCACTAAACCTGCTTCCGCTCGGATCGCAGTCTCCGCCGATCGTCGTGGGTGATAAGGTGATCGTCGGCTCCTCCATCAACGACCGCGCGCTCCTAAAGGAGGCGCCGCCCGGATGGGTCAGGGCCTACGACGTCCGCACTGGGCGACACAAGTGGGACTTCCATACTGTGCCCCAAAGCGCCGACGAGTTCGGCGCCGACACCTGGCTGAACGACGCCTGGCGATATTCGGGCAACACCAACGTCTGGTCGCTTATGAGCGCAGACGCCGACCTCGGCTACGTGTACCTCCCGATCGGCACCGCGACCAATGACTACTACGGCGGCGACCGCCTCGGCGACAACCTCTTCTCCGAGAGCCTGGTTGCGGTCGACGCCGAAACGGGCCAACGCCAGTGGCACTTCCAGATGGTGCACCACGGGCTCTGGGACTACGACCTACCGGCCGCCCCCAATCTGATGAACATCCAGGTGGACGGCCGCGACGTACGCGCGGTGGCTCAGGTCAGCAAACAGGGCTTCGTCTACACGTTCGATCGGGTCACTGGCGAGCCGATCTGGCCGATCGAGGAACGCCCGGTGGAGACCGACACCAATCTCGAAGGCGAAGTGGTATCGCCGAGCCAGCCGTTTCCCACTCGCCCGGCGGCCTTCGAATATCAGGGCACCGCCATCGACGACCTGATCGACTTTACCCCCGAGATCCGTCAGCTGGCGATCGACGCCGTCGACGGCTTCCGCCTGGGCCCCCTATTTACGCCACAGATGCTCGCCGGCACCGTGATGCGCCCCTCGGTCGGTGGCGGGGCCAACTGGTCTGGCGCAGCTGCCGATCCCGAGACTGGCCTGCTGTATATCCCGTCGGTCAACGCCCACTCCACGATCGGCCTCAGCCCGCCCGGCCCGGGTGAGGAACAAGCGACGTTGCGCTACCTCCGTCGGTCACTGAGCGCCGGCCCCGTCATGCCACGAGGGCTGCCGCTGTGGAAACCGCCGTATTCGCGGATGACGGCCATCGACATGAACTCCGGGGAGCACGCCTGGATGACGCCACTCGGGAACGGTGACCGTATCAGGAATCACCCGCTACTACGTGACCTAGGCCTTCCGCCACTCGGCGGCGATTGGGGGCGTACCGGCCCCCTGCTCACCCGCACACTGCTTATCCAGGCGCTCGTCGCGGGGGGTACCGAGGGAGGCCCTCGCCTGGTCGCCTACGACAAGGCCACGGGTACGGAGGTCGGAACGCTCGACCTTCCAAGCAGCGTGCTGGGTGCACCGATGACCTACCGGCTCGGCGACACCCAGTATCTCGCCATGACCCTCGGGGGTCAGGTGCCAGGCTTGATCGCGCTGCACCTTCCGCAGTAGCGTCGCACAGATGTCACTGCACTTCACCGAGCGTCAATCCCGCACAATCGCGGCCGCCATCACCACGCTGTCAGCGCTGGTGATTCTCGTGGTCGTCGGCTTGCTCGCTTGGCTGGCCGCTTCGTTCCTGCGCGCCTTTTCCGGCGTCTTTCTGCCGCTGACGGTCGGCGCGGTGGCGGCAGTGGTCTCCCGGCCGTACTACGAGTGGCTTCGGAACTCGGCCAGGCTCGGGATGACCCTCGCCGTGGTGGCCGTGTTCCTGTCGGCGTTGATCCCCCTCGGGCTGTTCGGATGGTTTTTCGGGCGGATCGTGCTTGACCAGCTCGTCGGCCTTATCGCCCAAGCACCGGCGTGGTGGGACGCGGTCGAGGCCTGGCTCGAAGACCAGACCCCTCGGGCGACGGCGTTGCTAGACGGTCCCGGCAGACAACAGGTCGGCGAACTCATCGCCTCGCAGCAGGAAGCGCTCCTGGGTTGGCTCCAATCGCTGGGTAATCAGGTCGTAGCGGCCAGTCTCGGTTTCGCCCGTGGGATCGGCACCCTGCTCTCGTGGGTAATCACCCCCGTGTACTTCGCCTATTTCCTCACTACCGCGGGCATCAGGTTCGATACCGAAAAGGTTCTGCCGTTCCTCAAGCCAGACACGCGGAACGACGTCAAGTATCTGGTGCTGGAGTTCATCGAAATCGTGGTGGTCTTCTTCCGAGGCCAGATGCTGATCGCGTTTCTACAGGGCATCCTCTATGCCGTCGGGTTCACAGCGATCGGACTCCGCTACGGCTTCGTGATCGGCCTAGTGTTGGGCCTGCTCAATGTGATCCCGTATCTGGGCAGCATTGTCGGCCTGGCAATTGCCATCCCGCTGGCGCTCGTCCAGCCCGACGGCGGCCTCACGCTGATCGGGCTCACACTGGTGGTGTTCATCGTTGTCCAACAGGTCGAAGGGTGGTACCTAACGCCAAAGATCATGGGTAATCGCACCGGCCTCCACTTCATGGCGATTATCGTCGCCATCTTCTTCTGGGGCACCGCTCTGGGCGGCATCCCCGGGATGATTCTCGCGATCCCACTCACCGCCTTCCTGGCATCACTGTGGCGCCTGGCCCGCCAGAAGTGGATTGCCGAAATTCTTTGACCCCATGCCTCCACCCCACTCGTCTACGCACATGAGTGGTACCGCGCTAATGCTAGGCGGCGGCATTGCGCAAAGACCGCTCGCTCTCTCCATATCCAGACTCCGGCCGGCCTGGCGTATCCGATATTGGCGGGTCTCAGACCGAAGGACGTAACGTCACCCGGACCAACGGTCCGGACGGCGAACTCGTCTGGGCCTGCGCCGATAGCACAACCGGCGAGCCTCACTATGAGGTGCCCTCAGGCAAGGAGCTATGTGCCCGGGGCGTCTTGTGGGAGGTGCAGGGCGAGGCGAGCACCCACGGCCCAAATCCAAATAATGAACACCACACGTCACGGCGTAACCCTCCTACTCGGTGTAGGCCGTGTCTCGTCGCTCAACGCGGACGGGTAGGCATCAGGTCTAACTTCGTTCTGCGCCTGGCCCCGAATCTCGGTTAACGGTTAGCTCGAGCTGAGGTCCCCGGGATGCGCACAGCTATCATCAGCATCTACGGAGCGAGTTGCCAACCGGGCTGTGGCCCTCTGCTCTCCACAGCGCACACCTAGCGCGCCAGCCGACCGTTAGCCTCGGATCATCCGCGGCAGGAGCATGTGGTGACGGGGACAGATGGACGCCGGGTGTTGATACGCCGCCCCGGTAAAGGCCTGGAGATAGCGACGCAGCTCGGGCAATGGCACCACCTCGTCTACGAAGCCGTGCTGGGCGCAGTAGGCGGGCCGTGACGTCTGATCGTAGTGCTCGACAAGCTGGTTCATCTTGTCAATAACCGGCTCGAGCGACCGACCCGCCGCCTGCTCCTTCGCGGCCCGCCTGGAGTAGGTGGCCACCGCGGCCGTCTCGCCGTGCATCACCTCGATTCGCGTCGCCGCCGTGCCCAGTGTGAACGCGTTGTGCCGGTTGGCGGTTGGCCCCCCCATGACGTAGTGCGCTGCAGCGGTGCCCTTTCGCAGCACGACTAGCATCATCGGCACGCCCGTCTGCTGGATCGAGTAGATCACGGCCTGCCCAAGTCCCAGCACCTCGGCCCGCTCAGCAGCCTCGCCCACATCGATGCCCGACGTGTCCTGGAACCACACGATCGGCAACCGGTCACGCCCGCACAGCGTGACGAACTCATTCATCTTGATGAGCCCCTGCCGATACAGCTTGCCACCGATGCCGGGATAGTCGCCGTACTCCGGATAGTCCTTGCCGAGATAGCCTTGGCGGTTCCCGATGCAGCCGACTAGCCGACCGTCTACCTTGCAGACCCCAGCAAACACTTCTGGCCCATAGTCCGGCCGGAATTCAAGACGCTCGCTTCCGTCTACCAGACGCGCCAGCACTTCGTCGAAATCGTAGACCTCTTTTTGGTGAGCTGGCAGCAGGTGATACAAATCCTCGGGCGGGAAAGCGGGCGGACGGGCCTCTGCAGCCCGAAAGAACTCCTCGCCGTAGGCCGGCACCGCACGCATGTACTCCTTCAGCCCGTCCAGGACCCCCGTTTCTTCCTCGTAGACCCGGGTAAAAAACCCAGTGCCATCATGGTGAGTGGAGACGTCGCCTGGCGGACGCGCCGTGAAGTCCTTCATCTTAGCGATCAGGTCCTCGACCATCGCCGCATCGAATCCGCCTTTGGGAGCCATGCCAGACACAATGCCAACCCCGCCGACGGCCATGTTGGCATCCTTGTGCGCCAGCAGAACCGTGGGACTGATCGACTGGTACCCGCCCCCGGCGGGATTCGTGCCATAGATGCCGGCGAGCACCGGAATCCCAGCCTGTTCTAACTCGGCGTGGCGAAAGAACGGCGTTCCGGCGCCACGCCGGTTGGCGTAAAACTTCTCCTGCTCTGGCAGCTTCGCGCCGCTGCAGTTCACCAGCCAGACAAGCGGAATATTCAGTCGAGCCGCCAGATCAGTCGCCCGGAGAATATTCTCCGACTGGCCCGGCAGCCAGGCCCCGGCGATGACCTTGTTGTCAAATCCGATGATGACGGCCCAGCGGCCTTCAATCCGACCGAGCCCATCGACGACATTGGTCGTCCCCTTGGTGTTCTCTTCAGGATTATAGAGAGTGTGTAGCGGATGCCAGGTGCCCTCGTCGACCAGATACTCGAGCCGCTGATAGACGGTCATCCACCCGCGCTGGTTAATCTTCTCGGTCGAGAACCCGGCCTCTTCAACCGCCTGAGTCGCCTCGGCGATCTCGGCCTCGACCCCCTGCAGCGCCTCGGCGCTCGCGACCGTTCGCTTCTTCCGGCCAGGCTTGAGCGCCTTGCCGAACGCGTCCATCCGTTCGAAGTAGGGTTTCATGCTGGCACTACCGATTCGGGGTATGTCCGCAGGCTATACCCGAGATAATCAGTTTCTGCACGTTAGACGTGCCTTCGACCACCTGCAACGACTTGGCATCCCGATAGAGCCGCTCGGCGCCGTACTCGGTCGAGTAACCGTAGGAACCAAAGATCTTCATGCACTCGTTGGCGACATGCACCGCCGCCTCCGAGGCCAGGTATTTCGCCATCGACGTCTCGTACTGATTCGGCTTACCCTGATCCTTCAGCCAAGCGGCGCGATACACGAGCATCCGGGCAGCCTCGTGCTCGACCGCCATCTCCGCAATCTGAGCCTGGACCATCTGATGGTGTGAGATCGGTTTACCGAACTGGGTCCGCTCGTTCGCATAGTCGATGGACAACTCAAGTGCAGCGCCCGCCACCCCAAGGGCGCCGGCCGCACACCCTAGGCGGGTATTGTTGAGCTGCCACATGCAGATCTTGAAGCCTTGGCCAGGTTCACCGAGCAGGGCATCCTTGGGCAGCCGGGTGCCGTTGAAGGCCATCTCGCCGGTTGGCGCACAATAGAGGCCGAGCTTCGTCTCGATGTCGGTGGCCGCAAGATCGTTCACCTTCTTCGGCTCGAGGATAAACGCGCTCATGCCTCGGTGTCTCTTCTCGGGGTCGGTCATGACGTAGAGCAAACCGGCATCCCCCTGACTCGCGTTCGACACCCAGATCTTGTTGCCCCGGAGCTCCCAGTGGTCGCCCATGTCTCGAGCGACTGTTTTCATGCTCGCGACATCAGATCCGCTCTCTGGCTCGGTCATGCCAAAAAAGCCGATCTGGCTTCCATCGACCCAGCCAGGGATGAACTTCTGCTTCTGCTCTTCGGTACCGAACTTTGCCACGGTCAGCGAGGGCCCGAGGTTCTGCATGTTGAACGGCAGCCGCCACGAAGCCGACACACGAGCCACCTGCTCGGCCATCAAGACCGATTCCATGAAGCCGAACCCCGTGCCGCCATACG
>DEAA01000078.1:8011-76279 GCA_002346545.1 Acidobacteria bacterium UBA2994
TCGGTGCGGAACTCGTGATTCCGCTCCTCCTCCTGCAAGGTGGGCTTGATGTCGTTCTCGGCGAATTCTCGCGCCGTCTCCTGGACCAGCCTCTGCTCTTCCGTCAGCTCGAACCGCATCGTCTTGCCTGACCTCTCGCCTGTCCGGTGCTTCGCCCGGTCGGTCTATCCGTTGATGGTGGCCAGGGTGTCGTCTTCCTCCACCTGGTCACCGACCTTTACCGCCAACGCGGTCACCTCGCCATCCAAGGGCGCATAGACGACCGTTTCCATCTTCATCGCCTCGAGGACCAGCACCTCGTCGTCCTCCTCGACGGTATCGCCCACCGAGACCGCGACCGACAACACCTTCCCCGCCAACGGCGCCAACACGTCTTCAGCCATATCGTCGTCCCTGCCATTCGACCGGAGACGGCGTAGCTCTCCGGCTTTCTCCTGTCTCCTGACTCGTGGCCCGGCCGGCTAAACCGGCGAACCCTGTCTCCTGAGTGCGCTCGGACGCTATCCTCCCAACATACTCAGAAAGATCCCAGCGGCGATCACGGTGCCGATCACGCCTGCGAGATTCGGTCCCATGGCAAACATAAGCAGGTAGTTCTTCTTGTTTGCCTCGGCTCCGATCTTGTGTACGACCCGAGCCGCCATCGGCACCGCCGACACCCCGGCGGCCCCGACAAGGGGGTTGATCTTATCGCTGGTCACCAGGTTCATCAGCTTGGCCAGAACCAAACCGCACGCCGTGCTGACAGCGAACGCCACCAGACCGAGCACGAAGATAAAGATGACGTCCGACCGGAGGAAGTTGTCAGCGCTCATGGTGGCGCCGACGCTAACCCCCAGGAAGATCGTCACGATGTTCATCAGAGCGTCCTGAGCTGTCTCGGCTAACCGTTCCACGACCTTCGACTCGCGAAACAGGTTACCCAGCATGAACATGCCGATGAGCGGAGCCGACGCGGGCACCAACAGGATGATCACCAGCGTGGCGGCGATCGGAAACAGCAACTTCTCCCGAGCGGTCACCTTCCGCCCCTTCTTCATCCTGATGGCGCGCTCCTGCTCGGTGGTAAGCAGCCGCATGATCGGCGGCTGGATGATCGGGGCCAGGGCCATATACGAGTAGGCCGCGACCGCGCAGGCGCCAAGGAGGTGCGGCGCCAGCTGCGCCGCGAGAAAGATCGTGGTGGGACCATCCGCGCCACCGATGATGCCAATCGTGGCCGCCTCTTCCAGAGAGAACCCGAACGCCTGGGCGGCAAAGAAGGTCAGGTAGACGCCGCCCTGCGCCGCTGCGCCGAGAAAGACCAGCCTCGGCTGTGAGAGCAGCGGCCCGAAGTCGGTATGCGCCCCCAGCCCCAAAAAGACCAACGGCGGGATCACCTCCCACTCGACTCCGTAGCGATAGAATCGCCAAAGTAGCCCTTCCTCTGGAGTCATCAGCCCGGTCAAAGGCAGGTTGGCCAGCAGGATGCCGAATCCGATCGGCAACAGCAGCAGCGGCTCGTGCTCTTTCGCAATGGCCAGATACAGCAGCGTGAGCGCGATCGCCCACATCGCTACCATGCCGGGTGTGACCGAGAGGATCCCGAGCTGTTCGACAAAGGCCACGGTCAGTCCGCAGAGAAGGCGCCCCTGGGCGCCTTCTCGCCCAGGCGCGCAAGGAGCTTCATCATCAGATAGAGCAACCCGATGCCGGCAAAGACACCGACCAGACCGCTGACGCAGACATTTACTGCTGGACTCATGGGCGATCGGCGGGCGCAAGGTCACCCAGCCAACGTTTGATTATATGTTGACGTGCCGCGGCAGCCGGCCCCGGATGCTTGCGCCCTGACCGGCAGTGCGGTACAAGCTCCTCAAGAACTGATGGCCGCAGCTCGCAAGCGGCGGGCCGGACCGGGACGCGCCACCGCGCCCGCCGCACCGCCTTTCCCCGTCTCGCCCTCTAGCCCGCTGCAACGCCTGGCGATTCCGCTTAGCTTGGCCCTGGCGCTGGCCCTGCTCTCGGCCACCGACCGCGTCTCCGACCAGCTCGTGCTAACCCGTTCGGTCTGGGCCGCTGCGGCCACCCTGATCGGCTGGACCCTCATGCTTGCGCTGCAGGCCCGCCGTGACGGGCGAACGGTCTCGCTGCACACGGTACTGCGTCCTCAGCACTACGTGCAGGCGATCCTCCACATTAGCGTGCTGAGCTACTGGGGTTATCACTGGCGCCCGGTCTACGACCACATCTGGCTGCTCGTCGCGCAGCTGCTCTTCGCCTACGCGTTCGATATGCTCCTGTCGTGGTCGCGGCGGGAGAGCTACGGTCTGGGATTTGGCCCATTCCCCATCATCTTCAGCACTAATCTGTTCCTCTGGTTTCGAGACGACTGGTTCTATCTGCAGTTCCTGATGCTGGCCGCAGGGTTCATGGGGAAGGCGTTCGTCCGATGGGAGCGGGACGGGCATCGCACGCACATATTCAATCCTTCGGCTTTCTCTCTGGGGCTGTTCTCGCTGGTCCTGATCGCCACCGGCACCACCAGTCTGACCTGGGGCCAGGAGATCGCATCCACCCTGACTCTGGCGCCCCGGATCTACCTGTTTCTCTTTGCCATTGGCCTGGTGGCGATGTACGCATTCTCGATCACACTCGTCGCCGGCACCGCCGCCATCGTGCTGTTCGGTGCCAGCGCACTCTACTCCGCCGTCACCGGTGTGCCGTACTTCATCGACTCTGAGATCCCGAGCGCGGTCTTTCTTGGCCTCCACCTCCTCGTCACCGACCCATCGACCTCACCCAGGACCCCGCTCGGCAAGGCGGTCTTCGGCTTCGGCTACGGCCTGGGCGTGTTCCTGCTCTATGCGGTACTCGGCCTCCTTGGGGTGCCGACCTTCTACGACAAGCTGCTCGGCGTCCCGCTGCTGAACCTCAGCGTCCGGTGGATCGACCGGGTCGTGGCTCGCCTCCGCGAAGGCAACCGGCTGGAACACTGGAGCCCGTCCTGGGCCCCGGCACAGGCCAACCTGGTATTCATGACCGGCTGGATCCTGTTCTTCGGGGCGATGACGCTGGTGGGCGCCACCGACCGCCGCCACCGGGGTGACACCGTGCCGTTCTGGGAGACAGCCTGTGCCGAAGGGCGGCCACAGGCGTGTGAGCGGTTGCTCCAGATCCAGACCAACTACTGCGGCGATAACGCCGGCTGGGCCTGCAACGAACTGGGCCGCTACTACGCGGAGGGCGTCGTCGTCGAACCCGATCTCGATCGAGCCCGGTCGTCGTTCGCCCAGGCGTGCGAGCTGCGCTTCCAGGCCGGGTGTCTGAACCTGCTTCGGGCGGACGGCTGGCTCAGCTCGGAGCCCCGACCGATCGACTATCGCCTCCTGTTAAGGGAGGCCGGCCCGAACCTCGTCGACATGCCCGAGGCCGCCCTGCTGCCTCGGGCTTGCGCGCACGGCTGGCGTTCAGCCTGCGGGAAGGCAACGCCATGAGTAATCCTTCTCCTCCCGCTCCCGCCTCCAGCGGATCACACCTCGGGCTGACTCTCCTGGCGCTGCTCGTGACCGGAGTCGGCGCCTGGATGTTCACGCAGACCCCAGCGCCGATCAGGAATGGCAACCTGGCCGGCTCCGCGCCTCCTCCAGCGCTCACAGGGTTCCGATCCGACGCCTGGATGCTGCCGAACGAGCCGGAGCTCGGCTTCGTCGAGATTCCTGCCGGCCCGTTCCTGATGGGCGGCATCCCGACCACCGACCCTGGAGCGTTCGAGAACGAACGCTGGTCGGCCACACTCCCGCGGGGCACCCTCACTCTCCCCGCCTACTACCTGTCTCGCTACGAAGTCACGACCGCCCAGTACGCCGCGTTCGTGGCCGACACCGGCTACGAGGCGGCGGCCGATACCCTCGCCGGACCCGGGGACCACCCGGTCACCCATGTCTCCTGGCCGGACGCCCTGGCTTACGCGGACTGGCTCACCGTCAAGCTCGCCGCAGACCCGAACACGCCGGAGGTGCTGCGCCAACGCCTGGAGGCCGGGTGGCGCGTGTCGCTGCCGACCGAGGCGCAGTGGGAGAAGGCGGCGCGCGGGAGCGACGGCCGCGTGTACCCGTGGGGCGCCGACGCCGACCGCACGCGCGCCAACTTCCAGGGACAAACGACAGTGCCAGTGGGCAGCTATCGCTGCGACGACTGCCCGTACGGGCTGGCCGACATGAGCGGCAACGTCTGGGAATGGACCCGGAGCCCCTATCAGCCCTACCCCTTCACCGTCGACGACGACAGCGACTCGCTGCGCGACGATGCGCTCTGGGTGATGCGGGGCGGCTCTTTTACCGATCCGGAACGCAACATACGCACCGGCACCCGCGGCGGCGGCGACCCGGGCGCCCGTCGTCCGTTCATGGGATTCCGGGTAGCGCTGTCCGGACCCTGACCGACTACTACTGCCCGGCCGCCTTCCGCACGTCCTCTTCGAGAATCCGTGCGCCACGCAAAATGCCACCGAATGAATAGTTCGCCTCGTGGCACGCGTACTCGTAGGCCTTGTGGTCAGACGCCGGCCAGACATATTCGCCGGTCCAGGGAGCGGTCCAGACGTTTGGGTCCTCGACGGTGAAGTTGTAGAGCAGCGTATCAGCGTTGACACGGGTGAACCGCTCCACGACGTGCAAATCGCGGCTCGCTCCCCCGAGCGAAGGATTGTCGGTAAAATTGGTGGTATCGATCACCAACGTGTCCCCTTCCCACCATCCGATCGAGTCGCCCAGCCACCGTCGAATCTCGGGCGGCTCGTGCTCGGCGTTCATGCGGATAATGCGCGCATCGTGCACCATTTCCACCAGGATCATGACGGTGTCCTCGGTTTGCACAATCCGTTTCATGTTGTTGTAGAGCACCGAGAGCATCGGCGGCCCTGCCGTCGAGCCGAACCCCATCAAGCATCGCTCCGCGTGGGGGCGATCTTCCGGGTTGTCGTACGGACCCGGCGCGTCGAGGTCGTCCTCGATCCACCAGGCGGTCCCGGTGTTCTCCCGGAAGGAGCCGGCGCGAGCGGCGGCGGCCGCGCGCCACTCCTCTGTCCGCGGCGGCTGACGCCCGTTCGCCGGGTCGATGATGATGGAAGTCCGATACTCCCCATCGATCATGAACCCGTCGTCGCCCCGGTCGATCCAGAAGGTGTTGTAGCCGCCGACGTTCCCCGCTGCACCACCGGAACCGTCACCACCAGCCGGCGGCGCCTCGCGATTGCCGTCTCCAGTCTCGAATCCCGTGACCGTCTCGTTATTACGGACCGCCTCCCGCTCATCCGAACCGGCGGGAGCAAGGTTGAATACCTGGGCCAGACCATCGGGGTCGGACTGAATAACCGCCAGCTCCTCAGCAGTCAGTGACATCCGCTCGCCAAACTCGCGTGGACGCTGCAACGGGGTCACCGTCGCTATGTCGTAGGTCCCTGACAGATCGGGACGGCCCGATGGCGTCCGCGGAATGCCATCTCTCTGCGCCGTCGCCGGTGGCGCCATGACCACGGTTACCGCACACACGCCAAGCATTGTCGTGAGTAGCTTGCTCATCAGTTGCTTCCTGTCCAGCGGATCTCTCCTGGCCCTGCTGCCGACCAAGTCTTCAGCATAGCGTTCAGCGAGCCAGCTCGGAGAGACCTCGCTCGAAGAGCTGTTGAATACGCCCGCTCGTTCGAAACTCATCGAGAATGGCGGCCCGCCGGCTCGTCCGAAGGTTGCCGATGATATAGGCCAACATAGTGCCCATCACCGCGCCTTCTTCGGTTTCCGTGTCGAGAAATCTGTGCTGGAACCCGCGGAGCGTCTGTTCGAACGACGCCTCATGCCAGCGCTCCACGCTCGCATCGAGCTGAACGAACTCCGACAGCACGGCGGTGTACGCGTCGCTCGGCGGTCGCTGCCAGAACGACACGTCTGGCCCGAACGCCTCCACGTAGGAGGGCAGGTAAAGATTCGCGCGGGCCGGTACCCTGCGGATCAACGCCGGATTGAACCGCTTGATCTCATCCCGCGAAAGCCCGGTCTTCGCGGTCACCTCAGTCAGCGGGATATCCCGAGGCGCTCGCATAGCAAAAATCTGGTCCTGCGAGGTGGACTCGAGCAACCGCTCCACGTTGATTGTGTTGCCGAACACCATCTCGGCATACAGGAACGAACGAGGCCCGTAGGTCCTGAAGAGGTCCCGGTACCGCCGGATCGAGATGCCCCGTAGATCGCGAGCGAATTCGGCTCCCATCAAGTACTGCTCGCGGGTGTCTCCACCCCCGAGCCTCTCGCCGTTGATCACCGTCCGCCCCACATTAACGCCACCGGCATGATGCTCAGACAGCGCCGGAATGAAGCTGCCATACATGGTCGCGAGAATCGTCAGATGGGCCGCACAGTAGGGAGCCTGCGTCGTCTGGTTGTATTCCTCGATGACGTTCGGCGCCAACCTGTTGAGATGGCTCCAATTGCGCCGCAGCCACTGACAGAACCCCCTCGCGTTGGCTCCTGACCGCGCGCGACCGTTGAGCCCAGACTCGACGATGGCCTGCGCCAACCCGATCTGGGGCGGCACGGCGAACCGCTCGTAGATGGCCCCCCACTCGTCAAGGAAGCTCCCGTAACGCGCCGCGTGCGGCTCGAGGAATCGGCCCCGCGTCGGGTTGTGCACGACGTCGCCCACTAATGGCGCCAGCGCCTCCTCGACCTGATCACGCCGATCCCGGAGTCGTCGGGTCAGCCGGACGCCGTCGAGCGCCCGCCTGAGCGCCGGATCCGTCCACACGCCATCACGAGCCCAGTTCCCTCTGGTCGGAAAGGTCGCCAGCAACCGGCCATCCTCGGCGCTCCCAAAGATGATGCTGCCGTCAGGAATCTGAAAGATGTGCTGCCAGAAGGGATAAGCCGGACGGAAGTCCCGCACGGCGGCCAAGTCCGCATGATAGCGGGCCTCGGCATGATCCTGCGCGGACAGGGCGGTGCGGGGAGGTGCCTCAACGGACACGGGTGGTTCTTGGACCAACAGTGCCTGAAGCGACACGGAGACGTCAGCCGGCGCAACAACGAGCGCGACGGCTAAGAACGCGGCCAGGCCGGCGAAATGTCTCATGTGACGCGACGGCCCGCATTTTACACGAGGACTATACTCGCCGCCATGGGCTTGCCCCAGACGCTACTCGACTCGGCACGCCCCCGTTGGTCGCACCGGGATCCGGTCGAAGGTGGCAACCCGTTTCCCCCTGGCGACCCGAACGCCGCTCGGTGGGCCGAGGCCACCGCGACCGCCCGCGCCCGTCTTCGCGCCCACGACGCACGACTAGCCGAGACCGCTGACGTGACCCTCGACCCGGCACGCTACCGGGCCCAGATAGTGGGGTTGGCCGGCGCCCGCTTCGACACCTGGGCCGAGCGGCTGCTCGTCGTGCTCGACGACGAGGCGAGACGTGCGGAGGGCCGCCTATGGCTGGACCGCTATGTCGACAACTGGCTCGCGTACGCCACCGACACCTTGCCACACGTAACGTTCGGGACCGACCTTGAGGATCGCCTCCGCGCCCGCGCGCGTTACTGGTCCGGTCCAGGCCAGTCTGATTCGACAGCGCAGTCCCCGACGACTCCCCCTATAATGGGCCGTTGACATCACGTCCTGTGGCGGCCGCTCTATGTCCGCACGAGCGCCGGCTTGCCGGCAACAGACCCAAGAGAGGGATTGGCATGAAGAAAGTAATTTTCGCCCTGAGCATCGTGATTGGCCTCAGCTTCGCCGGGACGGCCCAGGCCCAGGGCCCGCCGGACGCCTGCGGCCCCAAGGCCCAATTGCCAAGTGACTTCCAGCAGAATGTGGGCGCGGACGCCCGCTGCTACGAGCTCAGGATGTACACGGCTGATCCGGAGCGTGGGGGAGACATCAACACCCTACACCAGCGCTTCCGCGAGGAAGAAGTAGCCATCTTCGAGAAGCACGGGGCCGAGGTGGTCGCCGTCTGGCAGCGTCTCGACAACCCGAACACTCTCGTCTGGATGCTCGCCTACCGCGACATGGAGCACCGCCGACAGGTGTGGGCAGACTTTGCCGCCGACCCGGCGTGGGAGGCTCTGCTGGCGAAGTACCCGGTGCCCATCTCGATCGAGCAGTACTGGATGAGCTCCTCGGATTACTCGAACACGAAGTAGTCACTCGGTACGGAGGGGGTTGATCGCCGGGTGACCGGCGATCAACCCCAGCGCCTTCCGCAGTAGGCTTCGCCCTGGCTCCATGCGAGGCCACGGGCTGGCCCCAGACGGGTGCGGCAGCGGTATCAGATCCGCCTCGCGGTCCTTCACCGTCACCCGAAAAGACCGCCCGACCGCGTCACCGAGCCCGGTGTACGGAATGAACTGTCCGATCGCGAGCTTGCCGACGGGAATGATGAGGTCCGGTCGAAGGATCTCGAACTCCGCCTCAAGCCAGCTGGCACAGGTCGTCACCTCCTGGGATGTTGGCACCCGATCCCCGCCGCGTGGCTTCTTACCAGGAAAACACCGGCAAACGGCGGCCATGTAGATGCTGGTGCGGAACTGTGCCTCGCTCAGCCCACACGCCTCGTCGAACCAGCTGAACAGGGTCCGACCGGCCGTCCAGGCGAAGGGACGGCCCAGCACCGGCTCCCGGTCGCCGGGCGCCTGGCCGACCAGCAGGACCTTGCTGACCACCGGCCCGCCACTCACCGCCGGACGGTGCATATTCGAACAGGCCTCGCACGACCGAAGCGCCTCGACATGTGCCGTCAGCCTGCGGGCGATAGCACCCGCGTCCTGGCGATCTGACGAGGGCGGCGTCACTCGTCCTGTGCTGGTTCGACGCGGAGGAGCGCGCCGTTGTCGGCGTCAGTGAGCAGGTAGAGCAGGCCGTCGGGACCCTGCCGGACGTCACGGATACGCTGCCGCAGGTCGGCGAAGAGCGACTCCCGGATCGCTTCCTGCCCCTGATCGTTGAAGACGATCCGTTGCAGGTGACCGGTGTTGCGGACGCCGCCGATGCGAAGCGACCCGACGAACAGGTTACCCCGCCAGGCCGGGAACCGGTCACCGTCGTAGAAAACCATGCCCGACGGGGCAATCGCAGGCAACCAAACGATCTCGGCGCCCCGCATCCCCTCCTGCCAGGTCCGCTCGGCCACCCGTCCCCCGGAATAATCCCGGCTGTACGAGACCACCGGCCAACCGTAGTTGGCGCCTGGCAGGATCAGATTGACCTCGTCGCCCCCGAGCGGACCGTTCTCATGAGCCCACACGCCACCCGTCTCCGGATGAATGGTCAACCCGAGCTGGTTGCGGTGCCCAAGCGAGTAGACCTCCGGCCGGCGGCCGTCCAGCCCAACAAACGGGTTGTCTGGCGGCACGCCCCCGTCGTCGGTTAGCCGCAGGAGCTTTCCCACCGTGTCCGCCGGATCCTGGGCGCGCGCGCCGATATTTGTGGCGCCGTATCTGAACGCCCCACCCACCGTGACGTAGAGGAACCCCTCGTCGTCGAATACTAGTCGCGAGGCCGCCGTCCCATCAGCGCGCAGGAGGTCAGACAGAAAGATGTCTTCCACTTCCTTGAGCGCCGTGCCCTCCAGTCGGCCTCGGGCCACCGCCACCCGGACTCCGTCTTCGCCTGGCTTCGAGTAGGTCAGGTAGACCAATTGGTTGTTGCCGAAATCCGGATGCAGTGCCACGTCCATCAGGCCGGCCAAGCCACGCGCGTGCACCCTGGGCACGCCGGTGATCGGCGCCGGTCCGGCCGACCCCTCGCGAACAAGCTGGAGCGCGCCGCCCCGCTCGGTGACGAGCAGGTGGCCATCGGGCAGGAAAGCTAGGCCCCACGGATGCTCCAGTCCATCGGTCACCACGACGACACGCACTTGCAGTTGTGCGGCCGTCTCGAAAACGACCGGCTCGGTCGGCAGCGCTCGCGGCAGGAGCGCGGCCGGCTGGGCCGAGGCGAGGACAGCGCCAGCGAACGACAGTCCGGCGGCAAGCGCGGCAAAACGGAGGGGCCTTCTCATGGTCATCGGCTCGATCGTGCCGGCGCGGCCTGGAGCTCCTCTAGATTCAGCTCGTTCGCCTGGTCGAGAATCTTAGCGAACGCCCGCGCGGCCGACTCTAAGCCGGCGGCTGGGACGAGCTCCGGCACATCGCCGTCCGTGTGCTTGTGCTCGGGCGACCGGATGAGCTGGACCGACGGCGCCTCCTTGTCGATCGCCATCATCTCTCCGGTGGCGCGACCATCCATCTCCCCGATGACAGTCACTCCAAAGGTTCGGTAGGCATCGAGTGTGATGTCGAGCAGCCGCTGACTTCCGTGCACCCACCACCGGCGAGGCGAGACCGTATTGGTCAGCCTCAGCTCGTTGTTGAAGGCGACGAACTGGGTCGGCGCGATGTGCTCGCAGTTGATCATCAGCGCCGTGTTCTCGAGCAGACCCTGGTCGCGAAGATAGAGGGCACTAGGCGACCCCACGTGGTGACCCGCCGTCCCGATGAACACGATGTTCCGGCGCCGCTCAGACATCGGGACGCCAGCGAAGTGATCGGCTAGTCCGATCATCACTGCCATGCCCGACGCATTGTCAAGTGCCGCATCGTAGTACCCGTCCATGTGGGCCATCACGTAGATGGTCTCGTCGGTCATGCCCGGCAGCGTCCCAAAGATGCTTGGGCTCGACAACCCCTCACGTGTCTCCGCCTCGACCCGCGCCGAGATCGTCACGGGTTCGCCGGCAGCCACGAGGTCTCTCAGCTTCCGACCGTCTTCAAATCCCAAGAAGAACCCGGGGGTCGAGACAATCTGGTTGACGTAGCGAGAGGTCCCATCGTCGTTGCGGACCATCTGAAATGCGTTGGTGCGCTGCCAGATCGCGAAGTTCCCACCGTAGCCCCAGACGCCGAGGATGAGCGCGGCCCCGGCCTCCTCGGCCCGGATGGTCGCGCCCTCCCAGGAGGCGGAGTTCCCCATCTGGCCGGGCGCCAGGATGGTCTGGATGATCACCGCCTTGCCGGCAATATCGCGCCCGGCAAAATCGGCCGCGGTCCCGAGACCGACCCAGACCGCCTCCACGCCGTCGAGCTCAAGCGTTTGCGACCCCATCGCCGGATTGGCCGACATGAATGTCAGCGTGTCGTCGCCGGCCGACGCGGCCAGGTCCCAGTCGACCGGGAACCACTGGGGTCCAAGATCGAAGTCGACTCGATGGATATCGTGCATGCCAAGCCGCCGGAATTGCGCCTCGGTCCAATCGGCGGCCATTACCTCGTACTGGGTGCCCGAGATCCGTCCCCAGTAACGGTTCCCGTCGTCACGGCTACGGCGCGAAAAAGCCACCACCTCTTCCAACCAGATCTTCAGCCGCCTGCCCTCGATATCAGCGTAGACCGCGTCTTCATCGGAGAGCGCGCGCCGGAGGTGGTCATACGCTTCTTCCCGCACAAACCCGTTGGCATCGACTAACGGCTGAGCGGTGACCCCGCTCGCAGCGGCGGACAGCACCAAAGCCACTCCCGTCCACCGTCGCGCACCCGCACACCAGCGTTTCGGCATCTGTGACATCGCCGTCCCTCAGTCCTCTCTCCAGGGGTTGGTCGCAAAGACCGCCAGTTCCGGCCAGAACGCTCGTCTGGGCAAGTCCAGCGCCGCCATGATTGTCTGGGCGATATCGTCCGCGTAAAGCTTGTTCGGGTTATTTCGGCCAGGACGATCGCCCCATCGGGTTTGTACCTCCGACGGGCAGACGCTGACCACCCGGATGTTGTGCGGACGGAGTTCAGCCTGCCAACACTGGGTAATGCCTCGCACCGCCCACTTTGTGCCCGCGTAGGCGGTGCCGCCCGGACGCCCCTTCGTCCCAGACGTCGAGGAGATGTTCACGATGTCGCCCTCGCCCTGCTCAGTCATCAGCGGAACAACCCGGTTAGTCAGGTCGACCATGCCGATCACGTTGCTCGCGAAGAGCCGCCGAACGGCGTCGGTATCAAGCGCGCCGATCGAGGCGTCGTACCAGTTGGCGACGTTGTTGATGAGGACGTCCACGCCGCCCAGTTCCCGACGGCAGGTCTCCACCGCGAGCGCGTTCTCCTCATCCACTGTGATGTCGGCCCTTAGCCCGAAAGCACCCGTGGCTGAGGCCATCGCCTCGACCGTGTCCGCGTGTCGACCGGTAAACACGACCCCGTGTCCCGCGGCGCACGTCCGCCGCACCAGAGCTGCACCGATACCCTGGCTGCCTCCCGTGATCAAGAACCGTCGCTGGCCCACGTCGTTGGCTCCCCCGTTGAATCGAGCGATTATACCTGCGCCTCAGACGTCCCTCTTGACGAGTCGGCGGGCGGCGGGCAGCATTAGACAGCCGCGCGCATCTACCGTGCGCCCAGCGGCAGAAGGGAGCTCTCTGATGCCCGCCATCTTCTTCACGCACAACCGCCAGCATCTCTTCCTCGTGGCCTCTCTGCTCGCCACCGTCGGATGCGGTGGAGCGGTTGAGGAGCCACCCGCGGAGGACCCTACCCAAGTAGCAACGGCCGATCCCGCCCTGGCCCCAGCGACCGAAGTGCCGGACATGATCGCAATGGGCGGAGCCAAGTCGGTCACGACCTTCTTCATCACCAGCGTGGGGCCCGGGAACGGCGGCGACCTCGGGGGTTTGACGGGAGCCGACGCACACTGCCAGGCACTCGCTGACGCGGAGTACGCGGGCGACCACACCTGGCGCGCCTATCTCAGCACTCAGGCCACCGACACCGGGCCGGCGGTTAACGCCCGTGACCGCATCGGGACCGGCCCCTGGTACAACGCCGAAGGCATGCTGATTGCGGCGGATCTGGAACTACTCCACGGTGATGCGAACAACGTAAACAAGGAACGGGCGACGACCGAACGGTTGGACCCCGTCAACGGCGTGGGCGACGATCCGAACCGGCACGACATCCTGACCGGATCTCGATCAGACGGCACTGCCTTCCCGCCGGGCGAAGATCGCACCTGCGGCAACTGGACATCCAGCACGGACGGCAGCGCCATGGTCGGCCACCACGACCGGATCGGTCGTGGCGACGGCGTGAACTCATGGAACTCTGAGCACCCCTCAAGAGGGTGCAACCAGGAGGATCTGGTCGGTACGGGCGGAGCTGGGCTGTTCTACTGCTTCGCGATTGATTAATTCCATAGAGCTTCGCCGCCCGCAGGCCAGGCCTTACTAGGCTTGCCGCTTGTTCCCCATCCCTTACTGGTTCCGGTACACGCGAACGGCTCGGCAATCTATCGCCGAGCCGTTCGTATTTCGAGCGCCTTAACCTGAGGGCCTTCTCACTACGTAAGGATCACCGTCCGGCCCAATTGGGAATTCTGCTCGAGGAAGGTGTGCTTCACCTCTAGTTCCTCGGCGGTGGGCTGGACGTACCCGTTGGTCTGTGTCGCACGTGACGTCACAGTGTGCTCCCCAGGGCTCGCGCCCATCCAGTCGAAGGTGAAGAACTTCCAGGAATACTTCTCGCTCATGGACGGGTCCAGCGTCGCGGCCTGCCAAGGTCCGTCATCGACCTTGACCTCGACCGACTGGATCGGCGTGCCGTCATGCATGATCACGCCGAACACCTTGTGCTGATTCCCGAGCTTGGTCACGCGCGCGATGTAGGACTTCAGTCGCATCTTCGTGATGGCGGTCTCCTTCCACTTCATCTCGCCGTTGACCATCTCTCCCTTGAGGGTCCGATACCAGCGCGCCTGATACTTACCGAGATACTGGTCCTCCTGCACGTGGATCTCCGAGAGAAACTTTACGTTCGGGGCACCGTACCACCCCGGCACCAGCAGGCGGAGCGGCCGTCCCTGGTGGGCGGTCAGCGGGTCGCCATTGAGGTCGTAGGCCAGGAGCGGCTCATCAGACAAGGCGATGTCCCGTGGCAAGCTCCGACCGTACTGCTGGTCGACAGTGTAGGTCCGGCCGCGAAACTCGACCTCCTCTTCACCGTGGTCCGCGCCGAAGAAAACGATCTCCCGCGCCCGATCCTGCAGCCCGGCCCGCTCCAGCACCGCGCGCAGCGGTACCCCAACCCAGCGCCCGTTGCTCGAGAGACCGTTTAAAGGTCCTCGGTTACCCGAGCATTCGAAGCCGAATACGAGCTCGCGGTTCGGCATGTCCCGCAGCTCCGCCAGCGACAATTCCAGCGACGTGTCAACAAGGCCCGACACCCGGAGTCGATAGGTCGCGCGATCCATGTCCGGGTGGCCGTAGTGCTGCGTCGTGAACCATTGGTCGGCTGGTGTGATCGCCCCGTCGATATGGCGGACATCAATGATGCGGCGGTCAGGCGTCCTCTCCAGCACGATCTCATCAGGCAGGTCGGTGAACTCCATGAGCTCTTCGCCCTGCGCGAGCGCCGGAAACGCCCACTCGGGGACCCCCACGGCCCCCAGGCCGGCCAGCACGGCTCCGCTCTTGAGTACGTCACGACGAGTGGTCTGCTTCGACATCATCAGGTCCTTCCTCGCACCGGGTCCAGATCAGGCCCCGGTATCCAACGGGCGTATTATCGCGGTTCGTCCCCGCTCGGTCACCACTTTTTCGGCCCCTCGGGCCGACCGCTCACGGCGCTCGTCAAGCGAGCCCACCCGAAAAGAACACTCGCTGAACGAACCAGAACGCACCGGCCACCATTACGGCCACCGACCCGGCCACCGCAATCCACCGACCGGCAAGCTCGCTACGATGCCGTATCGCAATCAAGGCCGACGCCACGACCACGGCGACGGCCACCTGCCCTATCTCCACGCCCAGGTTGAACGAGAAGAGCGACCATCCGAGCGCACCGCTCGGCAACCCCATCTCGCGAAGCACGGAAGCGAACCCGAATCCATGGATCAGCCCAAACACGAGTGCGATCCAGACGCGCATGTCCCGACCGTCCCGCACCAGCAGATTGTCGGCGCCGACGTAAACAATGCTGAGCGCGATGATCGGCTCGACAACGCTGCCGGGTGGGCTGACCACGCCAAGTACGGCGAGCGCCAGGGTGATGCTGTGCGCGATGGTGAAAGCGGTTATCACCAACAGCAGGCGCCGGATCGCGCCGCCCAGCAGCAGGAGCCCGATCAGGAACAGGAGATGGTCCGGCCCGATGAGGATGTGGTGCACCCCTTCGGGCACAAACTTCTGGATGACCGCCATGGTGCCCTGGCGGCTGCCGACGAAATACTCGAACGACCGGTCGCTTCCGCCGAGAATCGCCTGCGACCGCAACTCACCCGCGTCATAGAAGTTGACGAAGGTCTGATGCTGAAGGTCATATGGGAACATATCGGCGGCGACGTCGATGACGCCTGGCAGATCGGAAAGTTCCTGGCGCGCCGTCAGCCGTACCGACTGTCGATCCGGCACCGGCTCCGGCTCGCTCCAAGCCTCCACATCTACCCGCTGGCCGTCGACCAGAATGGCGAGTCGCTCCCGGACCAACGCCCCCAGCCGCGGCCCACGACCTCCCAGTCCTCCTGGCTCAACCACCCGATTCGGCGGCTGGATTCCTAGCTCGTAGGCGACGTCAAAGGCATGGACCACCACCTCGAACGTCACGACGCTGCCCTCGATCCGGACATCCACAAAACTGAACGGAGCCGGGTGCGCTTGGACCGGTGCCACGGACACGGTCAGGGCCAGCAGCGTGATCAACCACCTCATTGCGGATAATGGTAACGCACCGACAGCCTATACTCAGGTCTACCCCACGACCGCCCGAGGAGAACGCTCAAATGTCGCCCACACTACCTCGTCGTCAAATGCTCCAGACCCTAACCGCCGCGCCACTGGCACTGACGGCTGCCATGACCAGGGTCCGACCGAGCCTTGCTGGGAGCCAATCGTCAGCTGCCGACATCGGGCCTCTGGATCAGGACGTATTGCCCCCCGGCATCCGCTCGCGGTTCGTCGACGGCATCAACGGCCTGCGGGTACACATCCTTGAGGCCGGATACGAACGGCGCGGTGGCCCCGGCTTGTTTCTCCTCCATGGATTTCCCGAGTTGGCCTACAGTTGGCGCCACATCATGGTCCCGCTGTCCGAGGCCGGCTATCACGTCATTGCTCCCGACATGCGCGGCTACGGCCGGACCACCGGCTGGAACGACGACTATGACACTGAGCTGTCCCCCTGGAGACGTCTGAATCTCGTGCGCGACGTTCTGGGTCTGGTCAACGCCTTCGGCTATCGGTCCGTACAAGTGGTTGGTCACGACTTCGGTTCACCCATGGCCGCCTGGTGCGCGGTGACGCGCCCGGACGTCTTCACCGCCGTCGCGCTGATGAGCGCCCCGTTCGGGGGAACAGCGACGCTCCCGTTCGACACAGCCAATAACCCGGCACCCGCGCGTGAACCAGGACCAGACCTACATGCGGAGTTGGCGCGACTCCCGCGCCCGCGCAAGCACTACCAGCGCTACTACACCACCAGACCTGCGAACGAGAACATGTGGCACGCCGAACAAGGACTGCACGCTTTCCTGCGTGCCTACTACCACCACAAGAGCGCCGACTGGGAAGAGAACCAGCCGTACCGGCTGGCCGGACAGACCGCGTCAGAGATGGCCAAAATGCCAACCTACTACATCATGGACCTTGGAGACGGTATGGCCGAGACAGTCGCCAAACACATGCCCACCGAGGCGGAGATCACCACGAACACCTGGCTACCAGACAACGAGTTGGCCGTCTATACCCAGGAGTACGGCCGGACCGGCTTCCAGGGCGGCTTAAACCACTACCGATCAGGCGGACTTGGTGCAGCGGAGATGCAACTCTTCGCCGGGCGGACCATCGATCAGCCGTCGCTCTTCATCTCCGGAGCCTCGGACTGGGGCAGCTACCAGAGTCCGGGCGTCCTCGAGCGGATGCAAGAGCAAGCCTGTACCAACATGCGGGCCGTGCATATGGTCGACGGCGCCGGACACTGGGTCCAGCAGGAGCAACCGCAGGAAACCGCCAGCCTTCTGATCGAATTCTTGCAGAACGCCTGACCTCGGCTATGCCGCTTAGTCCGCCAAGGGATGGGGCCGCAACTGAAAATGGATGACGGCGCTGCGAGTCCCCTTGCCGCCTTCGATGTGCCAGTTCAAGTTCGAGCCGTAATTGGCCCATAAGCCGCGGCCCTTCCAGCCTGCCTCCGGGTCATCGATGCGACCATCCAACCCCCGCGCGAAGAACCCGAGCGGATATGGCACCCGCAGCACGACCCACTCACCGGTCTCCGGCAGAAGCGCCAGGATCGAATCTGAGCCGGACCCCGGCGCCATCGGCACATTTTCGCCGAGCCCGAGTGTGTCGAACTGGTCCACCCAATTGTAGTAGTGGTAGTCGGCGCTGCCTGGGTCCTCGACCCCCTTCATCTGCGGTCCGGGCGTCGGATACAAGGTCCATCCCTCGGGGCAGTGCTGGCCAATGGCCTCTGGACCGTTCAGCACCCGACATTTCCGTCGATCGAAGCTAGCCATGTGCCCGCTACCTGAGAGAGCCGTCCAGATGACGCCGTCCCGATCCACATCGACACCTCGCGGTCCGTGGCCAGTCTGTGTCGGGTCCACCGCTGGATTCTCTGCAGACGGCGGCTCGTAGACCTCCGCGATACAGGTCTCTGGCGGATTGTCACCTCGGTCGACGCGGACAAGGTTGCCCGGGAAGGGGCCCGTGCGTGCAATCCAGACGCTCCCGTCGGTCGGGCTGGCGATGATGCCGTAGGCGAATCCCCGGATGCGGCTGTCTCGAGCCTCATCGACCGGATCCCCGGGCTCGTTCCACGGCCGGGTGATGACGCCGTCACCATTGGTATCGATTACCGTCGGGCACCAGCCCTGCGCCGCCCTCTCGTCGCCGGTGTTGTCGAACATCTTCGTGTCGAGCCACCCAACGACGTTGGCATCGCCGCTGAACCAGAGCGTGTCGTTCTCGTCCTCCCCAAACTGCAAATGGTGTGTAGCGTAGCAGCTGTCAATCAGCAACCAGGTCTGCCGCTCCGGGTCGTAGGCAGAGATCTGGCGTCCGCTGGACGGAATCGGGAAGTAGGCCGCGGAAGGATGCCTTGAACCGTCTCGGCACCAATCGGGGTTCTCGCGACGGCGCACCGTCGACGTCAACCAGACGCGCCCTCGGGCGTCCATCATTGGGTTGTGCGGGTTAGCTGGAGCATCGAAGATGATCTCCTCGCCCCACGCCGGTGAGGGCTCAAAGCCCAGTTCGGTTGGAAACATCGACGGCACCATCTCGCTGGGCTCGCGGAGCGGCACGTCGAGCTCGGTCGACTGATGTCTGGCCACGTCGGTGATGATCAGCTTGTCGTTCGTGATCGACACCCCGTAGACCAGGCCGTGCCCGTTGACCGTGGGATCGCGCTTGTCGGTCGTGATTTCGTCATGCACGTAGGAGGTCTCGCCAGCCCAATCCCACATCGTCAGCACCAGGTTCCGCTCCACGCCGCGGGGGCGGGGTGGTGCCACCGGTATCTCGCCCGCCGCGATCCGGTCACTCCAGTCCGAAAACATGTCGAGGCCACGGTCTGAGCCGAACCGATTCAACACCCCGGCCATCTGCCGGCCGCGCTGACCGAAGGTGAGCCGATGCGCCCAGGCTGCGCGGGTAGAGTCGAACTGAGACAGGTGGCTGGTCTCGAATGTAAAGCGATTCCCCATCTGATGGCAGAGTTGGCACCCCTGCTTGGTCACATCCACCCAGGCGGCCTGGCTCCGCAACCCCGGCGAGATCCCGTTGCCCTGGGGACCGGTACCGGGAAATTCTTCTGCCGACGGCGGCTCAAGTAGCGAGTACCAATAGTTGGCCGGATAGACCTGTGCTGCCTCCTGTGGCGTCGAGGCAATGACCGCCCTAAGTTCGACCGTCTGGCCAGGCTCGGCCCTGACGGGCTCAGAATCCACCAAGCCGTAGCCGCGCACCCAGACCCGGTAGGAGGCGGCGGGAAGATCGGGCAGGACGAAACGTCCGTCGTCATCGGTCACGACGATCTTCCGGAACCTGGTGTCAAGATCGTCGGTTTCGGCAATCACCCACACGCCCACCTCTGGGCCAGTAAGGCTTTGCACTGTGCCACGAAGATCACCCTCAGCCGGTTGCCGAGCGACCAGCACCGCCGTCGCGCAGGCCATCACCACACACAACGCAGCTGTCAGCCCCTTCTGCATACTGCACCTCCGCATCGGTCCCAAGTCTCACTTCAGATGGTGACTCGATTCTACCGCGCCCGCCCAGGTCAGCCGTTAGCGTAAAGGGAGCCGGACCTGACGGCGTATACTCTGAAAAACTCCGGAAGTGAGGAACACGATGATCTACCGTCTGCTGCTCTCGGCGGCGACCCTGCTGGCCCTGACGACGACCTCGGCCACGGCCCAGCCCGCATCGGCGGGACGCCCCCCCGACGGTTCTCCGGCGCCGCGGATGCCGTGGGGGGTCCCGGATCTCACCGGCGTCTGGGACCACGGAACGGCGACCCCCCTCGAACGGCCCGAGCGCTACGAGGGCCGCGACTTCCTCACCCCAGAGGAAGTCGCGCAGGCCAACCTCGAAGCCCAGACCTTTGCCACCTCCGAACGGCGCAGCGAGCTCAGTGCCCAGCGGGACGTCGGCCTCGCCTACAACCAGTTCTGGTGGGACCGCGGACTGTCCGATGGGCGCACCGCGCTCATTATCGACCCGGCCGACGGCCGGATTCCGGAGCAGACCCCGGAAGCGGTCGCGCGGGCCGCCGCCCGGCGCGCCGCCACCCCCCCGAGGGCCAATTCAGAGAACCCGGAAGACAGAGGTCTCTGGGAACGCTGCCTGTCGCGTGGCACGGTGCGCCTGGGTGGCGTCTACAACAACAATTTTCACGTCTTCCAGACCGAAGACTACGTGGCGATTCTGCTTGAGATGGTCCACGAGATGCGGATCATCCCGCTCGACGGCAGCGGACCGACCGAGTCCACGCCGGCCCAGTGGTTGGGTCGCTCGCGTGGCCACTGGGAAGGAGACACGCTGGTCGTTGAGACCACGCACTTCTCTGGGCAGGCGCCCTGGCGGGGCTCTGGCGAGAACCTGTACCTGATCGAGCGCTTCTCACGCCCAGACGCTAACACCTTGCGCTACGAGGTGACGTTCGAGGACGCGACCACCTGGATCTCGCCCTGGACGGCGGCGCTCGACATGCCGCGCACCAACGGACTGCTCTACGAGTACGCCTGTCACGAACGCAACTACGGGATGGAGAACCTGCTGCGCGGGGCCCGCGTGCAGGAACGGGAAGCAGCTGGCCGGTGACGACGCCCCTGTGTCGTCCGGGTGCTCGCTAGCGCACACGTTCGACGATGCGCTCAAGGCGGAAGAAACGCCCGCTGACGGCGACATAGGGCAGCTCGATCGCCTCCGTCAGTTCAGCCACGACCTGACCTAAACCGGCGGCGAGAAAGAAGACCGGATTCTGTAGCGGATCTCACGACAACGCAGGCAGCCCACGACCTGCCGCGGAATCTGCCGGCCGTTGCCCGCGTCCGGATCCTTGAACACTCTCCGTACTCGGCGCACAGACCGTCTTCGATGTTCTCCTCCGGCGGACATGGGCTGAGCGCGAGCCAGCCCGCAGCCGCCGGTTCCGGAACGTTCTCGCACGCGGGGGTTCGAGGAGCTACAGGAGCAGGCTCGGACGGCGTCGGCTCGACATCGCGGTCACGGAAGTAGCTGCACACCGGACGTCGTCTGGATTACACGGAAACCGAGACGGGTCAGACCATTCAGTGCAGGGGCCAGAACCAGGGCACTAAGACGATCGTCGCCAGCACCACCAGGACAACCAGCGGTGCACCTAGCCGGGCAAAATCACCGAAGCGGTAGCCACCCGGCCCATACACCATCAGGTTGGTCTGGTACGACAGAGGAGTCAGAAACGACGCCGAGGCCGCCAGGGCGACCGCCACCGCGAACGCGCGGACATTCAGTTCGAGCTCAGTGGCCGCCGACATCGCGATCGGGAACATCAGCACCGCCGCAGCGTTGTTCGTGATCAGGCTCTTCAGCAGCACCGTGGTCAGCACGATGCCGACAAGCCCGCCAGACGCGCCGAGCGTTCCGAATACACCGTCGATCAGCTGTGCCACGTCTGCCGCGAGCCCCGAAGTCTCAAGGGCAGCTGCCAGTCCGAACGCGCCTGCGATCACCAGGATAACGTCGAGGTCGATGGCCCCCTTCGCTTCCGACGGAGTCAGCACGCCGCTCATCACCAGCACCAAGGCGCCCACCAGCGCGGCGCTCAAGACCGGCAGCAACCCGACGGCTGCCGACACGACGACCCCAGCCCCCACCAACGCCACAATCCAGGCCTTCCGTCCCACCGCCGGCGGCACTCCGCCTAAGCGTGACACCAGCAGGAACGCGCTCCGATCGCGCCACCTGTCCCGGAAGCCAGGATCGGACAGGATAAGCAGCGTATCCTCCGCCTTCAGGCCGATACCGCCCAGCTTGGCGTCGATCCGGCGCCCGGCCCGGTGTATGGCTACCACCGCGGCCTGATACTGCGCCCGAAACCCCGCTTCTTTCAGCGAGCGGCCGACCAGCGGCGAAGAGGGCCCGAGCACCGCCTCGAAGAAGGTGTGCCGGACTGTGTCGAATTCTTGCACGTGCTTGTGTTCGGCCGAGACCAGACCGCGGATGGCATGCAGGTCCACGACCACATCGGCGCGCCCCACGAACGTCAGCTCATCCCCGCCGCGGAGTACCGTGTGCGGGCCAACCGGCGCGATGACCTCGCCCTGTCGGTCAATCTCAATAAGAAACACGCCCGCCAAATTTCTCAGCCGCCCCGCCTCGACCGAACGACCATCGAGCGCCCCGTCGGCCGCCACGATCATCCGGACCACAAATTCACGGAAACCGTCGCTCAGGTCGGCCTGCGCCGGATGCCGCTCGGGAAGCAGCCGTGGCGACAGCAGAATCAGTAGCCCCACTCCAACCACGGCAACCGGGAGCCCTACCGGGGTCAATTCGAACATGGTCAAAGGTGGTTCACCAGCATCGATCAGCAAACCCGATACGACGAGATTCGTCGAAGTGCCGATCAGCGTGACCATTCCACCCAGGATGGCGGCGAACGATAGCGGCATCAGAAATCTCGAAGGCGAAAGGCCGGTACGCTGGGCCCAGTTCTCCACCTGAGGAGCCAACATCGCCACGATCGGCGTGTTATTGAGCAAGCTTGACATGGCGGCGGCCGGTATTAGCAGCCGCGCCAACCCAGCGCTTCGCCCGTCGCCAGCCCCCAGAGTGCCGGCCACCAGCGGTTGCAGCGCTCCGGTCTTCTCCACGGCGCGTGCCAGCACGTACAGCGCGGCCACCGTGATCGGTGCCGGATTCGACAGTCCGGCGAACGCCTCGGCCGGCGTGATGACACCTGCCACCAGCAATACGATCACGCCGGTAAGCACCGTCGCCGATGGCGCCGCCAGCTCGCGCGCCAGGGCCCAGACCATTACAGCCAGCACCACGAACGTCAGCAAAGCGTCCAAACTCATGCCGATCTCGCCCTTTTCATCCGATCGATCCTACTAGAGTGCTTCCAACTCCGCCGCCGTGGCCTGCGCGACAGCCGACTATACTGTCGCTGCTGAGCACTTTCCGTATGACACGCGCCGGACTGCTCCTCGTGATCCTGTTGCTCGCGACCGCACAGCCGAGCGACACCGGTCTCGCCCGACAAACCGAGGGCGCAGGCACCCAACTGGTGCGCACTTGCCGACTCTACTTCGAGTTTCTCGGACGAACAGGGGCCGGACGTGAGGAGGCGTTCGACCGAAGCCCGTTCGGGATGGGATACTGCGCTGGCCTCGTACGCGGCGTTACCGATGTCGCCCGTACCCGGATGGAAGGTCGCCTCTGTATCCCTGAGGTCACCACTGAGGCGGAAGCGGTCTGGGTGGTCGTGCACTATCTGGAAAACAACCAGATCGCTCAGCCGGAGCGCGACACCGACCTGGTTTTGCGGGCCCTGGAGAACACCTACCGATGCCGCTGAGCTGCCCTCGCGCGCTCAGCGCTCAGTCCGTCGTCATCGCGATCCTGCTGCTGGTGCCGCTGGCCGTCCCCGGTTGCCGGCAACCCGGCACTACTGCCAGCCCGGCCGCATCGCCGGACGACGAGACACGCTTTCAACCCACCGCGACGGTCGAGGATCTGATGCGGAGCCTCATCGACCCGGCAGCCGACGCAATCTGGGACGCCGTGGTGATCAGGTCAACCTTAGACGGTCTGGATGAACAGCGGCCGGAAACCGACGAGGACTGGGCCGCGCTCGAACGAAGCGCCTTGCATCTTGTGGAGGCGGGGAATCTGCTACGGATCGAAGGCCGAGCGATTGCCGGCCCTGAGTCGGTCTCGGAGATGCCTGGCATCGACCTGGATCCGGACGCCATCGCATTGCTCGTGGCGGCCAATGCCGACTCGTGGGGACGGTCCGCACGAGAGATTCATGACGTCGGGGTGCTGCTGCTCGCCGCCACCCGGGCAAGAGATGTCGACGCCCTCCTCAAAGGCGGCAGCCGGCTACAGGTCGCGTGTGAGTCGTGTCACTCCCGCTTCTGGTACCCGCCTATGCCATCTACCGGTGAGGACGAACCGTAGTCCGGCTGACCTTCCTGGCTAGCCTACGGCCGGATGGGCGAGCCATCGGGTCGGGTCAGCTCGGCGCAGCAAATCCCGTAGGTCCCCGGCGCCCGCGACGGCTGTCCCACCACACGGATCTCGTCACCGGCCCTGATCGTGTCTGACGTCCAACCGCGACGCGTCATCATCACCGCCGTGCCCATCTCGACTTCCCAACCCACCACGTCGCCATTGGCGGTCGGCGCATCGAGATACACGAACGAGTGGGGGTTCCGGAACACGAATTCGGTAACGGTGCCCACCGCCTCAACCTGCTTTTCAGGATCGTAGAAGGGCGCGCTTGCGTGATGGGCACCTGCGGGCACGTTGGTCACCAGCACCGCTCCAAGCAAACCTGCCGTCGTCCAGAGTAGAGTTCTCACACCGTTTCTCCTTGCTTGCAGATCAAGGCCGCACATCTCCCTTTACTGGTACTTCGGTATCAGAAACTTCCGCGGATGTCCCGCCTCGAATGGGTCGCAGTTGTAGGCTTGGAGCTTGTAGCCGTCAGGCGCCGGCTGCCACCGCGTGGTATATGACGCCGGCTCCCGCAGAAACATCGGGTCCTCGACCGTCAGCGTCAGGTTCAGATGCTCACCGTCTCGCCAGTACCGCTCAGTTAGTTTCTTCTGCTGGGAGGAGGGAATTCCGTTGTAGTCGTCGAACCCGGTGATGTCGAACACGAAGTTCGTGGTCTCCACGATGAGCGCGCCCTCTTCGTAGCGCCCCACCGAAAAACCTTGGACCGTGAACTCAATCGGCGACGGCTCACGACCATCGAGCCAGACCGTCCGAATCTGGTCGTCCTTCTCGTAGCGAAAGAGCACCCTATCCGGCCACTGGGTCACTTCCATCATGTAGGGGTCGTACTGAATGGCGGGCGAGGCTGACGGCACGCAGTCGTATTTCGGAGCGATCGCCTCGTCGAACGCGGCCTGGTACGCCTCGGCTCGCTCGTTGAGAATCGGGAAATTCTCACCCGGCACCCATGGCATGTTGGGTCCATTGACCCGTCGCACAGCCGGTCCACCGTCCCAGACCCCGACAAGATCGGGCACCTCTACCGAGGCGTCCTGCGCCTCCGCTGGCGCGGCCACCCCACTCCCGAGCGCGACAAGCAGCCCGCCGACGATCCAAGAAGACCGCCATACGGAGACGACCGCTCGACGACTGTCAGGTCTGTGCATGCTCACTCTCCTCGTCGATCCGGGGGGCCAACCGTCGCCAGCCCGAAGTTCAAGGGATTCTACCTCGCCTCCCAGCTCATCGGGCCCGTCTCCAAACCCGATTCCACCACATCAGACCACCAGTGACGAACATGACTGGCGGCACGAGGCCTATGACGGCCCAGAGCAACTTCGACCACTCCCCGAATCGACCAAAGTGCAGACGTGTAAACCACAGGAGGACGTTGTCTCCAGTGCGCGGGTCGAAGTTGTCCTCCTCGAACGGCTCCAAATAGTCGACCACGGCACCGAACGGCTCGGGGAAAGCGAGGTAGATCCCGGTAAAGCCCCACATGACAATGAAGAACAGCGTCCAGAACCCGAGCGCGCTATGGAGCGACCAGTTCAATCGTCGCCAATTCGAACGCCAGTCGACAACTAGACCGTTACTCCAGGTCTTCACCCCGGGCCACCAGATGACCGCACCTGTCACCCCGAGCAGGAGCAGCAGGATCGCGCCCACGCCGTTGACCGAGCGACCGGTGTCCCCAGCCAGCAGATTGTCGTGCAAATCGAGCAGCCAGGTGGTCAGGCGCCACCCCCACGGCAACGCATGCCCCAAGTACTCGCCTGTATATGGATCGAAGAACAGCTGGCTCCGTTCCCCAGAAGGCCCGACCGACATAGTCACGGCGAGCCCGGGCTCGTCGGGCTCGGTCCAGACCTCCACCGGCACATCGGGAAACAGTGCCTCGGTGGCGGCGACCAGTTCCTCGCCGCTTAGCCTGGCACCGGCCACCGCGACCGGGAGGGGCTGCGGGTTGAAGTACTGGCGCAGCTCACTGCGATACACAAGGATACTGCCGGTCAGGCTGATCACGACGACGTAAAGACCGACCGCCAGTCCGCTCCACAAGTGGACCTGGAACAGCGCGCGCCTGAGCCACATCTGCTGCGGCTGCCGCCACCAACTACTGACCATCGCACCCTCGTCCCGACGCCGACACATCGAGAGTATCCGACTGCGTCGGAGTCTCGAGATCTTGAAGCCGCTGGCTCAGGTACTCGGCGATCGCACCCATTCCCGACCGTCCGTCGACCGCCTCGGCCGCGGAGTTGTAGTTCGTGTTGGTGTTGATGTCGTAGGTATAGGCGACCCCGTCCCGGTCGACGATGAACTCGACACCGGCAATCTGGGTGTCGTGCATCGCGAGCACGCGTGCGTACCGCTCGACCAGAGGATGCTCGAACCGGTCGATGATGGTGAACATCGCGCGATTCTCGCCGTCTGTCGGACAGAAGGCGTCGTCCACCCGACACGCGTCAGCGGGACACAGCTCGAACCCCTGGCTGGTATCCACCTGCACGGCGTAGAGCAGCTCTCCCCCCACGAACTCCACCCGCGTGATCGTCGGGTCGGGCGACTCCACGTATTGCTGCAACAGGGTGAGCCCGTCGACCGACGGCTCGAACTCGTCACTCTCGACGTAGGCATCCAGCGCCATGCGCTCACGGAACAGTCGCACGCCCAAGCCCTTGCCGGCTCGATTGTGCTTGGTGATAAACGGCGTCGGGAAGCTGGCCGCGGCCCGCCTGAGCTCCTCGCGTCCCACCACTGCCAGCGTGCGCGGGGTCAGCACCCCGAGTGCGTCGAGCGCCTGGTACTGCGCGACCTTGCTCACCTCGAGTCGCAACGCCCGAGTACCGTTGACCACCGGGCGCTCATGCCGCTCGAGCCACGCCAGCACCGCCGCTGTATGCTCCGGCGCGTACCGATGCCCCCGCGTGTGCGAAGAGGCACTCATCCGGTTGTAGAAGATGCCGTCGGGTGGGACCGAGGCCAGGTCCAGCGTCCCCGTCCCAAGAAACCACTCCTCGAACGGCACCCCACGAGCCTGGAACGCAGACCGGAGTGGACGTACCCACTCATCGTTTTCGTGGATGACGTAGACCTTGGCCATGCCTACGCCTGGCTCAGAAGCGAGGATTGACCACGTTGTTGAAGATCGACCCGAAGGTATAACCAAAACCGACGCGGTACTCGTAGCGAGAATCGGTCGCGAGCGCTCTCCGTTCGACCAAGATCTCCGCATCAGACAAGTCTGCCTTCGGCAAGTACAGTTGATTCCGAACCAGTGAGCTGCTAGCGCTCATGAACACGGAAAATCCGCGAACGATCCTGAACGAGAGGTTGCCTGACAACGACACGCTGTACTTATCCAGGTCATCAAGGAACGAGTTGTAGTTGAGCCGGATCCGACTATCTCCCCAAGGCTGCTCGACATCAAACGTCGTCTCCAACGAGTGCGATGGCACAGTCTCTTCCATCTTCCCGAAAATCGTTTCCTCTTCGTACTCAAACGCTTGGATACCGGCCTCATAGCGAACGTAGAAAGCCCGCCTGGACGACTCGGAGTAGGGAAAAACATTAAACTCGACACCAGGGAGGACTCGCGTTCTGCGCGCCTGATTCCGGAACGTCGATTGGCTTAGTCCTCCCCGAATCGACGCCCCCCAGTGCTCTCCTAAGGTCTTGACGGCCTGGCCGTCCATGTTGCTGTTCCGGTTGATGTTTTTGAAGTCACCGTCGCTCAACTCAGTAATGCTCTCCCGATAGGAGGTCTCAGCCCGCAGCCGGAAAATCCATTCCTCAGTCGTACGATTGGCCGAGACCGACGCATTGAATCTGCGGTTCGTCCGTGAGGACTCGCCCGAGGCCCGTCCATCGGCATTGATCCGAAACACCCAGAAATTCCAAGGATCGTCCTCGGGCTGGGCCATCAAGTCGCGTGCTCGACCATTCCCGGCAAGAGCACTGTTGGTGCCGATCTCGATCTCGTAGGCCAGCGGAGTATCAATGATGTAATGGAGGAACCCGACGCGGAGCACCTGGGCAACACCGGCCCTCGTTTCATCGTCCGTGTCAGTCCGACTCTCCGCGTAGGAGTAAGTGACGTCACGTCCGTGGAACTCATCCAGGCCAAGGAATTCGAACGAATATTGCTGCCCGCCACCGGTATCCTCATCGGTAACCAGCACGTGCACTTGGGCATCACGCCGATCCCGGACGTAGTTAACGAACGTAATTTCACGCCGCAAATAGTTACGATCGCACTCACGACCACAATCAAGAAACACCCGCAGTGCCTGGGGGCGCTCATCGGTCCGGAGCTCCTGGGAACCGTCATTCGGCTCCTGCGCACCTGCCCCAGCGGCCAATGCCACCAGCAGCGTCACGCCCATCAAACCCTCTAGTAATGCCTTCGTCAAACGCCTGTCCCGCTTTATCACCCACCCACCTCGAAACGCGGCCTAACCCTACGACGCTAAAACAACCGCTCTCACTTCCATGTGAGGCCCATTGTCACAGTCTCTCTGGCGCCTAACCATGCGCCGCTTACTCCGACGAAACCAATCAATACAGTATACGGGCACCTCCGCAGAGATATTCCGGCCGAATCTCGCGACACCCGCCCGTTAACTTGACAGTGTTCCTGCCCGAGGGTACAAGAGGAGCCTTGCAACCGACGTATCAGCTACACAAGAGGAGCACCATGCGACGAACTCTAATGTTCGGCCTGATCGTGGCCCTGGCTGCGAGCACCGCCACCGCCCAACCGGCGGTGACCCCTGTCGAGCCCTTCAAGGTCGGTACTTTCGACATCCATGGCGTCCCCCATGTCGTACTAGTCCTTAGGGACTCATATGTCATCGACATTGAGGTTGCCAACATGGTGCTCGAGGCGAATCCGGCGTACCCGGCCGTACCAAGGCCGGACGACATGCTGGATCTGATTGGCCGCTACGAGTACGGGCTAAAGTACCGTCTGTACGAAATCGTCAACCATACCGTCAACAACAACCTGTTGACCGGCAGCGGCCGAGCTGACTACGTCTACGACGTGTCCGAGCTCCGGATCCGTCCACCCATCATGTACCCGGGCAAGATCATGAACGCGGCAGTGAACTTCTACACCCACGCCTGCGAAGGCTGCACGCAGGAGGAACTGCAGGCACGCACACGCGAGCGTCAGGAAAACCGTGGGGTGCCATATCTTTTCCTGAAGCCGAGCCGCGGGGCAGTAATCGGCAGTGGAGATGACGTCGTCATGCCGTTCGGCCGCGACCAGATCGAGTGGGAAGTCGAGATGGCGATCGTCTTCGGCCGCACCGGCAAGTACATCTCGGCCTCGCGAGCCTATGACCATGTGTTCGGCTACATGGTGGCCATGGACGTCTCCGACCGTGGCGGCCGTCCGCCCGGCGGCAACGCGACCCGCTCGGACTGGTTCGTGGGCAAGGGTCACGACACCTTCGCGCCACACGGGCCCTGGATCGTTCCGAAAGAATTCTACGGCGACCCGATGGATCGGCTACACCAGACACTCGTCATCGACGGGGTCACCGTGCAGGAAGCACGTGCCGGCGACATGATCCACAACATCCCGGAGCTCATCGAGTACGCCTCGTCGCTCATCACCGTGTTCCCTGGCGACGTGCTGCAGAGCGGCACCTCCGGCGGCACCGGCGCGGGACGTGTCGAGCGCGCCACCGGTTCGGGGTATCTGCAGGCGGGTGAGACGATCAGCGCCAGTATCGACGGCATCGGCACCCTGACCCACACCGTGGTCGCCGAGGAGAGCATTCCCAACGATCTGTCGGGTGCTCAACTGCCACCAACCGCGTCATACCGCGACCGTTAGGCGGTACCATCGCCGTTCAACCATGCGCGTCGGCCGCCCCGGGCGCGGCCGGCGCGTTTTCTGCTTCTAGAGCGTTCAGGGCGCGACGAGACCCGCAGCCGCCAAAGTGACCAGCAGCGCCCGCTGCACGGCCAGGTAAGCCCCCTCGTCGGACCACCATTCCTCTAGTGAATGCACCCCGCCGCCGCGGCCACCGCGGCCGAGTGTAATAGCCGGGATGCCGAGTGAGATAGGGATGTTCGCGTCGGTCGATGCCGCCCCCAAGCGGGGTACGAATCCAAGGTGGCGGGTAGCCTCCATCGCCGCCACCACCAAGGGATGGTCGCTCGCGACCATCCCCGACGGACGCTCACCAATCGCCTCGAGCCCCGCCTCAAGGGCGTCACCGCGATCACGACGGCGGTTCTGCTCGTCGAGCGCCCGCTCCACCGCAAACGCTAGCACCTCATCGAGCCGATCGAGCTGCCCCCTATCGACCGACCGAAGATCGACTTCAGCCCAGCTCTCGTGGGGAATGGCATTCACCGATGTGCCGCCCCCGAGCCGTCCTACGCTATAACTCGCCACCGGCCCCGTGTTAACCACGGTCGCCGCGGCATCATCGAAGAGATACATGGCCCGTGACAGAGCCAACGCCGGGTTGCCGAGGCCAAAATCACCCCAGGAGTGACCTCCCGGCCCAGTGATCGTCACCAAATAGCGCCTGGACCCAAGGGCCTGATTCACCACCCGGCTGTCGCTCCCACTATCGATCGCGATGAAGGCATCGATCGTCGGTCCGTCTTCACGAAAGAGATGGCGGACGCCACGCAGATCGCCAAGTCCCTCCTCCCCGACGCTCCCGACAAACAGCAGGTCGCCGAGGGTGTCCAGGCCGGCCTCGTCGAGCGCTTGGACCATCGTGAGCAATAGAACGAGCCCTCTCGTGTCGTCCCAGATACCGGGTGCATAGAGCCGCTCGCCGCGGTGCGACACCGTGACGTCGGTGCCTCTCGGGAACACGGTATCAAGATGGGCAACCAGGGCAACGGTCGGACCATCACCCGTACCAGGACGATGTCCCAAGACATTGCCCACGTCGTCAATGACAACGTCTGACAATCCGGCGGCGCCCAGCAGCTCAGCGAATCGGATGGCTCGGGCTTGCTCCTCGAAGGGAGGTGCGGGAATCTCGGTGAGTTCTACGAGGAACGCCTCGGACCTGGCGTCGATCTCCCGAGCGGCGGCCATGGCAGCGGACACGGCCGGGTGGCTGGCCAGTGCCTCCACCGACTGGAAACGGTGATAGTCAGACTCTGAAGTCTGGGCCAGGACGGCCCCACTGAAGTAAACGCAGGCCAGACTCAACGCAAGCGTGGATTGCTTCATCGGTGCGTCCGAACGCCGATTCAACGGACGGCCGCGTGAACTACTGCCCCGCCTCGCGCTCCTCCGCACGATGACCGGCAAGAATCCCCTCCATCCCGATGTTGCCCTCGTGACAGGCATACTCGAACATCGGCTCCTCGCTGTACACGAGTGGGATGCTCACCGTCCAGGGCTTGGTCCAGACGGACGAGTCGGTGAGCGTGACCTCGTAGCGCAGCACCTCGGGCGACTCCCGGGTGAGCCGCTCGATCATATGCAGTCCGTCGGACGAACCGCGGAAGTTTGCGGTCTTCGAGAAGTTCTTGGTCTCGACGACGAGGGTGTCGCCCTCCCAATGGCCGCGCGAATCTCCATGCAGCTGCCGGACGTCGTCATCAACATGCGGCAACCCGACGAGCGGGATAACTCGAGCGTCGTGGTTCATCTCGTGCAGAATGACCACATAGTCCTTGCTCTGAAACACCTGGTAATAGCTGTTGTAGCCGGCGCCCAGCCGAGGCACCCCATAGGTCACGCACCGCTCGGAGAGCGGACGATCGGTATAGGAATCGGCCGGATGCGCGCGTCCATACTCGGCGGCCTCGCGGAACCGCTCCCTGGCTTCAGGAACCAGGTCCGGCACCTGTCCGTCGGGCGGATCGATGATCAACGACGTCTGGTTGGAGAAGTCCCGATTTGCGATCCAGAACTGGTTGTAGTTCCCAGTGGTCGGGTCATACGACGTGGCCTCGATCCCCTCGATCGCGGCCAGCACAAGCTGATCGCCGAACAGCGCGTCGCCGTCACCCACCGCATTCGCGGCCGCGATCCGAAGCGCGGCGACCTCCTCGTCGGTGAGCTCGGCCTTCCCAGCCCAGGCCTCGGGCCGCTCAAGCGGAGTGATGTTGTTGTTGGCCCAGACGCCCTGCAGATCCGGCTGCCCGTCCGAGGTCCGAGGTGCGGTCCAACCGTTCCCCTGCGCACCTACCAACGGGGCCACTCCTACGACTACTGCCACCCCAACCGCCATTAACACCTTCAGGCGCATCACTCGCTCTCCTTCACCGTGCGCGGCGCCGACGCGCAGGTCGATACCCGCACGCGCCCACCTCGTAATCTCTGTCGGATTGTAGTCGGACTGCCAGGATTCGCGCCAGCGCAGACAGAACAGATTAAGGCTTCGGGGAGATCTCGCCGTTTGACACGCCACGCGCTCACACACCACACTTACGCTACGGAGACGCCATCGCATGACCGATTCGCAGAAGCTCAGCCCCGCCGGACGCCTCACGCTATGGGTACTTGGCACCTTGCTCTTCCTGACTATCTCCATCTACCCCTACTACCTCTATATGAGGTTCGCTTCCGACTCCGAGGTGTACACGAAGTTCGGCATCGCGACGGTCGGCATCACGGCGCTGATCTGGCTAGCAACTGCTTTCGGTCCGCTCAAGACGCGCCAGTGAGCCCCTCCCCCCGGTGCGGCCGCCAGGCAACGACGGGGTGACATTACGAGCGACGGTCAAGCGGAGCCTCGCAGACGTCGGGCTACTGGAACCGGGCCGACAGCTGCGTGACAAGCTCCGGGCCATTACTTGGCTTCCCCACAACCGACGCTACCTCTCACGCGCCGGCAGCAATGGTCTGCCGATTCCTCCCGCACGTCTTCGACTGCTAACCACCGCCTCGCCCTCGATCGAGTGGTTCATGGAGAGTGGGCGAGCCGGTGCCGACGCTATCCGTAACCTGCTCGCTGAGCACAACTTGCTGCTATCTCGCCAGGCACGCCTCCTCGATTTCGGGTGCGGATGCGGCCGCGTACTTCGGCATTGGGCCGGGGAAGGGGTCGCCGTCGAAGGCTGTGACTACAACCCGGAGCTGATCGACTGGTGCCGAGACCGGCTGCCGTTCGCTACCGTCGCTACTAACCGATTAGAGCCGCCGCTTCCCTACAATCGAGCCCATTTCGATCTCGTGTATGCGCTCTCGGTCTTCACGCACTTGCCCGAGCCGTTGCAACGCCCGTGGGCCGAGGAACTGGGTCGCGTCACGGCCCTCGGGGGCCACCTGATCGTTTCGACTCACGGCGCGGCCTATCGAGGCGCGCTCACTCTCGACGAGCGAGCGCACTATGACGCAGGACACCTCGTCGTCAAGAATGCCGCCGAACCGGGCAGCAACAGATGCGGGGTCTACGCGTCGCCAGACGCCGTGCGCCAGACATTCAGCCCCTGGTTCATGGTGCGAGCGCACGTCCCACAAGGTGCTAGTGGGAACCCTCCGCAGGACCTCGTCTTGCTCCGGCGCACCCCGACCGAAGCCGCAGCGCCCAAGGGTCGGCCAGCATGAGCCGACGCGGTCTGTCCCGGGGCCTTCTCATCGTCACCTTGGCGCTAGCGGCGTGGGTCCTAGCCCCCGTGCTGCTTTGGCGACCGATACCCGTCCCGGCAGGTGTGCCGCTCGACCCACTCACCCGGGTTCGCGGCGTGGTACACGTCCACAGCACGCTCTCCGACGGCAGCGGTTCACCTGAAGAGATCGTGGCCGCCGCCGTGGCCGCCGGTCTCGACTTCGTAGTCCTCACCGACCACAACAATTTCGACGCGAAACCGCTGGAAGGGTTCGGTGACACGTCGGTCCTGACCATCGTGGGTACGGAGATCTCAAACCACGGGGGGCACCTGATCGCGCTGGGACTGTCCGCACCGTCGCACCGCTTCTCAGGAAACGGGCTGGATGCCCTGCGCGACGTTACGTCGCTGGGCGGAACCACCTTCGCCGCTCATCCCGACAGCCCACGCGCGGATCTCGGCTGGACCGACTGGACACTGCCAGGAGGTTGGGGACTGGAGGTGGTCAATGGCGATTCCCAATGGCGAAGGGCTGGTTGGCTCCATGCAGTGGGAGCGACCCTTCGCTATCCGGTGCACCCCGTCCGAGCGCTTCTGGGCTTGACACGTCGCCCCGCCATTCTCGAACGCTGGGATGCCTTACTGACAGATCGGGAGGTCCCGGCAATCGCAGGTGCAGACGCTCACGGCGCTTTCCGGCCGTCGACGCTGTCGCTTCCGCTCCCCAGTTACGACGCTGTCTTCGCCACCGTGCAGAACTACGTCCTCCTCGACGGTCCACTTACCGGACATTCCGAACGGGATATCGAGGCCGTCGTCACGGCACTAGCCCGAGGCCGTAGCTATGTTGGAGTCGGTGGACTGGCGGACCCGTCTGGATTCTCGCTCGTCGCCGAACGCGACGGTCAGCAGTGGCACATGGGCGACCGCGTACCAGCCGAAGCGCCCGTAACGGTCCGGGTAGCTGGCGCTCTCCCACACAACAGTGAGATCCGGTTACTCCGCGACGGGGTCGAATTCCTCACGGGTCCAGCCCCGCTCGAAACCCAGGTCGATGCTCAGGGCGTGTATCGGGCCGAGGTCACCCTTCCTGGCTGGGACATGCCCTGGATCCTGTCGAACCCCCTCTATTTCTTCGATAAGGACACGCACACGGCCCGCGCCGCGGCTTCGGCACTACCGCAGCCCCCGCGGGCCACACCAGACGTTCTGCTCGACCGCTTCGACGGAGACTCGACCTTCGACGTAATCGGCAACGACACCACGTCCATCGCCGGTCCGGCGATCGCGCCGGCGGAAGGACTGGCCGGGTCGGGAGCGGGACACCTGGCCTTCAGCCTCGGCATACCAGGCGATGACCATCCGTCGCCGTTCGCAGCGCTGGGCAGCTACACGCCGCGCGACTTCTCGCAGCGGCGAGGTCTCACGCTGTGGGCACGAAGCAACAACACCCACCGCTTCTGGCTCCAGGTGCGCGATCGGAATCCGACCGGTTATGACGGTGTCGAGAACTGGGTCACCTCGATCAAGGCGACCCCGGACTGGCAGCCCATCACGGTGCCCTTCGATGCGCTACGCAGCAACGACCCTGGTACCGATGGACAGCTCGACCTCGACGCAGTCGTCGCCATCGTGCTGCTCGCCGATCTGGGGACTCATGCTCCCGGCGGAGACGTGAAGCTGTGGGTCGACGACCTCGGCATCTACTGAACCGCGTCGACCCGACCCACAAGATTTTCGACCGAACCACAGTCCTGTCCCTAGAGCGGGTTGATCTGATCGCCCTCGATCGCGTCGCCTTCGACAACGGCGCAAATGGCCGACTGCGACAGCACTCGCGTCACTTCCAGCACTCCCACCCGGTCGGTAATCCGATCGAGCACCGTGCCGTTGGCGTCTCGGATCTCGTCGATGACCCGGACCACCTCGAAGCGCTGACCGACCATGAGTCCGAAGTTCTCGCCCTGGTTGATGTAGAACGAACCATCGTTCGATCCGACGATCTGCGCCGGCGGAGTCACCGGTGCAAGGTCAGCGAACCGGTCCGCCTGGTCGGCGATCTTCTCGGCCACCTCCTCGATGGCCGGACGTAACGCCTCCTGCGCCGTGCCGGCGTCGAACTCACGCTCCACGCCACTGCCACGGAACGTCAGCCCGCCGAAGGTCTTTCGGCCCTCGCCACTTTCGGCCAGCATGATCTCACCGGTGGTGGTGTTCACGAGGCGCACGTCGACGATACTCTCAGCCCTCGAGACCGAGGCGCCGAGACTCCGGATCCCGCCCGAGGTCCGTTCGACCGAGAACTGTGTAATCGACCCGGTCAGGATGAGTTGCACGCCCAGTAACTCGCCAATCCTCGCAGCCGTCGAGCTGTCGACGGCACCACTGGCGCCGAGGTCCTGCTCGGCCAGCACCGCTTCGAGCTGCGAGCGCTCGATTACCGAAAACGAACCACTGCGGAAGAGCTGCGTCACCAGTTCGTCGGCCGCGGCACGGCCCAAGTTGTCGCCCCACCAGGTCCAAGTGCTGTTGTTCTCGAAGTTCATTACTGCGACGCGGACCTGCGCTTCGGCCCGAGACACTCCCAGTACATACAGTGCCGCCAACGCGATCAGCACGACCATGTGGCGTCGATATCCTCTTGTCATCTCACCCTCCGTAGCATCGTGCACTATGATGACGGCAGGCGTCGATAAATGTCACCTCGGTCGACGCCGACCGAGCTCCAACCTCGGCACATTCGTCAGATGTGACTGCCCCTCATCTCGTGTCGGTCCACTTCTGACGGACTGCGCAATCGGGCCACGGCCATGGAAGATCTATCTGGAAGAGACTTCGGTGCTTATCGGATCGTTGGCCCCCTCGGCAGCGGGGGTATGGCCGCGGTTTATCGCGCCTATCAACCGGCCGTCGACCGCGAGGTCGCGCTCAAGATCCTGCCGCGGCATCTAGCCCAGGACCCGGAGTTCGTCGCACGGTTTAAACAGGAAGCACAGGTGCTCGCACGCCTCCAGCACCCGCACATCCTGCCGGTGCACGATTTCGGTGAGGCGGATGGCTTCACTTTCATCGTGATGCCGTTCATCGAGACTGGCACCCTCGCTAACCGGCTCACCGGCGCGCCGCTCTCATTCGCCGACATCCGTCCGGTAATTACGCAGGTCGGCGACGCGCTCGACTGTGCCCATGCAGAGGGCCTTGTACACCGCGATGTCAAACCGAGCAACATCCTCATCGATAGCCGCGGCAACTGCCTACTGGCCGACTTCGGGATCGCCAAGATCCTCGAAGGAGCGGACACGCTGACCGCGACCGGTGGGCTCGTGGGAACACCGAAGTACATGTCGCCCGAACAGGGCCTGGGCCAAGAAGTCGACCGGCGCAGCGACATCTACTCGCTGGGTGTCATCCTCTACGAGATGGCCACCGGGCGAGTGCCGTTCGACGCCGAGACGCCAGTCGCGGTGGTGGTGAAACACATCCATGACCCGTTGCCACTTCCCCGTCAGGTGAATCCGGCACTGGAAGAACCGCTGCAGCAAGTGATCTTTCAAGCCATGGCCAAAATGCCGGCAGAACGATTTGCCACCGCCGGCGTCATGGTCGAGGCAATTAGCGCCCTCACACTCCCCGACGCCTTGCCAGCGGTCGCACGACCGGTTCCTTCCCACGCGATCACACCTGACGCGATCGACGGGCCAACCGAGCCGATGACGGCGCCCGCAGTTGAAATAGGGATGGCACCCCCGCCGGATCCAGAGCCTAGGGGACGAGGATGGGAGATCGCGATCGGCGCAGCGGCGGTCGCGCTGCTGCTGGTGGTGATCTGGCTCAACAGCGGAGACCCGGACGCACCGGGAGCGCCAGCGAACCCCGCAGAGACGTCCGTCACGCTCGACGTCAACGAGACACCGCGACCAACGGCACCCGCGGAAGACCCGCCACTATTGCCTAGCCAAGCGACAGTGAACGAGACCCCCTCCGCCGACGCGGGCACTATCGAGCCCTTTCCAGCGGCGTCATCGCCCGCCTCCTCGCCGCCTCCAACTGCGGCACCGTCGCCCTCGCCAACGGCGGGCACACCAGAGCCGACCGAAACAGACACGTCCGAGCGACTGCGCCCGGATCAGCAGATATCCCGAGAGCGGGGCCGGCAGGCAATGGACTCCCGTCCTCGTGGACCCGCAGCACAAGGCCGAGGCGGTTTCGTACCGAACAACAGAGAACGCGATCTTCGCCGCGGGCGACCGAACGACCCGTTTCCCTCGAGCGGTAATTACGCAGGCGCCGGTACCTTCCTGGACCGGCGGGTGGGCTCACTATGGACCGCCGCGAGCGAGCCTGGGCAGGGCTTCGACGGATTGCTCTGGGTCGACGCCAACGCCTACTGTAACAACCTCGCGCTGGCCAGGCGCTCCGACTGGCGGCTGCCGACACGCCCCGAGTTGAACTCCCTGCTCGAACGCCTCGACCCGGAGCGCTATCCCTGGGGACTCACCCTGTGGAGCGCCGACCGCGCCGCCGGTGACCCGAACCGGCTATGGGTAACCAACTCGCCACTATTCGCCCCAGAGTGGTCCAACGCCGTGCGGGATGATTCGGGCCGGCGGCTGACCCACCACGCCGTGTGCGTGAGCGGACCGTGAGCCGTGGTCTCTGGTACGGCGTGGCCGCCCAAATGGTCTGGGGGCTGTCGCCGCTCTACTGGAGGCAACTCGCCGAGATTCCACCGCCCGTCCTGATCGCCCACCGCATCGTCTGGTCTCTGGTGACCCTCATCGTTCTGCTGCTAGCAACGCGTTCGCTGCCCTCGCGCGCACAGGTGCTGCAGGCAACGACGGTAAAGACCTACCCGCTGGCCAGCATCCTGATCGCCATCAACTGGTTGACCTACGTGTGGGCGGTGACCGCGGGCCACATCATCGAGGCGAGCCTGGGCTACTTCGTCACGCCGCTGGTCAGTGTGGCCCTCGGCGTGCTGGTGCTGGGCGAGCGCTTACGACCGGCGCAATGGACGGCAGTCGGCATCGCGACTACCGGCCTGGCGCTGCTGACATGGTTTACCGGCGCTCTACCATGGATTGCACTCGTGTTGGCGAGCAGCTTCGGCGTGTACGGGCTACTCAAGAAGCGGGGCCCACTAGCCGCACTGGACGGGCTGTCGATCGAGACCGGCCTCCTCTGCATCCCGGCGGCGACCGTAATTGCCTGGGGCGGCCTGGGAGATACGTCGGCGCTACAAATAGGCTGGGTCGGACTGCTGTTGCTGGGGACGACCGGCGTGATGACCGTACTGCCGCTAGCGCTGTTCACCGCCAGCGTGCGACGGATCCCGCTGGCTTACGCGGGCCTTACCCAGTATCTGGCGCCGAGCCTGCAGTTTCTGCTGGGGGTGTTTGTCTACAAGGAACCGTTCGGCGCCGCGCAGATCGGCGGCTACGCCCTCGTCTGGACGGCCGTGCTCGTCTTCGCCAGAGAGGGCCTCCTGGCTCGACGCCTCAAGGCAACGACGGGTGACATTAGGGCGCGACTTCCGCATCGACCAGTCGCGCGATCGCCGCTAGCGTCGTCTGAGCCGCATTCAGACCCAGCCGGAAGTCGTCGTCGGTAAAGGTGACATACAAGTCGGTCGGCTGGTGCCAGTGCGGATCCCAACCCGCCCCGATATGCATCCCCCGCTCGTTCTCCCGTAGGCTGATCGCTGGCGTAACGTTCATGAAAGGCGTCGAGTCCGTGTTGGTCATGTGCGGCCCGACCGCGGCGGGATAGTCGGTGGCATACATATCGTTGGCGGCCTTGAAAACGAACGCCAGATCCCGCGAGGCCTCGGCCAACTCGGAATTCTCCTGAAACTCGATATTGACGTCCGCTTCGGGACGCTGATCGCGGCTAACTTCCCCATCCGGCCCCGGCGCCCCATGGTCGAACAGCATCATGTCGTGCTGGATCATGCCTAGCCAGCGCGGCTCGGGATAACGCCCCGACCCGGGTGGATCTTCCAACCCTTGTCGTTCTCGCCGCTGCTCGACGTAGGCGCGACTCCCATTCAACCCGGTCTCCTCGTTGTTCCAGAGGGCAAAACGAACCGAACGGGTGGTCTGTACGTCGGGCGCACTAAAGATACGGGCCAGTTCCATGACGATGGCGGTGCCAGAACCGTCATCGTTGGCGGCCTCGCCGAACCCGTGCCCGTCCATGTGCGCACCGATGATGTACATCTCGTCCGGATTCGTCGTCCCGACCTTGGTACAGTAGACCTCAGACCGTGGCCCGTTCGTCGGTTCCTCCCGGTTGAGTTCGCGGAGCCGCTCATCCGGCTGCCTCATTGGGTCACGCACCACGCCGGTCCGCCGCCGGAAGCCGAAGATCGAACTCCCGCCAGGCCCGTACCCGTTGCGTCCTACACGTCCACCGGTCGGTGTCGGCTCGGTCGGGTTGAGCGGCGGACGGGCCCCGGACGGACGACGCCCGCTGGGGCGACGCGGCGCCGGCTCGTAGGTGTAGTGGAGCCGTTCGGTCGAACATCCGACGTCTGCGAGCCACGCTTCGATCCAGTCCACGGCATCCCGGTTCCGCTGGGTACCCTGGCGGCGATCGCCGAACCGAGTCAATTCCTTGATGGTGGCCTTGTAGCGCTCGAGATCGAGGCGGGCCACGAGGGCTTGCACGGTCGGGTCCGGCTCAGTGCGACCCTGCGCCCGACCTTGAGGTGTCGACAACCCCACCAGTGCGGCAGTGGTCACCAACAGCATCGCCCTGAGCAATGTCATCGGATTCTCCATCGGCCAGACCGCACCGGCGAGAAGCCCGGCCTGACGGCGTGTGGCCTAGGCGATACCCGCTCCCAACACACCTACGTAAACCGAGTACAGCGATTGGCTTGCCGTCATAAACAACCGGTTGCGGCGGGTGCCGCCAAAGCAGACGTTGGCGCACCGCTCGGGAAGCCGGATGGCACCGATCATGTCGCCGTCCGGGGCAGTCACGATGACCCCATTTCCGGCGCCGGCCCAGACATTGCCGTCCACATCGCACCGGATCCCGTCAGCCGCGATCAACTGGTCGGTGCCGGGGGCGCGAAGCTCGGCATGCCGGCGGCCGTTGCGCAGCCGCGGGCCGTCGACGTCGAAGACCCGGATCTCACGACCGGAGCCGGTGTCGGCAACATACAGCCGACTGTAGTCTGGCGAAAAGCAGAGACCGTTCGGCCCGCCTGGTTCATCGGTAACCAGCACCGCCACTCCACTTTGCGGATCCACACGATATACCGCGGGCGGCGTCTCCGACTCGGCCCGAAACCCCTCGTAATCGCCCCGGATGCCGTAGGGCGGATCAGTGAACCAGATGCTCCCGTCAGGGTGCACGACCGCGTCGTTGGGCGAATTCAACCGCTTGCCGTCGTAGCGGTCGACGATGGTTGTCACGTCGCCGTTCTGCTCATAGCGGGCAACCCGGCGCCCGCCATGCTCACACGAGATCTGGCGTCCCTCGCGGTCGAACGTGTTGCCGTTGCTGTGCCCAGACGGGCTGCGGAAAACGGTGACCCTGCCGTCGTCCTGAAGCCAGCGATGCTGCACGTTGTTGGGAATGTCGCTCCAGACCAAGTACTGCCCCACTCCGTTCCAGGCCGGCCCCTCAGCCCACATCGTCCCGATGTGCAGGCGCTTGATCGGCGTATTGAACAGGATGTAGCGACGAAAACGCTGATCGAGCGCGATCAGGTCCGGATCCGGATAGGACAGCGGCGACCGCCCCGACCAGTCCCTCGGCTCGTATGGAGGAATGTCTGGCGCTTGCTGCCAGGCGCGGAGCGGCGCCACCACGCCGCTCGCCACCGCAGTGCCCAGGAAAGCTCGCCGACTCCAGGGTCCGGAGATGCTGTCCTGCGTGCGTTCTGCCATGGTGTGCTGTTCCTTCCGCCGGAGGGCGATGTCGTGTGAACTGACGCGATTATAGCTCCGCCTCGATCGCTGGTCGCCGCGCTGGGCGAGCCCGTGCCTAAGGCCGCATTACCGCTATGCGGCGTCCGTGGCCTCCTGCAGCCGACCGCTACTCTTCGGCGATGCGATACAGCTTGGTGGCCGTCCGAATGATCAGGCTATCGCGAGCGATGGCCGGCGTCGAGAGCGTCATCTCGTCAAGCGTGTTACGCCCCAGGACCGAGAACTCCGGACCGGCTTGGATCACGAACGTGTCGCCATCCTCGCTAAGGGCGAAGAGCTTGTCGTTGTAGGCCCACGGCGACGCGCTGAAGAGCGTGCCGGCGGTGATACGGCGCCGCTCGTAGACCTCGGCGCCTGTGCGAGCGTCGTACGCCATCATGATGCCGCGATCGAGCAAGGTGTAGTGGGTGTCGCCGTAGACGATCGACGACGGGTTGTAGGACCCGAGTTGCGGGTGCGACCAGACGATGTAGTCGTTGCTGTTCGTGCCCTCGGGCAAGGTGATGTCGCCGCTGGCGCCAGGCCGGATAGCGTAGACCGGCCGGCTGTCGTCGGCGACATATCCAGAATTAATGAACAACAGGCCGTGCTCGGAGAACGGAGTCGGAATAACCAGCGACGACATCCCGGTCAAGCTCCAGAGCAGCACGCCGTCAAGGCTGTAGGATCGCACGCCGTCCCGCCCCGTAGTGACGAGCTCCGTACGCACGTCGTTCGCCCACACGAACGGCGTCGACCAGTTCGATGCCTCCTCGCGGTCTGTTCTCCAGAGTTCGTCGCCCGTGGCGGCATCGAACGACGCCACCCACGACTCCTCCTCGCTGTCGTTCACGACATACAGCCGTCCTTCATGGAGCACAGGCGAGCTCGCCGCACCCCACTCCCTCCGCGGCAGCCAGTCGAACTCCTTCGCCCACACGACCTCGCCCTCGAAGTCGACGGCGTAGAGACCAATGTCGGCCATATAGACATAGACCCGCTCTCCATCGGTGATCGGGGTCTCCGAGGCGAACGTACTCTTCTGATGGGTAGGCAGCGACGGGATGGCCTCGTGCAGGGTGCGCTCCCAGCGCACCGCACCCGTCTCGAAATCCACGTCATAAAGCGACCACCGGAGCGGCGCGTCTAGTTCGGTGATGTTGGAGCCCGTCATGGCCCCCCCGAGGGAACGCGCCCGGTAGTTCTCTACCGGCTGGATCTCGACTTCGGGTCCTGTCGCAGCCGTCGACGTGAGCACGAAGACATGGTCGCCCCATACAATGGGCGACGCCCACCCACGTCCAGGCATGTCGATTTCCCACGCGATGTTCTCGTCCGGCCCCCACGATTCAGGCAGTCGCGGATTGTCGGCTACTACTCCAGCACGCTCGCCGCGGAATTGGGGCCAGTTGTCCTGCGCGTTGCCGGCGGTGGCAAACACGCTCACAATCCCCAGGACGAACACGGTCGGACGGATCCTCATGGAACGCTCCTCAAGAACGAGACATCTGCCGGGAAGCCGGCAGTTTTGAAGGTATTCTACCCGCCGATGCCGCCAGTCTCACGCCCTCGCAGCCACTGGCTCGCTCTGGGCACTGCTTTCCTGTTGACGTCGGTCGCGGCCGACGCCCAACCGTCGTCCGGTACCCATCACGTGCGGTCGCGCCCAGACACAGTCAGCTGGGGCTGGTTTCCGCTGGACAAGGCGCCGGTGCTCACCATCGAATCCGGCGAGACGGTGACCATCGACACGATCAGCCACGCCGGGTCGACACAGCCAGAATCTCCGGAGACCTCACTCGCCGCTCTTGGAGTGCAACCGGACGAGATCCTGCCCGACGTGCTCGCATTCTGGCAATCGCGCAACAATCGCCCGCGGGAAGGGCGCAGCGGACACGTCATCACCGGACCGATCGCGATCGCCGGCGCGGAGCCTGGCGACGTCCTCGAGGTCCAGGTCCTCGCCCTCACCCCCCGTGTACCCTGGGGCATCAACAGCACCGGCCCGACGAGCGGCGTCTACGGACAGAGCTACCCCGGCTCACGACCAACCGACCGGATACGGGAGGAAGTCGAGGCGGCCCAGCACCTGTATCGCACCCGCAGTGTCGACGGTGACCTCGTCGCCGTAGTCTCCGAGACCATCCATGTGCCGCTGACGCCGTTCATGGGCATCATGGCGGTGGCACCAGATCCGGTACTCGGTGAACCGGGGGTCACCGTATCCGGTGTCCAGGCATCGCGTCCGCCGGGTCGCTTTGGCGGCAACATGGACGTGAAGGACCTCGGGGTGGGCAGCACGCTATACCTACCGGTACTGCAGCCCGGGGGACTGTTCTATGTCGGCGATCCACACTCAGCGCAAGGTGACGGTGAGGTCAGCGGCACCGCGATCGAGCAGTCCCTGACCGGCCGATTCCGTTTCGTCCTGCACAAGGATGAACCGTTGACGATGCCAAGGGCCGAAACCGACACCCACTACATCTTGATGGGGATCGACCTGGACCTGGACCGCGCCCTCCAGCAGGCCGTCGACGAGGTCGTGGCGTTCCTGGTGGCCGTCGAGGGCCTGACTGCAACCGAAGCCACCTCCCTCGCGAGTATCGCTGTCGACTTCCAGATTGCCGAAGCCGTCGACCTGACCCAGCTCGTTACCGGAAAGATCCCCAAGCGCATTTTCCTGGAGGAGCCCCAATGAGACGCAGTCTGCCCCTCGGCCTGCTGGCCACCATCGCCATCCTGACCGTGGCGCTGGTCCCTGGCGCAGCCCAGGAGGATCACGCGGTCACCATCCAGTCAATGGACGTCCGCGAGAACCTTTACGTTATCAGCGGCGGCGGCGGCCACACCGCGGCGCTGATAACAGAGGACCACGGAGTGGTGATCGTCGACACGAAACTGGCTGGCTGGGGTCAGTCGATCATCGACACCATGGCGCTCATCACAGAGGAGCCGATCACGACCATCATCAACACGCACACCCACGGCGACCACGTGGGCGGCAACGCCGACTTCCCAGTCGCGGTCGAGATTATCGCCCACGAGAACACGGCGGCCCGCATGGAGGAAACCGAGGCGATCACCGGGCAGGCCCACGCACAGGCCGACCGGACCTACGCCGATCGGCTCACCCTGTTCGAGGGCCGCGACCAGATCGACCTGTACCACTTTGGAGCCGGACACACCGACGGCGATACCATCGTGGTGTTCCCTGCGCTCCGCACGATTCACATGGGGGACTTGTTCGCATTTCTCGGGCCACCCTATATCGACGTGAACAACGGCGGCAGCGGGGTGGCTTACCCCGACACGCTCGAAGCGATCGTGGCGGCCTTCGACGACGTCGAGCGGGTAATCCCTGGCCACATCCCGCCTCCGCCGGGCAGTCCCATCTACGGCAGCTCCGCCTGTCGGCCGAGTTGCAGCGGGTGGTCGGGGTGGCAGGAAGTCGTGAACTACGCACAATTCAATCGCGACTTCTTGGACTCAGTACGGGCGTCACACACGGCTGGCCGGTCGGTCACCGAGGCAATCGCCGCACTCGACCTCTGGAGCCGCTACCCAGCCTATGGACAGAACCGCGCAGACGCTAACGTAGAGGCAATTTACGACGAGTTGGATCGGTAATTATGCACACGCAACACGCAAGACGACGACGTAGCTGGATTCTCACACTGCTGGTCGTGGCAGGAGCGGCCACCCTCTCAGCCGAAGACTGGCCCGAGTTCCGTGGCGAGGGACGGCTGGGCGTCTGGCGTGAGACCGGCATTCTCGAGCGCTTTCCCGAAGGCGGCCTCGAAGTCCGCTGGCGCACGCCGCTCCATCACGGCTACTCGGGTCCGGCCGTCGCCGACGGACGGGTCTTCGTCATCGACTTCGAACGCGGCCGTGGCCTGGAGGGCATCGAGCGACTACTTGCGCTGGACGAAAATACCGGCGAGATCCTGTGGGAGACCAGCTGGGAAGCGAACTATGCGGGTGTGTCCTGGGATGAGGGTCCACGGGCCACGCCGACCGTCGACGGCGACCGCGTCTACGCCGTGGGCGCCAGCGGCATCATGACCGCTGCCAGCGTCGACACTGGTGAGGTGCTGTGGCGCACGCGGTTTCAGGAGGACTGGGGTTCCGAGATTCCCCAATGGGGTTTCGCAGGCTCGCCGATCTTGGACGGCGAACGGGTGATCACCCAGGTGGGCGGGACGCCCGACGCGAAAGTTGTCGCCTTTCACCGTGAGACCGGCGATGAAGTGTGGCGCGCCCTCTCATCGGTCGAAGCCGGGGCCGGAGTCGCCCAGCCCACCATCATTGACGCAGGCGGCGTTCGGCAGCTGATCATCTGGCACCCGCTGGCCGTATCCGCCCTCAACCCGGAAACCGGCGAGGTCTACTGGGAACAGCCATTCGAGGTGGACTACAACATGACGGTGGCCACCCCGGTGCACCGCGGGAGCGACCTCTTCGTCACGACCTTCTACAACGGACCCATGATGCTGGGCCTCAACAACGACCGGCCGGCCGCCGAGATGGTCTGGCGCGGCAGCAGTAACAGCGAGATCCTGACCGATGGCCTGCACGCCGTGATCGGCACCCCGATCATCGACGGCGACTACATCTACGGATTCGGCAGCTATGGACAGCTGCGTTGTCTCGTCGCTGCGACCGGTGAACGGGTCTGGGAAACACAGGACGCCACCAGCGAACGCGCCCGGTGGGCAAGCGCGTTCATGGTGCAGCACGAAGACCGGGTCTTCATTAACAACGACCGAGGCGACTTGATCATCGCGCGGTTGACGCCAGAGGGCTACGAGGAGCTCGACCGCACGCCGCTGATCGAGCCAACTTCACGTCCCGGCAATCGCCGGGAGCTTACCTACGTGAACTGGTCGCATCCGGCCTACGCCAACCGGCACATCATCGCGAGAAACGACGAGGAGATCATCTCGGCCTCCCTCGCCGCCCCGTAGCGCACGGACTTATCACTGTCTCTCGCCGGCACCCTCGATCGTGAACTGACCGCCCCCGAGCGACATCGACGCATCGACCGTGTCGTCGCCGGTCAGCGTGAGGGTCATCGCGATCTCCATCCGGCCGCGCCGACTCTCCCGTTCGAAGGCCAGCACCAGGTCGTCGCCACTCCGGGCAACCTCGGTCACATCGCTTGGCCCGCCGCGACCACCCTCTATGCGCGCCGCCACCATGCCGCCTTCGTCGCGCACCGTGACGGTCTGCGAGACATTCCCACCCCGGGGCCCATCCAGCGTGACGATCCAGGTGCCGATGAACTCCGTCGCCTCCGATGCCGCCAACTCCGACGTCTGACCGGCAGACGTCGGTCCGGCCAGCAACATCATTCCGAACACCGCCGCAGCACCTAGCCTTCGCTTCACCATTCCCTGGCTCCTCGTGTCAGGATCCACGCGCCCTAATCGCTCTGTCCGCAAGGCGGCCCCACTTCGTCGACCGGTTACTGCCCCGGGTTATTCCAACGCAACGTGCCGGTCAAACTTCAGTCGATGATGGCTTGGTAGGTCATCGACGCCATGTCCGGGCGGACGTTCAGGTGCACGTAGGGCCGCAGCTGCTGGAGCACCATCCCGATCAGCTCCTCCTCCGGATCGATCCAGAAGATCGTGCCGAACGCCCCGCTCCAGTAGTAGGTCCCTTCCGACCGAGGCGTCGCCGCCGGGCCGAGGTCCGTCACCACCGCATACCCCAGTCCGAAGCCGTAGCCTGGACCAGCCAGCCAAATCTCCTTATCGCCAGTGTGATTGGCGGTAACCATCTCGACCGTCTTCCGGCTCAGGATGCGGACACCGTCCAACTCGCCGCCGTTCAGCATCATCTGGCTGAAACGAAAGTAGTCCCGCGCCGTCGACACCAAGCCGCCTGCCCCACTGAAGTAGGTGTGCGGTTCCGCCACATAGCGGCTACCCGTCGACGGAGCCTCCGACAGCGCAATCTGACTGTCGTCACCCGGGCGATACAACGCCGCAAACCGGTCCAGCTTCGATTCGGGCAGGTAAAAGTGCGTATCGGTCATGTCGAGCGGTTCGAAGATGCGATCCTTGAAGAACTCATCGAGCGTCTGGCCAGACATCACCTCCACGAGGCGGCCGACGATATCGGTGGCGCGGCCATACTCCCAGTGCTCGCCCGGATGGAAATTCAGAGGGAGCTTCGCCAGTCGCTTCAGCATGTCGCCCACCGTGTCACCCGGGCGAGTCTCGGCCGACATCTCCATGAACTCTGGCTGGGTGATCCCACGGTAGCTGTTAGCCAACCCTGCGGTGTGGGTCAGGATCTGCTGCACCGTAATCGGGCCGTTGGCAGGCTCCGTGTCGAAGCGGCTTGTGATCCGGGCGCCCGGTGGCGCCGGCACCGCCACTCGCATGTCGGCGAACTCCGGCAACCACTTCGAGATAGGGTCGCGAAGCTGGAAGTGCCCGTCCTCGTACATCATCATCAGCGCCACCGAGGCGATCGGCTTGGTCATCGACGCAATCCTGAAGATGCTGTCGTGGGTCATGGGCGCGGCGCTCTCCACGTCACGTTGGCCCTGCGCCGAGAAGTGGATGACTTTGCCCTGGCGTGCGACCAGCGTGACTACGCCGGCGGTTTCGCCACGGTCGATGTAGGCCTGCATTACCTGATCGATCCGCTCTAGGCGTTCGGATGACATGCCGACGCTCTCGGCCTCGGCGGTCGGAACACCATCCATCTTCGGTAGATCCGCCTCGGCGCCGGCCAACCCGGCGGTCACCGCCGCCGTCCCCACCAATACCAGGCCGAGCCACTTCGCTATCGAGGTCCTCATCACACTCCTCCCGCGCACCCAGCGGCGCGCGTCGCTATTCCACGTGCCCGCGATTATACGGCGCAGCCCGTGGTTCGCACCGGCCACCCCAGGAGATAATCACGCCGATGCAACAACTGGTTGGAGCGCTTGTGAGCGCGGGCCTGGCCCTCGCGGTCCTGACCCCGTCAGCGGCGCAAGCGCCAGACGAGCTCGATGTCATGAGCTCGGGCGGATTCACCGCCGCGTACCAGGACCTCTCCGGTGCCTTCACCGCCACGACCGGCATCGAGCTCCGCACTGTCTACGGCGCGTCGATGGGCGGCGCAGCCACCTCCATCCCCAGCCGACTTCAACGCGGTGAACGGGCGGATGTCGTGATTCTGGCCCGTGCGGGGCTAGACCGCCTCGTCTCCGAGGGGCACGTGGTGGCCGGGAGCGAGGTCGACTTGGCCTCCTCGCTCGTTGGGATGGCGGTGCGAGACGGCGCCGCCGTGCCAGACATCAGCTCGGTTGAGGCCTTCGTGGCGACCCTGCTCACGGCCAAGTCTGTGGCCTATTCTGCCAGCGCGAGCGGCACCTATCTCGCCACCGAACTCTTTCCGCGCCTGGGCATCGCCGAGGCGATGGCGCTCAAGAGCATCCGCGTGGTGGGCGAACGGGTTGGCGCCGTGGTCGCCCGCGGCGATGCCACGGTCGGGTTCCAGCAGGTCAGCGAACTGCTGCCGATCGACGGTATCACCTACGTTGGCCCGATCCCCGACGCGGTGCAGAAGATCACCACGTTCTCCGCCGGTTTGACGACCACCGCGAGACGCCCAGACGACGCGCGGCGACTCATCCAATTCCTGGCCGCCCCCGAAGCGGCACCGCTCATCGCCAAAGCGGGCATGACCCAGGCTAGGTGACGTTCCGTTCCCCTGAATAAAAGCAAACCACCCGGCGGTCGCGTGCGTCTCACCTTGCAGAACACAAGGAGCACGCATGAGACTCGACGCCTGCCTGGACGCCACCGACAACGCTGGCGAAACCGAACTCCGCCGAGCAATGACCGTCGCACTCGCCCTGAAGGCCCCACACGGCCACGATGACTACAAGCGGTTCTACCGGCGAGTAATGGAACAGCTCGACGCCGAACGCCGGGATCCCCGGCATTCACTTAGCGCTTGGCTCACCCAAGCGGCGTGATCAGCGCCGCATGGTCGCGTCGAAACGCCTCAGCAACCCCCACACCACAGCCACGTTAACCACGAGGCCGAGCACCGCAGTAGGACTCTAGGACTCGCCTGCCGAATCCCGCGCTACCTCGCTAGGGGATCAGGCCTGAACTGGAAGCGCACCACCTTGCTGGGTGTGCCTTTCCCGGTCTCGGCGTGAAACGGTGCCCGAGTGCTCCAGGTGGCGTAGAGACCGCGCCCCTTCCAGCCACCATCGGGGTCGTCAATCCGTCCGTCCAGCCACTTAGTGTAGAAGCCGAGCGGATACGGCACCCGCATGACAACCCATTCGCCGTCCCGGAGCGCCAGCAGGCCCTCCGAAGCATTTCCGGTGCTGATGGGAACGTCGCGGCCGAGACCGAAGGTGTCGAACTGGTCCACCCAGGCATAGTAGGAGCCCTCGGCGCTGCCCGATCCCTCGACCCCCTTCATCTGCGGCAGCGGCTCCTCATAGAAGGTCCAGCCCTCCGGGCAGTGACGACCGGTGGCTTCCGGTCCGCTCAAAGGCCCGCGGCACCGACTGCGGTCGAAGCTTGCCAGGTGGCCGCTCGCGAGCGGGGTCCAGACGACGCCATTTCTATCGATGTCCATGCCGCGCGGCGAGTACACGTTCGGCTCGCTCGCGTCCTGATCCTCGAACGGCACCTCGAAGATCTCGGTCAACCCGGTCTCCGACGGGTTCTCACCCGGCACGAACCGCAGCAAGGCGCCCGGCATCCCGAGCGACGACCCCCACACGCTTCCATCGTTGGGATCAACCGACACCCCGTAGAACCCGGACCGGATCCGAGCATCCTTGCTTGAATCGACCGGCTCGCCCGGCTCGGTCCATTCGTCCCGGCGGCCGTTGCCGTTCGTGTCCAGCACCAGTGGGCTCCAACCCTGCGACGCCATCTCATCGCCGGTTTCGAGGAACTGATTGGTATTGAGCCACCCAATCACCTGACCGCCGCCACTGGTCCACAGGGTGTTGTCTTCATCCTCGGCAAAGATGAGGTGATGGGTTGAGTAGCAGGTGCCGATCAACATGATCTCGCCGTCGGCCGGGTCGTACACCGCTAGGTGGCGCCCCGCCCGGGCATTCGGAAACGCCCGCGCCGATGGATGCTCTGATCCTTCCAGGCACTCCGGCGGATTGTCCGGTCCTCGCACCCGGGAAGTCAGCCACACCCGACCGTCCTGGTCGAGCATCGGATTGTGGATGTTCGTCTGGCTGTTCCAGATGGCCTCATCGCCCCAGTAGGGTGACGGCGCCAGCGGTGGACCGGCCGCGAGCGGAGTGTCTAGATCGCGCACCGGCACAGGAATCTCTCGGATCGCATTGGCCACCGGGTCGAGCACCGGCACGTAGTCGGCGCTGGCCTCGAGTGCTCCATAAATCGGCCCGTTGGCGTTCACCGTGGGATCGCGCTTGTCAGTCGACACCTCGTCGTGGAGATACGCCTTCGGGTCGGCCCAGTCCCACTGGGTGATCACCACATTGCGCTCGAGCCCCTGTGGACGTGCAGGCGCCTCCGACGGCAGCTCGCCCGCCATGATGCGGCCCGTCCAATCGGCGTACATCTGGAGCGCACGCTGCCGGCCTAAACGTTCGAGACCACCCACCATGCTGCCACCCGCCTGCCCCGACTGGATTCGCCGGTCCCACGCCTCCACCAGCGAATCGAACTCGCCAAGCTCGGGCGGAATCTCGCGGGTCGCCTTGTTCCCGAGCGCATGGCATGCCGTACAGCCCCCCGACTTCACACCGCGGAGCCAGGCGGCCTGACTGGTCACATTCGGAGAAATGCCGTTGCCATCCTGCCCGGTGCCAGGGAACTCTTCATCCCCGGGTGCCTCGAGCAGCGCATACCAATACCCGGCGGGGTAGTACTGGGCGGCGGCACTCGCATCGGGCGCCACCACGGCCCGGTGGTCCAGCCGCTCGCCCGGCGAGGCCTGCAGCCTGTTGGAATCGACCAAGCCGTACCCTCGCACCCAGACCTCGTAGGTGGCCTCGGGCAGATCGGGAATCAGATAGCGGCCCTGGTCGTCGGTCACGACCGTCCGGTTGAAGCGGGTAGGTAGCCCGGTGGTCTCCGCAATCACCCACACCCCGGCCTCTGGCCCGTTCGGTCCGGTGACCACACCCCCGATGTCATCGTCATCGATGGCCACCGCCGGCTGGGCGATCACCGATTTCCCGCAAGACGCCGTGCCCACGAGCGCGAATAGACCGGCCACCGCGACGACTGCGTATCTCGCCCTCATCATTCCTCTCCCGTCTCCCGCCGCCGGCAACCTCAGTTTGCTGCGGACGCTGCCTACGGCAATGCCAGCGCCACCCACTCACTCTCCATCCCGGTCCAGCCAACCGTGACGACGATGTACTGTTTCCCGCCAGCCATGTAGGTAATGGGCGCGGCGCTGGTACCTCCCGGCAACGCGATGTCGGCAACGGTCTCGCCCGTTGCCTTGTCATAGGCGCGAAGCACTTTCCCGCCCACGAACTCAGGCAGCACCACCATGCCACGATCGACGCCCTCTCCCAGGAAAACGAGCGTCCGGGTGATCAACGGCGACACCCGTCCAGCCTGTCCCAGCGGCGGCAGATCAAGCCCAGCCAGCGCGGGATGATCCTTGGGACCTTCCCCATTTGGGACACTCCAACGAATCTCTCCGGCATTCAGATCGATCGCCACCAGGCTACCCCAGGGTGGCTTCAGAAGCGGCAGGCCCTGCGGTCCCTCGGCGACGTTCAGCGACTCCATAACGAAGTCGACATCAGAGCGTGGGTGCTCGGAGCGGACCAGCCCGACGACGGCCGGGTTGCGCACAGTCGGGACATACAACCACCCAGTGTCTGGGTCGATGCCAGCGCCACTCCAATCCGCCCCGCCGACCAGTCCCGGCGCCTGGATCGTCCCCAACGTACCGCCAGGGCTCTCGTCGATGATGGTGGGTGGCGTGAACAACGGGCCGGACACGTAGCGCGAGAAGATCTCGCGTGCCTCCCGGTTCAGCTCCGGTGTCACGTCGTTCAGGTCGTCGATCGTGACACCCTGGTGCTCGAACGGCGGCGGCTTGGTAGGAAACGGTTGGGTCGGCGCGTACCACTCCCCCGGGACGTCGCCCGCCTGTACCGGCCGTTCCTCGATTGGCCAGACCGGTTCGCCGGAAGCGCGGTCGAACACGTAGGTGAATCCCTGCTTACTGACGATTGCGACCGCCTTAATCTCCCGCCCGTCAACGGTGATATCAACGAGGTTCGGAGCAGCCGGAAAGTCGTAGTCCCACAATCCGTGGTGCACCGCCTGGAAATGCCACACCAGCTCGCCGGTACGGGCGTCGAGACAGACCAGGCTCTCGGCGAACAGGTTGTCACCCGGCCGATGCCCGCCGTAGTAGTCGTTGGTCGGGGTCGACAGTGGCAGGTAGACGAGCCCGAGTTCCTCGTCACCGCTGGGCCAGGCCCACATGTTGGTGTTTCCTGTGTATTCCCAGGACGGCCGGTCTTCATTCGGCGCGATCAGCCACGTCTCGTTGCCAACCTCCCCATCCTGCGGCACCGTGTGGAAGATCCACAGCTGCTCACCGGTCCGGACGTCGAACCCGCGGACGTCACCTGGCGCCGCCTCCTTACGCGCTGGCTGGGTCCGGTTCACGTAGTCGGTGTTGGCCGACCCGATGACGACCACATCGCTGACCACCAACGGCGCCGACCGCCAGACGAAGCGCTCGACCGGACGGATGTCGTAACCGAGCGTGAGATCGACCGCACCGTCGACGCCAAACTCTGAATAGCGTGCGCCCGTGACCGCATTGAGCGCCACTAGCTCAGCCCCAACGACGGCCACGACCCTGGCGTCGTCGCTCTCGGAATCCTCCCAGTAGGCAACGCCACGACTGGCGCTGCCCACCCGATCGAGCCCGTCCGGCAACGGGTCGAACCAGACCACCTCGCCGGTGACCGCATCGAGCGCTGCCACCGTGCCGAGCGCCGTGCTCACGAACACACGGCCGTCGGCCATCAGCGGCGTGTTCTGGACCACGGCGGGCGGCCGCACCGTGCTGTTCCCACGCACGGCGGCGGGAATGGTCGACTGACGCCACACGATCTCGAGTTGGCCGACATTCGCTGCGGTAATCTGATCGAGCCTCGAGTACTTCGTGCCTGCCAAATCTGAGCCATAGGCGTGCCACTCGCCGGTCTGCCCGGACGCCACGCTGGCGACGCCGACCAGAAGCCCGGCCGCAACGATCCGGAACACTCCAAACCCGTTACTCGACATTCCGCCCTCCTGTGCCCGCAGTCTACCGTCGGCCGACGGCCCTTGTCTCCTTGAAGCCGTCGACCTTGACCGCTCGGGACTGTGAATTGACGTTTGGGTACAGGGCCAATAGGACGTTACGCTTGAGCATGGTGGTCAGGTTCGTTCCACTTCTCGCCTTTGCCCTTGTTAGCTGCCAGCAGCTGACCTGGGAGCAGTACATGGAGGCTGCGGCGTTCGCCTACCAGGACCAGGCGTTCACCGAGGCCGAAGAGATGTATCTAGCCGCGGAGGCGCACGCGCACGCGTTCCCGCCCGACGACCCGCGGCTGGCTTTCACACTTGGGAATCTGGCCGACTTCTATCACTCGCAGGCCCGCGACGAAGAAGCCGAACCGTTATTCCGCGAGGCGCTGAACCGTCTCCAGCGAGTGGACGGTCCCGACTCGCCACGGGTGGCCCGCTTCGTCGCAGATCTGGCCATCTTCTACACGGCCATCGACAGGCCCGAGGATGCCGAACCGCTCTACCTGAGGGCGCTCGACACCCTGGAATGGGATCTGGGCCCGTACCACCGAGATGTCATCGTACTCCGCACGGCCCTGGCTGGCTTCTATCAAACCGAACGGCGCTACGCCGAGGCCGACCCGTTATACCGGGAAGTCCTGGCCATTCTGCGATCGTCCGACGACGCCGATCCCGACCAGTTCCTGACCGTCCTCGACGAGTACGCGGCGCTGCTGCGCGCGGCGGGCCGGGAGACCGAAGCGGCGCCCTTCGCCACCGAGGCACAGGCCATCCGTGATGCCCTCTGATGAACCAGGAGACGCGCACCCCATGAGAACCTTGATCACCAGCCTGGCGATGCTCCCACTACTCATCGCCGTCCCGCGGGCGGCGACCGTGACGACGGTCATCGGCACCGGCACCGCCGGCCTGTCGGACACCGAAGTCGCCAATCCCTACGGCGTGGTCATCGGGCCCGACGGCGCGATGTATTTCTGCGACCTCGACAACCAGCGCATCCGGCGCATGGACCTCACCACCGGCCGCACCACTGTGATCGCCGGCACCGGCGAGCGTGGCTACAGCGGTGATGGCGGCCAGGCGACCGAAGCGGCGCTCAACATGCCGCACGAAATCCAGTTCGACGCCGATGGGCATCTCTTCATCGTCGAACGCGACAGCCACAGCGTACGCCGGGTCGACGCCAGTACCGGGATCATCACCACGGTGGCCGGCACCGGCGAGGCTGGCTTCTCGGGCGACGGCGGGCCGGCGCACCGTGCTCAGCTCAACCGACCCCATAGCATCGCGTTCGACCCCGAAGGGCGTCTGCTCATCTGCGACATCGGCAATCACCGCATCCGGAGAGTGGGCGCCGACGGCCAAATAGAAACGTGGGGCGGCACGGGTGAGCGGGAACCGACGCCCGACGGCGCGCCGCTTGCGGGAACGCCGCTCAACGGCCCCCGCGCGATGGCCAGCGACCCGGAAGGCAACCTGTATTTGGCGCTGCGAGAAGGTAATGCGATCTACAGGATCGACCTCGCCACCGAGACGATCCATCACGTGGCCGGCACCGGCGAGCAGGGTTACACCGGGGACGGCGGCCTCGCCCACACCGCAACCCTGGCCGGACCCAAGGGGCTAGCCTACGCCGAGGGACGACTCTATATCGCCGATACGGAGAACCATGTCATCCGCATGGTCAACGTCGCTGCAGGGACGATCTCGACGGTGTTGGGGAACGGTGAACGCGGCGATGGCCCCGAAAACGACCCGCTCGAATGCAAGACCAACCGCCCGCACGGCATCTTCTACACCACCGACGCCGGTCTCTACGTCGGCGACAGCGAGGCGCACCGGATTCGGCTGCTGAGCGATTAGGGGAGTTGCTCACGATGCACGACGGCGACGGCGTGCATGTAGCCGCCAGCGCCGGCGAAGCGATCCTCGGCGGCAGCTAGGATTGCGGGCCTGGCCTCATCGTCGCGCCCCATTGCTTCGAGGTAGAGGCCAATGTAGAGATGGGCGTAAAACCGGGCACGCGGCTGTTCGCCCGCCGCGGCCATCACCTCCTCGGGTGAGAGCCGACCGGCGAACATTTCGTAGACCTGAGTCATCGGCCGACGACCATCCGGCCCGACGGGCAACAACGCCTCCACCGCCGCGTCAGGCGAGTCGGCGCGCGCCACACACAGGAAGTGCCAGGCGGCGTTCTCGACATCGTTGGGGTTCACCAGCCGGTGCGACTCAAACATCCGCCGGCAATCGTCATAGCGACCGACGTAGTAAAGGGCAATCCCCCGCTGCCAGAGCTGCGGCGCCGCCTCCGGCACCAGTTCGGCAACTCGGTCGAAGCCGGTCACCGACGCCTCCACCCGCCCCGCGATGAAATCGGTCTCGGCTTGACGCAGAATCTCTCGCGGCGTCTGCGCAGCAGCGCAAGTCGAGCTCAGCAGAAAGATGGTCCACACCAACTTCCAGCGAGGGGGAGCAACCTTCCGCATCGGGCTCTTCGCGGTCAGAGGATCTCCAGCAATTCGATGTCGAACACCAGCGCCGAATCTGGAGGAATGGAACCCTGGCCGCCGGATCCGTATCCAAGGCCTGGTGGGATAATCAAACGCCGCTGACCACCGACTCGCATCCCGCGCACTCCGGCATCCCAGCCGGCAATGACCTGCCCCGCCCCCACGATGAAGCTGAAGCCAGCTTCTGACGACTGGTCGAACTGCATCCCCTTGTTCTCTACAGCGCTCAGGTCGTAGAGCCATCCCGTGTAGGCGACCAGCACGGCGTTACCATTGTCGACTTCTGGTCCGGTGCCCACGACCAGGTCGATGATCTGGAACGGCACGCTGAGTCCGGGTTGATCGTCGTTGCCGCCGCACCCAGCGGCAACAACGGCCGTCGCCAGGAAGGCAATCAGCAAGGCGGAACGTAATCTGAGCGACGTCATCTGATGGCGAACTCCCGTAGTGCGGTGCGCGAGCCAGCTCCTCGGACCGCAGAGCTACAGTATACGTGCGGCCTCGGCCGACATCCGGCCAGAGCGGCTATAATCGGTCCTTTCGTGGACTAGTATTCTCGTTTAGTTCCACACTGACGGTCTGGAACCTCGAGCCAAGGAGATTAAGGCATGAGAACCATCAAGATGCTCGGTGCGGTCGCGCTACTGGCGCTGGTCAGCGTCTCGCCCTCCGAGGGGCAAGCTGCGGACATGACGTTCTTCCTGACGAGCGAGGGCCCTGGTGACGGCGCGAATCTTGGCGGCCTTGCCGGCGCCGACGCGCACTGCCAGTCGCTCGCCGCCGCGGTAGGTGCTGGTAGCCGTACTTGGCGCGCGTATTTGAGCACAACCGGTACCGGTGGCGAAAACGCACGCGACCGGATCGGTCAGGGACCCTGGCAGAACATCGCCGGCGACGTCGTGGCCACCAGCCTCGACACCCTGCACTACGAGAACAACCTGACCAAGGAAACCGTGCTGAACGAGCAGGGAGGAATGACGCCCGGCCGCGGTGACGACCCGAACCAGCACGACATCTTGACCGGCTCCTACCTCGACGGCACCGCGGTGTCTGGCAGCGACGACACCACCTGCCGCAACTGGACCTCGAACGCGGCCGACGGCAGCGGTATGGTCGGGCACTTCGATCGGACCGGCGGCGGCCCGAACCCGAACTCCTGGAACTCGGCACACGGGTCCCGCGGCTGCGGACAAGCCAACCTGCAGGCCACCGGCGGAAACGGCTACTTCTACTGCTTTGCGATCGACTAGTCATCCCACACCCGCTCATCATTCGGAGACCGGGGCGAGCAGCCAGCGCTCGCCCCGGTCTCCGGCCTCTAGCGGTTAGCGCAGTCCGACCGGCCCGTGGCTGACTCCTCACACGACCAGGCCCCGCTCACCCGGACGCACGTGCGGCTGGGATGGTGGTCGCTGGCCTGCTTCCTGTCGCTCGGCTTCCTGCTGGAATTGCTGCACGGCTTCAAGATCGGGTTCTACCTCGACGTCGGCAACGAACACCGGCGGTTGATGTGGACGCTGGCGCACGCTCATGGCGCGCTACTCGGCATGGTCCACCTGGCGTTCGGCTTGAGTCTTCAGGCGGCGCCGTCACTGGGTGGAAACAGGCAACCAGTCGTCTCGACCTGCCTGGTGGGCGCGACCGTCCTTCTGCCGGGCGGGTTCTTGCTCGGTGGGATCTGGGTCGAAGGGCAACTGGCCGCCCTGGCGTTTCTGCTGGTTCCGGTGGGCGGGGCACTTCTTGCCACAGCCATTTTTCTTGTGGCCCGCTCCGTACCGCGGCCACGGTAAGGGCGGACCAGGCATGTCCGCCATACGTCGGCCGCGACCGTCGGCTCACCCTCTCGAACCCGTCCCGCCCTCGAGTTGGCCGCTCGCCGTGCTTCTCGCCGCGTCGCTAGGGTTGGGACTCGCAGCGTTCACCAACTTCGATCCATCGACGTCCGAGGACCAGGTGACGGGTCGGCCAATTGCCAGACCCGACAACGGGTATGTCTCGTCGGACACCTGCCAGTCGTGCCATCCCGGCGAGTACGCGAGCTGGCACGGCTCGTTCCACAGGACCATGACTCAAGTGGCCAGCGAGACGTCGGTGCACGCCGACTTCGCCGGCGTTGAGGTGACCAACACCCACGGCCGGCCGATGCAACTAGAGAGGGTTGGCGACGAGTTCTGGGCCGAGTTCGACGATCCTGGGTGGGAGGGCCCTGACGCCGACCGTCCGCGGATCCGTCGACAGGTCGTGCTGGTGACGGGCTCGCATCACCAGAACATCTACTGGTATGCGACTGAACATGAACGCGGGCTGAACGTGCTCCCGTCGGTCTATCTGATCAAGGAGGCGCGCTGGGCATCACGAAGCGCGGTGGTCCTCCATCCGCCGAACCAATCGCTCGCCATGCTTGATGGCCACTGGAACGCCATCTGCATCGCCTGCCACACGACCCAGGGAAAGACGGCCTTCAGCACCCCATTCCGATCCGAGGCATTCCGCGACCAGACGATCGACACTACAGTGGCCGAGTTCGGCATCGCCTGTGAATCCTGCCACGGTCCGGCGGAAGAACACATCCAGGCCCATCGAAACCCCGTGCAGCGGTATCGGCAACGGCTCACCGACGCGCCGGACCCCACCATCGTCCAGCCGACACGGCTCGATCCCCAGCGCTCGTCGCAGGTGTGCGGTCAGTGCCACAGCGTCTGGGAGTTCTACGACCTTGAGGGAGAGCGCCTCGCCAACGAGCACGGACTGCCCTACCGGCCTGGAGACGAGCTACGTGACACACGCTTCGTGGCGCAGCCTTCGGTCGACCGATCTTCAGACGCGATCCGCACCCTCGCAGCGACCGATCCCGAATTCCTACGCGGGTCTTTCTGGCCGGACGGCACCATCCGAGTGTCGGGTCGCGAGTACAACGGACTCCTCGACTCGCCCTGTTTCCGCGACGCCTCGACTCCTGAGCGGACGCTCAGCTGCTTCTCCTGTCACGCGATGCACAAGCCCGACAACGACCCTCGGTCGGTGGTCAACTGGGCGGACACCCATCAGATGGCCACCGGCATGGAGAGCAACGAAGCGTGTCTGCAATGCCACGAGCCGATTCGCGCCAACGAACAGGCCCACACGCGCCACGCGGCCGGGTCGAGCGGAAGCAGCTGCTACAACTGCCACATGCCGTACACGAGCTACGGCCTTCTGAAAACGGTGCGCAGCCATACCATCTCCAGCCCATCGGTGACGGAGTCGGTCAGGCTGAGCCGTCCCAACGCCTGCAACCTCTGCCATCTCGACCAAACCCTGGGATGGACAGCGGAACAACTCGAGGCCTGGTATGACATCTCCTCGCCCCCGTTAAGCGAAGACCAGCGATCAGTGGCCGCGTCACTGGTCTGGCTCCTTGAGGGTGACGCTGGCCTACGAGCCATCACGGCCCAGGCCATGGGCTGGACGCCGGCGCAGGCGGTGTCTGGCACCAGCTGGATGGTGCCGCATCTGGGGGAAGCCCTCGGTGATGACTACGACGCGGTCCGTTTCATCGCCGCTCGTGCGCTCCGAAGCATTCCGGAAGCCCCGTCGCTGACCTACGACTTCGATGGGCCTCGGGAGGTACGTGTCGCCGCCGCCATCTCGTTCCTGCGCGCCTGGCGCGGCACCCTGGCCCGCACAGCACGACGCGCCCCGGAGCTGCTAATCGACGCGGACGGAGAACTTCGGCTGGACGTCATGCGCAGGCTGGCGGCGCGTGGCGATCGACGGCCGCTCTTTCTCCGGGAGTAGAGACACGTGGCCGACCGCTACTTTCGCCGGCATCTCCACCTCGGCTGGTGGACCTTACTCGCCGCCGTCGCGCTGGGGCTGGGACTCGCGCTGCTGCGGCTCTTCGATGTGGAGACGTATCAGCACCCCGCCCACGAGACGCGGAGACTGATGTGGACGCTAGCTCATGTCCACGGAGCGGTCCTGGGGCTGCTCCACATTCTGTTCGGCGTGAGCTTAACCCTCGCACCGTCGCTGGCACCGCCATCGCTCCGCCTGCCGTCTCGAGCCCTCACGGCCGCCGGCCTGCTGTTGCCAGTCGGATTCTTCTTGGGCGGGGTGTCAACCTACGCGGGAGATCCTGGGCTTGGAATCGTTGGTGTGCCGGTGGGGGCCGTGTGCCTGTTGGTGGCGGTCGTCGCCACCGCTCGCGGCCAGTAGCGGAGGCCGTTCGCGCGGCCTCTACCCTCTAGACCCAGGACTATTCCGTGACCGTGATGTCCAGATCTACCGTCGAGATCAGCATTGCATCGCTACCAAAAGCACGCAGTCGGTAACTACCCGGCTCGTTGAACGTCACCGTCGTCTCGAAGGTGCCTGACGTCCATCCGTCGCCCGGCATCCCCTCTTCCCACTCCTGATAATCGTCGGGAGCGATCTTCCCGCCGTCGGGACCACGGAACACGACCCACAGCAGGGACAGATGGTTTCGCGTCGGTGACGGTCGCTGATACTGACGGACATTGTCGGGGATCTCCGGCGCGTCCTCAGGCGGCGTCAGCGCCGGGTACTGGCGAAGCGGACTGCGGGAGCGCTCGGGAAGCTCCGAAGGTAGCTCGTCATCTTGCACCCGGGCGATCAACGTCACCGGCTGTCCGACCGAAACCGTGGTGGCCGAAGCCTCTACCGCGATCCGGGGCGGCTGATTACCAAACAATTCGTCGGCGCCCCGCCCGAACCCTGTGCGTCCGTTCGACGTGATGGTGCTGACGTCGATCTCCCACTCGGGCTGCAGCCACCCGATCGCGGTCTGAGCGCTGTTCTGCTGGGTCACGGTCCAGACGAGCTGACCGTCGAGTGGAAAATCGACCGGCACGTTGACTTCGAACTGATAGCGATGAGTCCGCGGGTAGAAGTAGGTAGGCTGCCCGCGATCTTGCTCACCGGGTAAAAAGAAGTTGTTCTGGCCCACGGGAACGTGTGGGCGCTCGGCGTAGTTCCGGTTCAGATAGCCGAACAGAAAGCGGTAGCTCCCATCGTCGTTTCGCAACCACCCCTCGAAGATGGGCTGGATGTCCTGCCCGCGTTCGAAGCGCTGCTGAGGCTGGAGAACAACGGGTACGTCCCGAGGGTTGACCTGCGCCAAGACGCCATTGGCGACACTCAAGGCCAGGATGGCCACGAATCCGCCAACCACGATCCCTCTCCACCGCATGCGTTCCGACTTCATGGTCACCTTCCGTCTTATCTTCCCCGAGTGGTCGAGGCCAGCGGAGCCGACGCTCAAGAAAAACCCCCTGCTGGGCCGAAGCTCCGCAGGGGGCCGTCGTTCATCTGCGCCGACGAGTGGACCGTCTACTCGTCGTCGGTGCGCTCTTTCCGCGCTTCGATCTCAGCGGCGTACTCCTCTTCGTTCATGTCGTGCCAGCTAAGCCAGGCAAATGCCATCTCATCGATGGTGCGGCTGCCGCCTCCGGTCCAGTTAGTGGCGTCTGGGTTACCGCGGTTGCCTTCGGTATTGTCGTGATAGGTGATCACGTGAAACGTCGTGCCGGCCGGGTAGACCGGGGCCGCATCGTCCTCATAGTTGTAGACAATGTGCCAGTTAAAATCGAAGTTCGCACAGCTGACCATCTCGGTTGAGCCGTTCGGATAGATAAGCTCAAGGCACTGGCGGCTACCAAGGAAGTGCATGTGCGGTTGGAAGGCAGTTAGCTTTCCAGGCAGATACATCTTCTGGTAGCCGTCATGCCGGGTGACCTGGCCTGCCGGGATGTCGAGCTCGCCAGCCTGTGCGAGCTGACGCGAGTAGAGGACCTTATCCGGCTCCTCCCCCTCGGGGTAGAGCACCAGCCCAAGCTCGGTCTGGTCGGTCACTTCCTCGCCCACCGAGTGGTAGTGGAAGCTGAACCGCACCCGCGCATCGGCCGGGAACAGCCGCCCGGTATCGTCCGGATAGACGTCGGCATTCTTGCCAACGGCGTACTCGTTCAAGAACGCGTCATTCGAGCTGTCGCTCAGCGGCGCGTCCGGATCGGTTACGGCGTAGGTCAGCGCATGATGGACAACACGAAGATCGCCGGCCTTAGTCTGAATCGCCTTGATATAGCGGTCGTCCGGGATATTGGCTGGCACGATGTAGTCGCCCCACCAGTCGCCCGCCTCGGCCGGCACGGTGTGCGGTGTCGACCTCACGATCACGTCCGGCTCCATCGTCCAAGCGCCGAACTCCTGAAACTCGACCGGCGCCGGAGCATCGGCCGGGTTGCCTCGCGGGGCGCCGTTGTCGACCCAGCGCGAGATCGTTGCGATCTGGTCATCGCTCAACGACGGGTCGTCCTTGAATCTCTGCACGCCGACCTTCGGGTCGATGTGCCAGGGCGGCATCTCTCGGACTTCAACCTTATTCCTGATCGAGCGCGCCCAGGGCCGCGTCTCCTGGTAGCTCATCAGCGACATCGGCGCCATGTTGTTGGGCCGGTGACACACCTGGCACGACCGCTGGAGGATCGGCTCGATGTCCTTGTGGAACGTGGGGTTCTCAGGAACCTCAGCCGCCGACGGCGACGGCACCATGACGAGCGCCGCCGCAACCAGCAGCAGCACACCGAGCGTGTGGCGTTTCATGACCTCTATCCTCAGGGTTTTCCGGATAAGCGATCGTGCTGAGCGCACTCCGTAGCGCTCGTAGTTTAGCGGCTCACCTGCAGATTGTCTATCTTTCGTAACAGTTGCCACCGCCCAGAATCAGTCCCGGCGGTTGTGCTACGATCCGCGCCTCGGCGGACAGTCCGGTCCGCCCATCTGTCAGACACGAGTCGTCCCGCATGATCGTCGGAGTCCCCACCGAGACCTTTCCCGGAGAGCGCCGTGTGGCCCTTGTGCCCACGGTCGTCCCGAGCCTGACGAACGCCGGCTTGAACGTCCTGATCGAGTCAGGCGCTGGCGTCGCAGCCGGCTTCACCGACGAGGCCTTCGCCGAGAAGGGCGCTGAGCTCGTCAACCGCGAGACGCTGTTCACGCGGGCCGAGGCGATGCTGCAGGTGCGCGCCCTGGGCGCCAACCTGAAGGCGGGATATGCGGACCTCGAGCGTCTGCGCCCTGGCCAGTCCGTCTTCGGCTTTTCAGAACCGCTAGGCGAACCACAGGCCGCTCAAGAACTCGCCGAGCGTGGCGTGACGGCGTTCTCGATGGAGCTCATTCCCCGGATCACGCGCGCGCAGAGCATGGATGCGCTGTCGTCTATGGCCACCATCGGCGGTTACAAGGCGGTGCTTCTGGCCGCGGCGACCCTGCCACGCATGTTCCCGATGATGATGACCGCCGCCGGCACCATTACCCCGGCGCGCGTGTTCGTCGTCGGCGCAGGCGTGGCGGGCCTCCAGGCCATCGCTAGCGCCCGCCGCCTTGGCGCGAAGGTTGAGGCCTATGATGTACGTCCGGCGGTGCGTGAGCAGGTGGAGAGCCTGGGTGCGACCTTTGTCGACCTTCCGCTGGACACCGACGGTTCCGAGGACAAGGGGGGCTACGCCAAGGCGCAGGACGAAGCGTTCTACGAGCGGCAGCGCGCGATGATGGCCCGCGTGGTGGCCGGGAGCGACGTCGTCATCACCACCGCCCTCATCCCTGGACGTCCAGCGCCGGTGCTAATCACCGACGAGATGGTCGCCGGCATGGCGCCGGGCGGCGTGATCGTCGATCTGGCCGCTGAACGGGGCGGCAACGTGGAACCGTCAAAGCCGGACGAAACCGTCGACGCACACGGCATCAGCGTGCTAGGCCCGACGAACCTCCCGGCCACGGTGCCTTATCACGCCAGTCAGATGTACGCCAAGAACCTGTCCACGCTGCTCCTTCACCTGGTCAAGGAGGGCGCTCTGACGCTCGACCTCGAGGACGAAATCACCAGCGGCACGCTGGTGTCGCACGACGGCAAAGTGGTGCACCCGAGGGTACGTGAGCTGCTGAATTCTCAGGAGTAAGCATCGCAATGGACGACTTCCTGCCACTACTGACGATCTTCCTGCTGGCGGTGTTCGTTGGCTTCGAGATCATCACCAAGGTGCCGCCGCTGCTGCACACACCCCTGATGTCAGGCAGCAACGCCATCTCGGGGATCACCATCATCGGCGCCCTATTAATGGTCGCCGCCGAAGGCCAGCTCAGCACGCTGCTGGGTTTTGGCGCGCTCGTCCTTGCCACCATTAACGTCGTTGGCGGTTTCCTGGTCACCCACCGCATGCTCGGCATGTTCAAGAAGAAAGACTAGGCGTGACCGACACCCTGATCGACCTAACGTATCTGGTCGCCTCGGTCCTCTTCATCCTTGGGATCAAGGGTCTGACCCACCCGCGGACCGCGGTGCGCGGCAATCTGCTCGGCGCCAGCGGCATGCTGTTGGCAGTGGTAGCTACCCTTGTCACGAAGGAGGTACTCGGCTCTGGAACCCAGGGACTGGGGATGATCGTAGCTGGCGTTGTCCTCGGTGGGACCATTGGCGCAACGCTGGCGCTCCGCATCCAGATGACAGCGATGCCCGAGATGGTGGCGCTGCTCAACGCCTTCGGTGGCGCCGCCTCGGCGCTCGTGGCAGGCGCGGTGCTCGCCGCATCAAGTGCCCCGTCGACCCAGACGAGCGTGGCGACCGTGGCCTCTGGCATTATCGGCTCGGTCACATTCTTCGGCAGTCTGGTCGCCTTCGACAAGCTCCGGGGACTGATGCTGCCAGACAAGCCGGTGCTCTTCCCGGGCCAGCAACCGCTGAACGTGCTGCTGGGTCTCACCTCGCTCGGTCTCGGCGTCTGGGTAGTGAACGAGCCGTCCGCGCTGATGTCTTATGGCCTGCTTGTCGCCGTGGGCTCGCTTCTGGGCATACTGCTGACCATTCCGATTGGCGGCGCGGACATGCCGGTCGCCATCGCACTGCTCAACTCATACTCCGGGCTAGCGGCCGCCTCCACTGGATTCGTCCTCAACAACGAGATCCTGATCATCACTGGCTCGCTCGTGGGCGCCTCTGGACTGATCCTGACCAGGATCATGTGTAAGGCAATGAACCGGTCGCTGATGAACGTGCTCCTGGGCGCCATCGGCGAGGAAAACACCAGCGTCCAGGACGCCGACGAAGTGTACGCCGGCAAGGTCAAGAGCGCGTCTGCCGAGGAAGTAGCGATGCTGCTCGACGGCGCCCGACGGGTGGTCGTCGTTCCCGGTTACGGCATGGCCGTGGCCCAGGCGCAGCATCAGGTTCGCGATCTCGCCAACCTGCTCGAGGGCAACGGGACCGAAGTGGAGTACGCGATTCACCCGGTCGCCGGCCGGATGCCTGGCCACATGAACGTACTGCTCGCCGAGGCCGATGTCGACTACGACAAGCTGCGCGAAATGGACAGTATCAACCCGTCCTTCGAGCAGACCGACGTGTCCCTAATCATTGGCGCCAACGACATCGTCAATCCCGTGGCCCGCACCGACCCGTCGAGCCCAATCGCCGGGATGCCCATCCTCGACGTGGATAAGTCCAGGACGGTCGTGGTCATCAAGCGCAGCCTGTCACCAGGATTCGCTGGCATCCCGAACCCGCTATTCGCCGCCGACAACACCCTCATGCTTTTCGGCGACGGCAAACAGGCCGTCCTGGATCTCATCGCGGCAGTCAAGGACACCTAGCCAGCGCCTGACCCGCGAGCTGTCGGAGCGCGACGGCGTCATGCTTTCGAGAACAGCCCGACTCGCCTCGCCGATGGCGGAACCAGTGGTTCCAGATCCCGGAAAACCTATCCCCGCCAGGTGCCGGCGCGGCGGTGCGTCACTTCGACGAACTGATCGCCGACCCGAAGCCACCAGGCACCAAGCCGCCTGAACGCAGTCCGAAACGCCGAACGATCCAGCTTCTCCAGGAAGCGGGCGAGCCGCCCGGGCTCCACCGTACACAACTCCTGGCGCCAGGCCCCGGCCAACTTGCCTTCGGCCTCGGCGAGGGTCTCGGACGGAATCGAGTCGATGACCTCTAGAGCGTAGTCCGGGAAGCCGTAGAACCGCGCCAGCGCCGCTAGCCGCAGGCGACGGGTCGGCGTGCCCACGGTCTCGACCTCGCGCAGATACACGGCCTGGCCCCAGAGCAGCTGCCCCCGGGTCGGCTGCTCCAACTCGAACGCAGCGCGACGGCCTCGGTAGGTCGCAAGGTCGAACAGCTGAAACCCCCGCGCACGGAGATGGTCGTCGATGGCACTAAACAACGGCTGCCCCTGATACATCGGGGCGAACTCAACCTCGACCTGGACTGCCAACACGGACCGCCGGACCGTTTCGTCAGCCCCCTCCAGGATCTCGAGCTCGCTCCCCTGGGTGTCCAGTTTCAGTACGTCGACCTGCTCGATCTCCTCGACCACCAGATGCTCGTCGAGCGTGACGGTCTCGACGTCTCGCTGACCAACGACCTGGAACAAGGCTCCGCACTGCCGGAAACGTTCCAGCAATGCGAGATTCGGCGCCAGGAGCGATGAACAGGCTGGGCTACGGGTGACATGGAGGCGGCGACGACCGCGCTGCCCGCCCAGCGCCAGGGGATAGTAACGGCGCCGCTTTTTCCGCTTCGCCACCAGGCGGGCGCACTCCTCTTCGTCGGGCTCGAAGCCGATGTACTCCGCAGTCCGAAACACCCGCTGAAAGAGGTTTGCCACACCACGCGCCCCGCAATCCACGTAGACGAGTGGACCGCCTGGTGGCGCCGGGTGAAGGATCTTCGTCACGACTTGACTCCTAGCAGCGTCTACCGACGCCAAATGATCATTTTGTGTCTTGGTATACTCGAAAGACTTCCCGCCGCGAGCGCACCAGGCATGTCCAAATGCAGACCTATGAAAGGCCAACTGAATTCGGCCCCGGTCGCAGCCGCTTCTAAGCCAATCTCCCCGCAGCCATCGGAGTACCTCGTCAGCCCAGTCTACGACTACGCCTTCTTCCGGCTGCCTCCGACCACAGCTCTCTACCTGGGCATTCTCGTCTCCGACGGCGGTTTCGCCAAGAGCGACCAAACGTGATGGCTGGCGGGGCGGAAGCCACTCAGGTCGCCGACACGGATGTTGTGCGTCTGTCCGGCGTTGGGCTGGTCCGTGACGGCACCTCGATCCTTCAAGAACTCGACTGGCGGGTAAGGCCAGGGGAACGCTGGGTCGTGCTCGGACCAAACGGCAGCGGTAAGTCCACCCTCTGCCAGATCGTGTCGCTCTACCTGCATCCCTCAACGGGCGCCGTGCGCGTCCTGGGCGCGCAGCTCGGCCGCGTCGACGTGCGTACCCACCGGCGGCGGATCGGGCTGACCAGCGCCGCGCTTGCCAACATGATGCAGCCGTCTCTCACGGCTGAGCAGATCGTCGTCGCAGGCAAGCACGCGGCCCTGGCGCACTGGTGGCACGACCATAGCGACCAAGACTGGAACAAGGCACGCTACTGCCTGGCGCGCGTCGACTGCGCCGGGCACGCGTTACAGACGTTTGGCACGTTGTCGTCGGGGGAGCGGCAGCGTGTGCTCCTGGCCCGGGCGCTCATGACCGCGCCTGATCTGCTCGTACTAGACGAGCCCACCGCCGGACTGGATGTCGGCGGGCGAGAACGCCTGGTCCGGACGCTGGCCACGTTGGCCGAAGAACCGACGGCGCCCGCCCTGGTGCTCGTGACGCACCATGTAGATGAGATTCCGCCCGGATTCACGCACGCACTCCTACTCGCCAGCGGCCAAGTCCACGCCGCAGGTCCAGTGGAGCAGGTCCTGACGTCCGATGCGTTGTCGAGCTGTTTCGGACTCCCACTTGAGATCGAGCGGCACGCGCGACGCTGGCGAGCATGGGCGCGGGAGATCCCTCGCCTGCTGTGATCTACGAGAACGCTACTTCGGTACGCTCTGCCGGAGCTCGTCGACCACTGAGCCGACAACCTGTCGCCGATAGTCGCCGGTTTCGGCATAGACCTGCCGCTGGCTGGTACAGCTGGACCCCTTGGCCATCAGCTGGCAAATGCGGAAACTCGGCGTGGCGGCCGAGCCGCTTCGGCACCGGTTCGTGCGACTCGAGCAAACGATCGACGCTCTCGGAGAACGCCTCGAGCCGCTCCTCATCGTCGATGGTCTCCAGCTCGACTTCAACGCGAAGGGTCAGCTCCGATGAACCGTTGAGGTAGATTCGCGCCGCTCCGTCAGTATAGCCACCAGACCGACACGGTACAATCGTGTCCGACCGTGGCTGACGCCTCTCAAGCACGCTCCCCTCTGATCCGCTACGTGCTGTATCAGATACCTGGCTGGCTGCTGGCCACCCTGGGCGGGCTGGTGCTCTATCGCG
>DEAA01000026.1 GCA_002346545.1 Acidobacteria bacterium UBA2994
TGCCTCTCGGCGGGCGAAGGGATGCTCGACTCGCTGCGTCGCGTGTCGTCGGTGGGCGCCGGCGAGCTGACGGCCGAGATCCGGACCGCGGTGGTGGAGGTGGGCACGGGGTCGTCGCTGGCGGATTCCCTCGCGGCGATGGCGCATCGGCTCGAGCTTCCCGCGCTCACACGCAGCGTCGATCAGATCGTCGCGGCCATCGACCGTGGTGCGCCGCTCGCCGACGTGCTCCACGCTCAGGCCGCCGACGCCCGCGAAGACGCCAAGCGCGCGCTCATCGAGAGTGCGGGACGCAAGGAGATCGCGATGTTGGTGCCCCTCGTCTTCATGATCCTGCCGCTGAGCGTTCTGTTCGCGGTCTTCCCCGGGATCCTCATGCTGCGGCTGGGGGTCGGATGACACAGAAGGAGAATCGGATGTTGCGAATCTGGAGCCGCTTCGAGGTCGCCGTGCGTACGCGCATTGCCGACGCCCTGGAGGACGAGACCGGTGACGTGCCCGGCTGGGTGCTGATCACGCTCATGACGGCCGGGCTCGTCGTGGTGATCTGGGCGCTCGCGGGTCCGGCGCTGGCCGGTCTGTTCGAGCAGGCGATCAACCGCGTGTCGGGTCTCTGACCCGGTGACGAGGCTCCGCAGGCGCATCGCGGCCGCCCTCGCGGATGACACGGGTTCGGCGCCGGTCGAGTTCGTGCTCGTCGGCGTGCTCCTGACCGCCCTCACGCTGGCCGTGCTGCAACTCGGCGTCGGACTGTACGTGCGCAACGTCGTCCACGACGCCGCCGCCGAGGGCGCGCACCGCGCGGCGCTCGCCGATACGACGCTGGGCGAGGGCGCTGCGCGCACGCGTGAGATCGTCTCGCGAACGGTCGGGGCGGAGTACGCCGCCGACGTCGATGTCACGCAGACCTCCCATCTCGGACACCCGGCGGTTGCGGTGACCGTGCGCGCGACGCTGCCGCTGGCGGGTCTGTTCGGCCTGCCCCACGGGATGGAGGTGACCGCGCATGCGCCCCTGGAGAGCTTCGACTGAGCCGCGGTCCACGGCGACGCCCGCAACGGCTCTCAGGTGGCTGCACGCGAGGGCGACGCGTGTCGTCGCGGACGATGCCGGCTCGGCGGCGCTGGAGTTCATCGTGGTCGGTCTGCTGATGCTCGTGCCGCTGATCTACCTGGTGATCACGTTGTCGCTCGTTCAGCATCAGTCGCTCGGCACCGAGGCCGCTGCGCGTCATATCGCGCGAGCGATCTCGACGGCCGAGGATGCCGGCGCCGCGGCCGGTCGGGTCGAGCGGGTGCTGGCATCGGTCGTCGACGAGTACGGCATCGATCCGGCCGCGGTGCGCGTCGAGGTCGGATGTCGCCCGGCCGGTGACTGTCCGCAAGCCGGCGCCCTGGTGGTGGTCACCGTGTCGGCGACCGTCGCGCTTCCGCTCGTTCCCGATGTGCTTGGGCTGGATCGCCTCGCCAGCGTGCCGGTCGAGGCCACCTCCGCGCAGAAGGTGTCGCGAACGTGGAGTGCGGGATGAGTCGCGCATCGTGTGAGGTCACGAAGCCTCGTGGGGGAGGGTCGGCTCGATGGCGCCGCGCAGCCGCGGGCGAGGAGGGCAGCATCCTGCCGCTCACCCTCGGCTACGTCGTCCTCGCCCTCGTCTTGGTGCTCGTGTGCGTCGACGCGACGAGCCTCTACCTCGCGCAGAAGCGCGTGGACGCGCTCGCCGACGGTGCCGCACTCGCGGGCGCCGACGGGTTCGTCGGCACCACCGTCGGGGGCGAGCCGACCGCGCGGCTGACCGATGCTGCGGTCGCTGAGCAGGCGTCCACGTTCCTCGGGGCGCTCGGCTCCGACGCGGCGATCGTGTCGGCGGGCTCACCCGACGGGGTATCCTCGCGAGTCACTGTCGCCGGTGTCTGGCATCCACCCGTCGTGACCCTGTTCGTCCCGGACGGAGTGCGTCTGGAGTCGACAGCGACCAGTCGCACCGTGCTCCGCTGACAAGCGAGTCGATGACGGGCCGGCGTGGGTGTGGCGGCGTGCGCCGTGTGCGGTCAGGCGAGGCTGCGGTCAGGCGGGACTTGTGAGCTGGATGAGGTTTCCGCACGTGTCGTCGAGCACGGCGGTGACGACCGGCCCCATCGCCACCGGCGCCTGCGTGAACGTCACCCCTCGCCCCGACAGCGCCGTGTGGCTCTCCCTGACGTCGTCGACGGTGAACGAAGCGGCCGGGATCCCGTCGGCCACGAGCGCCGCGCTGTACGTGCGCGCAGCCGGGTGTGCGTCAGGCTCGAGCAGAAGCTCGGGCCCCGACGGATCATCCGGGCTCACGACGGTGAGCCACCGGTGCTCGCCGAGGGGGATGTCGTTCTTCGCGACGAAACCGAGCACACCCGTGTAGAAGGCGAGGGCCTTCGACTGGTCGTCGACGAACACGCTGGTGAGGTTGATGCGGATGCTCATGTCAATCCTTCGCTGGTATCGGCCACCGTTCCGTGATCTCACGGAACGGCTCGGTGTGGAGGTGGTGGATCTTGGTGCGCCCGACCCTCGCGGAACTCACCAGCCCGGCGGATTCGAGCACCGCCAGGTGCTGCGAGATCGCCTGACGGCTCGAGTTCACGCCATGAGTCATGGTGAGCCGGCTGCACAGTTCGAACAGGCTCTGCCCATCGGCACGCGCGAGTTCGTCGAGGAGGAGCCGGCGCGTCGGGTCCGCGATCGCCGCATAGATGTCGGCCACGCCGATCACAATAGGCAAGTGCTAGCTTGCCTGTCAAGGCGCTGATAACTCGCTCGCGCCGCTGTTGTGCATCAACTCAGGCTGGAAGCGGCGCGAGCTGCCGACACGCCTCTGGTGCGCGGCCCGATCCGGTGGCCAGCCTGAGTTGTGGCACGGCGGTGGCGGCAGACACAGCGGAGTGGTCCGGTACGGCGGCGGGAGCCGAGGCGGCGAGATGGCGGGAGTTGGAACGGCGGGAGCCGGGATGGCGGCACGGCGGGGCGTCAGGATCCGCGCTCACCAGCCGATGGTGTTGAACCAGTCACGTCGGCGGAGGGCCTCGGATGCCGGTTCGGCCGGATCGGAGGTGTCGTGCGCGGCGAGGGTGTCGTTCACGAGTGAGACGAACCGGAGGCAGACCGGGCAGAGGGCACGGCCGTGGGGCCATCCGTCGGCCAGAGGCGTGGCGGCCCGGCCCTGTGCGCCGGACCCGGCACAGCGGAGGGGGTCTGCCGCGGCACCGGCCCACAGGATCGCGCGGTGCCGGTGCAGACCGGGGTGATCCAGCGGCCGGGTGCATCGTCGCCCGCGATGGCGGCTGCGGCAGAAGTGCACGGTGCTGTGTGAGGACGCGCCCGTGCTGGACGGCACGTCGGAGCTCATCGCGACCTCGGCACGAATCGCGGCACCCACCGCACGAAGGCGCCGGCTCCGGCGAATGCGATCAGGCCGACGACGCCGACGGCGACCGGGAGGGATGCCGCTGCGGTGACCGCCGAGACGAGCAGAGGGCAGGCCGCGCCGCCGGCGTCGGTGAGCGTGCGCCACGACCCGAGGAACGGGGCGGGATCCGTCGGGGGAGCGACATCGGCACCGAGCGTGAGCAGGATGCCGCTGGACAGCCCGTTGCCGACACCGAGCACGGCGGCGAACATCGCGAACCACATCGCGGACTGCGCGCCGTCGTGGGTGACCGCGAGAGCGGCGAAACCGGCGCCCATCAGCACCATCGACGGAAGCGCCGCCCACAGACGCCCGAAACGGTCCATCACCTGACCGCTGGCGTAGAACAGGGCGAAGTCGATCGCGCCGGAGATGCCGACGACGAGGGCGATGGTCTGCGCGTCGAGCCCGATCGACACGCCCCACAGCGGCAGCACGACTTGCCGGGCCGATCGCACGGCGGAGAGGGACGCCGCCGCGAGTCCGAGCCGCGACAGCACGACGCGGTAGCGCCACATCGTCGCGAACACCCCCTGTCGCCCGCCGACCGGGATGGTCCCGGAGACGGGTTCGCCGGTGTCCTCGCGGTCGCCGTCTTCGTCGGTCCTCACCCGCGGGCGACCGCGCTCGGGCACTGCGGTCTCGGGATCGGGGCCGAACAGCACCAGCAGGATGGTCGCGATCAGGCACGCGCCGAAGAACCAGATGGCGGCATGCTCGTCCCCGAAGACAGCCAGCAGGCTCGCGGCGATGAACGGACCGACGAACATGCCGAGACGGAATGTCCCGCCCAGCAGCGACAGCGCGCGTGCCCGGAACGACAGCGGCACCCGTGTGGTCATGAACGAGTGGCGGGCGAGGCCGAAGGCGGCGGCGCAGAGTCCGATGACGAAGACGGATGCGGCGAAGACCGGCAGTACCGGGGCCAGGGCCATCGCCACGACTCCCGTGAGTCCGATGAGCCCCGCAGCGGCCATCGTGATCCGTTCTCCGAATCGCGCGACGGCGTAGCCGGCGGGGATGTTGCCGGCCAGTTGGCCGATGACGAGTGACGAGGCCACGAGCGCGCTCACCGCGACGTTCGCGCCGAGTTCGGCGGCGATGACGGGGATGAGCGGGATCACCGCCCCCTCGCCGAGGGCGAACAGCAGGGTGGGGCCGTAGATCATCGGCGCGAAGCGCGTGAGGATGCGTCCCGCGGATTCGGCCATGGTGCTCCCGACGATACCGCGCCACGGGCGCGCCCTCGGGGGAGCGGTCCCACGAGCGCGGATCAGCGGCCGCGGGCCCGACGGCGGTAGGCTGGAGCGTCATGCTTGAACTCGATATGTCCGCCGACATCCAGGCCCTGCGCTCGACCTTCTCCGATATCAAGGCCGTCGTCGATGTCGACGCGCTCGAGAAGGAGATCGCCCGGCTCAGCGACGCCGCCGCCGCTCCCGATCTCTGGGACGATGTGGAGAACGCGCAGAAGGTCACCAGCGCTCTCAGCCACCGTCAGCACGAGCTCAAGCGCGTCACCGAGGTCGAGAAGCGCATCGACGACCTCGAGGTTCTCGTGGAGCTCGCTGTCGAGATGGACGACGAGGATTCCGCCGAGGAGGCACGTCACGAGCTCGCTGAACTCGAAGACGTCGTCAACCAGCTCGAAGTTCAGACGCTGCTGGACGGCGAGTACGACGAACGCGCCGCGGTCGTCACCATCCGATCCGGTGCCGGCGGCGACGACGCGACGGACTTCGCGGAGATGCTGCTGCGCATGTATCTGCGCTGGGCGGAGCGCCACGGCTACTCCACCAAGGTCATGGACACCTCCTACGCCGAAGGCGCCGGGATCAAGTCTGCGACGTTCGAGATCGACGCCCCCTACGCCTACGGAACGCTGTCCGTCGAGGCGGGAACGCACCGGCTCGCCCGCATCAGCCCCTTCGGTGCCGCCGACAAGCGGCAGACGAGCTTCGCCGCCGTCGAGGTCATTCCGGTGATGGAGGAGGCGCAGGAGGTCGACATCCCCGAGAACGACATCCGCGTCGACGTGTTCCGCTCCTCGGGGCCCGGCGGTCAGTCGGTCAACACGACCGACTCGGCGGTGCGGCTGACCCACCTCCCGACCGGCATCGTGGTCTCGATGCAGAACGAGAAGTCGCAGATCCAGAACCGCGCTGCGGCGATGCGGGTGCTGCAGACCCGCCTGATGCTGCTGCAGAAGGAGGAGGAAGCGGCGAAGAAGAAGGAGCTCGCGGGCACCATCACCGCCAGCTGGGGCGATCAGATGCGCTCCTACTTCCTCTACGGCCAGCAGCTCGTGAAAGACCTTCGCACCGGTCACGAGGTCGGGAACCCCGCGACGGTGTTCGACGGCGACCTCGACGGCTTCATCGCCGCGGGAATCCGGTGGCGCAAGCGCAAAGACGACGACGACTGATATCTCGGCCGCTTCGGCGGTATCCGCTAGCCTTCGCATGACCGCATCGGAGGAGTCACCATGTCGTTCCAGGCGTATCTCGACAACATCGAGGCCAAGACCGGTGTCACGCCGCGAGAGTTCATCGTGAGGGCGACCGAGAGGGGCTTCGGACCGGAGACCAAGGCGGCCCCGATCCTCGCCTGGCTGAAGGACGAGTACGGCCTCGGCCGCGGACACGGCATGGCGCTCGTGCATGTGATCACGAAGGGCGAGCGCATCGATGCGAAGCACGTCGGCACAGACGGTTCGCACCGCGACGCGGTCGACACGCTCTGGCTCGACGGTGCGGCCTCGAATCCACATCCGGGGTGATGGCCGGTGATCGTGACCCCGTTCCTGTTCATTCGTTATGTGACGGGCGAGCCAGGGTGTCGCTGAGGGTGTGACGGATGCGCTCGCCTAGGCTCGTCTCGCCATGATCCGGTTCGAGAACGTCACCAAGCGCTATCGCGGCACCAAGAGCCCCGCGCTCGACAACGTCGACTTCGAGGTGCTCCGCGGCGAGTTCGTCTTCCTCGTCGGCGCGTCGGGATCGGGGAAGTCGTCGTGTCTGCGCCTCATCCTGCGCGAGGAGGTGCCGAGCGACGGTCGCGTCGTCGTGCTCGGACGTGACCTGCGCACGCTGTCCAGTCGCAAGGTTCCCTACTTCCGCCGTCACGTCGGCGCCGTGTTCCAGGACTTCCGCCTGCTTCCGGGCAAGACCGTCTTCCAGAACGTCGCCTTCACCCTGCAGGTGATCGGCTCCTCCCGCGCCTTCATCCAGCAGGCGGTGCCGGAGGTGCTCGCCCTGGTGGGCCTGGCCGGCAAGGAGAAGCGGATGCCGCACGAGCTCTCGGGAGGAGAGCAGCAGCGCGTGCCCATCGCCCGGGCCATCGTCACCAATCCCGAAATCATCGTGGCCGACGAGCCGACCGGGGATCTGGACAAACCCTCGGCTGACGCCGTTATGCAGTTGCTGCAACGGCTGAAGGATGAGCTGGGCAAGACCATGATCATGGTCACGCACGATCCGGGAACATCACGCTATGCCCAAAAGACATTGCACCTGGATAAGGGACGACTTGTGACGCTGGATGACCAGGAGGCCCCAGCATGATCACGCCACGATTCGTTCCCTTCGTGTTGAAGCAGGTCATCCGACACCCGTTGCGCACTATCCTGACCGTGGGCGGAGTGGCGACGGCAATGTTCCTGTTCATTGCCGTACAGGCAATGCAACGAGGCGTGCATGCGGCGACAGTTGAAGAGGCGGAGGACACCACGCTAGTGGTCTATCGTGAAAATCGCTTCTGCCCTTTCACGAGTCGTTTACCCCAGCATTACATGGATCAGATCGAAAAGATTGATGGCGTACGGACGGTAACGCCCATGAAGGTGGTGGTCAATAATTGCCGAACCAGCCTGGACGTGGTGACCTTTCGCGGCGTGCATGTCGCATCTTTCATTGAGCAGCATGACTCGCAATTGCGCGTGATCGACGGTTCGACAGCCCAGTGGGAACACCGCAGCGACGCAGCCCTGCTGGGTGAGACCTTGGCCCGACGCCGCGGACTGAATGTTGGTGACCGCTTCGACACCGCCGGGGTGACCTCCTACGTGGCCGGTATCGTGCAATCCACTGAACCTCAAGTCGAGAACGCAGCCTACGTGCACCTGGACTTCCTGCAGCAAGCCACTGACCGCACTCTCGGCATCGTGACCCAATTTAACGTCAAGGTGAATGAGCCGTCACAACTTGACGCCGTGGCTGCTGCCATCGACGACTTATTTCACACTGCAGAGGCCCCAACAACAACTCGATCAGAAAAGGCCTTCGTGTCCCACGTGGCAACTGACATAATCGAACTAATCGAATCCACACGGTGGCTAGGTTACGGTTGTCTGGCAGCGGTGCTGGCGCTGGTCGGTAACGCCATCGTGCTCAGTGCTCAAGACCGGATCAAGGAGCACGCGATTCTTCAAACGCTGGGTTATAAGGGTGGACTGATCGGTCGCCTGATTATCAGTGAGGCAATCGTGGTCACCCTGATGGGTGGCACCGTCGGCAGCACCGTT
>DEAA01000016.1 GCA_002346545.1 Acidobacteria bacterium UBA2994
TACGCTGTACTGTCCTGGCGGCACACCCTCGAGCTGAAAGTGTCCCTGCTGGTCGGTGTGAGCTTCCTCGCGCACCGAGTCGCTGCTCAGGCTGACGAGGGTGACCGTCGCGTCGGGAAGAGGTTGGCCGGCGCGGCTCAGCACGCTGCCTCGGATCAGGCCGGTGGTCTGGGCCGTCGCCGCGGCAGATATACACAGCAACGTCAAGGTGACGACGGCCGCCGCGCTTCGGGCGCTTGGAGACCCCACCAGCTCAGTCTACACCCGCCTCATCGAGAAAGCGGGACACCGCTTCGACGTTCTGCACCACCGGCGACGGTGGTAAGGCGTCGAGGAACCGGCGGCCGTAGTCCTTGGTGTTTACTCGAGGATCGAGGATCGAAAGCACGCCACGATCCTGCCGGTGCCGGATGAGCCGACCGAGGCCTTGCAGCAGGGTCAGGATGGCGAGTGGCACCTGATACTCGTCGAACGGACTGCCGCCGTGTCTGGTGATCGCTTCGAGCCTTGCCGCGGTAATTGGGTCGCTTGGAGCGGCGAACGGGAGCTTGTCGATGATGACGCAACTCAAGGTATCGCCCGCCACGTCGACTCCCTGCCAGAAGCTTGAGGTAGCCAGGAGCACCGCATGAGGTGTGGTCCGGAAATCCCGGAGCAGCACCGACCTTGGGGCAGTCCCCTGAACGAGCAGCGGAAACCGGGTCAGGATGGCGAGCTGCTGGTGGACCTCACGCAGGTTCGCATAGCTCGTGAACAGGACGAACGCCCGGCCGGCGGTGGTCTCGAGCAGGCGGTGGATCTCATTCGTCGCCGCGGTCGTGAAGCCAGCTTCACGCGGTTCGGGCATCTCACTAGGGAGATAGAGCACGGTCTGGCTGGCGAAGTCGAACTCGGAGGGGAGGCAGACCTCCATGGCGTCTCGGATACCCAAGCGTGACCGCTGGTAGTCGAACGAGCCGTTGACGGCCAGGGTGGCCGAGGTCAGGACCGTTGTCTCCATCCGCTCGAGCAGGAGCTCGCGGATGATGGTCGAGACGTCGACGGGCGAGGCGCGCAGGAATAGGCCGCGTCCCCGGCGTTCCAGGAAATACACATAGTCGTCGTCCGAGGCGGCCAGCACGAAGTCCAGCTGGTCGGCAAGTTCGGCGGACCGTTTTGCGATCGCCCGCAGGTCTTCGGTGAGCTCCGGGGCCAGCTGAATCGCTGCCTCGAGGCCGCGAAGCGTGCTCGCCAGGGTGAGGCCGGCTTCGGAGACGGGAGCGAGGAGCGTCGGGTTGAGCCGTGTGCGGTCCGCGGTCGGCAGGTGCTGGGTGACGGCGGCAAAGAAGCGCGTAGAGCGCTGTTCGACCCGGTCCAGGGCGGCCTGGATGGTCTGCTGATTATCGGTGTCGGTGCCCCGGGGAGCGCCGGGTGGCTCCGGGGCTAGGTCCTGCTCAACAGATCGTCGACCATCACCGACTACTCGCTCGAGCCGGCGGGTGCTGACCGAAACACCGAAGTACTGAGTTGCGACGTCCTCGAGCTGGTGCGCTTCGTCGATTACTGCGTGGACGCAGGACGGGATGACCTCGCCGTAGGCTGATTGGCGGACCGCGGCGTCAGCACACAACAGATGGTGGTTGACGATAACCAGATCCGACTCGGCCGCCCGTTGTCTCATCCGGGTGATGAAGCATTCCTGGTGCTGAGGGCAGTCGGACCCGATGCAGTTGTCCGAGGTTGCAGAGATGTCGCCCCAGAACGGCAGGTCGTCTGGCAGGTCCTCGATCTCACTCCTGTCGCCGGTGTCGGTCTCGCGGGCCCATTTGGCGATCGTATCGAGAAACGCCTCACTGCCAGTCGGCAGCAGCGTCGCACCGCTCTTGTATTCATCGAAGCGGTGGAGACAGAGGTAGTTGCTCCGCCCCTTCATGTAGGTGGCGGTGAAGGCGATCCTCAACGCCTCCCGGAGGGCGGGCAGATCCTTGTAGTAGATCTGATCCTGGAGCTGCTTGGTGCCGGTGGAGACCAGCACGCGGTGCTGGCTCAGGATGGCCGGTACGAGATAGGCGAGCGTCTTGCCGGTGCCGGTGCCTGCCTCGGCCAGCAGGACCCCGCCTTCCTCGAACGCCTCGGCGATCGAGATGGCCATCTCCCGCTGGCCGTCCCGAGCTTCGAACGATGGCAGCGAACCCGCTAGCGCGCCGTCCGGCCCGAAGGTCTCGTCGACCTTCCGCGAGAGGCCGGGGGCAGCGGTGGGGTCTACTGGTTCCGGCTCGGGTAGAGGGGGAACCTCTCGCACAGCGCCTCCACCTCACGACGGACCATCGCGGCCACTCTGTCATCCTCAGGGGTGGCGAGTACCCGGGTGATGTAGTCCGCAATCAGGTCCATCTCCGGTTCACCCATGGCGCGGCTGGTCACAGCCGGGCTGCCGATCCTAATTCCGCTGGCCACCATCGGTGGGTTCTCGTCGAATGGAATGGCGTTCTTGTTGACCGTGATGCCGGCCCTCCCGAGCGCCTCTTCGGCGACCTTCCCGGTGATGCCCTGCGAGAAGACATCGACCAGAAGCAGGTGATTGTCGGTGCCTCCACTGACCAGCCGGAATCCGCTTTGAGATAGCGCGGCGCCCAGACGCGCCGCGTTGCGCACGATCTGCTGTTGATATTCCACGAACGCCGGTTCGCCCGCTTCCTTGAAACAGACGGCCTTCGCGGCGATGACGTGCATTAGAGGGCCGCCCTGCACGCCTGGGAAGAGTGCCCGGTTGATCGCCTTCGCATGCTCCTCCCGGCAGAGGATCAGGCCACCTCGCGGACCGCGGAGAGTCTTGTGTGTGGTCGTCGTCACGACGTCGGAGTGAGGGACCGGTGAGGGGTGGACCCCGGTCGCCACTAGCCCGGCTATGTGGGCCATGTCGGTCACGACTACCGCGCTGACCTCGTCCGCCACGTTCCTGATGCGCGCGAAGTCGATGACCCGGGGGTAGGCGCTCGCGCCCACCATGATGAGCTTGGGTCGATGTTTCTCCGCCTGGGCCGCGAGCTCATCGTAGTCTAGACGCTCATCGTCCTTGCGTACGCCGTAGGGCACGATGCTGTAAAGCTGGCCCGAGAAGTTCAGCGGGTGTCCGTGGGTCAGATGGCCACCATGCGCCAGGTTCATCCCGAGCACCGTGTCACCCGCCTCGATCAGCGCAAAGTACGCTGCCATGTTCGCCTGCGCGCCCGAGTGCGGCTGGACGTTGGCGTGGTCCGCTCCAAACAGACCGCAGGCGCGCTCGATGGCCAGCGCTTCGGCGACGTCGACGTGTTCGCACCCGCCGTAGTAGCGACGGCCGGGGTAACCCTCCGCATACTTGTTCGTGAGCACCGAACCGGCGGCTTCGAGGACGGCTCGGCTCACGAAATTCTCAGAGGCAATTAGCTCGAGCTCCGAATTTTGCCGGGTCGTTTCGTCGCCGAGCACGGTGGCGATTGCGGGGTCAGTCTCAGCCAGTGTCCGCAGGCGCGTACTCGACGGGGCGTCCGTGGTGGAGGGCATTCGTTCCTTTCGAGTGTGGCGGTTGATGGGAACCGACCGGTGCCAGACGGCCCGTTACGACCGGATTCTACTATAGCCGTCGCCCCTGGTCAGGTGGTGCTATAGTCCCAGCATGGCTGAGAAACCGAGCTTCTCGTCCTCTCCAGCAAACCCGTTTTCCGAGGCGTTTCCGCACTCGCGCAAGGTACTCGTCGAAGGCGAGCGGGTTGCAGTGCCGATGCGCGAGATCGCGCTAAGCGGCGGGGAGTCTCCGCTGCAGGTCTATGACACCAGCGGTCCCCACGGCGTGGATGTCCGCGCTGGATTGCCGCCGCTGCGTGATCCTTGGATTCTCGGCCGCGGTGAGATGAGCCCGGCTCAGCCAAGTGTCCTCTCGGCGTCCGCGGCGCCCATGCCGCCAACCGCGCGGACCCCGCGTCGGGGCGAGGGCGCCGTGACCCAGCTCCATTACGCTCGGCGCGGAGAGATCACCGAGGAGATGGAGTTTGTCGCGCTCCGAGAAGGGTTCGCCCCGGAGTTCGTCCGCGACGAAGTGGCCCGGGGCCGTGCCATCATCCCCGCCAACATCAATCATCCCGAACTCGAACCGATGGCGATTGGTCGCAACTTCCTGGTCAAGATCAACGCTAACATCGGTAACTCGGCGGTCTCTTCCTCGATCGAGGAAGAGGTGGAGAAGTTGCGGTGGGCGACCCTCTGGGGCGCCGATACCGTCATGGACCTGTCGACGGGACCGAACATTCACGAGACGCGCGAGTGGATCATCCGGAACTCCCCGGTGCCGATCGGTACCGTGCCGATCTACCAGGCGCTCGAGAAGGTTGATGGGCAGCCCGAGGAGCTGACCTGGGAGATCTACCGGGACACGCTGATCGAGCAGGCTGAGCAGGGCGTCGACTACTTCACGGTGCACGCGGGGGTGTTGCTGCGGTATGTCCCGATGACGGCCCGTCGAGTGACCGGGATCGTGTCGCGGGGCGGTTCCATCATGGCCAAGTGGTGCCTAGCACACCACCAGGAGAACTTCACCTACACCTATTTCCGAGAGATCTGCGAAATCATGCGGGCCTACGACGTGTCTTTCTCGCTCGGCGATGGATTGCGGCCGGGCTCGATCGCGGATGCGAACGACGAGGCCCAGTTCGCCGAGTTGAAGACCCAGGGCGAGCTGACCCGGCTCGCGTGGGAGTACGACGTGCAGGTGATGAACGAGGGGCCGGGACACGTCCCACTCCACCTCATCAAGGAGAACATGGAGCACCAGCTGGACTGGTGCGACGAGGCGCCGTTCTACACCCTTGGCCCGCTGACGACCGATGTGGCGCCGGGCTACGACCACATCACCTCCGCGATCGGAGCGGCCGTGATCGGCTCCTATGGCACCGCGATGCTCTGCTACGTGACGCCCAAGGAGCATCTCGGACTCCCGAACCGAGAGGATGTGAAGGCGGGTGTCATCGCATACAAGATCGCGGCGCATGCCGCCGACCTCGCTAAGCGGCATCCGCGCGCCCAGGCGTGGGACGATGCATTGTCAAAGGCACGGTTCGAGTTCCGGTGGGAGGACCAGTTCAATCTGGCCCTGGATCCGGTGACAGCGCGTGCCTACCACGACGAGACGATGCCGGCCGAAGGCGCGAAGGTCGCGCACTTCTGCTCGATGTGCGGTCCCAAGTTCTGCAGCATGGAGCTGACGCAGCAGGTGCGAGAGTATGCCGCCGACCAGGGTCTGTCCGACGCCGAGGCGCTGTCGGTCGGGATGAGTGAGAAGTCGGAGGAGTTCCGGAAGGAACGGGAAATTTACGTCCGGAACGCGGATTAGACGGCGCGGGAGCGTTCCGGGTCCGCTAGCGCGTTTGCTCGGGCGGGGCGGGAACGATTTGGATGACGGTCTTGAACCACTCTGGGTCCTGACTGGGGTTTAGGTAACCGGCCGCGCCGTTCCACGTGTAGTCCTTCACGGTGACCCCAGGCGGAAACGCCATCTCCTCTTCCCGAAACCGCCCGATCTCAAAGATGTGCGTGGGCGGCGCGTCGAACACCCGATCACCCCGTTCGTCGAGAACGACCGTGTAGTAGTTCACCATCTCCTGGTAGCTGGAGTTGGTCCCGAAGAGGTAGTAACGCTGAGCTCGCCCGGCTTCGTACGATGTGATGAACTGGGCGTTGGGGTAGATGGGGAACCCGAGGACTGCCTCGCTTGGCGGGGTCTCGGCCGTCACGCCGAGGGCGCTCGTCGGGGCGGCGACGGGCTGCGCCGGCTCGACCGGTTGCGGCGCCGTCGCTTCGGACCCACCGCGCGTTGGGTCGCCGGGCTGCGGGAACGGGCGGGGCACCGGTTGGCGCCGCTGGGCCTCGATGGACGGGGCTGGAAGGAGAAGCGCCGCCCCGAAGAGGAAGGCGAACATGCCACTTAAGACCCGTTGACCCATGGGGGCATTATGCGGGTGTGCAAAGAACCGTGCAAGGTGAACGAGAGACCGTAGAAGGCGAGATGATCACGAGCCTCGAGGGCGCGAATGTGTCGGGACGAGGCCCTTGATCAAGTGCGGGTTACGGCGACGGCGTCTCGCCAGTAGTTGAGGATGTCGGTGAGGGTTCGCTCGAATGGGATGGTGGGACGCCACCCTGTTTGCCGTGAGAGTCTTCCCGCGTCACCGAGGAGCAGCGGGTTGTCGCTCGGCCTGGTGCGGGCAGGATCCTCTCGCACTGTGACATCGACGGTTGTCTGCGCCAGCAACCCATCGAGGACGGTCTGGATCGGATGCGCCGTGCCCGAGCAGACGTTGTAGGGGGCGCCCGCGACTCCGTCGGCCATTAACAGCTGATACGCCAGGACGGTATCTCGAACGTCGGTCAGATCACGTCTGGCTTCGAGGTTCCCGACCGAGAGCATGGGCGGACACAGGCCAGCCTCGATGCGCGCCAATTGCTCGGCGAAGCTCGACGCGGCGTAGAAGAGCGCCTGTCCCGGTCCGACATGGGTGAACGAGCGGGTGATCACGACGTGCAGGCCGTCCTGCTCGACGGCGGCCATGCCCAGCATCTCCTGGGCCAGCTTACTGAGACCGTAGGGGCTAACAGGTCCGAGTGGTGACGACTCGTCGATGGCAGAGGTGGAAGGGCGATACACCAGCGCCGAGCCAGGGATGAGCACGCGAGCCTCGGTCGCATGTGTTCTGAGGCCCGCGATCAAATACTCCGTGCCCAGTAGGTTCCCGGCGAGCGTGGTCGTGTTGTTCGACCAGGAGCCGCCGACGTTGGCTACCCCGGCGCAGTGATACACCTGGTCTGGGGGAGTGTCCTTCAGTTCCCGCTCGACGGAGGGCCGGTCCAGCAGGTTTACGGTGCGCCAGTCGAGCCGGTCGGAATCGGGGAGAGGGCGAGGAGGACGCTTCGGGTCGTCTGCGGACGAACGTCGCCACGCCAGAATCCGGCTGTTCGGGTCTGAGCGATGCAGTAGGTCGAGCAGATGATGCCCGACAAAGCCGGCGGCGCCGGTGACAACAATCGTCTGAGCCACTTCACGCCCTGTCGTCAGGAGGTGGAGTTGCCCCGTTGGCCGTACTGGGCCTCGTAGTAGTCACGATAGGCTGGGTCCGCCTCCTTGATCGGGCGCCACCACCAATCGTTGTCTCGATACCAGTTCACGGTGGTGGCCAGTGCTTCCTCGAAGGGATGTCTCGGTTGCCAGCCCAGGCCGCGTAGCTTCGCCGTGTCGAGTGAGTAGCGGCGGTCGTGGCCGGGGCGGTCCTGCACCGGCTTGATCAAGGAATGAGGTCGATTCAGCGCGTCGAGAATGCGGTGGGTCAGGTCTATGTTTTCGACCTCATTGCCGCCCCCGATGTTGTAGGCCTCGCCGTTCTCGGCCTCCTCGATAAGTAGATCAATGGCCCGGCAGTGGTCTTCGACATGCAGCCAGTCGCGGACGTTGCGACCGTCGCCGTAAAGCGGTACCGAGAGTCCGTCGATGGCGTTGGTGACAAACAACGGGATCACCTTCTCAGGGAACTGACGCGGTCCGTAGTTATTCGACGCACGGGTGATGATCACCGGCACGTCGTGAGTGGCCCAGTAGCTGTAAGCTAGGCGGTCGGCGCCAGCCTTGCTAGCTGCGTAAGGGTTGCGCGGCTTCAGTTCGTCGGTTTCGGTGCTCGAGCCGGTGGGTACGCTGCCATAGACCTCATCAGTCGAGATCTGGACGAATCGACGGAGCCGTGGCGCCCGGCGGGCTGCGTCGAGCAGCACGAAACTCCCGTAGACGTCGGTCGTAATGAAGGCGCCCGCCTCCTGCAGCGACCGGTCCACGTGGGTCTCGGCGGCAAAGTGCACGACGATGTCTGCGTTCTCGACGAGTGGTGCTGCGACCTCCGGATCGGCGACATCCCCCTCCACGAAGCGATGTCTCGGATCGTCCATGACGTCGCGCAGGTTCTCGAGGCGTCCAGCATAGGTAAGCTTGTCGAGGGTGGTGACCCGCCAGTCGGGATGGGCAGCCAGCGCGTACAGCACAAAGTTACTGCCGATGAACCCGGCGCCCCCGGTCACGAGTACCTGGACCGCTCGGTCGGCTACCATCGGATGCCCACCTCCGAGTTGTCGCCCAGCATGAAACGGTAGGCTGACGGTTTGACTGGCTGGCGGATGATCCGGACATTCCGTCCTATCAGGCTGTCGATCACCCGACTCGCCAGGTCACTGAGTACGCTGCCTTCGAGCACGATGCTGTGTTCGAGTTCGGATTCTCTGATCTCGACGCCGTTCATGATCGACGTGAACGGCCCGACGTAAGCGTGCTCGATCCTGGCGTTGGCGCCGATGATGGCCGGACCACGGATCACCGAGCCGATGATCTCGGCGCCGGCCTCGATCACGACCTTCCCTTCCACTCGCGACTTGGTATCGACCGATCCTTCGATCCGCCGTTCCATCGTTTCGAGGATCAGGCGGTTCGCCTCCAGCATGTCGTCGAGTTTTCCGGTGTCCTTCCACCATCCCTCGACCAGATGCGGTCGCACCGTTAGTCCACGGTCGATGAGATCCTGGATGGCATCGGTGATCTCGAGCTCATTGCGAAAACTCGGTGTGATCCGCTTGACCGACTCGAACACCTCAGGGCCGAACATGTAGACGCCGACCAGGGCCAGATCGCTCTTCGGTTCCTTGGGCTTCTCGACCAGGCGGACCACCTGGCCATCGGATAGCTCAGCCACCCCGAACATCTGAGGATCCGGCACACGAGTGAGCAGGATCTGCGCGGCTGGACCGCTCGCCACGAATTCCTCCACAAACGGCGTGATGCCCTTGTTTAGTAAGTTGTCTCCCAGGTACATGACGAACGGTTCGTCGCCCAGGAACTCCTCGCTGATGAGCACGGCGTGGGCTAGTCCTCGGGGCGCGTCCTGCTCGATGTAGGTTACCGACGCGTCCCAGTGGGAGCCGTCGCCTACCGCGGCTCGGATCTCCTCGTGCGTGTCTCCCACTACGATGCCGATGTCCCGGACCCCGGCCGCCACGAGTGCTTCGATGCCGTAAAACAGGACCGGCTTGTTGGCCACCGGTACCAGCTGCTTGGCGCGGGTATACGTGAGTGGTCGAAGCCGGCTGCCTTTCCCGCCGCTCAGCACGAGTCCCTTCATCGCCGGAACACTCTAGCAGGTTGTCAGTCCAGGCGGGCGTTTCGCCAGGGAACCTAGAACTCTTCGCCGGTGCCGGTGCCCACACCGAAGGCCCCGAGCATATTGGAGAAGGTGCCCAATCCGGCCAGTGTGAACGAGAGGTTAAACCGACGGTCCCTGTCGACCCGGACCCGGGCTCCCAGCCCCTCTAGGTTGAAGGACTGGTACTCGAAGCTCAGGCCGCAGCACTGTGCGTTGTAGTACCAGACGATCCGTTGCTGGAGGTGGCGGCCCCGCTGGATGTCGTAATTGAACTGGTAGACGCCACCCATCCGGTTGCCAGGCGTGCGCAGGTTGGTGAAGGAGTTGAGGTAGTGATCGAGGAAGTCCGGGTTGTCGAAGCCAGCTAGCCCTTCGATGAAGCGCCGCTGGCTCCAGCCGGCGGTCTGGTACAGCCAGCCGCCGATTTCGATGCTGCCGTCGGCGCTGATCTGTCGGAAGGCCCCGTACTCCGCGTCATACTCGGCGCGCATTGTCCCTGAGATCTCCGAGGTTGGCCCTCCGCGGACGATGAGCGAGAGCGGTGAGAAGTTGCTCGGGTTGTCACCCTGAAAACTGGTCTGGAAGTTTCGGTCGAACTGGGCGGCGTTGGCGTCGGTGTAGTAGCTCTGTTCGATGCCGACCGTCAGGACCTCTTGGGCTACCGATGGACCGTCGCCTTCGGAGCGACGCGCATACAGCCGGTTGTTCAGGCCGTAGCTGAACTGGGTGACCTGACCGACGATCGAGTCGGTTCCTTCGAGCTGGACGATCTGATCGAAATTGTCGATCGCGGTGGTCCGACCCAGGTTGTACCAGGGCTCGATGACGTGCTTCATCCGTTCCGAGTAGCCGCTGTTGGGCGTGTCCCAAACCTTGACGAAGACGGGCCCGGTAATTTGGGTTTGCATGTCGAGGAACGATCGCGAGATCCCGTTTTCGATCTGCCGCTGCGTCATCTCGTCGATCGACTCGGTCCAGTAGGTCTGCTGCCAGCCGATGGATGAGTTGATCGTGAGGAACGGCCACTTGGTGAAGGGTACGCGCACGGTCGGGTTGACATCGAATCGGGTGAGACCGGAGTCAATCTCCTGGTCTCCGAAGCGCGTGTTCCGGAGCAGGTTGGCGTACTCGCTGGTGAACGCGTAGTAGATCGGCGAGTTCCCGATCACGCGCTCGGCCTGGTCGAAGCCGACTCTGGGGCCCGCGCCGTAGAGACTGGCGTCCTTGGCGCCGAAGAACGTCTCGCTGAAGTCGGCCGTGCCGCTCAGCGTGTAGGCTCCCCACGAACCTGTGACGTTCCCACCCAGCGTGCGGGAGCTGTTCGACGCTTCGTAGATGTTGGTCTGATACGTCTGCTGGACCGTGACGTCGGAGAAGTAGTCGATCTGGCCCCGGGCGCGCAGCGCGTCGGTGAAGACGTGGGTCGCGTTGCCCCGCAGGTTGTAGCTTTGTCTGGCAGGTAAGGTGGTCTCGGTCCCGACGCCGAACAGATTTGGGACTACCACCTCACGCTCGTTCAGCAGGTAGGTCTCGAAGTTACCCTGCGAACCTGGACCGGCTACATACCGGTACTCTGCACCCATGCCCTGACCGGCAGTCGAGAAGAAGTCGTGAAACACCGTGGCGTCGTGACTGCGATTGAACGCCATGAAGAGGGCGTTGCTGAGCGACTGACCTCGAATGGTCGAGGACCCGTAGGTCGGCATCAGGATGCCGGTGGCCCGATCGTCGGCCTGGATCGGATAGAACATCACGGGCAGATAGAACAACGGGACGCCCTTGACCGAGAGGACCGAGTTCCGCAGCACCAGATACTCGTCTAGGTTGATGGTCACCGAGCTTGCGGAGACCTCCCACCGGGGCGTTGGTTGCACGCATGAGGTAAAGCCACCGCGGATCAGCTTGTAGGACCGAGGTCCCACTTTCTCGATGATCTCGCCCCAGAACCGCATCTCGGGCTCCGAGGTGCCGAACATGCTCGGCTCGACGTCATCGACAACTGCCGTCGATCCGTCCGCCTCGTAGAAGACTCCGGTCAGGTCCTCCGTGTTGAACTCGACCCGTTCCGCCGCGATGCGTCCGCCCTCAGACGAAAAGACGACGTTGCCGCTGGCCACCAGGCGCGACTCATCTATATAGAAATCGACCACGTCCGCGTGGAACTGCCAGTCTTCACCGTTGTTACTTCCAGTGAGCTCAACGTTCTCGACGAGCCGGAGGTGATTCTCTGAGAGCTGGCGCAACTGATCCTGGAGGGTGGAACTCACCCCCGGCAAATTCTGGGCGTGCGCCAGGCCAGCGGGCAGGGTGCACAGAACGGTGCAGAGTAGAAGCCGATATCTCATCGACCGTAGGCGGGGCGCTGGTAGTACCGAAACGGCCTGGACGGCAGTAAGGTCATCCAGCGTGTAGGTAACGACCAAAGAATATCACGGGCCTTCGTCCAGCTTCCTCAGCATCTCCCCGACCAGGAAGATCGATCCGGTGACACACACCGTGTCCGCCTCGACTCGATCCCACCGGAGCGCGGCGGCGGGGGTAGCCGCCGTCCGAACGGGGGTCGGGCGGACCAAGTTGGAGACCAGTCGAGCGAGACTGGTCGACGGAATGGCGCGCGGGGTGTCGGGCGCCGTGCAGACGAATCGGCTCGCGATTGGAGCCAGGGCCCGCACGATGCCTTCGGCGTCCTTGTCGTCCATGATCGCCAGCACGATTGGCAGCGGGGCGGCTCCCGACTCTTGAAGGTGTGCTGCCAGCGCCGCGGCGGCGGCCGGGTTGTGGGCGGCATCGAGCCAGATCGTGCGTCCCTCGGACACGACGCGCTGCAGCCGACCCGGCCACTCGACGTCTCTGAGCCCCGCCATGATCGCTGACGGTGGCACGGCCACTCCGTGGCTGTCCATCGTCTCGAGGAGTCGCACCGCCCCGAGCGCGTTGAGGTGCTGGTGAAAACCAGTAAGTCCCAGCCGGACCGGTGGATAGGCGTGCACGGTGGTCTCGATCTGCAACCGGTCAGCGCCTACCCGGCTGAGCGCCGTCCCCCGGTGGGCGTCCACCCAGTGGGCGCCCCGGGAAGCGGCCGCCTCGCTGAAGATGGCCCGTAGGGCCAGCCTGTCCTCTGTAGTGACGACCGTCATGTTGGACTTGATGATTCCGGCTTTCTCGGCGGCGATTGCCTCCAGCGTGTTGCCCAGGTAGGCCTGGTGATCGAGGCCGATTGCGGTTATTAGACCCCACCGCGCTGGAACGATGTTCGTAGCATCGAATCGTCCACCCAGTCCGACTTCGAGTAGTGCGACGTCCACCTCGCACCGCCGGAACCAGGACAGCGCGATTGCTGTGATCGCCTCGAAGAAGGTGGGCGGCGTGGTCAGTCGGCCGCGGGCCACGAGTGCATCAGCTCGAGAAAGGAGGCTGGTCGCTTCCTCCTCGAGCGCCGGGTGCGGAATCGGGCTTCCGTCGACGACGATCCGCTCCTGGAGCGACACGAGATGGGGGGAAGTGTAGCGTCCCACCCTATGCCCGCCGGCCCGGAGGGCGCGGTCGGCCATCGCCACCGTCGATCCTTTGCCGTTGGTGCCCGCCACGAGTACCGCTGGGTAGGCGGATTCAGGATGGTCGTCGGCAGCCACCAGCGCGCCGATAGCCTCGAGTCCCGGCTTGATCCCGAACCGTTCGAGGCGGGCCAGAGTAGCGAGTGAGGTGGCGGCGGTCACACCCTCAGTTCCTGGGCCGATCGTCGTCGCTTTCGACGGGCGGTTTCCCGCGAGGGGTCTCTGGCGCCGGCGTGGTATCGGTGATTACGCCGAGCAGCCGACCCAGCACTCCGCGTAATTCGCGACGGTCCACGACCAGATCGATCAGCCCATGGTCTAGAAGGTATTCAGACCGTTGAAAGCCGTTGGGCAGTGGGTGACCGGTCGTCTGCCGGATCGCGGCCGGCGGAGTAAAGCCGATCTGTGCGTCAGGCTCAGCCAGGATCAGGTCCGCTCCCATTGCACAGCCCAACACCACGCCGCCCGTGGTTGGGTCCGTGAGCAGCGCGACATGAGGGATGCCGTCCCGGTCGAGTTGCCCGAGTGCGACACCGATCTTGGCCATTTGCATGAGCGACAGCGCTCCCTCCATGATGCGGGCTCCGCTTGACGCGCAGACCAGTAGCAGCGGGCGGCGGGCGGCGCGAGCCCGGTCTGCGGTTCGGACGACTTTCTCGCCGATCACCATGCCGAGGGTGCCACCCAGGAAGCGGTGGTCCATCGCTACGACTTCTACGTCCACGCCGCAGATGGTGCCCGTGGCCGCGATGGCGGCATCGCGCAACCCGGTGGCGGCCATCGCGTCGGCGAGCCGGTCGGTGTAAGTACGCCGATCGCTGAAGGAGAGCGGGTCTGTCGAGGCTAGTTCCGCGTCGTGTTCCTTCCAGGCGCCGTCGTCGAGCAGCGAACGGAGTCGCGCTGGGGCACCCAGGCGTCGATGGTGACCGCAGTCGGGGCAGACATGCAGGTGAGTGTCGAGGTCCTGGCGAAGCAGGTCTCGTCCGCACCGATCGCACGCGGTACCAAAGGCGCTGGCCACGGGCCGAGCTTACCGCAGCCGACACAAAACGTGTGCTGGCGTCGCCCGGAGCCTATCGTGGGACGTAGTAGCGGGTGCCTTGCCCCATCGTCTGTATCTGCTTGAGCAGGTCGTCCAGGGTTTCGTCTCCCCACTCCGGATCGACGTGGGACGTTTCGACGACCAGCAGCGGGGTGGCTGTGTAGTGAAAGAAGAAATGAGTGTAAGCCTCGTTGAGCTCTCGCAGATACTCTGCGTCGGGCGGTGCTTCCCCGTTCTCCCGATACTCCCGTTCCCGTAACCGGACGCGTCGTTGGAGCGTATCGGTTGGCATTTGTACGTAGACGACCAGATCGGGGGCGGTCACGTCGGTCTCCAGCAGGTCGTACAGCCGCTGGTAGATGAACAGCTCGTTATCGTCCAGATTAAGGTAAGCGTAGATCTTGTCCTTGGCGAACAGGTAATCGGAGATGGTCTGGGTGTCGAAGAGGTTGGATTGCTGCAATTCGGTCTGCTGACGGTGACGGCTCAGCAGTGAGAAGAGCTGCGCTTGGAAGGCGGCGCCGGCGCGGCCGGCGGCTAAATCGGCGAGAAACGGGTTCTCGGTCTCGTCGAGTACTACCCGAGCTTCGAGTTGGCTGGCCAGCCGGCGGGTGAGCGTCGATTTTCCGACACCGATCGGGCCCTCGATCGCGATATGGCGGAACTCCAACGTGACGCCGAGTATACCAGTCCGGACGACCTGTCCCGTCGGCCCTGCGTGCTATGATGCGCCCGCGCTGTTGGGCCACCGCCGCACCCTACCGAAACGATGCTGCAGCCTGCCTCCACGTGCTGGGACGGTCGTGCGGCTGGGCTCGCACTGCTGGGGCTGTGGGCCTCCGGTTGTGCGCAGGCTCCGCCTCCGCTCCCGCCCGCCCCACCGCCGGTCTCCTACGAACAGAAGCTGAGCTGGATCATCCAGCTTGAGGACCAGCGGATCCTTCGGGATCCGTTCCTGCCTGACCCCGCGGAGGTCGTTGCTGCTGAACCTGCCGCCGTTGCCGAGGGAGCGTCCCCGGCGACGCAAGTCGTGCCACCCCCTCCCCCGCGTGCCACGCCGGATCTGCTCCGTCTTGCCGAAGACTCTAGCGGCGCGGTCCGCCGGCGGGCCGGCCTGGCCATCGGCCGGGTTGGGCTTCCCGCCGGTGTGCCCGCGCTGCTGTCGCTCCTGGACGACCCAGTCCCAGAGGTCCGCGAGATCGCTGCCTTTGGGCTTGGCCTCCTTGGTGACGAGGTCGCAATCGAGCCATTGGTCGGCGCGTTGCGTGATGTTTCTCCCGTCGTGCAGGCCCATGCAGCCAGGGCCTTGGGCCGCTTACAGGCCACCGACGCCATCGACGCGGTGCAGTCGATGGTCGAGATGCACGTAACCCAGGCTTATCCGGTCGATCCGGAGCAGCTGGGCTATCCCTTGACGCCGCGAGTCGAGGCGTTTCGCTCGGGCATCTATACCCTTGCGGCACTCGGGGCATACGACGCCCTAGCGTCGACCGTGCTCACCGAGGAAGGCGACCCGATCCTCTGGTGGTGGCCTGTCGCGCAGGCGCTATGGCAGGTCGGCGATCCGAGGACGGTCGGTCCGCTCCAGACACTGATTGGTATTCAGGGGTCCTACGGGGTTTCGATTGCGGCTCGCGCGCTCGGCGCGCTTGGCGACACCGCTGCGCTTCCGGCGCTGGTCGACCTCCTCGACACCGAACGTCGCGATCGGCGCGTCATCGTGGCCGCGATCCGCGCGCTCGCCGATCTCGGGGACGACAAGGCGGCGCCGGCCCTGCGTGCCATGCTGCGTGACGCGGTTGCCGACCGTGTTCTGTTACTCGAGTTGGTCGAAGCCCTGGCTAGCGTCGGGGCGAGCGATTCGACCGATGTCATGATCGAGCTGATAACCCATCGTTGGGGGCCGCTTCGCGGGGCGGCGCTCCGAGGCTTGGCCCGGCTCGACCCGGAGCTGTTTCTCCTCACCCTCTCAGGTCTTCCTCCCGACGAAGATTGGCGGGTGCGTGTCGACTTGGCTCGGGCCTTCGCACTGGTCGACGCGGACGTCGCGGCGTTCCGGCTGACCCAGCTCATCGAGGACGAGGACCGACGGGTCGTGCCCGCCGCGCTTGAGTCGTTGGCGGCGGTGCGCGCGCCAAACGCGAGTGAGGTGCTCCTCTATCTGCTGTCCGACGCCGATGTGGTGGTGCGGAAGACCGCGGCCGAGCTGCTGGGCGAGTTGGAAGTGCGGGATGCCGTCGAGCCGCTGCTGGAGGCCTATCGGGCGGCGGCCGATGATGAGTCGTATCTTGCACGGGCGGCAGTTGTCGATGCGCTCGGGCGTCTCGGTGGCACTGCCGCGACGGATCTCCTCAAGGCGGCGACGGCTGATTCCGACTGGGCGGTGCGAGTACGGGCTGCCGAACATCTTGCCCGGCTGGATCCATCGTTCGACGCTCAGGCGGCGATCCGCCCGGCGCAACTCCGTCTGCCGATCGAGGCGTACCGCGCCGAGTCGCTCGTGACCCCGTCCGTCTCGCCGCACGTCTTCATCGACACCGAACGGGGCACGATTCAGCTCGAGCTTCTGGTCAACGAGACGCCGATGACGGCCGACAACTTCATGCGCTTGGGGCGCTCGGGTTTCTACAACGGGTTGCTCGTGCATCGGGTCGTGCCCAACTACGTGGTACAGATGGGCGATCCACGAAGCGACAGTCAGGGTGGACCGGGCTATACCGTGCGCGACGAGCTGACGCCGATGCCCTATCTACGGGGCACGGTGGGGATGGCCCTCGACTGGGGCGACACCGGCGGGAGCCAGTTCTTCATCACCACCAGTCCGCAGCCGCAGCTCGAAGGGCGCTACACGGTCTTCGGTCACGTGATTTCAGGAATGGACGTCGTCGACCAACTCGAACCGGGCGACCGTATTCAGGTGGTTCGCGTGTGGGATGGGGTGAAGCCGCTCGACGGCGTGGAGTGAGCGTACAAAAAAAAGGGGACGACTAGGTCGCCCCCTTTTTCTCGAAGTCGGAAGAGCTTAGCGCTTCTTCGCGCCCTTCTTGGCGGCGGCCTTCTTTGCGACCTTTTTCTTCGCGACCTTCTTCTTCGCGACCTTCTTCTTCGCGACCTTCTTCTTCGTCGCCTTCTTTGCTACTTTCCTGGTCGCCTTTTTCGCTGCCTTCTTCGCCATTCTTCCTCCTTGGCATGTGGTCGCTCAGCGAGAGTACCTGTGCCCAAACATCACAACAGGTGGGCTGAGCCTCCCACCCTCATACCAGATGTAGATTATGGATGAGTAATCTTGGGTGTCAAGCACAAACATCCACAAGAGTCAAAAGTGACTCTCGCTTTCGCCCCTGTCCTATCGGTGCGAAGTGCCGCGAACTTTATCGGTGATCACCCGACGGTCGTACGGGTATCTTGCTTCTCGGCGTGACGCTCGGCGGCCAACTCGATGAGCCGATCGAGCAGCTGCGGGTAGGGGAGTTCGGTGGCGTCCCACAGCTTGGCGAACATGCTAATGGTGGTGAATCCGGGGTGGGTGTTGATCTCGTTGACGAATAGGTCCCCGGTGTCGCTCGCCAGAAGGAAATCGACCCGCGCCATACCCGCGCCATCGATCGCCTTGAAGGCGTCGACCGCCATGGTACGGATGCGGGCCGCCTGGGCGTCGGTGAGCTGCGCGGGGATGATCGTCTCCGATCGGTCGTCCAGATACTTGGCCTCGTAGTCGTAGAACGGACCCGATGGAACGATTTCGCCGAGGACGGAAGTGTCCGGCCGGTCGTTGCCGATTACGGCGCACTCGATCTCGCGACAAGGAGCAACGCCTTCCTCGACTACGAGCTTCCGGTCGTACTTGGCGGCCAGGTCGAGCGCAGCCTTCAGCGTCTCCATATCTTCCACCCGTGAAATGCCCACGCTCGAGCCGAGGTTGGCCGGTTTCACAAACAACGGATAGCGGAGTTTCGATTCCAGCCGCTCGACGACCGTGTCCGGTACCTCTCGCCAGTCGCGCCGTCGCACGACATCGTGACGTACCAGCGGGAGCCCCGCCGCGGCGAACAGGATCTTCATGATGGCCTTGTCCATCCCGGTGGCTGAGGCAAGGACCCCGGCGCCCACGTACGGGACATCGGCCAGTTCGAGCAAGCCTTGCAGCGTGCCGTCCTCTCCGTAGGGACCGTGCAAGATCGGGAAGATTACGTCGAGGGAAAGCGTAGCCAAGACGGCGCATTCGTCGCCCGCCGCCGGCTCGGCGGTCCGGTCCAGTGTGAGCACGGTTTCTTCGCCGGGCCGTGCTATTAGATGGACTTCGCGGCTCTCGCGGGCAGGGATCGCCCGTGCGGCTCGAGCGGTTTCAATCGTCGCGGCGGCCGACTCGACCGTCGGTGGCTTTTCCGCCAGTGTCCATCGCCCGCTCCGCTCGATCCGGATCGGCACGGGCTCGTAGCGGTTGCGGTCTAAGTTGGCAAAGATCGCCGCTGCGGAGGCGAGCGAGACCTCGTGCTCGCTCGAGCGGCCGCCGTACACCACACCGACCCGAAGACGTTTCACGCGGCTCGACCCGGAACCTGGATTATGGGCATGGGGTGCGGCAAGAGAGGAGGAGGGGACGCGGCAGCTGCCATCGGAACTCTGTGTAGTATACGGCGGTGCCGGAAGCCTTCTCCTTCGAGGTGACTCATCGCTGCGGGGCCGCCCGCGCGGGTGTGCTGATCACGCCCCACGGTGCCATAAAGACGCCAGCCTTCGCGCCGGTTGGAACACGTGGTGCGGTCAAGTCGGTGACGCACCGGGACCTGGTCGGCCTAGGTGCCCAGATCTTGCTGGCGAATACCTACCACCTTCACCTCCGTCCAGGGGGCGACCTGGTGGGACGCGCGGGCGGGTTGCATGACTTTATCGGCTGGGACCGGCCGATCCTCACCGACAGCGGCGGTTATCAGGTTATGAGTCTGTCGGACCTGCGGAAGCTGACTGAGAAGGGTGTGGAATTCCGCAGCCACATCGACGGGTCGAAGCATATGCTGACACCGGAACGCAGCATGGAAATCCAGCGGCTTCTGGGCAGCGACATCGTGATGGCTTTTGACGAATGCCCCCGTGCCGACCGTCCGCGCGACGAAATTGCCGCGAGCATGGAAATGAGCATGCGTTGGGCGCAGCGGAGTCGAGAGGGTTTCAACGCAGGCGGCGAACATGCAGAACGGTCTGCCTTGTTCGGTATTCAGCAAGGCGCGCTCGACGAAGATCTGCGCAAGATCAGTGCCGATAAGCTGGCCGATATCGGGTTCGATGGATATGCGATCGGCGGTCTGGCCGTGGGCGAGGGACAGGAGGCCATGTTCGCCACACTGGACTTTGCCCCCGCGCAGCTCCCACAGGATCGCCCTCGTTATCTCATGGGCGTGGGTAAGCCGGACGACCTGGTGGGTGCGGTTGAACGCGGTGTCGACATGTTCGACTGCGTGTTGCCAAGCCGATCCGGACGAAATGGACAAGCGTTTACCTGGAACGGCCCGATGAACCTTCGCAATGCGCGGTTCGCGGAAGACACCGATCCTCTGGATAATCGCTGCACTTGCGACACGTGTAACACCTACTCGCGCGCCTATCTCCACCACCTCGTGAAATCACAGGAAATTCTCGGTGCAATGCTGATGACCGAGCATAATATCGCTTTCTACCAGCAGTTGATGCAGGCAATGCGCGATGCGATTGGGGAGGGTAGATTTGCTACCTTTGCCAAGGATTTCCGCCGGGATTACTTGCGCTGAAGCGGGACTGGCCTAATTTGTAAAGATGGCCAAGCCTCCTCAAGCCCGCCCTACCTCTGCTCAATGGGGGCTTCCGTATGCGGATGGCGCGAGTGGTTCCGCCGTTAAACGCGAGCAGACGTATATCATCGCCTTTGCGGTCTTGACGATCGTTGCGTGGCAAACGGCTATCGGTACGTTGGCGCTCATGCCGTTTACGCTGCTATCTACCTGGTGGCATGAGATGGCGCATGGTCTCATGGCGGCTGCACTTGGAGCTGAATTCGAACGATTGGTCATCTTTGCGAACGGGTCCGGATTTGCAGAAAGCTCCGGCGACCTTGGGCGTATCGGCCAGGCCATCGTTGCTGCCTCCGGATTGCTCGGCCCCACCATCGCGGGCTGTGTCTTGATCATTGCTTCGCGCTCACCCCGTGCAACTAAGGTGATGTTGTTCGTCCTGGCGATTGCGTTGATCGCGAGCACCCTGATTTGGGTCCGATCTATTGCCGGCTGGATCGTGCTGCCGCTCTTTGCAGCAGGTGCATTCTCGATTGCATCCAGAGCGACGAGGAAATGGCAGAGGATCGCTATCGAGTTCCTTGGCGTGCAAGGAGCGGTCAGCGTTTACCAGGACATCGATTATCTGTTCAGTCCAGGCGCCGCGGTAGATGGACAAGTTGCCCTATCCGATACGGGACGCATCGCGGAAGCGTTGTTCCTTCCCTACTGGTTCTGGGGCGGGGCTATCACCATCGCAATTGCGGCAATGGTCTGGAAGTCCTTGCAGATTGCCGGCCGGACGTAGCGGGCTACACCCGCTCTTTTTCGCGCATTTCCAGTATCGTCCCGCGATACGGGACGAACGTGCCGGCACTGTCCAGAAAGCCTGCACCAATAACATTCGCACGCGCCTGCGCATCGTTGAGGCTATCGTACCATTTGCCGCGACGATTGGGCGTGATGAAGCGGTATTGAGTCATAGTAAAAACTGAACCGCCAACCACCTTCCGCGTTCCTGCCAAGGCTTTGAAAATGCGGTGAATTGATACAAAAAAGGCGGCCCTGAGGCCGCCCTTTCCATATATCGATGAACCAAAGGATCAGCGCGAGTAGAACTCGACGACCAGGTTCGGTTCCATGGTCACCGGATAGGGCACTTCATCAAGCTTCGGTACGCGAGTGAAAGTCACCTTGTCGTTACCGTCGGGCGCGACATAATCGGGAATTTCACGTTCGGGAAGGCTCTGTGCTTCGATGACCAAAGCCATTTCCTTGGCTTTGCTGCCGAGGCTGACCACGTCGCCAACCTTCACACGCGCCGAAGCGATGTTGGTCTTCACGCCGTTGAGGTAGATGTGGCCGTGGCTAACGATCTGGCGGGCGGCGAAGATGGTCGGTGCGAACTTGGCGCGGTAAACGACCATGTCGAGGCGCTGTTCGAGCAGGCCGATCAGGTTCTGACCGGTGTCGCCCTTCATGGCCGACGCTTCCTTGTAGGTGCGCTTGAACTGCTTTTCCGTTACGTCGCCGTAGTAGCCCTTGAGCTTCTGCTTGGCGCGAAGCTGCAGACCGAAGTCGCTCATTTTGCTCTTGCGACGCTGGCCATGCTGGCCGGGGCCGTACGAACGCTTGTTGACCGGGGAATTC
>DEAA01000053.1 GCA_002346545.1 Acidobacteria bacterium UBA2994
CCTGCTCCCAAAGCAGGCGCGCTACCAGGCTGCGCCACGCCCCGTACCGGTCAAGAGGCTTCCCTCTAATTATCCTCGAAGTTCCCGGAGAAGCTAGAACAGAGCTTTGTGCCAAGACTGACTGGCGGGGAGCTCCCAGTGACCGTTGCGGACATCGCCAACGGTGGTGAGGGAGTTATCAAAGACGACGGTCTCTGGGTTGACATCGCCCTTCTCGGCTAGCTCAATAAACTGATGGCGCTCGACACGGGCGATGCGATCGCCCTCGCGATAGAGCACCGGACCGTGGTTAATGAGCTCCAGGCCAAGGGCAGTCTCAAGTCCCTTCATCTGACGGACCAGGGCGTCGATTGAGCAGCCGGAGGCACCGGCGGCGCGCTCGTCGACGGCGACGAAGATGAACCGGTCATAGCGTAGGTCTCTGGCGGTGGTCAGCGGGCGATCGTGGGCGGCCCACTGCTCGATGAACCCATCGACGGCGCCTAAGACTTGGGTCTGCTCGTCCGCCGTCAGTAACCGCTCGGCGGCGAAGATCCAGAGACGGGCGTCGGGGGGAAGCTGGTCGAAAGCGATACGTGGCATCCGGTCGATTATGGCATGACCGGTACGACTCGAGCCCGCCCTCCTCATCAGCGTGGGATGCCGGTCACCCCCTCGTCGAGCGGCACTCGAAAGGTCTTGAGCGCCATCGACACCAGGTTGTACTGGCCCACCGTGAAGACCACATCCATCAGCTGTCTCGTGTCGTAACGGGCCGCCAGCTCGTCCCAGGTCACGTCGCTGATCTCGGCGTCGCGGCGCAGTTCGTCCACAGCGCGCAGCAGTGTGCGGTCAAAGCTCGACCACTCGGGCGCCTCTGGCCCTTCAGTAATGCGCTGGATCTCCGTCTCGGTCAACCCAGCTTCCCTGCCGATGCGGGTGTGCTGTCCCCACTCGTAATCAGAACCCAGAAGAAACCCGATCCGCAGAATCAGCAACTCACGGTCGCGAGGGGGGAGCGTGCTGTTACCCAGCACATAGCGAGCAAACGTCAGCCAGGCATCCGACAGGTCAGGGTGATTTGCCAGCGTCTTGCTGATGTTGATACCAGACGCCGACTCGAGAGGCGGAATGCGCGGCTCCTGTGCCTGCCCGACGACAGACACGATCAAGCACACCGCCGCCACCGCCACTATTCGACGTATCGAGCGCCAGGGGAATCCGTTCCAACGCATGACTACCTCCCGTGAACTGTCGGGCCGATTATGCCACCCGCCACGCTCGCAGCCGGGACGCCCGCGCCGACCGCCACGCCGACGAGCGCCATACAATGGCACCCATGCAGACACGCCTGGCGCCGGAGACCCGAACCCTGGCTGCCAGTACCCTCGGGCGCTACATCGTCTCTCCGTCCGCACAACCTGGCCCCGCGCCGCTGCTGGTCGGCTTCCACGGCTACGGAGAAAACGCCGAGCGTCATCTGGAAGGCCTGCTCGGGATCCCCGACATCGAGCACTGGCAGGTCGCGTCAGTCCAAGCACTGAATCGGTTCTATGAGCGGAAGACCGGCACGGTGGTCGGGAGCTGGATGACCAGCCAAGACCGGGAGCAGGCAATCGCCGACAACCTGGCCTACGTGCGCGACGTCGTCGCCACGCTTCGGATCACCCCCGACCTGCCGCTGGTGTTTGCCGGGTTCTCGCAAGGAGTCGCGATGGCGTATCGCGCAGCGCTACGGTCAGGACACCGCTGCGACGGCCTGGTAGTACTGGCCAGCGACATTCCCCCGGAACTGCATGAGGAGCCGGCCGACCGATGGCCACCTATCCTCCTCGGAGGCGGCGTTGATGACCACTGGTATACCGAGCCAAAACGCGACGCCGACCTGACGTTCTTGACCTCCCGCGGCATCGCATACGAGACCGTCACCTTCGACGGCGGTCACGCTTTTCACCCTGACTTCCACCGTGCCGCGAGCAAGTTCTTAGAGCGGGTCCGGAGCGGCGTGGAAGTCACGTAACGGCTTCGGGCCTCAGGCAGTTCCGAAGGAGTGTCAGCGGAACTGCCTGGCAGTCCTGCTCGAGAGTGGCAGCACGGCCCTCTTCAGCCCCGCCGTCAAAACGTATGAAACGGTTCACGATCGCCGTTGGCGTCGAGTCGACCACCGCCATCGCCTACCCGACGACCAATGCGCGCGCGAGCATGATCCTCGCGCACGGCGCCGGTACGGCGCAGACCCATCCGTTCATGGTGGCGTTCGGCCGAGGCCTGGCCGAGCGGGGCATCGAGGCGGTCACCTTCAACTTCCTGTATGCCGAGCAAGGTCGACGCCCGCCGGACCCGGCATCGAAGCTAGAAGCGTGCTATCGATCCGTTGTGGACACCATGCGGGAGCACTCGCAGGGCCGCCCGCTGTTCATCGGGGGCAAGTCAATGGGTGGACGCATGGCCACCCACATTGCGGCGTCGCCAGACCCGGATTCGGACGACGGCGAACCAGCGGCCGATGTAGCCGGCGTCATAGCTCTGGGCTATCCCCTGCACCCACCCGGGCGCCCCGAGAAGATACGGGACGCGCACCTGCCGCACATAGCGGCGCCGACCCTAGTCGTCCAGGGCGCACGCGACCCGTTTGGCACCGAGGCGGAGCTACGGCCGGTGCTGGCCAGAATGCCGGCCGCCGCCCTCCATGTCGTGGAAGGCGGCGACCATTCGTTCAATGTACGAGGAAAGCAGGCGCCGTCGAAGCGGGAGACCTACGACGCCGTGATTGACGTAATGGTCGAGTGGATCGAGCGGCAAGCCTAAAGCCGCCAGGTGCCGGTCGTGGCCATCAATGACCGCTTCCCGGAAGGACTTGAGCAGGCCACGCAACCCAAAGCCAGGCGTCGATGTCCTACACCGACTCCTTCAGCGTGACCGCGTCGAGAAACGGCATCATCCCGCGGAGTTCGACGCCCACTTTTTCGATCTGCAGCTCCTGCTCGGCGCGACGGGTCGCCATGAACTCGGGCCGGCCGGCCTTGTCTTCCTCGATCCAAGCCTTGGCAAAACTGCCGTCCTGAATGTCCCGGAGCATGCTGCGCATCGCCTCGCGAGTGGCGTCAGTAATCACCTGGGGACCACCGGTGTAATCACCGCGCTCGGCGGTGTCGCTGACCGAGTAGCGCATGTAGTTGAGTCCGCCGCGGTAGATCAGGTCGACGATGAGCTTCAGCTCGTGCATACACTCAAAATACGCGACCTCAGGCTGATAGCCAGCGTCGACGAGGGTCTTGAAACCAGCCTTGATCAGCTCGCTGACCCCGCCGCAAAGCACCGCCTGCTCACCAAAGAGATCCGTCTCGGTTTCCTCGGTGAAGGTGGTCTCGATAACCCCTGCGCGAGTCACTCCAAGTCCCTTGGCGTAGGACATTGCGAGCGCGTGCGCGTTGCCAGTAGCGTCCTGCTCGACGGCGATAAGCGCCGGCGTGCCCCCCCCCTCCTGGAACACCTCACGCACCCGATGGCCGGGCGCCTTGGGCGCGATCAGAGTGACGTCGACATCCTTCGGCGGCGTGATCGTGTCGTAGCGGATGTTGAAACCATGGGCGAACATCAGCATGTCGCCCGACTTCAGGTTACTTGCGATCGACTCGGCATAGATTGCCGGCTGTTTGGTGTCGGGCGCTAGAATCATGATGACGTCGGCCCAGGCCGCCGCCTCGGCGCCGCTGTTGACAGTAAGGCCGTCCGCCGCCGCCTTCGGGTGCGACTTGCTCCCCTCGGCCAGGGCCACCCGCACGTCCACGCCGCTGTCCTTGAGATTGAGCGCATGGGCATGGCCCTGCGAACCGTAGCCGAAGATAGCTACCTTCTTTTGCTGGATGAGCGAGAGATCTGCCGCGTCGTCGTAGTGAATCGTTGCCATTGCTCGTTTCTGCCTCGTGGTTGCGATGGTGTCCGGGCGTCGCCCGGGCGGTCACGAATCTGTCCAATCAGACCGAATAGGATACGTTGTCGTCGACTTCGCCGGGAGTCTCATCCGAGGGCCCCTCGACCGGCGCCTGCTGACCGCGAGACATGGCGACCCGTCCGGTACGCACCATTTCCAGCACCTCATAGGGCTCGAGCACGCCCATCAGCCCGTCGATCTTCTCCTCGGTGCCGGTGGCTTCGATGATGAGCGAGTCAGGCGCCACGTCGACCACCTTGGCGCGGAAGGTGTCGACTAACTGCATGATGTGGGTACGGGTCTCCTGGTCGGCACTGACCCGGATCAGCGTTAACTCGCGCACCACCGCTGCCTCGGCGGTCAGGTCGGTGACCCGAAGCACGTTCACCAGCTTGTAGAGGTTGGCCTCGAGCCGCTTGGCCCCATTGGCGTCGGTGTCGACCACAATGGTCATCCGAGACACCCCGCTGGTTTCGGTGTGCCCGACTGTCAGCGACTCGATGTTGAAGGCGCGACGCCGGAACAGCGACGCCACGCGGTTCAGCACCCCGGGCTTGTCTTCGACATGAACGACGAAAGTGTGACGCATCTTCTTTCCATGGGGCTCCGCACCAAACCCCGGCTCTTCGCTAGTGAGGCACAACGCCCCACACAGCTCGTCGCGGGCGCGCTATGTGCGCGCTAGTCGTCGGCTGTCTCCACGATCGGGCTCGGACTGGGTCGGCGGATCATGGCTTGGAGATCGGCGCCGGCGGGCACCATCGGGTAGACGGTGTCCTCCTGCTCCACCCGGAAGTCGATCACGACGGCGCCCTCGTGGGCCCGCGCCATCTCGATGGTCGGCTCGACGTCCTGCCGGCGAGAGACCTGGGCGCTCTTCAGGCCGAACGCCTCGGCCAGCTTGGCGAAGTCGGGGCTGAGCAGCGGCGTCGCAGCGTACCGGCGCTCGTAAAAGAACTCCTGCCACTGACGCACCATCCCAAGGTAGCCGTTGTTGATGATGGCCACGTTGATCTTGACCTTCTCCTGGGCAATGGTGGCCAACTCGCACATGGTCATCTGGAACCCACCGTCACCAACCACAACCCACACCTCGGCATCTGGTCGAGACAGCTTGGCGCCAATGGCGGCCGGCAGCGCGAACCCCATCGTGCCCAGACCGCCAGAGGTGATAAGCGAACGGGGCTCCTGGTGGTGGTAGTACTGCGCCTCCCACATCTGATGCTGGCCGACGTCGGTCACCACCACCGCCTGGCCGTCGGTCATCCGCCAGATGTCATTGATGACGTGCGCGGCATAGAGATGCCCGCTGTCGGGAATGTTTTGGACGTCCCGCACTGCCGAATCGCCCTTCATCACCCCGATCGCTGAGAGCCAGTCGGACCGATCGCCACGCTCCACATGAGGCAGGAGATCGGCGAGCACGGCCGACAGGTCACCCGCCAGCGCCACGTCCACCAGCACGTTCTTATTGAACTCGGCCGGGTCGATGTCGATGTGTATCTTCCGGGCGTTGGGTGCGTAGGTCTTGAGGTTACCGGTCACCCGATCGTCGAACCGCATCCCGAACGCCAGCAGGAGGTCCGCCTCCTGAATAGCCTGATTCACCCATGCCTCGCCGTGCATCCCCATCATGCCGAGATTGAGGGGGTGGAGCGCCGGCACCGACCCTATTCCCAGCAGCGTCATCGCGATCGGGATGTTCGCGCGCTCGGCGAACTCGCGCACCAGATCCATCGCCCCGGACAGCATCACACCGTGGCCGGAAAAGATGACGGGCCGCTTCGCGCCGTTGATCAGCTCTACAGCCTGCTGGTATTCGGCTTCGGTCGCCCGGAGCTCGGGGCGATACCCCGGCAGTTGCACGGGGCTGTCGTCCCAGACGAACTCGGTTGACGACTGCTGGGCGTCCTTGGTGATGTCCACTAGCACCGGACCGGGTCGACCAGACTTCGCAACGTAGAACGCCTCGTGGATAGTCGGCGCCACCTCGTCGACGTCTGACACCAAATAATTGTGCTTGGTGATCGGCAGAGTCACGCCGGTGACATCGGTTTCCTGAAACGCGTCCGAGCCAATCAGCTTACTCCCAACCTGGCCGGTGATGCAGACCATGGGCGAACTGTCGAGCATGGCCGTGGCGATGCCGGTCACCATGTTGGTGGCGCCTGGGCCAGAGGTAGCAATCGCCACGCCGACCTCGCCGCTGGCGCGCGCATAACCGTCGGCCATGTGCGTGGCACCCTGCTCGTGGCGCACCAGCACGTGACGGATCGGGTACTCGAGCATCGCGTCGTAGGCGGGCAGGATGGCACCGCCCGGATACCCGAAGACGGTGGAGACGCCTTCGCGCACCAGCGACTCCCATAGGATCTGCGCGCCGGTTCGAATGTTGTCCATGACGATGGTCCTTCCTTACTACCTTCTTACCCAGTGGTCACCGCGCCTTGCGCGGCTGACGACACCAACCGAGCGTACTTGGCCATGACGCCGCTGGTGGTCTTCGACTTAGGAGGCCGCCAGGCCGCGCGTCGCGACGCCAGCTCCTCTTCACTGACTTCTAACTCGAGCTTCCGGTTCTGCTCGTCGAACAGGATCGTGTCACCGTCACATACGAGCGCGATCGGACCACCCTTGGCGGCTTCCGGGGCCACGTGTCCGGCCATCATGCCGCGGGTCGCTCCGGAAAAACGGCCGTCGGTCAGCAACGCCACCGACTCACCTAGCCCGGCGCCGACGATGGCAGCGGTTACCGCCAGCATTTCACGCATGCCCGGACCGCCCTGCGGTCCTTCATAGCGGATCACCACGATGTCTCCAGCCTTGATCTGGCCCCGTTCGATGGCGGCGAACGCTCCCTCCTCGCCGTCGAACACGCGAGCTGACCCGCGATGCTGCTGCGGCGTGTGCCCGGCGACCTTCACCACGCAGCCATCGGGCGCGAGGTTGCCGCGCAAGATCACCAGTCCCCCTGTAGGTGTTATCGGGTCGGACACCGGCCGCATCACCTTTTGCCCGGCGGTTTCTTGCGCGCTGTCGGCGACCTCGCCAATGGTCTGGCCCGTCACGGTCATGGCATCGCTGTGCAGGAGGCCGGCCTCCTTAAGGCGATGCGCCACTAGCTCGAGGCCCCCGGCCCGATAAAGGTCCGTCGCCACGAACTGCCCACCCGGCTTCAGGTCGGCCAGAAGCGGCGTCCGTTCACTGACCCGATCGAAGTCCTCCATGGCCAGCTCGACTCCGGCCTCATGCGCTATAGCGAGCAGGTGCAGCACGGCGTTGGTCGAGCCGCCGGTAGTCGCCACGGCCGCGATGGCGTTCTCGATCGCGTCCTTGGTGACGATGTCACGGGGACGGACGCCTCGTCGAACCAGGTCGAGGACGAGCGCGCCGGCCTGCTTCGACACTTCGTACTTCTCGGGCCGGGTGGCAACCTCACCGCCCTCGTCGAGAAGCGTGGTTGCCGGCACCCCGTTGGCCGCCATCGGCGACACGCCGAGTAGCTCGCAGACCGTGGACATCGTGTTGGCCGTGAACTGGCCGCCGCACGCACCGGCGCCCGGGCAAGCCACGTTTTCGAGCGCCAGAAGCTCGCCGTCGGTCATCGTGCCGGCAGCATGGGCACCCACTGCTTCGAAGACGTCCTGAATAGTGACGTCCTTCCCGTCGTACCGTCCGGGCGCGATGGAACCGCCGTAGAGGACGAGGCCTGGGATATTGAGACGCACGAGCGACATAACCCCGCCGGGAATCGTCTTATCGCATCCCACCAAGATGACGATGCCGTCAAACAGGTTGCCCCGCGCTACGAGCTCGATCGAGTCAGCGATCACCTCACGGCTGACGAGCGAAGTCTTCATCCCCTCGCTGCCCATGGTGATGCCGTCCGAGATGGAGACCGTGTTGAACTCCATCGGCGTGCCGCCGGCCTCGCGAATCCCCTGCTTGACCTCTTCGGCCAGGTCACGCAGGTGGTAATTACACGGACCGATCTCGGTCCAGGTGTTGGCCACCCCGATGATCGGCTTCGCTAGCGCCTCGTCGTCAAAGCCCACCGCCTTGAGCATGGCGCGCGCCGGCGCCCGCGACGGGCCGTCGGTGATCTCACCGCTACGGGTCTTGCCGGATGTTGCGCTCATCGCTGGAATCCACAAAAAAAGGGCCATCAACCGTATGCGGATGATGGCCCTACCTAATCGCTGTCGGGGTACATCATCCGCTGGATGTCGGCGTAATGACACCGACACTGGCGACAACGACGACAGAGCGAAGCTGAAGGCTATCCATCGAACATGCGGGCCCCATGGGACGCCCCCGGGGCCACCGAGATTCACTCATTGTATCGCGGGCACGGATCAGGTCGTCAAGCCATGACGATGCTAGACTGAAACAAGCCAGGATCGATCCGCGTCTAAGGAAAGAGACACCGGAACCACCGTCGATGCCCAAAGCCCTTCCGCTCTCCGCCTGGTTCGTCGTTCTTGGGCAATGCGTAACGCTCGTCGCGGCGCCCATCGCCGTGTGTTGTTTCGCCAAGCCCGGCGAGGTGGCAGAGCACGACTGCCCGCACGAGATGACGACCGGCGCCAGTGCACAGTGAAGCGCAGGCCAACGACGACCGATGGAGGGACTGTAACACTGACACCGAGCTCCTCTCCTGGCTGAAAGTGCCCGCGTCGACACCAGAAGCGATGCGGGTGGGACACACCTTGCTCGACAGCCAGCCAGCATTCGCCGTTCCGCTTCCCTCCCCCCCTCGATCTCGCGTACGCCCCGTCACCACCTCCTCCGCGCGCGTAGCTCCGTCCCATCTCAATTCGTTTCTCGGAAAGTAACGGTCTGCCGTGTGCGGTGTGCCACGTTGTGAGTCTCTGGCACCCGGTGGCTAGCCGGAGCTGGCACCTTATCCTGCCGAGATAAAGTATGTATCGATCGTGGAAATTCGTTTTGTCGTCGTTGCTCTTTCTCTGGCTGTCCAGCGCCATCCCGGCGGTGGCTCAGACTGCGTCCTGGACCGGCACCATCACCGACGCCCAGGACCTCCCCTTGCCCGGCGTCTCTTTGGAGCTCCGTGACCTGGACGACGGCTTCGTCGCCGGCACCACGACCGACCGCGACGGACGCTACGAGTTGCTGATTCCGGAAGGTTCGTATCGCCTGAGCGCTAGCCTGCTCGGCTTCGACACCCACCGCGTCACGGTCACGATCGCCAGTGGTGGGGACACCCTCGACATCCAGCTCGAGGTCGGAACCTTTGCCCAGGAGGTCGTGGTCTCGGCCACCATGCTCGAGCTGGCCCGCGAGTACGTGGTGTCGGCGCGAGTGGCCGAGCAGCGCGCCGTACAGGACATCGCCCAGCAGCTACGGACGGCACCTGGCCTTTCGGCCGTACGTCGAGGCCCGATCAATCTTGAGCCAACCGTACGAGGCCTACAGGAAACTCAGGTGGCCATGTTCGTCGATGGCACCCGGACCTACTCGGCGGGACCAGCCCGCATGGATTCCGAGATCAGCCACGTCAGTCCGCACACCATCCAGCAAGTCCGCGTAGTGAAGGGCCCCTACGCGCTCACCTGGGGTCCGGGCGCGATGAGTGCGGTTCGTGTCGACACATTCCGGCCCGAGTTCTCGAGCGGCGACTTCGTGGTCGGCGGCCGCTTCGGCGGGAACTATATTCAGAGTGGGGAAAACCGAGACGGTTTCGCCGGCCTCTGGGGGAGCAACGACAAGACCCGCTTTGCCCTCTACCACAACACCCGGATCGGCAACGACTACGAGGACGGCGACGACAAGGTGATTCCGGGCGACTACAAGTCGTTCGATACGCGCTGGGCTTTCGGGTTCAAGCCAAATGCTGAGACTACGGTCGAGTATCTCGGCGGCCACCAGGAGCAGCGTGGCATTGATTACGCTGGCCGCATCCTCGACGCCTCGTTTTTCAAGACCTACTCCCACGCCGGAGAAGTCACGTGGCGCCCCCGGGACGGGTTCGTCGCCGAGATCTACGGCCAGGTCTACAGCAACCAGAAAGACCACCAGATGAACAACGACGAGAAGCCGACGGCCCGAGACATGCCTGGTCGCATGCCGCCGTTCGGCCTGCGGGTAGACTTCCCTACCTCGTCCGACGCCACGGGCGCGCGGTTCCACGTGCTGCTGGATCAGGGCGTGATCGACCGGATGCGCGGTTGACCAACATGGGCGGCTACGCCCAGGTCATCTACGACTGGGGCGGCGGTCAACTGGGAGCCACGGCTCGCATCGACGCGCTCGACGCCTCGGCCGGGATGGTGTCGGACTTCTTCGCCACCAACACGACCGGTACGCTCGACCAGGCCGAGACGAACGTCAGCGCCGCCGTGAACCTGACGATCCCTGTAGGCGAGTCATTCGTCTTCACGACCGGCGGGGGACGTTCGGTGCGCAGCGCCACCGCCATCGAGCGCTATTCGGACCGGTTCCCGTCGACGAAGTTCCAGATCGCGGCCGAGTTCATGGGGAACCCGGCGCTCTCCCCGGAGGAGGCGCTCGAGATCAACTCGGGCGGTCTATTCCAGATAGGCCAGGCCACCGTCAACGCCGACTTCTTCTACCGACTGATCGACAACTACATCACCGTGACGCCGGAGGCCTTGCTAACCAAGCGGTTGCCGTTGAGCCCGAGCACGGTCTTCCGCTACATCAATGGCGGCCAAGCCCGGTTCAGCGGCTTCGAACTGACGGCGAACTCCGGAGTAGGTCCCCACGCCACGCTCAGCGGCGCCCTGAGCTACATACGGGCCGAGGACACACTGCTGAACGAGCCGGTGTTCGGCGTCGCGCCGCTCGAACAGCGCTACACCATCCAGGGCCATACCCGAGACCAGCAGCGCTGGGTGGAACTGGCCGTGACCGTGGTTGCGGAGCAGGACCGGATTGCCGTGACGCGCCTCGAACAGGCCACCGACGGCTGGGCCCGGATCGATCTGCGCGCCGGTCTGGCCATAGCCCACGGGATGTCGGCGCTGATCGGGGTGGAGAACCTGACCGACGCAACCTACGCCACGCACCTGAACGTGCTAAACCCGTTCACCCTGCAGCGCATCAACGAGATCGGCCGCAGTTACTACGCCGGTTGGGAGTGGGGGTTCTAGGACCTGAGCTCGGGTAGCTCTTCGCCTTCAGGCACGAAGCGGATGGCGACACCGTTGTTGCAGTACCGCTTTCCCGTGGGCTCTGGACCATCCGGAAAGACGTGGCCTTGGTGTCCGCCGCAGCGGGCACAGTGATACTCGGTGCGTGGCAGAATCAGCGCGAAGTCCCGTTTAAAGCCAAGGCGTCCGTCGATAGCATCGAAGAAGCTTGGCCAGCCGGTACCGCTCTCATACTTCAAGGCCGACTCGAAAAGTGGGAGATGACAGGCGGCGCACACAAAGGTCCCGGTTCGCTTCTCCTGATTCAGGCCGCTCGATCCGGGCGGCTCGGTGGCCTCCGTGAACAGGACCGCGTAGGCGTCGTCCGACACCACTCCACGCCATTCGTCGACGGGTTTCTCCAGCCGTTCGATCTTGCTCACCCTGCACCTCCGCCCCCGTCGCCAGCCCGACCCGGGACCGCAACGATGAGCATCCGCTGAGGATACCACCGCGCTTCGGTCGTTTCGGGAAGTCGCTACCCAAGGGACCAGTCCGGCGGCGTCGTGACAGCACTCGATGCGCAAACCGCAACCAGGTGGGAGCACCGCGACTCTCCAACCGGCGTGTCGCGCGGTCGCGATCTCAGCTACGATGGACTGGTAGCGGCGCTCTATATCCAACCAACGTCGCCGGGAACCTTGCTTCGACCAGCCCGGCGGACGTTCCAGAAGGAGTGCCTCCCACACCCTGGCGAATTGTGGCGACCAGGGACTCGAAGGCTGGATAGGCGATTCGGATGGCAACCGTCGAACCGAACGAGCGGCCGGACGTGGATGTGAGCGCGGACGTCCGACAGGACAAACCGCCGCGGCGGACTCCGTCGGTCGGCGCCTGGATGGTGCTGGGCGCGGCCGTGCTCTGGGCCGGCGTGATGCTGGTCACGGTAGGGCCGTTGGCCTCCCGGCCGAGCTCCGACGCGACCCTCTCGCTGGCTGAGGGCCCCGCGAACGACCGGTTCGCGCCAGCCGTCCCACCCCCGGTCGCATCAGAGCGTGCGGAACCGGTCCGGGCCGGGCTGCTTGCCGTCGCCGACCGCAGCCCGGCCCCTGACTTCTCGCTACCCGATGCCGAAGGCGGCACCGCCACCATGGCGGACTACGAGAACCGTGTCCTACTGCTGAACTTCTGGGCCACCTGGTGTCAGCCGTGCAAGGCCGAAATGCCCTGGTTCGTAGCCTTCGAAGACGTCTTTTCCTCCGAGGGCTTCGCGGTTCTGGGAGTGTCGATCGACCAACCGGGGTGGGACATCGTGAGGCCCTTCCTCGAGGAACGACCGGTCAACTACCGCATCGCGCTCGCCGATACCGCGGAGCGCGGAGCCCCCTTCGGCCCAATGACCATCCTGCCCACCACCTGGCTCATTGACCGCGAAGGCCGCATCGCCTCCGAACATATTGGCTTGGTAGACCGCGAGCTCCTGGAAAAGGAGATCCGACAGCTCCTCGCCGAATAGCGAGCGACAACTTCTGAGAAGAGAGGCTCGTGACCTATCAGATCGTGCACGCCCGGATCGTCAACGAAGGGACGACCCACGAGGGGAGCCTCTCGGTCGAAAACGGAAGAATCGTCGGTATCGACACGGCACCACCTGCCGACGCTGAGGTCATCGACGCCGAGGGCGCCTACCTCCTCCCGGGCCTGATCGACGACCAGGTCCACTTTCGCGAACCAGGGTTCGAGCACAAAGCCACCATCGAGACCGAATCTCGGGCAGCCGTCGCGGGTGGTATCACCAGCTACATGGAGATGCCCAACACGAACCCGCAGACGGTAACGGCCGAGGCGATGGTCGACAAACACGCGCGGGCCGCGGCCCGCTCGATGGCCAACTACAGTTTCTTCTTCGGCGCGAGCAACGACAATCTCGAGGAGGTCAAACGTGTCGACCCCGCCCTCGCCTGCGGGGTCAAGGTCTTCATGGGATCGAGCACCGGCAACATGCTGGTCGACGACGAAACGGTCCTCGACGGCATCTTCTCGTCAACACCGCTCGTCATCGCCACCCACTGCGAGCACACGCCGACCGTTAAGGCAAACGAAGCGGCTGCTCGGGAACGGTTTAGCGACACCATCCCGTTCAGCGAGCACCCCGTCATCAGATCGGTCGAGGCGTGTTATCGCTCGTCGAGTCTCGCCGTCGAGCTGGCCCACCGTCATGGCGCGCGACTGCACGTGCTCCACATCACGACGGCCCGCGAGCTGGAGCTGTTCACTCCTGGCCCGGTGGCTGACAAGCGGATCACGGCCGAGGCCTGTGTGCACCACCTCTTCTTCGACGACACCGCCTATCCGACGCACGGGTCACACGTGGTGTGCAATCCGGCGATCAAGACCGCTGCGGACCGCGCCGCGCTATGGAAGGCTGTCGGTGACGACCGGATCGACGTCATTGCCTCCGACCACGCGCCGCACACACTCAAGGAGAAAGCCGGCCCGTACGGTTCGGCTCCGGCTGGCCTCCCAATGGTGCAGCATTCGCTACTCACGCTCTTCGAGCATGTGGCACTGGGACGGTTCACCGTTGAACAGGTGGTGCAGAAGACTGCACATGCCCCAGCAACACTGTTCGGGATTCGTGACCGCGGCTATCTGCGACCCGGATACTGGGCCGATCTGGTGCTCCTCGATCCGCACTCGCCCACCCCGGCTGACGCTCCGCTCCACGCCAAATGCGGCTGGTCGCCGTTTGCCGGCATAACCTTCAACTCCCGGGTCAGGATGACCTGGGTCAATGGGGAGCTGCGGTATCAGGACGGTCGGTTCCTCCCGGGCTCGGGAGGCCGTCGCCTGGAGTTCGACCGATGACACTGAAGAAAATTTCAATCGCCGGCACCGGACTTCTGATGGCGCTGGCCGGTGCCGCGTACGTCTATCGGGCCGACATCGGTCTTGTAGTAATGGCGGTATTGATCGCCCCGGGTCACGGATTCGACGACGTCCCGCCCCCTCAAGCGCCGGATTATGCCAACCCTAACCACTGGGCCGCACTGCCGGATCGGCAGGACCTGGCCGACGCGGTCCCGCCCGGCGGCACCGACCAGCAGGCCGACGCCCGGGTCGATGTCTTTTTCCTACACCCCACCACCTACGTCACCTCGGACGGCTGGAACCAGCCGCTTGAGGACGACGCCACCAACCAGTCCACCGACGAGGCGGTCATGCGTGGACAGGCGAGCGCCTTCAACGCCTGCTGTCGGGTGTTCGCTCCTCGGTATCGCCAGGCGACTCTCGCCGCCTTCTTCGACCAGAACGGGCACGGCCCCCGCGCCCTCGACCTGGCCTATCAGGACGTGGTCGCCGCGTTCCGTTATTTCATTGACGAGTTGAACGAGGGACGTCCGTTCATCCTGGCGGGCCATAGCCAAGGGTCTCGCCACGCGGACCTCCTACTGGCCGAGCAGATCGTCGGAACCCCTGTGGCGAACCGACTTGTCGCCGCCTACCCGGTCGGCTTCGAGATCGACGGAAGCAACGGCCTTCCGGTCTGCACCGCACCCACCCAGACCGGCTGCCAGGTCACCTGGAACACCGTGGGGCCACGGGCGGGGGCGCTCTTTGCGTCCCCAGCCAACATCTGTGTCAATCCGCTGACCTGGGCGGCCGACGGCGCAGCCGCGCCGCACGACCTTAACCTGGGCGCCGTCAACTTTGACGGCGACGCGAGCTACGAGCAGGGCGCCGCTGACGCCCAGTGCGTCGATGATGGACGGCTGCTGGTCTCCGATATCCGCTCGAACCGCTACACGCAGCGGCCGCTCGGCCGCGACAACTACCACATCTACGACTACGCGCTGTTCTACGTGAACGTCCGGCAGAACGCGCAGGCACGGGTCGAGGCCTTCCTCGCCGCTCGCTAACCCCCAAGAAAGACAAGAGACGGCGCGGTTCGGCCAGCTTGGCGCAAGACGCACGGCCGGAGAAACCGCGAGCGCCAGAAAGGAAAGAAACGGCGCGGCAAGGTGGACGACCTCGCCGCGCCCGGAGTGTAGTGGACGGAGTCTCTAGATCCCGGATTCCATGCGAACGGTGATGGTCTCGCACAGCCCCTCGATCGTGCGATGCTCATCGTCGCCGATCTGCACGCTGAAGGTGTACTCCCCGTCCTCGAGGGTCATCTCCATGCCGTCAGAGCCGTCCCCGAAGTGAACCCAAGGATCGGCAGCCGGAATGATCTCGCCAGCCGGCAGGCACTCGGTGTTGACACCTAGGTGGTAGTGCCCCATGCCTCCGCGAGGATTGCTCGGATCATCAGGCACCGGGCTAATCGCGAAGTTCTCGCTACCGAACGTGAACCCCAGAGGCAGTTCGGTTGGGTGGTCCGTCTCGTTCCGCGGCGCCACGAAGAACACTCGCGGGGTCCCGGTCGGCTCTTCGGCCGCGGCAGGCTCGGCATCGGCTCCACCGGCAGGCTCGGCGTCGCCGCCTCCTCCGCACGCCATCGCACTAATAGTCAACAGCGCAACCAGAGCCGTTATCCCGTTCCGTTTCAACATCGATCCTTCTTCGAACACGTAGCCTCTCCTTCCGCTCAACTCGGTCACTAGATCAAACTCAACAGTAATCTTGCAACATTCGTCCAGGTCTGTCGACGCCAATGCCAGGCTCACCCCAATGCTGGACTAGGTCGGCCGATAGGCCAGCACCAGACCGGCACCCGCCGCCGCCATCACGATGCCGATAAAGAAGATGGGCGAGGGGCTGTTCTGCGGGGGATTGTAGAGCATAGCTACGAACACGCTCACGACCGGGGCCCCAGCGAAGACCAGGGGCGGAACCACGTTGGGCTGGCCGCCGTTAATGAGGGCGAAGACGATGCCAAGTGCCCCCAACGCGCCTAGCACCCCCGCACCAAAGGTAAAGGCCATCCCGGTCGACGAGAACAGGTCCCAGCTGCCCGCCCGCGCGATAATCGTGCCCGGAATCAAGATGGCCACCAACAGATAGGCCAGCCCGACCATCAGGAAGGCGTGCACACCGCTGCCTCCCAGCCCGACCTGCCCTTTGTGCAAGGTCGGGATATAGGTGCCCCAGCTAAACACAGTCAGCAAGACAAACGGCAACCAGCTACGCATCGAGTTCTCCTTTGGCGGCGAGACCACCCGTCGGCGGCGACGAGCGGGAACGGCAAACGCCGTATTGTATCGTAGGCACGTGCGCCGGCATCGAAGCCTCGTCCCGCTCTCGCACGAGCATCACGACATACTCGTGGTCGCCCAGGGACTGATTCGCGGCCGGTCCCCGGCCCCTCACTCCGACTGGCCACCGGTGCGTCGGGGCCAAGTCGGCCGCGTGCTCGACTTCTTCGACCAAGTGCTTGCACCCCATTTCGATTTCGAAGAACAGGTGCTATTCCCACTCGCCGAACGTGAGCTGCTCCGAGCCGCTCCCCTGCTGGCGGCACTCGTCCGCGAACACGACGAAGTTCGCTCGCACCTCGCCACGCTCCGCGCCAACCCGACCCACGACCTCGACCTCCGTCTTCCCGCGCTAGGCCGCCTCCTTGAAAGCCACGTCCGTCAAGAGGAGCGGGTGCTGTTCGAGAGCCTGCAACGGGAGCTCTCGGAGGACATCCTGAACAGCATCGGCAGCGAGCTACGGGCACGTCCAACGTCTGGACCGTCCTGCCAGCCGAGACAGCCCTAGCGTCTACGGCGACTGGGCATCAGCCACCCGATAGAGCAGGTCGGCCGACTGCAAGATCTTCTGACGCAGCCGCACCGGGTAGAACGGGCGGCTATCGAGGAACTCCCGCACTGTGGCAGCCGCCTCGGGCGACCGATGCCCCCTCAGCGTCGCACCCACCCAGCCGGCGGGAAAAAAGATGTCACCGGTCTGCTGGATCTCCTCGAGCAGTTCCAGCGCCGGGAGAATGAACCGCCGGGCGTGTTCAGCCCGGGTCGGGTGGTGGAGGTGGTCCAACCCGGAGAGGACCCAGGGCTCCCGCTCCCGGTTCGCCGGATCCCCCAGTGACTCAAAGAACCCCGCCCGAGTCTCCGGATTGGCCGCAAGGGCCGGACGGATGAACCGGAATCGCGCCAGGCGGTCGGGGTTCTCGATGCGAGCCTCCTGCCGGTCGAGGATAGCCGCAGCGTCTTCCACCTCCCGCACCGCCAGGCCCTCGGCCAGCGCGATGAAGTCCGGCTCGGCCAGCGACACGCCCGGCACCTCTTCCTCGCCCGCCCAGATCCGGCGCATCCGGCCGACCGCAGCGGGACTGGTGGCCAGCCTCCGCCAGGCGCCGAAATACGCGGCCTGAATGGTCGGCGCGGTCCCCGTTGTCACCCCAGCCCACAGGGTGCGCTCCAACGCGTCCGCCCAACGCTCCCGACCGGCTTGGTCCATCAGGCGCCAGTAGGTGGTGCGGAGGTAGGTCAAGAGCCGCTGGGTGTTCTGCTCTACCGGTTCCGCTTCGAGGCCCGTGAGCAGCAGCGCCAGCCATGCCTCCGGCTCAACGTCGCCTGCGAGCACCGCCTCCCAGAGGTTCGCCCAGCCGACGCCGCGCACCAGCGGTTCGTCGAGAGCCGGCAGGTTCTCGAGCAGGTACTCCCGGCTGTCCCGATCGAGTCGAAACCAGCCGTACTCGAGGCCGGCGCCATTCGGGAGCAGGAAGCGGGGCCTGGGATGCCCGGCCAGCGCATCCACCTCGACGCGGGGCGCATCCAGCAACACCGGAATACGTTCGAGTCCGTCGTCGTAGCCGGCAAGCAACAAAAGCTCCTGTGGCCACACTCGGCCACCCTCGGCCGGATCCACCTGCACCACCTCAACCTGCGTGGGGACGTCTGTCCCGGCACCCAGTCCCTGGACTTCGATCCGGGGCCGACCCGGCTCGTCGACCCACACCCGACTCCAGGCCGCCAGATCAAGTTCGGTGCGACGATCGAGCAGCTCCACCAGCTGCGTCCAGGCGGCGTTGCCGTACCTAAATCGGTCCAGATACTCCCTAAGCCCGTCCCGAAGCACGGTTTCCCCGAGCAACTGCTCGAGGTGGCGCATGACGATCGGCGCCTTCTGATAGATGATCGGCCCATACAGTGCACCGGCCTCGTTTAGATTGTCGAGCGGCTGACGGATGGAGTTCGCGCCGGCGGTGCGATCCACCCCGTAGGCGGTATCGTGGTGCGCTAGAAAGAACCGCAGATCGTGGCGGATGTGCGGGAACGTGGGATGGACGATCTTCGCCGCCATGAAATTAGCGAACACCTCCTTGGTCCACACATCATCGAACCAGTTCATCGTCACCAGATCTCCGAACCACATGTGGGCCGTCTCGTGAGCAATCAGACTTGCCCGCGACAGGATCTGCGACTGGGTGGCTGACTCGTCGAGAAAGAGGCTGCCTTCGCGGTAGAAGATGGCCCCAGGATGCTCCATGCCCCCGTACTGAAACGGCGGGATCAGGGCAAAATCGAATTTCTCGAACGGATAGTCAATCCCCGTGTAGTCCTCGAGCCACGCTAGGGCCGAGGCATGCAAGTCGAAGACCGCGTCTCGGTTCCGGGCGACCTTCTCCTGGTCAGTCTCCCGGTGCAGCATCCGCATCCGCCGACCGTCCAGCTCCGCCTCCTCGACCTGAAAGGCGCCCACGGCGAACGCGAACAGATAGGTGGGCAAGGGTGCGGTCTCGGCAAACTCCCATCTGATTTCACCCGGGGCTGGTCCGCTGGCGTCTGCGTCGACACCTTCCCGACGTGCCCCGTTGGACACCGCGACCCAGTCCGACGGAATGTCAAGCGTCAGCGAGAACCGCGCCTTGAGATTCGGTTGATCGAACAGCGGCAGCGAGAAATGGGCTCGGTCTGGCACGAACAGGGTATAGAGGAACTCGTCGTTGCGATTGAGCGCCCCATCGCCCACCTCGAATTCCAAGCGCACGATGTTCACGCCGTCTGGCGTGAGCGACGTCGCCGGCACGACCAGATGGTCATATTCAGCACGCCAAGCGCTCTCGGCGTCGTTCACACTGACGGCTCGCACCCGAGCGCCGGGCTCCTGAAAATCGACGACTAGGTCCCGTCGGACGGGATCAGACCATCGCAGCTCGATGTCGACGGCGCCGAAGAGAGGGACTGACCGCTCGGGGGGAACCCTGAGGTGGTAGCGATAGCGCACGTCAGACACCGTGGCGGCCCGCTGCTCCGCCAGCCACCAAGGCACGCCCTCTTCAATCGGCATCGGTAACGGTTCAGAGGCACATGCCGGCACGAGCGCCAGGGCCAGGAAAAGACCGGTGGCGAGCGTCGCACGCCCGGTGGTTCGACTCACGGGATCAGGACGCATTCGCCGTAGTACTGCTCCGGACGAGAGGTGAAACCGGGCAGCGAGGTGTCGGTGTACTCGTGCCTGGTGTGCACCGCCATCCTCTTTCCTTCGGTCGTTTCACGATCAATGACCGTCGTCGTGTAGAGCGGACCCACCAGGAACATCTGGACAAGATGGAGATAATCGCCCGTCTGCCGGACGATGATCTGCGAGTCTCCGTAGGGCCCAACGATCTCGGCAGTGGCGCCGTCCGGATCAATCTCCTCGAAGCGGAGAGACAGGGTCACCCCGTCGTGACTCGCCTCGGCTATCCCGTCGTTCCAGGTACCGCTGGCGACCGTGGAGAAGCTGCAGTCAAGCCCCGTCACGTCGGCCAGCTCTACCTGCGCCTCCGTGCTCACGGCCACCGCCAGCACCAGCCCCACCGCCAAACCACCCGCCCGTGTCGCGTCCATCCTGCCTCCCTCAGTCTGTTACACTGCGGCATTCTATCCGCGCCGCATGCGACGACTCATCCCGTTCTTCCTCTTCTGCGCCGTGGTCGTCGTAGAGGGCCAGCCGGCGCTCGACCCGATCGTGCGGGAACGTCTCGAGGCGCTCTTCCCGGGCGCGGCGAACTTCTCACCAAAAGAAGGGTCGCCGCCACACTTCAAAGCACTAGACGGCGAGGGTGAGATCGTCGGCTATGGCTTCTACACGACCGACCTCGAGCCACTGGAGCGCGGGTATGACGGCCCCATCCAGATGCTAGTCGGCGTCGATCTCGATGGGGTGCTGACCGGCATCATCATGGTGCGGCACCACGAACCGTACGGCTATTTCTCCATCGACAAGCCGGAATACTCCGCGCAGTTCGCCAGCAAGAGCGTGCGTGATCGGTTCCGAGTGGGCGCCGACATCGACGCGGTGTCGACGGCTACCATCACCATGACCAGCGCCACGCGGGCGATCCGCAACGGCGCCCGGCGGATTGCCCGCCGGTTCCTTACCCCACCCGAGTCCCGATGAGCCGACCATCCAGGCGCACCTCCCTTGGCCTGCTTCTGTGCCTGACGCTGTGCTGGAGCGCTCCGGCGTGGGCACAACCTGAGACCGGGCCAGACGCCGCCGATGACGGCGGCTGGAACTTCGACGACCAGGAGGACAACGGCTGGGGCTTCGAAGACGAGGGGGAAACAGTCGAAACGTGGGGCTCACTGCTCCTGGACCAAGCCACCGACATCGGCCTGTTCGTCGGTTTCGCGGCCCTGACCATGGTGAGCTTCTTCCGCAAGAGCATCCCGCTCAAGTTCGTAACGTTCGGCGCAGCCATCCTCTATATGGGGTTCGCGAAAAGTCAACTGATCTCGGTGGTCAACATCTACGGCGCGATGACCGGCAACATGCCGGTCTTTCGCTATAGCATCGCCTGGTACCTGTTCGCCGGGTTCACCATCGTCACAACCGTGCTCTGGGGCCGGCTGTATTGCGGTCGGGTGTGCGCTTTCGGGGCCCTCACCCAGGTAATGGACCGGGTAGTGCCTGCCCGGCTCAGGGTCGAGATTCCGGACTGGCTGGAGCAACGTGCAACCTGGGTCAAGTACGGGTTACTCGGTGCGACACTCACCTACTTCCTGACTACGTCAGACATCACCGCCTACCGTTTTGTCGAGCCATTCTGGATGTTCACGCGCCAGGGCACGGCAGCCATGTGGACCGGGCTGGCGCTGCTGCTCGTCGCCACGGTGTTCGTACGGAACCTCTACTGCCGCTTTCTCTGCCCGGTTGGCGCGTTTCTCGGTCTCATCTCGAAGCTCACGGTCTTCCGCATTAAGCGCTGGAACGAGTGTAGTACCTGCAAGCTATGCGAGAAGACCTGCGAATGGGGTGCCATCCGCGGCCCCGAGATCGTCATGACCGAGTGCGTACGCTGCGACGACTGCGAGCGGCTCTACGCCGACACCAGCCGGTGCCCCCACTGGCTCATCCTCGCCCGCGCCAAGCTCTCACGAAAGTCGGCCGCTTCGGCCTGAGCTTCCCGAGCGTGCGTTCAGTCCGGGTGGAAGGTGGTCTCGGAGATCTCGTCGTTATCCTACTCTCCCCGGACCATGCGAAGATGTGGGGGATCGGAGGTACACATGAGACGAACCAGCCTAATCCTGTCGGCCCTGGTGCTGGGACTTCCCCCGCTGACCGCCCTGGCACAGAGCGTCGAGATCGAGAAGGCCCTGCTGGCCGCACCGCCGACCATGCGTGAGAACGCCATGGTGATCAAGATGACCGCCGATGGCAGCCACACCGTGCTGCGTGAAGGCTCGAACGGATTGATGTGCTGGGACCGCTCGGACGAGCCGAGCCGCACGTTCAGCGTCCAGTGCACGAGCGAAGAAAATCTCGAACGGGTCCAGCAGAACCGTGCCTTCAACATGTCAGGCGGCACGCCGGAGGAAATTCGCGCCATGCGTGACGCTGCCGAAGTCGACGGCAGCCGGAAGGAATCGAAATTCGGCAGTGTCTACTACACGCTGAACGGTGAAAACGCCGAATCGGCGAGCCTCCATCTGACCATCGCTGTCCCGCACGCCACCGGCAACACTCTCGGACTACCCGAGCAGGGCAGCTACACCCAGCCTGGCAGCTGGATCATGGAACCGGGAACGACCTCGGCCCACATCATGCTGCCGGGCCAGTAGACCGCCACCTCAGGACAGGATCGACCACAATGACTCGAACCGCTCGCGCGCTCGCCGCCGTAATCGTGCTGGGGTTTGCCCCAACAAGCTTCGCCAATGACAACTGGCCTCACTTCCGGGGCCCTACGATGACCGGTGTCGTGGAGGACAATGCGAATCTCCCCGAACGGTGGAGCCAGACAGAGAACGTCGAGTGGGTCACCGATATCTCCGGGCTGGGCTGGTCAAGCCCGGTCGTCTGGGACAACAAGGTATTTCTCACCACCGTTACCGCAATCGGTGAGTTCGAGCGGCCGAAGCCAGGGCTCTACGCCCCCCGCGGTCGATCGGAGCCTCCTCCCCTCGATCACGAGTGGCTGGTGTACTGCATCGACCTCGAGTCGGGCGCCGTGCTGTGGCAGCGGGCAGTCAACCGCGGACAACCGGCCTTCCCTCGCCACCAGAAGAACACCTACGCCTCGGAGACCGCCACCACCGACGGCGAGCGGGTCTACGTGCGGTTCGGCGAGCTGGGCCTCTACACGTTTGACGTGGACGGCAACGAAGTATGGCGGATGGAGATTCCGGATCGGCTAACCCGGTCCGACTGGGGTTCCGCCTCGTCACCAGTGGTCTACGGCGACCGGCTGTTCATCGTCTACGACAACGAAGAGAGCTCGTGGATCGCGGCCCTCGATAAACGCACTGGGGAAGAAATTTGGCGGCAACCGAGGGAAGAACAGTCGAGCTGGGCCACACCCTACATCTGGGAAAACAACATTCGCACCGAGATCGTGACCTCGGCGGTGAACCGCATCCGGTCCTACGACCTCGACGGCAACCTGCTGTGGGAGATGGACGGCCGGATGTCTTGGGCCGCGATCCCGACCCCGTTCTCGAGCCAGGGGCTGGTCTACGTGAACTCGGGCTACTTCCGCGACGAGCATAGGCCTGCCTATGCCATCCGTCCGGGCGCGGTCGGCGACATCACCCTCGACGAGGGCAAGACGTCGAACGAGTACATCGCCTGGTATCAGCCGAAGGCGGGCAACTACAACACGTCACCCATCGTCCACAAGGACATCTACTACAGCCTGCTCGATCGAGGCTTTTTCGAGGCGTACGACGCACGCACGGGCAACCCGGTCTACGATCGCCAGCGGATCCGGGTGGGTGCGAGCTTCACCTCGTCGCCGTGGGCCTACAACGACAAGATCTTCGCGCTCAGCGAGCAGGGCGACACTTACGTGATCAAGGCGGGCCCAGATTTCGAGGTCCTGTGGGTGAACAGCCTCGACGAGATGGCTATGGCCACGCCGGCCATCGTCGGCGACCGGCTCTTGATCCGGACCAGTTCGAAGCTCTACAGCATCAAGCACTAGCCCACCCGCCAGCGGTAATCGACCATGGACGCGACCTCAACCCCGCGACGTCTGCTCGTTCTCGACGTCCTCCGGGGTTAGGCCGTGTTCGGTATGCCGGCGGTCAACGTCTGGTAATTCGCCAGACAGTCCCTTTCTCCCAACCGGTCTCGAAGCCATCGCAGGCGGCATGGTCCAGGTACTTGCCATGGGGGAGTTTTGGACTCTGTGCTCGATCCTGTTCGGAGTCTGGCTCGCGATGCGGCTCGAACGGGCTGAGGCGCGAAGGTGGCCCCTCGTGTGGCTCTGGCCGAAACACATAGCGGTGCAGCTTGCCTACGACGTGTCTTAAGCTCGTCGTTGAGCCCCGCGCTGCCCGACGACCTCCGTCGATCCGTCCCCCTCATGCCTACTCGAGACCCGGAACGATGCCAAGCGTGACCGGTTCCAAGAAGTCCTGAACGCAAAGAGACGCTACAATGGGGACGGGCCGATTTCCGTAAGGAGACGGTGACCGCGTGAACGTCCCGTATTTTCGTGCGCCCTTTCGAGGACCTGATCCAATGCGACAGGTACCCGCAGGCGGCGCGCCGCCCCTCGACATGTTTGGGAGCGGTCGCGTCGCTCGCCACCTCCGCCACCACTTCTCTCACCTCGGCCTTGATCTGCGGCTGCGGCTGCGGACTAGCTTCGCCCCCGAGCCGCCACCACGCGCACAAGACGGACCTCTCGAAGACCACCTGCTTAACGTGGTCTACGACTCCGTCGTCCAGGTCGACGAACTCGAGGAGACCCCACCATGACCAACGTGCTCGACTTCGCGCGAGCCAAACAAGACGGCCGCCGGATCTCGATGGCCACCTGCGACGACACCTGGTCCGCCCGGCTGACCGCACGCTCCCAGGTCAATGCGGTGCTGGTGGGCAACTCGGTGGCGATGGTGATGCACGGCGCCTCGACCACGGTGTCAGCCACCGTCGACGACATGGCGCTCGATACGCGGGCCGCCAGTCAACTGCGTGCGCTCGGGTTCGGCGTGGAGTATGTCAAGGACCGCGAGGGCCACCGGTCAGGGGCGGTCCGTCTCGGCGACGTCAGATTGATCGACAACATCACGCTCGAAGACGTGACAGGAGAACGTGGATGACCCTTACGCTAGATGTCGGGAACACCCAGATCTTCGGCGGTGTGTTCCAGGACGACCAACTGATTCTCCGATTCCGGAAGACTTCGGCAACCCCGGTGTCGTCCGACGAGTTCGGGATGTTCCTCCGGGGTGTGCTGCGGGAGAACGGCAGTGACCCCACCGCGATCACGGCAGTCTCGATCTGCTGTGGCGTGCCAGACCTAATCTACTCCCTCCGAAGCTGCTTCCGGAAATACTTCGAAGTGGACCCGTTCTTCTTGCAGGCGGGGGTCAAGACGGGTCTCAAGATCGGCTATCGCAACCCGCTCGAAGTCGGCCCCGACCGGATCGCCAACGTCATCGGTGCGACCCACCTGTATCCGAACCGCCATCTGGTCATCGTGGATTTCGGCACGGCGACCACATTCGACGTCGTCCGAGCTCCCCGCGAGTACCTCGGAGGCATCATCTTGACCGGCATGCGGATCGCAATGGAGGCACTGGAGCGGAACACCGCGAAGCTGCCCACGGTCGAGATCGTGCCGGCGAAGTCGGTTGTCGGGCGGTCCACGGTGGAGAGCATCCAGTCGGGTCTCTACTTCGGGAACCGCACAGTGGTAACCGGGCTGACAGAACAGATCCGTCTCGAAGCGTTCGAGGGCGAGCCAGCACTCCTGATCGGCACAGGCGGGCTGTCGGTGCTATTCGAGAACGACGGGGTGTTCGACAAGTTGCTGCCCGACCTTGTGCTGGTCGGCCTCCGTCACGCTCTCAGCCTCAATCCAGACGGAAGCCAGAGGTGGCTGGGCTAGACCCCCTAGCGGCATCTAACCGGCAGAGAGCGCTGACGCGCATCCTTCTACCGATGATCTGCTTAAGCTCGCCAAGAAGCAGCTCGGACGCAAGCGCACCGAACGCATCCTCGCCCACTGCCATGATTGTCAGCCTTGGACCGACCGGTTAGTCGCTCTGATCGGCGCCAAGCCCCCTGAAAAGCCCCCTCCGGTTCGGTCCCTCAAGTGTCGCAGGCGCTGGTGGGTGGCATGTGGTGGCTCACCCGACTGACCATACCCAAAGCCCTGGTGTCTAACCCGTACGAAGGACTGGATGGCAACTCCGTCATTGGGTGACGGAACTTCCGGTGGCTGCGACCGAGGTTACAACGCCGCCCCGAGCGGACAAATCGTCCGGCAACCTAGAATCGCTTCTTGCCCTGACGCATCAGATCGAACTTCGCGGTGTCGGCGACCGCCATGACGGCCATGACCCCAGCCTGCACCGGGTCGCTAATGACGAGGTCGGCGGCGTCCGGCACGCTGCCGGCCATACTCAGCGAGATGACGCGGAGCCCGCTAGCGCGGACCTCCTTCACCGCCGCGGTGATCTCACCGCCCATTAGCGCGCCCGCGAGAACGAGCATCTGGACCCGCGGCAGAGGGATGATAGCGCGTACCGCCGCGGCCAGTTCGGCCTCGCCGACCAGCGGAATCGTGTCCACCGATATCCGCTCGCCGCGAATGTTGTGGCGATCGGCCTCGGTGATGGCCCCTAGCGCCACTTGCCCGACCTGGGCGCCGCCGCCCATGACGATGATCCGTTTCCCGTAGATCCGTCCGGTCGACGGCGTTTCCTGCACCGTCCGCACACCGTCGAGCCCCTCAAGCCCTCTCAGCACATCCTGGAGACGTCCGTTCGGGACCGAGATCTCGAAATAGATGGTCGACGACGGTGGCCCGATATGAATGTCGACGTGAGTGATATTGACGTCGTGGTCGGCCAGTACCGTCGTCAGACGAGACAGTATTCCTGGCCGCTCAGACGCACTAATCAGAATCGCGTGGTCGCCCATGGCTCTCTGTACTCTATCGGACGTTCGAGCCCGAGGCTCCGCTCCGGGAGAACCAGTTGATAGAATGGGGTTTCTGGCAGCCGGCCGGATTCCGTCGACAGGAACGAGATGAGTCAGTTCGGAACCAAGTTCTGTGACAGTTTCGCCACCGTGCGCTTCGAGGACGGCGCGTGGCAAACCCCGACCATTCAGCCGCTGGCCCCGCTGGCGCTCCACCCGGCGTCGCACGTCTTCCATTACGCCAGCACCTGTTTCGAAGGGTTCAAGGCCTATCGCTGGAAGGATGGCCGCGCCCGCGTCTTCCGCCTGGACGACCACGTGGCTCGCATGCGCAAGAGCGCCGAGTCGCTTCGACTCCCGATCCCAGAGGCGAACACGCTGTCGGACATGGTGGTCGATCTGATCGCCCAGCATGTCGAGGACATTCCAGAACCACCCAGTTCGCTCTATATCCGTCCGACGCTAGTGGGCACCACGCCCAACATCGGTGCGGCAGCCGCCCCAGCCTCAGACGCGCTCCTGTTCGTGCTTCTGTCGCCAGTGGGCGACTACTTCTCGGGCGGGGTGCAACCCCTGAAACTACTGGTCGACGATGTCCGGACTCGTTCCACCGCACAGCTCGGCAGCACCAAGACCGGCGGGAACTATGCGGCCGCGCTCGGCCCAACCCTGGACGCCCAGCGTGAGTTTGGCGTACATCAGGTGCTGTTCTGCCCCAATGGCGACGTCCAGGAGACCGGTGCCGCCAACTTCATCCTGTTGACCGATGACGAGGTCATCACCAAACCGCTGGACGACTCGTTCCTCCACGGCATGACACGGACGTCGATTCTGACGCTGGCCGAGGATCTGGGCTACCGCGTCAACGAGCGAAACTTCACCGTGACTGAGCTCTTGGAGTGGGCCGAAACGCATGAGGCAGCACTGTCGGGCACCGCGGCTGGACTCACCCCGGTGGGCACGTTCGTGTATCAGGGACGAGAGATCACAGTCCGTGACGGACAGGGGGGGGGCAACACGAGCAAACTCCGGCACGCGCTCCAGGACGTGCACTACGGCCAAGCGCCGGACCCACACGGCTGGCTGACCGTCGTCTGATACGGCTCGAACCCCGCGCGACTGGCGACGCGCGTGCCAACCCGGTAAACAGACAGTAGGGCGACGCCGTCACCGAGACATCAGCGCTAACCAGCGAACAAGGAGACACCGACCATGTGTGACAAGCTGACCCAGAAAGACGCGGACGAGTATGCGCGGCGCGCCGGCATCACCAGACGACAGTTCGGACACATCGCCGGTATCGCCGGCCTCGCGGCCATGCTGCCTGAGGTGGCGAACGCCCAGGCTGTGACCGAAACCGACGTGGAGATCACCACCCCGGACGGTACCTGCGACGCCTACTGGGTCCATCCCTCGAGCGGCCAACACCCGGCGGTGCTGGTCTGGCCGGATATCCTCGCGCTCAGGCCCGCATTCCGGGTAATGGGTAAACGGCTGGCCGAGTCCGGCTATTCGGTACTCACCGTCAATCCGTTCTATCGCGATGCCCGCTCGCCGGTGGTCGAGGAGGGCGCCAGCTTCGCCGATGACGAAACGCGTGCCATCGTGCTGCCAATGGCGCAGAACCTGAACGCAACCACCCACTTTACAGACGCGCGGACTTTCGTCAGCTTCATCGACCAGCAGGCGGCAACGGACACGAGCCGGGGCATCGGTACCACCGGCTACTGCATGGGCGGTCCGATGGTCATGCGCACGGTGGCCGCCGTGCCCGACCGGCTAGCCGCCGGCGCTACGTTCCACGGGGGCGGCCTGGCCACCGACAACGACGACAGCCCGCACCTGCTCATCCCGGACACCAAGGCCGAAATGCTGCACTGCGTCGCGGCGAACGATGATGAGCGAAACCCTCAGGCGAAGGAAACTCTGAGAACGGCGTACGCCGCGGCCAGCATCCCCGCCGAGATCGAGGTGTACGAGGGCGCGATGCACGGATGGTGCGCCATCGATTCGCAGGTGTACCACGAGGCCCAGGCTGAGCGCGCCTGGAGCCGGTTGCTCGCGCTGTTCGAACGCGCCCTCGCGTAACTGAGGTCGACGGCCAGGGGCAGCGTTTGGCGAACAGGTAGGCAGCTGAACGGTTTCAGCTGACGAACCGCGGTGCTTGGAGGGGGCGGGAAGGACAAGCAGTCCTTCCCGCCTTTTTCATTCAGCGGGCGCTGTCGTAGGTCGCCGTAAAGTAGCGGTCCATCTCGTCCAGCTCGGCGCGGCGAAATCCGCTACCCTGCCCCACTTCGACCCCGAGAATCTGATACGCCTGCTCACCTGAATCGTAGGCGGGCCAGGCGGGAAGCCCGTCGCGGTTCGGATCGCCCGCGGCCGCGAACTGCACCCAGTAGTCGCTGATCAGATCGGAGATCTGCCGGTCGGTGTCCGGAGCCTGCCCTGGCAATGTCTGGAACACATACATCAGCTCCATGGCATGCGGCGCCCGCTCGGCCGGATCTCGTAAATTCCTGGTAAACAGATACATGAACGTGTCGCCAGCAGCGTTCGCGTTCGCGTTAAGGAGCTCGCGGTTGGGACGCGCGAACCAGAGGTCCGTGTTGTAGTCCACCTCGCTGGTATAGAGTTGGTCGGCCGACCTGGCCAGATAGTGCTCGGCCATCCCGCGCCCATGCTCGCCCCACTCGTCCGTCCGTTCCGACCGTTGCTCGTCCAGCGTCTCGAACGTCCGACTGGGGCGCACAAACATCAGTCCCTCGCCATCGTTGACACCGGCAAGCAGCGGCACGATGTTATGGTCACCGGCGCGAAAAATGTCGGCCGGCGGTTCGGGCATCACCCAGCCATCGACCGCCAGCGACACGCTGAACTGCATGCTCATCAGGTCATCGGCAGACATGGCTCGCATCGTGGCCGCCAGGTCACCGTCGGTGGACTGCCCAAGCTCGTCGAGCTTTGCGGCAATGGCACGGCGCCCACGTTCCTCCGCGCTGTCAGAGAAACCGTTGTGGCGAGTCAGATGCGCCACGTTGTTCGGCGTGATCCAGGTGCTCTCGGAGATCGCGCGATGGAACAGCCCCTTGGCGAGCGGCGTCGCCATCAGCGAGTAGATGCTGGCGCCGCCAGCCGACTCGCCAAAGATCGTCACGTTGCCGGGGTCGCCTCCAAACCCCCTGATGTTGTCGCGCACCCACTCGAGCGCCACCACATGATCGAGGATCCCGTAGTTGCCGGACACCCCACGCTCCGACTCGGCCGAGAGCACCGGATGCGCCATGAAGCCGAACTCGTTCATCCGGTAGTTCACCGACACGAGGACCACGCCCTTCTCAGCGAACCCCGCGCCGTTGTAGATGCCCACGCTGCTCGCACCCGAGCTCCAACCGCCGCCATGAATCCACACCATGACGGGCAAGCCGGCATCGGCGCTCTCCGCGCCGGTCCACACGTTGAGATAGAGGCAATCCTCGCTCATCAGCTGAGACCGTCCCTGCATGCAGGCCGGGCCGAACGTGTCGGCAGCGCGTACCCCCCGCCAAGGAATCGGTGGCTGGGGCGGTTTCCAGCGGAGGTCACCGACCGGGGGCGCGGCGAACGGAATCCCGCGATACACGGTGACTCCATCCTCGACCTCGACCCCGGATACCTGGCCATAGGTCAGCTGCACCGGGTCATCGGCGGCATGCACGGCCAAGCCGGATGACAGGAGCAGAGCGGCAGCAAATCCAGCGCGCAGTCGCGTGGTCATGAATCAGTCCCTTCGTAGCGTCTCGATGACGAGAGAATCCGGCGTTCGACTCAGCATAGAGACCGCTACCATGCTTGTCTACCGGTGTTGGAGATGATGCCTGGAGCGGCTTCCGGATAGCCGGCAATGACGAAGCTACTCCCCGCGACCATCGGTCGGCTCGGAGGCACCCTGCATCGGCGCGTTGTATAGTCGAAGCAGCTTTACCTTCCATCCTCCTGGAGGCAGCCTTGACCGTGGCCGAGTGCCCGAGACCGACCGTTCGCGAAGCGCCCACTCCGGCGCGCTACGGGATTGCTGATCGGATGCGCGTAACATCCGGCGCAGGACGTTTAGACCTGTGGATTCCGCTCGTCACTGATACGCCCTACCAGCGCGTGCTAGCGTGCGAGCTGCCGTCTGGCGCAGGCTGGTCGGTCACACGGGAACCGGAGCACGGGAACCAGATGGCCCACCTGCGGCTCGATGAGATGACCGCGCCTCTGGACGTTGAAGTCCGCTACGACGTTGAGCGGCTTCAAGTGACCCACGAGCTTCACGAGAGCTGCGTCCGACCTCTCGGCAACCCGACGCCCTTTGCCCAGCACCTAGCGCCGGAACGCCACGTGGACATCAGTGACGCGACGAGAGCACTGGCCGCGTCGGTCGTGGGGAACGAGACCAACCCGCTTGGCCAGGCTCGACGTCTTTTCGACTATGTCACCGGCGCCATGCAATACGACGCCACCCGGCAATCAGGTACCGGCAGCACGCAGCATGCAATGGCCTGCTCGGTCGGCAACTGTAACGACATTCATGCGCTCTTCATCTCGCTGGCTCGCTCGGCCGGCATCCCCGCGCGGCTGGTACTGGGGCAAGCCCTCGAACCGACTACGCCTGGAGAGGAGGATTGCGACATCTGCGGCTATCACTGCTGGGCCGAGTTCTTCGCCACCGGCCTCGGATGGATCCCGGTCGATGCCTCGTGCACGTGTAAATTTGGCACGGAGGGGCTGTTCGGAACGCTCGAGATGAACCACGTCGCGTGGTCAGTCGGGCGCGACCTGCAGCTGGCTCCACCCCAGTCTGGCGCCCCGGTGCTGTTCTTTGCCGGCCCCTACGCCGAGCTGAATGGCGCCCCGAGCCCCACGATCGAGCGACACCTGAATGTCTCCGAGGGGTAGGCGCCGCCCCGGCCCCTGCTTGATGCGTCCGGGCAGGGACCGCTATCCTTGAGGCCACTTTCTAGTGAAGGAGTGACGGAATGAGCCTGAAGTCTCCACGTCTTCTCGTCGCGCTGGTCCTGGTAGCGCTCGGGGTGGTCGGTCCGATGGTGGCCGCAGAGCGGTCCGCGGCGAACATGGCGGCCGCTGCCAACGCCTTCCTCGACAGCCTGTCTTCAGCCCAGCGGGCGGAGGCGACCTTCGAGATCCAGTCCGAGGAACGGGAGAAGTTCCACTTCATCCCGACCGAGATGTTCCCGCGTAACGGCGTGACCCTCATCGACATGAACGCCGGGCAGCGGATGCGGGCCCACGACCTGCTGAGCTCCGGACTCAGCCAGCGTGGCTATCTCACCGCGACGACGGTCATGGAGCTCGAGGGCATCCTGTCCACCATCGAGACCAACGGCCGTTTCGACCGGAACCCCGAGTGGTACTTCTTCTCGGTGTTCGGTACGCCCGGCCCGACCGGCGCCTGGGGCTGGCGCGTGCAGGGGCACCACTTGTCACTCGACTTCACCATCGTTGACGGCCGGTCGGTGGCGGCATCACCCAGCTTCTTCGGCTCGAACCCGGCCCAGGTCAAGGAGGGCCGGCACGCCGGACTTCGCGCGCTGGCCGGACGTGAAGACACGGCCCGCGCACTGGTGCAGGCGCTCGATGGCTCGCAGCGCTCGACCGCCATCGTGGCCGAAGAAGCGCCCGACGACATCATCACCGGCGCCGAGCTCGAGATCGACCCGCTGTCGCCGGCAGGGCTGCAGGCCTCGGCCATGACCGACGCACAGCAGGAGATGCTGATGGACGTCATCGAGTCCTACACCTCGACGATGGCCAACGACATCGCCGCCGAGCGGGTCGCGCAGGTCAAGGAGAACTGGGACAGCATCGGGTTCGCCTGGGCCGGAGGCATCGAGCGAGGGGACGGGCACTACTACCGGGTGCAGGGGCCGTCGTTCCTCATCGAGTACGACAGCACGCAGGGGGGCGGCAACCACGTCCACTCGGTATGGCGTGACTTCGAGAACGACTTCGGGCGCGACCTGCTCCGCGAGCACCTGGCCGCCAACGACCACTAAACGAAAAGAGGGCCGGCTCCCGCCGGCCCTCTCTCACCCTCCGAAACGAGACACCCGCAGGTCTCAAAACATCCCGAGCGTCTCGAACTTCCCACCCAGCACCTTCTCAGACTGCTGGTAACCCAGGAACTCCTCAATCAGGCTCGCATAGACCCGCCGGAAGTCGGTGGTGTGCTGCAGGTTGTCACCAAGCACGAGATCGGTGAGGCTGGGCGGCGTCCCGTACTGGCCGCCCTGCACCCCGCCGCCGACGGCGAACGACACGTTCGCCGTGCCGTGGTCGGTACCCAGGCTGGTGTTTTCCGGCACGCGACGGCCGAACTCGCTGTGGATAAACACCGAGACGTCGTCCTGCTTGCCGATCCGCTTCATCTCCTCGAAGAACCCCCAGACCGCGTCCGAGCAGTACTGTACCTGCCGGTCGAACGGGCTCTCCTGGTTGACGTGCGTATCGAACAGGCTGCCGCGGAGCCGCACGTAGTAGAGGCGCGCCGGGAAGTCGTTCTCGATGAGCGCCACCACCTTGTCGAGGTCGAGCAGTCGCAGGTCTGGGGTGCGGGTACGCGAGTAGTTCTGCCAGGCCTGCCGCACTAGCGCTGACGCTTCACGCGCGCTCTGGTTCACGTCGAGCAGAAATCGGTGCGTGTCGTTCTTGGCCGCCTGCCCGTTGCCGAGACGCCCCACCTGGGCCTGCTGCGGCTGAAACAGATCGCGCCGGAAGCCGGTGGGATCCTGGAAGACCACCGGCACGTGGTCGCGGGCCCGAACCGCCAGACTCTGGGTAGACGAGATGTTCACCAGATAGTTCGGCGTCCCATCGGGGTCGAGAGCATCGGCGGTGCGTCCGTACCAGCCGTAGGGTTCGCCGCTGTTCGGAGCGCCCGTGTGCCAGTAGGAGCTGGACGCGAAGTGCGAGAACGACGGCTGGTCATACCCGGCGCCATGGATGACGGCCACGTTACCCTCGTCCCAGAGCCGGTGCATGCCGAGCATCGAGCGGTGAAAGCCGAAGTGCTCGTCCGCCTTGATGACGTTCTGCTCGCGGACGCCCACATTCGGCCGCTGGCGATACAGCGCATCGTCGCCATACGGGACGAAGGTGCTCAGTCCGTCGTAGCCACCAAACCACTCGAACACCACGAGAATCTTGCCAGGGGTGGCGGCGAGCGCGGTCGAGGCCGCCGTAAACATCGGCGGCAACGGGCTGACGCCGCTCAGGATCCCCAGCCCGATGCCCTGGGCTCCGATCTTGAGCGCCTGCCGGCGCGAGACGCCGCTTTCGTCAATGAGCCGCTTTCCACGATTCGACAAAGTCATGCGGTTGTCCTCTCAATCAATCTGGTATTCCGGCGTGCTCATGATCAGATGGGTGACCATCCGGAGCGGGTCTTCCAGATACGTCTCGGCGCGCACCAAGTCGTCGCTGGCCAGCTCGTCACCAAGGAACTCGATCAAGCCGGAGCGGAATTCGGTCGACACCGGCATCCGGAGGAATCGGCCAAGCAGATGGTCGACCGCCTCGGTCGTGGTGGTCGCTCCGGCGTCCAGCACCATCCGGGTCATGTCGATCCGGACCGCGCCACGTGGGGTCGGAATGAGCTTCTGCATGGCGGTGGCCCAGGCCCGATAGCCAGAGACCCGTGTGTTGAACAGCTCGTCTCGCTCGCGCGCCGCCATGTTGAAGGCAGTCTGCTCAGCGGTTGGATCGAGCGCGATGGCGGCGGTGAAGTTCTGCCCGCTCCTGAGGCGCTCGCCGATGATGGCATCGCCGCCACTCGACAGGAAGTTTGGGTCCTGGAACCCGACAACGTCAGGGAACAGAACGTTGAACGCGACGTTGCCTCGCCGCTGCAGCAGGGCGGGCGTGATCCAGGCCTGCCCCTGCGCCCAGCCGGCCACCGACGGCGGGTTGAGCAGCTGCTGCCCCAGCCCGGTGGTCGTCCGGTTGAAGTCTGGCACGCCAGGCACGTCGTCGGCGTCCAGCTGGTTCAGCATGGTGATGACATGCTCGACCGGCCCCTTGATATGCGCGCCGTAAGAGGCCTCGCTATAGAAGTCGCGCGACAGGAAAATCGTGCTCAGTAAGGGCTGAAGCTCGTAGTCGGCGCCTCGGAAGACCTCTCCGAGCGCGGCGACCAGCGCGTCGCTCGGATCGGCCCGAACGAAGAAACGGTAAAGTTTGGCCGCGATGTACTCAGCGGTGACCGGCTGATCGAGAATGATGCGCAACACGTCCACGCCGTCGAAGTGTCCAGTCTGCCCGAGAAACTCCTTCTCGCCGTCATCGTGCTGGTCGGCGTTGACCACGAAGTCGAGGTCAACGTAGTTCCACCCGGTGAACGCGCGGGCCGCCTCACGCACATCCCGCTCAGAATAGTTGCCGACGCCCATAGTGAAGAGCTCCATCACCTCGCGAGCAAAGTTCTCGTTGGCCGCGCCCTTCACGTTTACGCCGGCATCCAGGTAGTAGAGCATGCCGGGATCCTTCGCGACCGCTTCGACGAGATCGCCGAAGTTCCCCACAGCGTGCTGCTGGAAGAGTTCAACCTGGCCGAGGAGCTTCCGGTAGTCGCGTACCTTTCCTTCAGCAGTCGCGAAGTGCCCGTGCCAGAAGAGCGCCAGCTTCTCTTGCAAGGGGCGATTGGTGTCGAGCATCCGCTCCGCCCACCAATAGGCCACCCGACGGCTTTCGAGTTGTGACGCCCGGATCCAGTAGAAGAACCGGTCCGATACCGGTTGCATGTGGCGGTTGCCACCCTCCGGCTTCACCCGGATGCCCATGCTCTTCCCGGTCTCCTGCGCAAGCTCCGTGGCCGCGGGACGACTGGGCGGAAAGTCAGCGAGGGACTCATCGAAGAACCCGGAGTGCTCAAACGGCAGCAGGTGGTCATTGGCGACTCCGTCGAAGTCGACCAGCGATGCCACCGCATCGGCTGGTGTCATATCGACTAGACGCTGAATCTCGTCCGGTGTACCGCCGAAACCGGCTCGTCCAAGTAGATGCTCGGCCCGGTCGTAACTCCAGTCCGCCTCGGTGATGGGCGTCAGGTCTCCCACCCAGGACGCGGGGCCAGGTTGGTAGTCGTTCTCGTTAGCAACCACCGACGGAATGGTCAGCACAGGCGCCAGCAGCAGGATCAAGGCAGCGGCGAGCGGATGGCGTCGCTTCGTCATCAGTAATCCTCGCAATCCTGACGTTTATACACCGACGCCGAGCCAACCGCTAGGTGTGGAGCTCCACCTCGACGCCGACCCCGGTGAGCTTCGTGTGAGTTGCAGTCACCCCCGCTCATCGCGAAGTCCTTCATAAGAGCCCATGGCTCGTCGGACAAGAACCCCAACTCGGACAACTCGAACGCTGCGACACTGCCCCCACCGTCGACCGGACCGGCTGTATGGGCGGCGGCGCTGATGCCTGACACCACGAGGATTCCTGCGGCGACAGCGGTAGCCGATATCGGCATCGTGTCCCGCGTGCCAAGGCGCGGCAGCGCAGCAACCCTCGTGCGGCATCTATGCTAGGGTCGTCCTCTTGCCCCCGCCAGTTCGGCCGACGGGGCTCGTGAGCCATGGACCAGTCGACCCGCGCCCCCGTTTACGTTATTGGGAGCCTCAACACGGATTTGGTGGTGAAGACCGGCCAGCTACCTGCCCCGGGTCAGACGGTGCTGGGCGGCGACTTTTTCATGAGCCCGGGCGGCAAGGGAGGCAACCAGGCGGTCGCCGCCGCCAGGCTCGGCGCCAGCGTCTCGATGGTGGCCCGACTCGGCACCGACATCTTCGCCGACGCCGCTATGGCCAGCCTCGAACGCGATGGGCTGACATGCACCCACGTCAGCCGCGATCCTGACCGCCCGTCAGGGGTAGCCCTCATCAGCGTCGATGCAGCCGGGGAGAACCAAATCGTGGTGGCGCCAGGTGCCAACGCCGCGCTTAGCCCCGCCGACGTCGAACATGCCTGCGGCGAGCTACCGGCAGGGGCCCTTGTCCTCCTCCAGCTCGAGATCCCGATGGAGGCCGTCCAGCGAACGGTGGCTATTGCGGCCGAGCGCCACTGTCGCGTCATCCTCGACCCCGCGCCAGCGCCCGAAGGACCGCTACCAAGGGACCTCCTGGGTGGCGTCTATCTTCTGACCCCGAACGAAACCGAGGCGCAACGCCTGACCGGTCTGAAGGTAACCGATCAGGACTCTGCCCGGACCGCCGCCGGTGCCTTGATCGATGCCGGCGCCGCCCACGTGGCGCTCACTCTGGGGCCAGCCGGCGTCTGTCTAGCACACCAGAACCAGACCACCTTCGTTCCGGCTCCACAGGTGACAGCGGTAGATTCAACTGCCGCCGGCGACTGCTTTAATGGCGCTGTGGCGGCCGGATTGGCCAAAGGCCTCGACCTGATCGCCAGCGTCGAATTCGGCTGTCTGGCCGCCGCCATGTCGGTCACACGGCTGGGGGCGCAAGACGCCATGCCTTCGGCGGCCGATATCGCTTGAGGCAGAGTTGCACGTCGACGGCGAGCTCATAGAGACCGCCCGCTGACCGACCGAGTACATGACCTGTCGGTTCTACCTATTTTGGCGCTCCGCACTCGACGAGGGGCGCCACAGGGCTGAAGCGCGGCTACTGAACCTAACGGAGTCGGCGCGCAATAGTGCTCTACGACGCCGAGACGGCGGCGAAATGAGCGGATGCGGCTGATTCTGGTACCATGTTCCAAGTACGAAGTACGTTCTGAGGGAGGATCGAATGCTAAAGGCGACGTTCCCCTACGCCGTGCTAGCGGTGCTTGCGTGGCCGACACTGGCCACCGGTCAATCAATTGCCGGCGCAGACCCGCATCCGGAGGTCCACTACTACGACCTGGCCGACTTCGGCATCGCGCCGACCGACGTCACATTCGCCAAGGACATCGGCCCGATCCTGCAGCGCAGCTGCCAAAGCTGTCATCGTCCCAACGGCGGCGCGCCGATGTCACTCGTCACCTATCAGGAGGTAAGGCCGTGGGCGCGCTCCATCAAGCACCGGACCGCCATCCGTGACCGGATGGGCGCAATGCCACCGTTCTATCTGGAGAAGGACATCGGCATCACCCGGTTCAAGGACGACACGTCACTCAGCGACCTCGAGCTGGCCAAGATCCAGGCCTGGGTCGACAACGGCGCGCCGCTGGGTAACCAAGCGGATATGCCGCCGGCCCTCGAATTCACCGAAGCGGGTGAGTGGGCACTTGGCGAACCGGATCTGACCCTGAGGGGACCGGAGATCACGCTGCCCGCCATCGGACCCGACCGCTGGGGAGACATCGGACTCGTACCAACCGGTTTGACTGAGGATCGATATGTGAAGGCCGTCGAGGTACGGGAGGTCAACAACATCCCACCCGCCTCAGGCTCAGACACGGTCGGCGGACGCTACATCTTCCACCACATGACCTACTCGAGTGGAGTGCTGAACGAGGCCGGCACCGAGGTCCTCGACGACACGAGGATCCGCTGGCCCATCCACGAGGTGGGCCGGAACCCGGACATCTTCGCGGAGAAATTCGGGACGCTGCTGCAGGCCAACTCGGCGCTGCATCTAGGCGCGAGTCATCTCCACTCGAACGGCATCCAGGAAACCACTGGACATCTCGAATTCGGATTCCATTTCCATCCGAAAGGCTACGAGCCGGAGTATGGCGGTCGAGCACCAGTGCGGTTGGGGAACGGTAACGACATCGACGTGATGCCCGGTCGGGCCGACCAGGAGTTCCACTCGTTCGAGGTACTCGAGCAGCACACGAAGATCATCGCCTTCGAACCGCACCTGCACGCCCCCGGGACCCGCATGTGTATGGAGGCGATCTGGGGCGGCAACCACTTCACCTTGAACTGTGTCGGCTACGACCACAACTGGGTGAAGCAGTACGTCTACGAGGACGACGCGGCACCGCTGCTGCCTAAGGGAACTATCCTGCACATCGTCGGCTTCCTCGACACCACCGCCGGCAACGAGAACCTTGCCGACAACCGTAACTGGGCAGGCGGGGGCCGTCGATCGGTTGCCAACATGTTCATCGACCTCGGCTACGCCGTGGAGCTGACCGAGAAGCAGTTCCAGGACGAGATGACCGAACGTCGAGCCGCCATGGAAAGCCGGAACGAATACGATGTGGGCTGCCCGCTCTGCTGGGCGCCGATTCCGACCGAGGAGACCGCCACCACGGACGGTGGGGACAGCCAGTGACAGCCGGTCTGCGTCTGCGGCTCGGCCCTCTCGCCGCTCGGCTGACATCGGCCGCGCTAGCGCTGACGGCCGTACTCGCGTGCCCGGCCGCACTCGAGGCGCAGACCCGCTTCATGTTCCTGCGGGGCCAGAGCGTCCACCCGGCGTTCGAAGGATGGTGGCCCAACGAGGACGGCACCTACACGCTCTGGTTCGGCTACATGAACTCCAACTGGGAGGAACAGTTCGACATCCCGGTGGGGCCTGACAATTACTTCGCCTTGACCGAGGCTGGCGCGATGGACGACATCGAAGTCGACCGCATCGTCGCGTCAGACATCGATCGAGGCCAGCCCACCCATTTCTACCCGCGGCGCAACCCTTTCCTGTTCACGGTGGAAGTACCGGCAAACTTCGATGAAAAGGAACTAGTGTGGACGCTGACCTCGCACGGCACCCGAAACCGGGTCTACGCGTCGCTTCGACCCGACTACCGGATGGACACCCAGGTGATGTCGACCGAAGTCGGCGGTGCCTTCGGCAGTCTCGATGACCGGCTACGCGACAACCAGGCCCCGAATCTGAGTGTGGAGGGCACACTCCGTCGCACGGTAAGCGTCGGCGATCCGCTCACGCTCCGAGCCCACGCAGTAGATCCAGACAACTACCCTCCACGGGCTAACCGTGAGCCGCCCAAGACACTCGACGACCTCTACAGCACACGGGGCGTCGGGTCGGTCGTAGTCTCCGGCGCACCAGGTCTACGGATGATGTGGACCGTGTATCGCGGGCCAGCACACCACGTCCGATTCAGCCCGGAACAGATGAAGGCCTGGATGGATACGCGGGTCTGGGGAAACTCCCCATGGTCACCGCCCTACATCCTGCCGGAAGTCCCCGGAGACAACACCTGGGTGGCGGACGTCACCTTCGCCGAGCCTGGCGAGTATGTCCTTCGCGCGGTGGCCAGCGACGGCTCGAACTTCAGCTACGAGAACCTTACGGTGGTCGTGGAGTAGGCGCTAGTCACCTGCATCCGTCGAGCCTGTCTTCGCGCCTTCGAGGAACGCGATAATCTCTGGCCTTTCTGAAACGGTTCAGGGCGCCACCAGCTTGTAGACCCAGCCATTCCCCTTGGTCACGAGGTAGAGCTCGCCCTCAGAATCGACACCCACTCGCAGATCGACCCGATTGCCAGGCCCGTAGGTGTTCGGGAAACCGGCCACGTCCACCAGGTCTCGCTCCTGACCGTCAAACCTTAGGCGGATCTCGGTGATCTCGTTCAGCCCGTCCGGGTCAAGATTATCCGCATCGATCGCCAGCAGCCGGCCGCGAGGGAACTCGGCAAACACGAACTTGCCCTGAAGCGCTGGAATCGCGCTCCCGCGGTAGACATAGCCACCACCCACCGCCGCGCCCTCATCGTGATCGTACTGCGCGACCGGATCCACCAGGTCAGCGTCAGATTCCTGCCGGGGATACACCGGCCCAGGGCCGCGCCCCACCGCGTAACCGCTGGAAAAGGTGCCTTCCCGGAGGCGCCAGCCGTAGTTGGCCCCGGCGCGCCCAAGATTGATCTCCTCCACCTGATTCTGCCCGATGTCACCGATAAACATCGTGCCGTCGGTATCCCACGAGAAATGCTGGGGATGGCGCAGTCCGAAGGCCCAGATCTCTGGAGCCACACCGCTCTGGCCGACGAACGGATTGTCAGAGGGGATGCCATATCCTCGGCCACCCTCGCCACCGAGCGGGTCGATCCGAATGATGGCCGCCTGCGGTATCTCCAGCGACTGACCAAAGTCGCGCGGGTCGTGGGCGGCGCCGCCGTCACCCAGACAGACGTACAACATGCCGAAGTCGGGGGAGCCTGGCACGGCGTTCGGGTTGAAGGCCAGCGTGCCGATGTTGTGATTCGGCGCGAACTGGCCGATGCGGAACACCTCGCGAGAGGTGCCGCTGAACTCGTTTGCGGTCGGATCGGTAGCCGTAAACTCCAGAATCACGCTCTCGTGACTCTCGGCATCGTCGTCGAGATAGTCCGCCACGCCGGTCGCCGACCCGGCGCTGTAGGCCGCATAGAATTTCCCGTAGCCGGGCGACCCCTCTTCGGCGAACTGCGGATGGAACGTGACACTAACCAGGCCGGACTCATTCGGGAACATCGAGTCGTCGAAGCCGATGTCCATGGTGCGCATGTCCATGAACTCGGTCGGCGGCCGCCCACTTTCATCGACAATGTAGAGCACGCCCCGCAGGTCATTCACCACGAGCCGTCCCGACCCGTCTGGGATCGGTACCAGGTACTGCAACCGGGCATAGGCTGGATTGGTCGACGCCGACTCGCTGTTCGACTCGATCGTGCGAGGGAAGCGGACGAACTCTTCGACCCCGGCCACTAGGTCGCCCTTCTGGATGGTCTCCGGAATTGGGTCGTCGAGCGGACGCGGTTGAGCCATTACTGCCGGCGCGAGGCTTACAGCGAACAGAGCGGACAGTGTGACAATAGCGATCTCTCTCAGGTAGCGCATCCAAACAGTATCGCCCAAGACGAGCGTCCTTCCCACGATCCTCAGCCTGAAAACGCTACGACCTTGAGGTCACGTGGAAGGACCACCAGGTGTCTGGCCGTGGGGTATCGAGCGCCGGCGGCGTCCCGCCGCCGCCCGGCTGCTGGGCCTGCACGGCCGGATTCTGCAACTTGCGCATACGCGCCGACCACACCCGATCGAGCATCGACTGGTCCATCTCGCGGTTCAGGAACACCGGGTAGACCACGCCATCGAGACGCAGTCGTCCGGAGTGATCCGTCTGCACGCGCGGACACCAGTACTTGTCGTCGCCGAACGAACAGCTGATGAACAGCTCCCCCTCAGGCGTGGCCATGCAGTTCACGTTGACCGAGTGCGGGCGCATCGTGATACTGACCTGAATCTGGCAGAGCGACACGGCGTTGGCGAAGCTCCAGTCGTTGATCGGTTCGTCATGGGAGTCTCCCAGCAAGACGAACCCGGGCGTGGTTTCGCATGGACAATTCACCGTCCATGCCAGCCCGCCGCCGAGCAATACGAGCACCAGGGTAGCGCCCACGCCTAGCAGCGCCTTCTTCAACGTTGACTGACCTTGGTCTGCACTCATTGCTTCTGTCCTCCTGAGCTAGGGCAATGCGAACGCCACTAGCTCGGCGATGTTGTCCTCGTCGAGCGCGCTCACCACGATGTGCTGCTTCCCGTCTGCCATGTAGGTGATCGGGAAGCCAGTGGTAGGCCCGGCGAGCTGAATCTCGTAGACGACCGCACCGGTCACCTTGTCATACGCTCGGAGCAGCGGCGCACCCCGCGCCCCCTCGCCAGAGAACAACAGCTCAGAGGTGACTAGCAACCCCGACCCCTGGGTAGGCGTACCCGTCCGCGGGATGTCGACGTCCTGCAGATCGGGATGCTCGCTGATATAACGCGGCGTCTCGCCGTGCGGTACCTGCCAGAGGATCTCGCCCGCCTTCAGGTCGATCGCGGTAATTCGACCGTAGGGCGGCTTGATCAGCGGTAGATCCCGGACGCGCGGGGCGCCCCGCGCGAACGAGATGTGATAGCGAACGCCTGTATTCTCCGTACCCTCGGTCAGCGCGAACAACTGGAGTCGCGTGGCGGATGGCACGAAGAGCACGTCGTCCACCGGGTCGACCGCGCCGCCCGGCCAGTTGACGCCACCACCCGCGCTTGGTAGTGCGAGGGTCCCCTGGTTGCCGCCCTCCTCCACTAGCGACGGCGGTGTATAGAGCGGCCCCAACCGGAAATCCTCAGTAATCTGGAGCGCTTCGGCCCGGAGTTCGGGCGTGAAGTCGATGAGGTCGTCTTCGAGTACGCCCTGACGATCGAATGCGGGCGGCTTGGTCGGAAAGGGCTGGGTCGGAGCTGTCCACTCCCCCGGCACGTCGGACTCGGGCACGGGACGCTCATCGATCGGCCAGACCGGCTCGCCGGTCTCGCGGTTAAGCACGTAGGCGAACCCCTGCTTCGAGAGCTGAACCACTGCCTTCACCGGGGTCCCGTCCACCTCGATATCAACGAGGATCGGCGCGGTCGGAATGTCGTAGTCCCAGAGCTCGTGGTGAGTGAACTGAAAGTGCCACCGTCGCTCGCCCGTCTCGGCGTCAAGCGCGATCAGCGAGTTCGCGAATAGGTTGTCACCTGGACGATACCCGCCGAAGTAGTCGTTGGTGGCGGTCTCGGTGGGTACGTAGAACAACCCAAGCTCCTCATCGACCGTGACCGGCGCCCAGTGCCCCACGTTGCCGGTGTATTTCCAGGACGCTTCGAGAAGTTCCGGGGACTCCTCGACCCATGGGTGAGTGCCCGTCCCCACCTCCCAGAGCAATTCGTCGGCCTTCAACCAGGTCTCGACCCCAAACTCCCCTTCCTTTGGTACGGTATTGAAACGCCAGAGCGTCTCTCCGGTGCGCACATCGTAGGCCACCACGTCGCCCGGCATGTTCATCGGCCACACCTCGTTGGGTGAGGCACGGGTCGGTACGCTTCCCGTATGCAGTGAGATAGAGGCCACCAGCGTGTTCCCCAGGATGGCCGCGGGTGAGGTGTTGGCCACCCGGCCCGCCCGTAGAGCGGCCGGCCGCTCGTCCCAGCGCAGGTCGTCCATCATATCGATGACCCCGCCGTCACCGAACGAGCCGACCCGCTCTCCGGTGTGCGCATTTAGGGCCACCAGCTGGTAGCTCGGCGTCACCACATAGATGCGATCGTCTCCGGCACCGTCGGTCCAGTAGCTGACCCCCCGGCCGGCGCTCCGAGCCACCGGTTCGATAATGTCGCCCCATCGCTGCTCGTTGTCGCCCGGCTGCCATCCCCAGATAGACTCACCGGTCGCCGAGTCAAGCGCGATGACGTTCCGCTGGTTGCCGATAGTCGTGTACAGGACGCCATCGATCACCAACGGACTGATCTGCGTCCGCCCGGACGGTGGCGGTGTGCCCTGGTCACGGGCACTCCAGCGCCAGACCACTTCCAGCTCGTCCACGTTGCCGGCGTCGATCTGGTCCAGCGGCGAGTAGCGCGTCGCGCCGGCGTCGGCGCCGAACACGCCCCATGCGCCGTCGGCGGCACCCGTCTGGGCGGCCACTGGGCCTCCCGCCAGAGCGGCCGCTATCACGACCGCCGTGGTCACCACGGTTGCCGGGTGATACACAGAGAGCACCGTACGCATGGCGTGTCTCCTCCTCCTTACGTGGGACTTCGTCCCAAACGACCAGCACCAACAGGCTATTACTGACTTGGCAGCGGATGCTCGGCACCTCATCTAGTCGAAGGCTTCAATCAACTCGTAAGCCAGACCGTTCGGGTCCTCAACCAACAGGGCCCGCGTCTCGCCAAACGGATACGGTCCTTCGAGGATCGGCACGCCGGTGGCTTCGAGGTGCGCGATCACGGTATCGAGGTCAGGATAGGTCAAACCAACATGGTCAACGACCTGCCCGCGTGACGGCGCAAGCGGCCGATCGTTGCCATCACCGCAACGCCCGTCGCGACACTGACGCGGATACCAGAGCCAGCTCGCATTCGCGACGCGTGCGTTTCCGGCTGGAATCCTCAGCTGGCCCACCTCCATGTAGGTCGGATAGGTCACCTCGCCGGTCTGCACCTCGCAGGGGTCCCAGCCGTCTCGCCCGAAGTTGAACTCAGTGCTGAAGCTGTTCTGGTTCTCGGGGAAGGTAGCACCCAGGTGCTCAACATGCCAGTTGGCGCTGCAGAGCGGGTCCTCCCCCCAGAAGTGGGTATGGCTCCGGAAGTTGTCGGTCCGGCCAGCCGTGAACTCGACCAGCATCCCGTCCGGATCGACCAGATAGCCGAAATCGAGACCAGAAGTGGCCGGTGGCGGCAGATCTTCGGCGATCCGTTCATCGATCTGGCTCAACGGGAGGAGCGCTTCGCCCAGAGGCAAACCGAGTGAGTGAAGCGAGGTGTTGTCACCGCCAGGGCCGCCGTAGAGCGTGACCAGCTCGAAGGCCGCGGAGTCGAGGGCCGCGAACCGGGCCCGCGGCTGCTCGGTGTTGGCTCCGGCGAAGGTCGATCCGAAGGTCCAGAAGCCGCTCTGTGGCTCGCTGCGCTGCAACTCCCGATCGAAGCCACCCGGTGCCTGCTCGGCGACCTGGGTGTACAGCAGGTAGATGTCGTCGTAGAACGCCGGGAAGCCCGCATGGGTCGTCACGCTGCCCTGCGGCCAGTAGGTGCCGTACCACTCGAGCGACCGCTCCGGATCCACCGAGTTGATGTGGATATGGTGGAACGTGGGCGACGGAATGGCCGGCGATCGCGCCGTCGCCTCCTCGGCCGGTTCAGTAGGAACGCATGCCGCTCCAAGAGCGGCCAGCATCGAGACCAACCCCGTCAACACGCCGTGTCTTCGCATCGCCGTTGACCTCCCTATGCGCGGTACTCGGATCAGACCACCTCTGACGGAGGTAGGCAAGCGAGACAATGACGACTAGGCAGACGCTGTTTCGGCCTGGGCCTGGTCCGGCGCGTTCGGGCGCCCAACGAGCACCGCGCGAACGTCTTCGATGATGACGTAAGCCGCGGGCACCAACACCAGCGAAATCACGGTGGCGAAGACGACTCCGAAGGCCAGGGAGATGGCCATAGGGACGAGACTCTGTGTCTCGAGGTCGCGCGAGATAAGCACCGGCACCAGCCCGCCGAAGGTGGTCAGCGACGTTAGTAGGATGGGACGGAAACGGGCAATGCCAGCTTCGCAGGCCGCTTCGACGACATCGCCGTGCACCCGGCGCTTCCGGTTGATGAAGTCGATCATGAGCAGACTGTCGTTGACCACCACACCCGCCAGCGCCACCAAGCCGAAAAGTGACACCAGGGTGAGCTCGGCGCCCATAACAACGTGACCCCAGTAAGCGCCCACCAGCCCGAACGGAATGGCCGCCATGATGATGAGCGGCTGCACGTACGACTTCAGCGGAATGGCGAGCAAGGTATAGATCAGCAGCAACGCCAGTCCAAAGCCCTGGGTCAGCCCGCTCAGGCTGTCCTGCTGCTCACCGAGCATGCCAGCCAAACGATAGGTTACGCCGGGATGCGACTGAAGGATCTCGGGCAAGATCGTCGCTTCGAGATCGCCGACCACTTCATTCGCCGAGGCACCCACACCAACCGCGGCCCGGACGTTGATCACTCGCTGACGATCCACCCGTTGAATCGTCGAGAACCCCCGCCCTTCTTCGACGTCGGCCACCGAGCGGAACGGCACCTCGTCGCCGGCCGGCGTCCGGATCCACATCCGATCAAGGTTGTCGACCGACCGCCGATGCTCAGGCGGATAGCGAAGCATAACGCGCACATCGTGCCGCCCGCGCTGGATCCGCTGGACTTCTTCACCGTAGAAGGCCTGGCGCACCTGCCGGCCGAGGTCGCGTTGCGACAGTCCGAGGTGAATCGCCTCCGGCTTGATCCCGAGTCGGAGCTCCTGCTTACCGGCCCTGGCGGTATCGGTCACGTCTCGCAACCCAGGATAGCGGATCAAATACTCGCGCAGAGCCGCGGTGGCCGACTCGAGCTCATCGAGGTCGAGACCGGTCAGCTGGATGTCCACATCCTGGCCCGCGCTGAACTGCGACCCGGCAAAGGTCAGCTCCTCGACGCCCGGTAGTGGTCCCATCGCCGCCCGCCACAACTCGGCGATGTCATCGCCATCGAGGGTCCGGTCCGCCTCTGGGTCGATCTCGATGGTCACCTCCCCAATATTGCTCCCACCGAGAATCAAACTGCCGTTGAGCATGGCGTCGCCCTGCGCTGTGCCGAACGGCTGCTCCCCCACCGCCGAATAGACGTAGCTCACTAGCGGCTGGCCTTGAGCATCCCGCAGCTCGGAGGCGAGCTGATACGCGCCCGCCTCGACCGCCGCGACTGCCTCTCTGGTCAGCTGCACCGGCGCGCCGGGCGCAAGCGTGATGTCGGCGGTAACGTAGTCGCTCGGCGGCTCCTGGAAGAAGTTGAACGGCACCCTGCCGCTGGACAGCATGCCGACGGTGACCACCAGCAAGCCGGTGCCAGAAGCCACGGTCAGGTAGCGCCAGCTGACCGCCACCTCGACGGAGGGCGCATAGACCTTCTTGATGAACCAGCTGAGAAGGCGAGCCAGTCCGTAGGCCTGGCCCGGGCGGCTCGCCCCCCGCCCGCGCCTGAACGAGAGATGCGCCGGCAGGATCAGGAGCGACTCGACCAACGAGAAGATGAGGCAGCAGGTCACAACCATCGGCACCGCCTCGAAGAACTTCCCCATCATGCCTTCCACCAGCATGATCGGCATGAAGGCGGCGATCGTGGTCAGCACACCGAATGTGACCGGCACTAGGACTTCCTGCGCCCCCTCAATGGCACCGCGTAAACCGTCGCCGTGCCGCTCTTGATGCGTGAAGATGTTCTCGCCCACGATGATGGCGTCGTCCACGACGATGCCCAGTACCACCATGAAGCCGAACAGCGTCATCATATTCAGTGACAGGTCCAGCCCGGGCATCAGCATCAGGGCGCCGAGGAACGAGATCGGGATCCCGAGCCCCACCCAGAAGGCCAGCCGGATACGCAGAAACAGCGCCAAGCAGACGAAGACGAGGAAAGCACCGGTGAGGCCGTTGCGAACCATCCGGCCAAGCTGCCGCTCCAGCTGCTGCGCCTGATCCTGCCAAACGGTCAGCGCCAGCCCAGGCGGCAGCGTCCTGGTTGGCGCTTCGACGTAGTCGACCACGGCGTTGGCGACCGTCGGCGCGTCAATCTGCCGCGAACGGAACACGCGCAGCACGATCGTAGGCACGCCGTTGAACCAAGCGGTCTGGTCCGTTTCAGCGAAGCCATCCACCACGGTCGCCACATCACCCAGCCGGATGTAGGTCCCATCGGCTCGCGTGATCAGCGCCAGGTCTTCGAACGACGTGCCCCGGTAGGCCTGACCCACCGTGCGCAGCAGGATCTCGCCGCCCTCGGCCCGCACCGCTCCGCCCGGCAGGTCGAGCGATGCGCCACGCACCGCGTCGGCCACCCGATCGAAGGTCAATCCGTATCGACGGAGGGCGGTCTCCGATACCTCAATCGAGATCTCATAGGGCTTGGCCCCCTGGAGCTCCACCTCGCTCACCCCGGATATGGCCGAGAGGTCGTCGCGTACCCTGTCTGCCCACTGGTGAAGTGTGGCGTTGTCCACATCGCCCCACATGGCGACGTGGATCACCTGAAACCGCGTGACTAGTTCCTGGATGACCGGCTTCTCGACCTCGACGGGAAAGGTGTCGATAGCGTCGACACTACTCTTAATATCGTCGACCGCCTTTCGAAGGTCGGCCCCATACTCGAGCTCGACCAGCAGTGTGGCCTGGCCTTCGGCGGCCGTCGCTGTGATCTCCCGTACTCCGTCGATGCCCTGCACCGCCTCCTCGAGCCGCACGCTCACGGCATCCTCGACCTCGGCCGGGCTCGCACCGAGGTACGGGATGTTGATGGCCACCATGTCCAGGTTCATCTCCGGAAAGACTTCCTGGTCGATCGTCGTCGCAGCGAGCAGGCCACTCGATACGATGAACACCATCGTGAGATTGGCGGCGACCGGGTTGCGTGCGAACCACGCGACAGCAGAATGCATGGGAACGAGCGGGTGGAGGCTGGGTTCCCGAAGGGAAATACCGATACCCAGATTACGACCGTAACGTACCTGGGCACGAATTGCCCACTCGCCGGTGCGCCCCCGTGGCAGCGCGTTCGGCAGAGCAAGAACCGTGCAAGGATTGACGACCCTGACGGTTGCGACGCTCGTGATCGGCGAGCTGGTGGCGGCTCCACTCGCGGTGGGCCGTCGGGCCGCTATGCTATGGCGTCACGCAGGCGAAACTGGCCGCGTCGTTCGTATCGCCCGAGCCGTCATACTCAGCCACCTGGGGATACGGACAGAGCGGCCGGGTCATGGTCGTCTCACCGCCGGCGTCGATCTTGGACGCTCGCAGACGTTCCGGCGCCCGATCCTCCTCCACCCAGACCCGGATCGCCTCGACCCAGTCGACGCGGTCGGGTCCAGGGCCGCCCGCGCAGTGCAACACACCCGGGAGCATGTACAGACGTGAGTAGTCCGTCGCGGATGCATCCTCGGACTGCAGCTGCTCGAAATAGTCGATGGTCCCCAGCGGCGACAGCGCAAGGTCGGACCAGCCGGTCCAGTAGATGATTTTGCCGCCGCCGTCACGGAACACGCTCAGGTCGGTGCTCGTAGCGTTGAGCATCGCGGCCGTTGGTGCGGTGTCCTCCGCCCAGGTCGAGAAGTCGTACTGGGTATAGTCCCACTCGGGGTCATTGAAGACGAAGTATTTGAACAGCTCAGTACCGAAGCCGTACTGGGCGTTCGGGATGCCGCTGGCCCGGCGCGCTTCACTCGCTACCACCCAGGAATCCCAGCCGCCGCGGTTATGCTCGCCGCCGTAGTTGAAGCCGGGATAGATCGACTGCCCCTTCGACGTCGGTCCGTCATACACCCGCTCGATCGCGGCGAGCTGGGCCTCGGTCACACATCCCTCGGCGGCCACGTCCCCGACGCAGTGCGGTAGGTCGGCGGGCGTGAAGCCGCAGGTGCGTGGGTCGGTCATCGAACCGTCGACGACTCCGTCGTCACCATCACACGCTTTAAGGATGCTCATCCCTAACAGTTCGAGGGTGTCTGGGGTGAGTACCGGCTCATCAACGTCGCCGGACGGATAGATCGCCTGTTGGTTCTGCACGAACCCGGCCGTGAAGCCGGTCCAGTGGTAAGCCGGGGCCGCTGCCACGATGCCATCGAAGTCATCGGGATAGCGCTGCGACTCCATCATCGCCTGACCGCCGCCTCGGCTGCAGCCAACGAAATAGGAGTAGTCAGGCCCCTGATCGTAGTAGTGCTGGATGATGGACTTGCTGGCTTCGGAGGTCAGATGCACCGCACGGTGCCCAAAGTTCCCCTGCCGTTCGGGATGATTCAGCGCCCAGGAAGCCTGAATGCCGTTGCCCTTGTGCCCCGTGTCCGTACCCACCGTAGCGTAGCCGCGCTCAAGCGGACCACCACCGTGAGCGTAGAGGCCACGTGCCTGGTTCTGAACACTGCCCACGAAGCCGCCACCACCGCCCATCAGGAACCGTCCGTTCCAGGCATTGGGCTCGGGTAACAGCAGCTCGAACTTGATCTCGGTCTCGATCACGCCAGCGACACGGCAGTGCGTAGGGATGGTATCGGTCGCGGCCACGATCTCGGCTTCGCCGATGCGCATGGCAATCAATTCGAGCGTCGCCAGGCCGGCGCACCCATCCACGGTGGTCGGCGTCGCACAGGCCGCGGCAACCGCCAGCCCGACCCCCAGGCTCAATCTCAGCAACGTTCTCCGAATCGACGACACCGGTCTCTCCTCTTTCGGCGTTAATGTGGCCAACGCAGCTCGCGAGTGGTTGGAGTTACCGCAGTTCGCGCGGCAACGACTCGCCTTCGAGCAACAGATACAGGTGCGCTTCGAGCTGCTGCATTCCCGCTTCGCCATCGAACGAGAGCCGGCCGTCCCTGTCTTCGTCGAAGCCCTCGGCAATCTGGTAGGTCAGCGCCTGGAGCCTCCCCACCAGGGGAGCCGCCCGGCGAATCGACACGGCGTCCCGAAGCTGGGAAGCGATGTCGACCGCCTCTCGAGCGTGGGTCAGCATGCCATCCGCGATCTGGGTTACGTGGCCGGTATGGGTCTCCAGATTGTCCGAAGCCCCAGACTCGGCAGCCGCTCGCTCCAAGTGCTCGACCAGAGCCTCGACCGCCGGAATCACGCCGAACCCAAGACCGGGCCCCGAGGCGCCGTCGGCCGGATCAAGCAAATGCAACACGTGCGCGCCGTGGCGTCGCATGGCAGCGAAGTCGCTCAGGTCGCCGGCGGCAAAGTTCGCGTGGAGCACGGCGGCCCCCACCTCTGCCGATGCGGTCGCAGCGAGTCCCATCCCGTCAGGGGCACCAGGGAAGACATACGCCACGTGGCCGAGGTGGAGGGACCCGCCACCCGGAAGCGCACTCGCGGTACCGTTCGGCTCGTGGCGCTCAAGCATGCGGCGCCGGACCACGGCGCCATAGACGTTACCGGCCAAATCAACCCCGACGCCTTCGGCTCCACTGTGCTCGATGGCGTATGGCTCCAGATCCTCGATTAAATACTCGACCGAGCCGTCCTGGGCACTGCCCACTCTGATGCCCTTCTTCCAACCGGGATTGTCGGTGCCAAAGGACTCGGAGTCGGCAACATAGATCCGGTCGTCGGCGCCGATCGCGATTCCGCTTGGCCGACCAAATTGATACCAGACGTCGAGGAAGGTGCCCTGCTGGTCGAAGATCTGGATCCGGTTGTTCCCCCGGTCGCCGACGAACAGCCGTCCCTGGGAATCGAGCGCGATGGTGTGGGGAACGTTGAACTCGCCCGGCGCTGACCCTGTTTGGCCCCACGACATCAGGAAACTGCCATCGGCCGCGTACTTCGTCACCCGGTTCGCTCCGGCGACGAAGCTGTGCCCCTCAGTGATGAAGACCTCACCCGTCGCAGCCACCACCACGTCGGTCGGTTCATTCAGCCGCGGCGGGTCGCCCGCCGTGCCCCGATCGCCGATAGTCAGCAGCAAGTTCCCGTCGGCATCGAACTTAACCACCCGGTGTCCCCGCTGATCGGCCACCCAAACGTTGCCCTCGTCGTCGAGGTCGAGTCCATGCGGAAAGTCGAACATGCCGGACCCCCAGCTGAGGAGGAGCTGGCCATCGGGATCGAGCTTGAGAAGCGCCGACTCGCTGCGCCCGGTACAAGAATTCTGCAGACAGCGGCTCAGCAGATAGATGTTGCCGTCCGGCCCCTCATCGGCCCCGATGAACGAAGCGCGCGCGTCGTAGGCGCCGGGCTCGTACGGATTCGGAAGCTCGCCCCACGGGTGCACTCGTACGTAGGGATTCGGGAGGTCGTTGGTTGGCGCGACCCGCGTCTGGTCCTGGTGCTGCGCTTCAGCAAGTCCCGCGATTGTGAGCCACAACACCACCGCCAGCAAACCGACCACCCGCACGGCGGGCTTCCCATTCAGCATCCGCACTCTCCTTCAGTCCTCGCGGCCCGCGTAGCCATCTCTCGTCTGCGGCAGCTTCCAACCCAGCAACCGGCTCGCGATCTGCGTGCGCAGCACCTGCGCCGTACCGCCGCCAATGGTGAACATCCGCGCGTCGCGCACCATCCGCTCCAAGGGAAGATCGCGCGAATACCCACGAGCCCCGAATAGTTGGAGCGCCTGGTTGGTGACCACAATCGCCATCTCCGAGGCCTGTACCTTGGCTTGAGCCGCCAACAGGGGATCGGGAAACGGATCAGCCGACACGGCCGCCTGGTAGATCGCTAGCCGAGCCGCGTTCAACTGCACCGACATGTCGGCCAGCATCCACTGCACCCCCTGGAACTCACCAACCGGTCGCCCAAACTGCCGCCGTTCCTTGACGAAGTCGAGCGCCAACTCGAAGGCGCCCTGCGCGATGCCGAGCGCGACGGTCGCCGCGCCAACACGCTGGGTGTTGTAAGCGCTCATCAGCTCGGCAAACCCGCGTCGCCATCCACCCGGCGGGCGGAGCACCATATCACCAGGAATCTCGAGGTCATCGAAGGTCACCTCAGTTTCGGGTAATCCGCGAAGCCCCATCGCCGGCTCGCGCCGACCAATTCGGAAACCTCGCGCTGAGGCGACCTCCGGGTCGTCACGAACGAAGAGAAAACCGCCGACGCCCTGTTCCTCACCAGCCTCACCGAACACGCGCGCAAAGATCAGGTACAGCTTCGAGACCCCACCGCCGGTGATCCAGTGTTTCTTGCCGTTAAGGATGTAGCCATCGCCACGCTCGACCGCCGACGTCGTCAGCTCGCTGGCCGCCGAACCCGCCTCCGGCTCGGTGATGCAAATGGCCGGCTTGTCTCCGGCCAGCACGAGCTGAGCCGCCAGGGCACGCTGCGCCTCGGTTCCATAGCAAATCACGGCCGAGAGCACCCCCATATTCGCCTCGACCGCAATGCGACCCGTGACGCCGCAGACCCGCGCCATCTCCTCGACGATAACCACCGCGTCGAGCAGGCTGCCGCCTTGTCCCCCGATTTCCTTGGGGATGGTATAGCCCAACAGCCCCTCACCCACCAGAGCCTCAATATTGTCCCAGGGATAGGCCTCGCTTCGGTCGACCTCAGCCGCCCTGTCGCGGACTCTCCCCTCGGCCACCGCCCGGGCGTGACGCCGGAGCGCTTTCTGGTCAGCCCTGAGGTCGAACGACATCGTCCGTATTAGACACCCGGTCGCCATTTCGATCTACGACGCCCCGTACCGTGGGCGTCGTGGGCAGAGGCGAGCTGCTCTCTCGATCACCTTGGCAGGATCCCGGGTTCTGACCTTGCAGATTCCTTCAGGCTAGGCGAGATGCAGCGGCAGGTCGCGTAGCCGCTGACCGGTCACCGCGAAGAGCGCGTTGGCGACCGCCGGAGCCACCGGCGGTACGCCCGGCTCACCGAGGCCACCGACCGGGGCGTCCGACTCGATGAACGAAACGTTCACTCGCGGCGCTTGGGCCAACCGCACCATGTTGAAGTCAGGAAAGTTGCGGTTCTCGACCGCTCCCTCCTTGACCGTGATCTCGTGAAAGAGGGCCGCCGAAAGACCAAAGATGACGCTGCCGTGGATCTGGGCCAGAGCCTGTTGCGGGTTCACCACCAGACCGCAGTCGACCGCCGAATCGACCCGGTAGACCAGGATCCGCCCGTTCTCGACGCCCACCTCGCACACGTTGGCCACGATCGAGCCGAACGACTCAAAGATGGCGATGCCACGGGCACGACCGTCGGGCAGCGCGCTGGCCCAACGGGCCATGTCGGCCGCCCGTTCGAGCACCGCTCGATGACGCGGCGCGTCGGAGAGGAGCTCCCGCCTGAACTCAAACGGATCTCGACCGGCTGCATGCGCCAGCTCGTCGGCGAACGACTCGGCGAAGAACCCGTGCTGGGACGCCGCCACCGAACGCCATTCGCCCGTGCGCAGGTGGGCGGGTGAGGTTACCACCGCGATGTCCTTATCCTTGATCCCATACGGCGGATCCGCTTCGAGCCCGTCGGTGGCGCGACCGGTGAAGCGACTGGCCCAACGATGGATCCTTCCCGGCTCGTCGACCACACCCTGGAAGCGGCCCATCACGAACGGCCGGTAGTAGCCGTGCCGCATGTCCTCCTCGCGGCTCCAAACCAGCTTCACCGGTCGTGGTGCGGTCGCCTTCGCGACCGCCACCGCCTGCTCGACGTAGTCGTAGGTGCCCGGGAGACGGCGGCCAAAACCGCCTCCGAGCTGCTGGTTGTGGATATAGACCGCGTCACGCTCGAGCCCCGCCACCGCGGCAGCCACCCCGCGTGTACTCAGCGGATCCTGGGTGCCGCACCAGACGTCCAGTCGACCATCAGCGAGCTGCGCCGTGGCCGCCATCGGCTCCATGGTGGCGTGTGAGAGATACGGCACGCAGTACTCGGCCGTAACCACCTGGCCGCCCTGGGTTGGCTCGGCCAGCGGCTCCTCGTCGAGCGCTGCCGCGTGCCAGCCGCGAATAGTGGCAGTATCGACGTGCCCAAGACCCGCGTCCGTGAACTGCGGCTCGAGCGCGTCGAGCGCCTGCTGGGCGTGCCAGTAGCTCTTGGCTACCACCGCTACCGCATCGTCGAGCTGCACCACCTGCTCGACCCCGTTCATCGCCTCGGCCGGCGACGGATCCACCTGAGCGAGCTGCCCCCCGGGCACCGGCGCCCGCATGATGGCGGCATAGGCCATATCCGGCCGGACCACATCCATCCCGTAGCCGGCCTCGCCCACGACCTTACCGGGGATGTCGGCCCGATCCTGCGACGTGCCTACCAGGCGGTACTCGTCCCGCGACTTGAGCCGCGGGCTGCTCGGCAGATCCAGCTCACTCGCCCGACCAACCAGTTCGCCAAACGTCGCACTTTGCCCCGACGGCTCGTGGTGCACACGGGAGTCGCGGGCCACGAGCTCCGCCTTCGACACACCGAACTGTTCGGCGCCCGCTTCGAGCAACATCTCGCGCGCCGTGGCGCCAGCGAGTCGTAGTCCGAAGACACCGGTCCCTCTGGTGCTAGTGCTCCCGCCGGTGACCTGGAGACCCGCGAACTGCGCCATCTTGAACGACCCGAAGTCGAACGCCCGTCCCATAAATCCTGGAATGGAGACCCCAACCTCGCCCAGGAAGGCGTGGAGGATGTAGCCGTTCGCATAGATGTCCTCGGCCGGCGCCTCCTCGATGGTGCACAGGTTCCAGTCCGCGTCGAGTTCCTCGACCAGCAACATGCCAAGACCCGTGAGGGCGCCCTGCCCCATCTCGCAGTGCGGCACTAGCACCGTGGTGTGGTTGTTTGGTGTGATCCTGATCCAGGTAGTGAGGTGCCCCTCACCCTCGGCCCCGTCGGGCACGTAAGAGAGCCGGTTTGGCGAGAACACGATTCCACCGACACCCAGCACCAAGCCGCCACCAGCGGCGGCGCCAGCGCCGATGAAAGCGCGTCGGGTCCACTTACGAAGTCGCGACCGCTTTCCGGCCCCTGTCGATATCTTGCCGAATGGGGTAATCGGTTCGGGAGATGGCTCGGTCGGAGGTGTGGACGCGGACGGCGGCGTCAGCTCGTCAGACATTGCCGTTCTCCTCGTCCAGATCCTCATCGGTCTTCTGGACCACCGACTGCACCGCCGACCGGATCCGCTCGTAGGTACCGCACCGGCAGATGTTGGTGATCGATTCAGTCACCTGCTCGTCGGTAACGTCCGGCCGCCGTTCTAGCAAGGCTGAGATCGCCATGAGCATGCCAGGCTGGCAGTACCCACATTGCGGCACCTGGTGATCGATCCAAGCCTGCTGTAGCGGATGCAGTGCTTCGCCGTCGGCCAAGCCCTCGATGGTGATCACCGCCCGACCAGCCACGTTGGCCACCGGTACCGAGCAGGACCGCACGGCCGCCCCGTCGAGGTGGACGGTGCAGGCGCCACAGTTGCCGATACCGCAGCTAAACTTGGTCCCGGTGAGCCCGGCCGACTCCCGCAACGCCCACAACAGGGGCATCTCGGGTGGCACGTCCAGGCTGACCGCCTCGCCGTTGAGAGTGAAGTCAATCATGCCGTCCTCACATGGAAGCGTCGTTCGAGCGGTGCGCGAAACGGGCCTTCAACGAAGTTCTGTAACAAGGTTGCAGGCAAAGCCTGAGAGGTCGGTCTAAGCGGACAATACGGGCACCTGCTCCGCCTCCAGGACAGAGGCAAGCAAAGCCAGGCCCGTCAACACTACTGCTCGTTGCCGTCGTTGGTCTCGCGCGCGGCGCGTTCCGCAGTCAGTTCGTCGTATTGCTCGTCGGACAGGTAGGTGATTCCGATCCAGGCGTGTGACATCTCGTCGACGCCACGGGCCCCGAACACAACCCACTGATCCGGATCGGGGTTGATCCGATTCGCGGCCGAGTTATCCCACTTGCCACGGAGCATCAGCACGGTCCCCTTCGGCAGAAGCGGCTGGGCTTCTTCATCGTAGACGTAGGCGATCTGCCAGTTGTGGTCGTAGCGGTTGACGTTGCTCAGCAGCTCGCGCCGTCCGTCGGGATAAAGCGCCGTCATCGACATCTCGGTGCCTCGCATATGCATGTGCGGTCGGAAGCTCTGGATGAGTGCCGGCTGCTCCATCACATACTGGTCCTCGAGCACGAGGCTACCATGGGGAGGAATCAGGATGTCGCTCGCTCGCAGCCGCTCCCGGTGGGTGCCATCCACATAGAACTGCTGCTCACCGGCCGTAATCTTGGTCGGATCCTCGTCCTCCGGATAGAGCCACACCCCAACGTCGATCAGGTCGGTAACCTCTTCGCCCACTGGGAAATAGTGGATATTGAAGCTGACGGTCGCCGGCCCAGGCGGCAGCAGCTTGCCCACGCCCTCAGGTAGCACATCCCACCGCTTGCCGATGCCCATGCCGACCAGGCGGACAGCCCGCGGGCGCTCTTGGCCATCTTCTGTCTCCTTTGCACGAAGATAGGCGTGCCCATGGTGAGCTACCTTCATGCCACCAGGGAACGACGGCTTGAACTCGGCGGCACGAATATAACGCGGAGTGTCGAAGCCCTCGAACTCGAGCTCGGGCTCCCACCACTGATCCTGCCCATTGGCCACGACGGTGTACGGTGTCGACTGGATGACAAAGTCGGGCGGACGGCTCAGTTCCTGCTCGACGGCCCAGCCATCGGCCGGCGGGAAGGTCAGTGGCGCGGGCATGTCGTCCGGGTTGCCTTCCGGCGCCCCGCCGTCGACCCAGCGCACGATCGTGCCTACTTCGGTATCGCTCAACGAAATGTCGTTCTTGTATTCCTGGATACCCACCGAGGCGTCGAGATGCCAGGGCGGCATCAGGCGACGCTCTACCTTATCTCTGATGCTACGAGCCCAGGGGCGTGCCTCGCGGTAGGTGAGCAGCGACATTGGCGCGATACCGATCGGCTGATGGCAGTTCTGGCAAGACCGCTGCAGGATGGGTGCGACATCCTTGCTGAAGGTTGGCGTTCCGTCCGCTTCACCCGGTACCCCAGCGGCACCGGTCTGAGCCAACGTCTGGCTGCTCACGCCAAACGCCAGAGCTAGGACCAGTCCGGTCAGCGTCCGCCGTACGTTCATGGTTGCCATCGCCATGGATGTCCTCATCTCTACGTGTGACGCCCCTCTCACGGGGTCACTGTAACCGGCAAGTAGGCGTTGGTCCAACAGCACTGGAACTCAAACTCCCGGATCACGTTGAACGCCAGGAACCGCAGCAGATACTCACCCGGCTCGGCGAACGTGACCGCGGTTGCCACCTTGGCCCCGCCCTCAGCCGACCAGACGTCGCGTTCGACGCTCGTGGTCCGCTCGGCGAAGGTGACCTCGCCGCTCCCCTGGTGCTTGAACCACTTGACGTTGATCGGACGCTCGTCCTCGGCCGCCACGTCGTCCCGGCTGATCCAGGCGTTCAACTCTACCGGCGTACCCGCCTTAACCTCGACCGCCTCTGCCACGATGCCGCGCGGTCCACGACCCGACGGTCCATCCTCAATCCACCGCACGAGCGGCGATAGCGTGGTTCGGCCGGGGAAATCCCAGCCGGCCAGCTCGTACGCTGAACTTGTCAGACGCCCTGGCACCGACAGCGTCTGCTCCTTCGACCGGATGGTCCAGACCACGTCGCGGTCGCCGAAGTCGGCCGGGACGGTCACGGTGAACGCCCCGACGTGACGTCGGTCCCGATCAGGCACCGGCTCGAAACGGGTCGGTTGCATGCCGTGAAACTCGACCGGCTCGACGAAGTTCTCCGGACCAAGTGGCACTTCGATGACCTCTTCGGTGTTCACGTTGAAGAAGCCGAACGACAGCTCGAACGTGCCGTCCAGGTTGCGGAACCAGCCCTCGAAGATGGGCACCACCGGCCCGCCGGATGGGCGCAGTAGCTGGACGTCGAACTGCGTCTCACCCGGGTTGGCCACCCGACGTTCGGAGGCTCGCTGGGCGACGGCGTCGGCAGCGACCAGCAGCGCTACTAGCACGGTCACCACGGCGCCAACGAACCACCGGCACATGGCTACATTCACGACCTTATTAGTCTCTCTCAATCGAGACGCCCTTGCCAGATCGGAAACCAGCCCTCACCGTCGGACGAGTGCCAGGACCCACCAGGCGGTGGCGGCAAAGATCACGACGAGGAATCCTCCCACGACGAGCCAGACATAGGCTGGCACCAGAGACACACCGGCGGCAGGGGCAACTGAGGCCCCGATGTTGACGACGCTCCCATATGTCGTAAGCGCCAGCACCGCGAAGGTTCCAGCCATCGACAAGACGGTTGGGCCCGCGCCAGGCAAGGGCGTTCGCCGCGCCCCGATCCGGAGGGACCAGATCCGGACGCCAACCAGTATTGACAGCGATATAAGCAAACCAGCGACGAACCACAGTAACTTCACGCCGAGACCGGCAAAGTTGCCGAAGTGCAGCGGGTCCATCGTGTGGCCCAACCGGACCCCCAGCGACAGGTCGCCAGCGTGGCTGGCGCTCACGACCTCTCGCCGTATCGGATCGACGACCACGCGATTGGCCGCGTCTCGCACCAGCCAGACGTCGGTCTGCCCCACCAGGGTCAGCAGCGGCCACTCACCCCACCGGACAAAGATGGTCCGCACATCGAGCTGGGGCACCTGCTGGCGGGCCAGCTCCACCGCACCATCGAGGTCGATCGGCGGCGTAATGTGAGCAGCGTGAACGTTAGGAGATGAAGCCACGACGCTCTCACCAACCAGGCCGCTATCGATGGCGATCCGTTCGTAGAGATACCAGACGCCGGTCACCGCGAATAGCAGCGAGAACAGGGCCGTCCAGAGCCCGGTCGCACGGTGCAGCGTGGACCAGAAGGTGCGTGGATTCCGGCTTCGCTGGCGCAAGAGCGCATCCTTCCAGCGCATCCGGTAGAAGAGCAGCGCGCTGACTACCGAACCGATAAGGACCAGCCCGAGCGAACCGACCAGATACACCCCGTGTGGCAACGCGCCAGGATAGATGTAGAACTGTTTGTGGAACGACCGGAAGAAGCGGGTCACAGTGAACTCGCTAATCGTGCCCCGTACCGCCGCCGTGTCCGGATGCACCAGGACGAGTCGACCGCCGCCCGTATCAGACGCAATGGTCGCGGTCGCCGCCCAGCCCACCGCCTGAGGAGCAGACACCGCCGTCACCAGGGCCTCCGGGTGTGCTGCCTGGATGGCCCGATACCACCGGTTCCACTCAGGGGGCGCGCCCGTGGCCCCGGAAACGCGGAGGCCGGGGTTGAATAGCCAGTCGATCTCGGCACTCAGCGTCGCGATGGTACCCGACAGGCAGACGATGAACAGCAGCAACCCAAGGTTGAGCCCCAGCCAGCTGTGCAGCCGGAAGTGGGAGTGTCTGGAAGCCTGCATGTGTGATCAGCATAGAATGCAGTAGCCGAAAGGTCACCAGATGACGAGACCCGTTTGCGGACTGCTTGTCGCGGCACTGCTCTTGCCACTGATCGTACTAGCTCAGCCGACGTCAGCCACCACCCAGTTCCAGACGCCCTGGGGCGACCCGGACCTCCGGGGGATCTGGGACTACCGCACCATGACGCCGCTCCAGCGCCCGAGTAAGCTGGCGGACAAAGCGGTGTTCACCGAGGAAGAGGCGGCCGCCTACCAGGAAGCCGAGCTGGAAGGCCGAGCCGACTACGACGCGCTCCCAACAGTACACGCCAAGTTCTGGCTTGACTACGGCACCGAGCTGACACCGGATCGGCGGACGTCACTTATCATCGACCCACCCGACGGACGGATTCCGGCCCGCACCGCGAACGCCCAGGCCCGGGCGCGAGTGCGCGCCGAACGACGGGAACGGACCCACAGCATCCAGGACCGCAGCATCACCGAGCGCTGCATTCTTGGGTTTAATGCCGGTCCGCCCATGAACCCCGGCGCCTACAACAACAACCTCTTGTTCCTCCAGATCCCGGGGATGGTCGTGCTACACAACGAGATGGTCCATGAGGTTCGGGTTGTGCCGCTCGGTGGCCGGGACCACCTCCCGGACAGCCTTCGGCAGATCCGAGGCGACTCTCGCGGTTACTGGGACGGACCGACTCTCGTGATCGAAACGACTAACTTCACCGACCAGACTAGCTTCCTGGGGTCGGGCGCCGAACTGCACTTAGTGGAACGGTTCACGCGTGTGGATGAAGGAACCCTGCACTACGAGTACACGGTCACCGATCCGGCCTCGTTCGAGCGCCCCTGGTCGGCCGCCATGCCGATGACGCGCACCGAAGGACCGCTGTTCGAGTTCGCCTGTCACGAGGGGAACTACGGATTGACGAACATCCTGTCGGCCGCACGCGCCGAGGAACGCCGCACGCAGTAGCGGCCGGTCACGGCCCGCGGAAGAGCCGTGCGGCCACGTCAAGCGACTCGCGACATCCCTTCAGCAACCGTTCACCCCGACCACATTCGCCGACAAGGTCCGGGAAATGGAGGCTCACGCACCACGAGACACCGCGGGCTGCCGGACTAGCCGCTGACGGGGTGGCCGTTTCGGTATACAAACTGATGGAGGCTACACCGTGTCATCCTCCCTCCCTCGCATCGCCGCAGCACTTTCGCTCGTCTTGATGGCTGTCGGATCAGCCCTGGGACAGACGCGGGCCGCCGGTCTGGTACTGGACGGCTTGAACGACCAGCCGCTCGCTGACGCCACAATCGAAGGCGGAGACACCACCACGACGACCGGGCCCGACGGCCGCTTCGCGCTCGACCTGCGGACGGACACCGCCGAGATACGCGTCAGTGCGGCGGGCTACCTCGATACGGTGGTACAGGTGAGCGATGCCCTGCTCGAGGTCCGGCTCTTCCCGAGCAACTTCGCGGAAACGGTCGAGGTCGTCTCGGACACCACCCGTGAGGAACAGCGGCCATCATCGACGCCCGTCACTCCGGAGGAGGTGTTCCGGGCACCCGGCAGCATCGACAACGTGTTCCGGACGCTGCAGACGCTGCCCGGCGTCGTCGCTACCGACGACTTCGGGAGCCGGTTGGCGGTGCGAGGAGGCACCCCGGATCAGAATCTCACGATGATGGACGGGATCGAGGTGCACAATCCGTTCCGCCTCTTCGGCATCGCCAGCGCGTTCAACCCGGATACGGTGGAGAACTTCCAGCTCACGGCCGGAGGGTTCGGCGCCGCCTATGGCGATCGACTCTCGTCGCTGTTGATCGTGGACAACCGCCACGGTCGCCCCGACTTCCAGGGCACGACGGCGACTAGCGTGACCGACGCCAACGTGGTGGTCGAAGGGACGTCCCCGGTGGGTGCCAACGGCACCTGGTTGCTGAGCGCGAGGCGCACCTATTACGACTTACTGGCCGGCCCGCTGGCCGACCAGGACTTCCCATCGTTCGCCGATGTGCAGTTCCAGACCAGCTGGGAAATGGGGCCCGGACACCGGCTCACCATCACCGGGCTCAGCAGCATCGAGGACGCCAGCCTCGACTTCGGCGACGAAGGAGACGGCGAACGAGCCACGTTAGGTTCCGACGTCACCAACAACTTGGTCTCGGCGCGATTCGACGCGGTGTTGGGCGGGCGCAGTCGAACGTCGACCATCGTCTCCTGGTATGACAACGAGGAGCAGTTCGACTTCGATGGCCAGATCAGATCTGACGCGCAGCGCTCAAACGCACCCGACGGGGTAGAGGCCGCCTTGCTCTCGAACGTCATCTTCGACCGGACATTCGGCGTGCGTGACGTCTCCCTCCGGCAAGAGGTCGACGTCCAGCTGTCGTCCCGGCACCTGATTAGCACTGGTCTCGAGCTGCACAGGCTCGAGACCGGCGTCATCTTCAACATCTCGGGCGACCGGAACCCAAATGAAGCGAACGGCTCGAGCGTCAGAGGAGGCGCCGGACTGCCCAAGGCGCTCGACTCGACGCTCACCGGCACCCGAGGCGGTCTCTGGCTACAGGACACGTTCACCACGTCGGAGCGCTGGTCGTTCGAACCTGGTCTGAGGCTCGACTGGAGCACCATCAACGGCCACACCACGCTGTCGCCACGCCTCGCCAGCAGCGTCGCGCTGGGGCGGGGCGCCCGGCTGCGCGCGGCGTTCGGCCTCTACACGCAGAGCCCCGGCTACGAGAAGCTCACCCAGTCGGACTACTTCATCGATCTGACCGGAGTCCGCGAACGGGGCCTGGTGCACGAGAAGGCCACCCATGTCGTGGTCGGCATCGAGCAGCAACTGGGCGAGAACCTCCTCGCGCGAGTGGAGGGCTACTACAAACGATTCAACGACCTCTTGCTGGGCCGGCTCGAAACCGAGTCCGAACGCGCCGCCCGGCTGGCGGCCTATGACTTTCCGGCCGCGCTCGCCACGTCCGTGCCGACCGACCCGCTGATCTTGAGCACACCGAACAACGACGCCGGCGGAGATGCGTACGGTGTCGACGTCTTTCTCCAGCACAGCGACCCGGGTGAGCGGCTGACCGGTTGGATGACCTACGCCTGGGGTCGCGCCACCCGCGAAAGCTACGGACGACGGTATGCGTTCGAGTACGACCGCCGGCATGCGTTCAACGCAGTCGGCCGGCTCCGTCTCACGAGTCGATGGGATCTGGCCGCAACCGTCCGGCTGGCGAGCGGCTTCCCCTACACGCCGGCGCTGGGACTCCGAGTGGCGTCCGACCAGGACGAACGTGGCCGTCTCCTCCCGGCGCGCGACTCGGCCGACAATCTGGTCTACACGGTCGACTATGGCGGGGTGGACAACCTTAATCGCGGACGACTTCCCCACTACGCCCGCATCGACCTGCGCGCAACCTACCAACGCGGACGCTGGTCCGCCTACCTCGAGATCATCAACCTGCTTGGGAGAGACAACCCGATCCGGTTCGAGCCGCGCCTGGACCACAACCCCGCTGGAGCGCTGCCGCTCCTGTCCGAGGTGCCGGCCGAGGGCTTCCCGCGGATACCCACGTTTGGCGTCAGAGTCTCCTTCTAGGCCCCTGTGCTCGCCTAGGATCACGTTTGGGGCGGGTGTGCCCCGCGGCTCCGTTCACGAAGTCACCGCGGGGCATTCGAGCTAGTTCACCGCGAAGCAGTAGAAGAGGCCCGCACCGCCGGTCCCCTCTAGATTTTCCTGGCCGCATCCCCGGCTCGGGTGAGACGAGTTCCAGGAACTGTTGTTCCCGCCTTGGGTATCGGAATGGCCCACCTGGGCCGAGCCGTCGCCGTCGCTCGTCCAGTTGCGGCATGTGCGATCCTCGTCGGCGGCAAAGGCGCGACCGTCCGGCATCGTACCGGTCAGGATGTCGTGCTGATTGGGCGAATCGCCAACGCCGTTGACCGGATTCCCCTCCTCGGTCAGCGCAATCATCTTGCCGATAGCGTTACCAATTCGCGCCTGATCGAGGGTGTCGCCGTGCAGCCAGCCAAGATCCTGCGCGATCCGGCGTCGTCCCCCATGCGCATACCAGGGCCCGCTACCGATCCGGTCGCGGGCGTTGACGGCGTTCGGGCCTTGCGTGCTCAGATAGGCGCGCCAGGTCACGTCGCCGCGCCCGACCGCGGCCGCCAGTGACTGGCAGTGCGCGTCGGCGCCTTCCAGACCACCCAGATTGGCGCCATCACCCAGCCCCTCACTCGTGACGAAGAACGTCATCGGCTGCGGGTCCTGCTGCGCCCCGACCGGCACGGCCAGCGCGAGCCCCGCCATCATCACCATCGCTCCACAGTATCTCGATCGCATCAGGGTCTCCCTCGATTTAGGTGCTATTCACGGATTCAGTTTCTTACAGCAGTCCCACCAGCGGCCCCACCCACACCATTAGCAAGGTGATGAGCACCACCCAGCAGACGCTCAGCAGTGCCCCCGGCAGCGCCATGTCGAGCATCCGGTAGTACCCCTTCGTATAGGTCACGAGCGGCACCGCGTCGAGGGGCAACAAGAAGGCGCAGGACGCGGTGAAAGCCACCGGCAGCGCATAGAGCGCCGGATTCTGGCCGGTACTGAGTGCGAGAATCGCCAAAGGCGGAATCAGTACCGAGTTGATAACGGGCCCGATCGGGAGCGGTAGGTGCACCACGACCGTAAAAGCGCTTACCAGCGCCACGATGCCCAAAGCGCCCCAGCCTTCCAAGCCACCAAGAGACCCGTCAACCATCCACTGCGCCAGACCGGTCTCGACCGACGCCGCGCCCAACGCGGTTACTCCCCCCACCATCAACAGCGCTTCCCAACCGATGCCCCGCTCGACCTCTTTCCACCCGAAGATGTTCATGCCGGGCAGGAACATGAGGATGGCGCCGCCGAGGCTCACCATCACGACGTCGAGCTGGTCGATCCAGGTACTGCCGACCCAACACACAATCATCGCGCTCAGAATGATGAGCACGCGCCACTCGGGACCGCTGACTGGCCCCAGCGCCGCCCGCTCGCTCTCGACGTCACCGACCGCGGTCACCTCGTCCATCTCTGGCGGGTAGAACCACACCAGCAGGCGCACCGAAATCGGGAGCAGCACCACCACCATCGGCACACCGATGACCATCCAGTCGAGGAATCGGACCGTGACATCGCCATACTCCTGGATGAAGAAGATCCCCAGGATGTTGATGGAGCTGCCCGCAGGAGTGGCCACACCGCCGATGAGCGCCGCGAACGGGATGCCAATCATCACCGCCTTGGCGAAGGACGACTCCCCAACCTTGAGTCCCATCTTGTCGAAGAGGCCGAGCGCCAGCGCCATGAAGATAGCCGTCGCCGGCACATCCGACATGATGGTCGAGATGAGGCAGGTCCCGACCATGAACACCCGCACGACCTGACGGCTATCAGTGCCGGCCCGCGCTAGGAGCCAGAGCGAAAACCGCCGGTCGAGGCCGGAGCTGATGAACGCCTGAGCGATAACGAACATCGCCAGGACGAAGAAGAACACCGGGCTGATGAAGGTGCGGAACGCGGTCGGCAAATCGGCCACCCCGAACACGGGGAGGAGAAGGATGGCCAGGAGCGAGGTGACGCCAACCGGCAGCGCCTCGGACACCCAGAGAATCAGCACGACAACGAAGATCGCCGCCATGCGCTGCCCGGCCACCGGCAGGGCCTCGGGCGTCGGCAGCAGCAGCAGGAGCCCGGCGGCGAGCACGGCGGCCACCACCCCACCCTTCGCGGATGCGGACGACGTCGGAGCTGATGCGGCGCTGATGTTCATCGACAGCATGTAACAATAGCTGGCCTGCAGCCGTGGTCAAGACCAGACACCATTCCTCTTCGCCAGAAAACCATCTAGGCGGCGGCCCGCATCCGCTCGTCTACCCGGTCGATCGCACCTCAGTTCCCTCCGCGGTCGCCGCGCCACCAGGCGCCGGGCTTGGCGTCAGGGTGTGGGCACGCTCACTGTCGGGTATGCAGAAAGTGGCCCTTATCTCGACCGACGCCGATCCGTCGATCTGGCGAGTGGCGAGCGACGAGGGCCCCTATCTGAACGGATTCGACGCCGCACCGTGCCCGCTCTCGTTTATGACGGTAGGCCTGGTGGCCAATGGGCTCGAGGCGATTGTGGCCGAACTCGAGACCGGTGGTCGCGCGGCGCCTGGGCTCGAGTTCACCATCGACAACCGCTACACGATGGAGGGATCGACACTCCAGGGCACGATGCGGGGCGGCGCGTTACCGCTTGAGGTCGCCGTACGGACGGAATCGGGCAACGACGACGAGTCGCTTCATCAACTGGTGGCCGGAGCCCTGCGGCGAACGCCGCTCGGCGCCTTGGTGGGAGGCACGCACAGCTCCCGCTTTCGGCTCTCGGTGAACGGCCAGGCCGTCGCCATCGACGGTGTCTCCGAGATCGCCGGCACGATTGCGCCTCCTGAGTGGATGGCCACCCAGCCGTCACCCACCGTCGGCACCGAGCCGCTCATCGTCCGCTCGAAGGCGGTAGTGCCGAAGACCGGGGTGACTGGTGGGGCCGGCACCAGCCTCCGCGAGGAACAGCGGCGAGAGCTACATGTGCGAGGACATGGACGTTTTCGGTCGGACGGGCTTGTCGAGGTGACCCAGGAGCTGCACCAGCCGCTGGGCTCGACGTTCCGGTTCCTGGTTGAGGGTCGGCGGCGCGACGGCGCACCGCCGCGCGCGCCAAGCGGCGCCAGCTACATGGCGGCTGGTGTGGCGTTCTGCTTCATGACCCAGTTGGAACGCTACGCCACCATCGTGAAGGAACCGCTCGATCACTATGAGGTGATCCAGGACACGAGATTCAGCTGGGGAGCCAACTCCACGGCGGGCTCTGTCAGCCCAGTCGAGACGCACGCCTTTGTCGACACCCCCGCAGGTCCCGACTTCGCTCGGCAGTGTCTGAGGATGGGCGAGCAAACCTGCTTCCTGCACGCGCTGTATCGAACACCGTTGACGATTCGGCTCACTGACTGAGAAAACGCTCGACCGCGCCGGTGAAGGCTGACGCCTGTTCGACGTTGGAGAGGTGCGCGGCATCGAGTTCGACCAGGTGTCCGTTCGGCACGCCGTCGGCGATCGCCTCGCCGAGCGCCGGGGGAGTCGCGGCGTCGTGCGTACCTGTCACGACCAGCGTCTGCGCCGCGATCTGGCCCAACTCGGGTCGCAAATCACCATCCCTTAGCACGGCGCACGCGCCTGCATACCCTTCGACCGAACAACGGCGCAGCATCTGGCGGAATCGCTCAGTCGTCTGCGGATCGGTAGTGCGAAAGCGGGGCGTGAACCAACGCGTGAGGCCGCCTTCAACTACCGCCTCGATACCTCCCTCGCGTACCTCCGCAATCCGGGCAGACCAGCCCTCGGCACTGCCGAGGCGAGCACCTGTGTTGGCCGCCACCAGCCGATCGACCCGATCCGGCGCGTGGCGTCCGAGCCATTGGGCGGTAAGTCCACCCAGCGACACCCCGCAGACGTGGGCCTGTTCGGCACCGGCGGCGTCGAGGACAGCCAACGCGTCGCGGCCCAGCTGCTCAAGCGTGTAGGGTCCCACCGGAGGCTGCGATCCACCGTGGCCACGCACGTCATAACGCATCACGCGATACCGCTTGACCAGCACCGACCACTGCGGCTCCCATAGCTCCCGCGTCGTGCCGAGCGAGTGGAGTAGAAGACAGGCGGGCGCGTCGGCCGGGCCGGCAGCCTCGTATTCCAGGCTCGCGGCGCCTGACGTCACGATCGGCATCGGGTCAGCGCTTCGTTTCCCAACGGGCCAGCACCCGGTCGATAAATGCTTGCGACTGACCCAGATAGCGGCACGGGTCCAGCCGACGGCGAATCTCGTCCTCATCGAGGTGGGCCGCCACCGTCTCGTCGTCTGTCAGTACCTCGGCCAGCGAACGCCCCTCTTCGGCAACCCGGCGACACGCCCTCGCGACGAGATGATGGGCCTCTTCCTTCCCGACAGACGCCGCCAGTGCCATCGACACCGACTCAGCGAGCGGCAGACCGCGACTGGCCTCGAGATTCGCAAGCATCCGGTCCGGATCGATCTCGAGGCGCGTGAGGCTATCGGCCACGCCGCCCGCGCCGGACGCGGCGACGATCACGAGATCAGGAACCAGATCCCACTCGGCCTGCCAGCCACCCAGGCCTCGCTCGTGCTCCTGCGGCAAGGCGTGGAGCAACGACGCGACCAGGCCAGGCACCCTCACCGCCGCCGCCAGCGCCACCGAGGCACCCATCGGATTCCGTTTCTGCGGCATCGTGGATGAGCGCCCACGTCCGGCAGCCCCTTGCTCCCACGCCTCGCCCACCTCGGACTGGGCGAGCAAGGCAACGTCCCGCGCTACCTTGCCCGCGATGCCGACAGCCACCCCCAGGGCAGATCCGAGGTGCCCAAGACGGTCTCGCTGGGCATGCCACGGGGTGTCGGCCACCGAGAGATTGAGCCTCGAGGCCAGCTCCGCCTCAACCAGGAGCGCGGACGGCCCCATCGAGGCCAGAGTGCCCGTGGCACCACCGAACTGCAGCACCAGCAGGTCGTCGAGCGCGACACGCAGTGTAGCGGTGACCCGGGCGAGGCCATCCAGCCAACCGGCAGCCTTGAGCCCAAACGAGACCGGGGTCGCCTGCTGAAGCCAGGTCCGGCCCGCCATCGGCACGTCGGCGTGGCGGCGAGCCAACGCCGCCGCGGCGGCGGCGGCCTCGTCCAGCCGTCCGATGACCATGGGAACAGCCTGTCTCAGTTGGAGCACCAGCGCGGTATCGGTGACGTCCTGGGTCGTCCCTCCCCAGTGGACGAACTTCGCCGCCTTCGGATCGTTACGCGCCACCTCTGCGGTCAGCGCCTTCACCACCGGTACGGCCGGGGCACCTGCGTTGGCCAGTTCGTCAATCAGGGCATCACAGTCGTAGAGATCAACCTCGGCGGCGGCGCGAATGGGTGCAACGCATTCGTTCGGAACCATCCCGCACGCCGCCTGGCTCTCGGCTAGCGCCGCTTCCACGTCCAGCATCGCCTGTACCTGAGCCCTTACCGAAAAGTGTGCCGCCACCTCGGGGGCCCCCAGATAGCGGTCGTGCAAGCGCACCGTCACGGCGGAGGACGAAGATTCAGACATCGAAAAATACCGTTTCCATCGGTCCCTGAAGACATAGGTCGTGGACATACACCCCGTCACCGTCCGAGGTGGCGATCAAGGTCGCGCGTCGTCCGGCTGGCACACGCCTCAGAACCGGATCGGCCTCCAAGCCAGGGCCATCTCCCAGATAGATCCGGGTCACCAGCCGCGTGAAGAGCCCCCGGGCGAACAGCCCGACCAGTAGATGCGCCGCCTGCGTCGTACCATCCGGGCCTGGCGTCTCGCCAGGACGGATGGTGTCGAGGCTGAAACAGCCCTCGGCATCAGTGGCGCCCCGACTGTAACCGCCAAAACCGTCGGCCGGCTTTCGAGGGTCGTCAGGGTGGGCCCAGTGGCCGGTGGCGTCCGGCTGCCAGAACTCGAGCATGGCGTCAGGCACCGGCGCCCCGGCGCCATCGCGCACCACCCCGCGAATCCCAATCCTGGGGCCAGGAGCTTCTAGCGCCGCCGGCACCACACGGTCGTGCCGGAGCAAGACACCAAAGAACGGACCTACCGTCTGCCAGGGCGTGATCGGCTTAGACATACGGGCACTAAGCCTCCATCGGCGTCGCGTGAGGCCCCCGCAGTACTATGTCGAAGCGATAGCCCAGTGCGAGACCAGGCTCGGTCAGCTCCAGGTCGAACCCGGCCACGAGCCGCTGTCGCGCGCCAGCATCCGGCACCGCTTTGAAGATCGGGTCGAAGGCCAGCAGTGGGTCACCGGGAAAGTACATCTGGGTCACAAGCCGGGTCAGAAACGACGGCCCGAACACCGAAAAGTGGATGTGCGCCGGCCGCCAGGCGTTCTCATGGTTATGCCAGGGGTAGGCGCCCGGCTTGATGGTGACGAAGCGAAACCAGCCCGCGCCGTCGGTGCGCACTCGGCCCGCGCCCGAAAAGTTCGGGTCCACGGGAGCATCGTGGGTATCGGAGTAATGCGCATAGCGTCCCGCCGCGTTCGCCTGCCAGATTTCGACCACGGTGTCGGAGACCGGTCGTTCACTATCGTCGAGCACCCGACCAGCAACCACGATCCGTTCACCTAGCGGCGTCCCGGGGTGCTGCCGGGTCAGGTCGTGGTCGAGCGGTCCCGGTGCCTGATGTTCGTACACCGGCCCGGTGAGTTCGGAAAGCGTCTGCGGGACGACCACGAGCGGCTCGCGCGGGTGTCGCAACGCGGTCGAGCGATAGGGTGGATGGTTGTTGGGCGGCAGGGTGGCCGGATCAGGCCGGCGGTAGGTAAACATCCGTGAACCGTGAGCCGGTTAAGGATACCCCTAGTATGATCGGGCGTATTCAAGGAGTCGTCATGCGCTGTTTCCACTTCTCCGCTCGAGTAGCGCTTGCTGGTCTCGTCGCCTTCAGTGCGTCCGACGCCGCAGCGCAGATCACGGAATTCGACCTCGAGGTCGTGGCTTCGCCCGCCCTCGACGGGCGCGAGTTCGGCGGCATCGGCACCTACGAACGGCTCAGGGGAATTGTGCGAGGGGCGGTCGATCCGGAAGACAGACGCAACCGCGACATCGTGAACATCGACCGCGCCTCCAGAAATGCCGATGGACTCGTCGAGTACCGGGCCACGGTGGAGATCTACCGGCCGGTCAACATGTCGAAGTGGAACGGCGCGATCTTCCACACGGTCTCAAACCGTGGTGGAGCGGGCGCAGCTGAACCGGCACTTCTCGCACGCGGGTTCGCCTTCGTCCGGATCGGCTGGCAGGGCGACCTCGAGCCGACCGAGTCCAATATCGTGGCGTATCTGCCGATTGCCACCAACGGCGAGCGCCCGGTCACGGCTCCGGCGCTGGAGGAGTTCATCTTCAACGACGCCGAATCTACGTCACGTGGCCGGCTCACCTACCCGGCCGCCATGCCAGAGCCTTCCGGCGGGATGCTCTCGGTCCGGGCGCACCAGACCGCCCCCCGCTCCGCGCCCTCGGACCTTAATTGGCGCTACGTCACTAACCGCGAGATCGAGATCGACCGACCGAACGGATACGACAGCGGCGCCATCTACGAGTTCATCTACGAAGCGCGCGATCCGATCGTGCTCGGCCTCGGCTTCGCGGCGATGCGGGACGCCATTGCCTTCCTGCGCTACGAACGACAGGACGCCAGCGGCAACGCGAACCCGCTCGAGAAGGACGGTTTGACCCGCACCGCCATCTCGCTGGGCATCTCTCAAAGCGGCCGGATGCTGCGTGACTTCGTCTACCAGGGCTTCAACGAGGACACCCAAGGCCGCATCGTGTTCGACGGCGTCCACCCCAACATCGCCGGCTCACGCAAGACATTCACCAACTACCAGTTCGGTCAGCCTGGCCGCTGGCAGAAGCAACACGAAGATCACGTGTATCCGGGCGACCAGTTCCCGTTCACGTACACCACGTTGACCGACTCGCTGAGTGGTCGGACCGACGGCCTGCTCGCCCGCTGCGCTGACACCGGCACCTGCCCCAAGGTGATCCACAGTGATGGCGAAGCCGAGCTGTGGCAAGCGCGTGCGTCGCTGGTCGTCACCGATCCGGCCGGCAAACACATCGAACTGCCAGACTCGGTGCGAGTCTTCTTGTTGTCAGGCACCCAGCACGGAGGCGGGCCGGGCGTCCACACCGGCACGCCACGGGCCGGCATCTGCCAGCATCCGAACAACCCACTCGACCTGGGTCAAATCCGGACCGCACTCAGCGTGGCGCTGCACGAGTGGGTGGCCGACGGCACGCCGCCTCCAGCCAGCCGGTTTCCGACGGTGGCCAACGGTGGCCTCGTCGCCGCCAGAGGACTCAAGTTTCCGGCCATTCCCGGTTCAACCTACAACGGCTCGGTCAATCCTCTCCACCTGAACGACCATCGGTCTATTCCGCCCATGCGGGGAGCTGCCTATCCGGTCCTGGTCGGTCGCATCGACAACGACGGGAACATGACCAATGGTGTCAGACACCCCAATCTAGCAGCGCCGGTGGGGACTCATACTGGATGGAATCTGCGTCGAGACGGATACGCGCCGAACCAGCAGTGCGGCGGAACCGGCTCCTTCTTCCCGTTCGAACCGACCGCCAGCGAGCGCGCAAGCTCGGGCGACCCCCGCCTGTCGTTCGAGGAACGCTACGCCGACCACGCGACCTACGTAACCGCTGTGCAGCGGGCGGCGGAACAACTCGTGGCCAAGCGGCTTCTACTCGCCGAACATGTTGAGGTCATCGTTGAGCGTGCCGCGACCAGCCGGATCAGTAGTCAGAACTAAGCTGGCTCAGTCGGCCCACCGGAAGGCACTGATCGCCTCGAGCTCGCGGACGAACACGCCGTCGCCGCTGACCGCTAGATGCCCCCAAGTGGTCTGCTTGGCCACCTCCAGCTCATCGATCAGGTCGAACCGCTCGGGCGAAGCCCGAATGAGCCTGAGCGTTCCCTCAGAATCCAGCGTCAACATCCGATCCCCCTGATAGACCATGCTCCAGTAGTCGGCCATCGGACGCGTGCGCCAGTTCTCCTCACCCGTGCGCAGGTCAATGCTCGTCAGCCGGCCGTTCCCAAGGTGCTGGTAGACGTGGTCTCCGATCACAAGGGGAGACGACATGTAGCCAGATCCCTTATTCGTCCAGACCGTCTCAACGTCGAAGTTCACGTCTTCGGTATCGACCGATAACGGATCAACCCGCGGCGGCCGTAAAAAAAAGGAACCGTTGCGATACTGGCTAATGAAGATACCGCCGTCGTAGACGGTCGGGGTGACGATGTTCATGCCACGGAAGTTCGGCACCGACTGTCGCCACAACACATCGCCAGAGTCCGGGTCGACTCCGGCAAGCTCTGACCGGGTAAACACGACGATCTGCCGGACCCCGTCGAGCTCTGCGACGATCGGCGACGAGAAGGCGCCATCGTTCATCACCGAGCTGCCGCTGACCATCGACCGCCACAGTACCGTGCCGGTCGAGGGGTCAACCTTGATCAGCCCGTTCGACGCCTGGGCAAAAAGCGCCCCCTCGAACAGCATCGGCGAAGAAGCAAACCCGAAGGACGGCGTATCTTCCCCAAACTTGTCCGGCACGTCGAGCACCCAGCGGTCCTGCCCCGTCTCGGCGTCGAGAGCTCGAAGTACCTCTTTCATATCGCCGAGATAGAGCAACTTCCCATCGAACGCCGGCGTGGACCGCTCCCAATCCCCGCTGCGGGCCGCATAGAACGGCACGCGCCCTTCGGCCAACCACTCCCGGCGCCATACCTCAGTACCGGTCTCCCGGTCGAACGCTCTGACACGGGCCAGCGTCTTATCAAATGGCCATGAACCGGTCACAACCGTCTCGGTAACAAAGACGCGATGCTCGGTCACAATCGGCCCGCCGTAACCCTTGCCGAGTTCGACTCGCCAAGTTTGCTCGAGCCCGCCCAGCGTCTCAGGCCAGAGCGGCCCATCGACCCTTCCATCCCTGTCTGGCCCGCGCCACTGCGACCACACCGGCACGACCGCACTGTCTGACTCGCTCGTCTCTGGCCGAGTAGTCATTTCAGCCGACACGAGATAACCAGCCGTAGCCGACATCTGGACGGCGACTACCGTGGCGAGGGCGGCCCGAATTGTGTTGCGGACGACTAGAAATGTCTTCACGTCGTTTGATCCTTATCTTTTCCTGTGGCGTCCAAGCTCAATTAATCAGAAGCATAGCCAGGCGTTTATATGTTGTCAATATATTGTTCATATAAATACTTGATTTTTCGCTGTTTACTCAGTAAATTCACAGCTAATGTCAGATCAAAAGCTGTACAAGATGAGGACTGTAACCAGCGCGACAGGGTTCTCACCCGCTGTCCTCAGGGCCTGGGAGCGCCGCCATGGCCTCCTGCACCCCAGACGGGGCCCAGGTGGGCACCGCCTGTTCACCAAGGATGATCTGACACTGCTCAAGCTGGTGCGCCGCCGGATGCGTGAGGGTCGAAGCATCGGGGAACTCGCCCTCACGGGCCGAGACGAACTGCTCGCTGAGGCACGCGCACTCACGCCGGTGGGGACCCCACCGGCATCGACCACCGAGGGACCGACCACCATGGCAGCGCTCCAGGCACGTACCATCGACGCAGCGCTGGCGCTAAATGGCCCTGGAATCGAGCAAGCGCTCGACGAGGCCTTCGCTCTGGTAGCGCCCACCCAGGTCATCGCCCAGCTGATCGAACCCGTCACCCGCAAGATCGGCGATCACTGGGCCCAGGGAACCTGCGGCGTGGCCCATGAACACCTATTGAGCGGCGTCTTTAAGCACAGGCTACGAAAACTCGTCGAAACCGCGTCTCAGCGGTCGACCAGTCGTCCACCCGTGCTATTCGCATGCTTACCTGACGAGCAGCACGATCTCGGGTTGCTGACGCTGGCATATCGGTGCGCACAGCACGGCGTGCAACCCTGTTATCTCGGTCCGAGTCTCCCGTTCGAAGACCTGGAAACGGCCTGCAATCAGGTACAGCCCAGTGCCGTTGTACTCTCGGTGACTAGGCGGGCGCTCTACGACAGCCACCGAAGCCACCTTGTCGACTTCACTCGCCGGCAAGGCACCGGCACGCGGATCCTAATAGGCGGACAGGGCACGCCACTCGAAGATACAGGACTCACGAACCAGGGGGGACTGCTACTTGGAGGCGAGCTTTCGATTGAGAATCTGCTCAGTGAGCTCGTCGGTTGACGCCGCTGTCACGCTGAGCGCAGACGCCTCTGGTATCCTCGCCTACGATGCCACCCGCCGACCAAGATCCAGACTCGGGAAATCAGTACGACCGTTTCGCTGACATCTACGGCGTCTGGACCGACACTGCACCGGCAGCGCGAGCCAATCTTCCGTTCTACAGCGAGCTATATGTCGCAGCCGAAGGCCCCGTCGTCGAGCTGGGTGTGGGCGATGGCCGGATTGCGGTCGAAGCGGCGCGACGAGGCGCTCGACTGGTCGGCGTCGACGCCTCGGCCCGGATGCTGGAGCGATGCCAGGCGCGAGCCACAGCCGCGGGAGTTGCCGACCGATTGACCCTAGTGCAGGCCGACTTCCGCACGTTCGAGCTCGACACGCCAGCCGCGCTCATCGCCCTGCCCTATCACAGCCTGGGGCATCTCACCGCCATCGACGATAAGCGGGAGGCCTTGGCACGTGTGTTCGAGCAGTTGCGGCCAGGTGGACGGTTCGTCTTCGACGACTTCGTGGTGACCGATCGGGCACGTGCGCACATGCGACAGGCCCAGCTGCGGTCCATCTTTAAGGCGCCCGATGGCACGGACCGGCTGCTGTGGGTCACCTCACTGCTCGACGACCCGGATCAGCGCATCACCGTGATCACCTGGGAGGACATGCTGGACGATAACGGTCGGCAGATCGATCGGCAGTACCGCAAGCTGGAACTCAGCTGGCTAACTCCGGAACAGGCCCAGACGCTACTGGAGGAGGTCGGATTCAAGATCGATTCCTGCTGGGGCGACTTCGAGCGGACAACATTCGATCCCACCAGGGCGAACGAACAGATCTGGGTGGTCCGCCGGCCCAACAGCGGGAGCCGGGCCGCATGAAGGGCACCGCCGGTCTCCGGGACCTGGAGGTCCAATGCGTGATTGGGGTGTACGACCATGAGCGCACCGGCCCTCAGCCGCTACACATCGACATCGAACTGGACTACGACTTCGCCGCCGCGGCTGCGTCTGACCAGCTCGCGGATGCCGTCGACTACGACTGTGTCACCCGCACCATCACGAGGCTCGCCGAGCAGCGGGGATACCAGCTGCTCGAAACGCTAGCCGAAGAGGCCGTGTCTCGACTGTTCCACGAACTGCCCATGGTCCAGACGATTCGCATGGAGATCCGCAAACCGCGCGCCGTCGCGGCGGCCGCCGCCTCGTTCGTCCGGGTGGAGCGCGAGCGCCCGTGACCGCTACCGAGACCCCCGTCGCCGTCGTAACTGGCGGAGCCCGACGACTCGGTCGCCGACTGGCGCTGCGGGTAGCGGCCCGCGGCTACGACCTAGTCGTGCTCTACCGTCGATCCGCAGAAGACGCCGCGTCGCTTGCACAGGAGGTGCGCGCACTGGGCCGGTCCGCGCGCGCCCTGCAAGCGGACATCTCCCGTAGGGAGGAAGTGGCGTCGGCCTTCACCGACATTGGAGAGACCGAGGGTCACGTCGATCTCCTGATCAACAACGTGGGTAACTACAACCCGCAGCATGTCACCGCGCTCGACCCGACAGTCTGGGACGCCACCCTGGCCGCGAACCTGTCGGGTGCCTACTACTGCTGCTACCACGCGCTCCAGCGTATGCCCGACGGCGGCAGCATGGTGAACATCGGCATGGCCGGGCTCGAGGGAATCCGGGCGAACACCCGCGGCGCAGACTACTTCGTGAGCAAGACCGGCCTCCTCGTGCTAACCCGCGCGCTGGCGAAAGGCTATGCCGACCGGCGTATCCGGGTGAACATGGTCTCGCCCGGTCAACTGGAGAACTCCATCGACCTTCCTCCGCCTGACGAGATCGGCCAGTCGGTGCCGCTGGGACGTGCCGGCACGCTCGACGAAGTGGCGGAGGCCGTCGAGTATTTGCTCGACGCCTCTTACGTGACCGGCGCCAACATCGACATCGCCGGGGGATACCGCCTCTAGTGTCCTAGCAGCCCGTGCGGACCACGCGAGCCACGAGGCTTGTCCCACTGTGGGACCGGAACGACGAGTGGCGCCGACGGCTGGAGATGGTCGCCGCGGCCCGGGACTTCCTCTACGCCTCGACCTACTACCTTGAGTACGACCGCTACGGCATCGAGTTTCTCGACGCGCTGGACGAAGCATGCCGACGCGGCGTGGCGGTGCACCTGCTCCTCGACGGCTTCGGCCAAACCCTGGGTGGAGTACTCATGGCCGACGAGGCGAAACGGGCACTCTCGTCTCGTCTAGACACCCTTCGACAGGCAGGCGCTACCGTCACCGTCTATCGCCCTAGGTTCCCGATCCAGCGGCGGCTCGGAGGAGGACAGCACGTCAAGATCCAGGTCTCGGAGGCAGGGGAAGCCATCTTTGGCAGTAGCAACCTGACCGCCAGCTCATTCGAGCACTGGCACGAGTTCTCCGTGGCCCTGCGAGGCCCCGTGGTTCCGGTCCTCCTTGAGAGTTATTGCGACCTCGGCGGCGCGGTCGACGACAACCACGTCGCCTACCTCCGAACGACGGTATCTCCCGACCCCGGACTCGACTTGGACTACTGGTTCTGTAATCCCAATCTCGCCCAGGGCCGGCTGGGCCCACTGGGCTGGCGGGGTCCCAACGAGGTAACCGATCGGATGGTGGCGCTGATAAATGGCGCGCGAACGTCAGTACAGCTAACCGCCTTCTATTTCAAACCGATCCCCTCACTACTGACGGCGGTGGAGGCGGCCGCCCGGCGCGGGGTCCGAGTCGAGGTGTACCATTCTCACCGGGACGCACTCGACGCAACCGACCTGGCCTGGATCGCCGCCGCCGCGTCCTACGACCGGCTCCTTGATGCGGGCATTCAGATCTGGGAGCACCGGGGCGGCGAACATTCGAAGATCGTCCTCGTGGATAACGAACGGGTCTCGTTCGGCAGCTACAACTTCGAGGACGCCGCCCATGACCGACTCGCCGAGGCGATGCTCGAAACAACCGACGGAGCCATGGTGGAGGAAGCGCGCGAGATCTTTCAGCGACTAGCTGCGGACCCGGCTCAAGTGCGGGTAACACCGAGGTTCCGCACCTCACTGCCCGCGGTACTACGGCTTCGGCTGTCGGTGATGCGACACTTCAAGCGCTGGATGTGACGTGACCGAGTCCGATCTGCGATTCACCGAGATCGAGCACAAGTACGTGGTCGAGGCCAGGTTCGACCTGGCGGCCTTCGACCAGGCTCTGACGTCGCTGGGACCCACCCGGCGCGCGACGCTCCAAGTGCGCGACCGCTACTTCCTCACCGGAGCCGGTAAGAAGCACCGATTTCTCATCCGCCACCGCTTCGACCCAGAGCTCCACCACCTTACGCTCAAGACCCTCGAGGACGATCCGCAGATCCGCACCGAGGTCAACCTCGACCTCGGCCACCACGCAGGTGACCAGACTGACGCCGTGGATGCGTTTCTCGCGCCGTTCGAGGTGGAGTGGCAGGACAGCCTGCTTAAGGATCTGGATGTGTGGTACTTCCACGACGCCGAGGTAGTGCACTACCGGGCGGAGGGTGGAGGACGCGTGGTGCGCTGTGTCGAGTTCGAAGCGACGCGAAAAGAGGACGTCGCCTCGGCGTTGGCCGTACTTGAGCGGTATGAGAACGCCAGCGGACTCGGCGATCGCGACCGGGAGCGGCGGTCCCTGCCGGAACTGCTGTTCCCAGAGGTGGCGGCCGTGTTTCGCCGCTGAAGGCGACCTAGTTTAATGGCCGACCCGTCGCTGGCGGCTTCCATCGACGTGAACTGTCTGATCTGCTTGAGCCTTTCTGGAAACCGCTTCTTCGTATCGTCCTCAGACAGACCTTCCACGACCGCCCTGAACTACGCTTCGTCGCCCTCTTCGAACAGCGCGATGGGGACCTGGCAACACTGATCGTCATCCAGGCGTTTGGCGCGCCAGGCCCAGACGCTAGCCAGAGACGGCGACCGGACGGTAGCATACGGGCATGCACGCCACAGTTCGAGCATCGGTCACAGTTGCCCTCGTGCTCCTCGGCTCGGCCTCCGGCCTCGCCCAGCCTGTCTCTGCGCTGATTGATGCGGCTCGACTCGATGACACCGAACGCCTGGAAGCGCTGCTGGCCATCGGCGCCGACCCGGACGCACGACAGGGCGATGGAGCGACCGCGCTCCACTGGGCGACGCACCGGAACAACCTCGCCGCCATGCATGCGCTGCTCGATGCAAGCGCCTCGGTGAACATCGCCAACGACCTCGGCGCCACCCCGCTGTGGCTTGCGGCCGGGAACGGCAGCGCCGATGC
>DEAA01000003.1:0-38501 GCA_002346545.1 Acidobacteria bacterium UBA2994
CGTTGTCCTTGTCCGTGCTTTGTTGCGCCATCGGCCTGGCGTCGGTCTCGGTTCCGACAGCGACGGCTCAGTCGAGGGAGGCCGCTATCACCCCGGTGACCGACGCCGATCTTCAGGACCCCAATCCGGACGAGTGGTTGACCTGGCGGCGCACGCTCAACAGCTGGGGCCATAGTCCCCTCGACCAGGTCAACCGCGACAACGTCGGCACGCTCCGCATGGTCTGGACCCGCGGGCTGACGGCGGGGCTGCAGCAGGGTACACCGCTCGTCCGGGACGGTGTCATGTTCATGCCGAATCCCCGCGACGTGGTGCAGGCGCTCGACGCAGTCACGGGCGACCTGATCTGGGAGCACCGCCGGGAGCGGCCCGACGATCTGGCGGACCATCTGAGTCGGGCGCAGATGGACGCGAACCGCAACCTGACGATCTATGGCGACCGCATCATCGATACCAGCACCGACGGGCACGTGTTTGCCCTTGACGCGGCTACGGGTGAACTGGTCTGGGATACCGAGATTCTCGACCATCGTATCCATCCGGTGACGCAGACCTCCGGTCCGATTATCGCCAATGGGAAGGTCATTTCGGGGCGCAGCTGCATGCCGAGCGGAGGACCCGAGGCCTGCATCATTGCCGCGCATGACGCCACCACCGGCGAAGAGCTGTGGCGTCGCCGGCTGATTCCAGGACCGGGCGAGCTGGGTAACGAGACGTGGGGTAATGTGCCGTTCGAGCGGCGTGGCCACGTCGGGTCATGGATGGTGCCCAGCTACGATGCTGGGCTGAATCTGGTGCTGGTGGGAACATCCGTAACTTCACCGGCGCCGAAGTTTCGGCTGGGAGGTGTCGAGAACAAGCACCTCTACCACAACTCTACGCTGGCGCTCGACGCTGACACCGGCGATATCGTTTGGTACTACCAGCATCTAAATGATCACTGGGACCTTGACCACCCGTTCGAGCGTCTCATCGTCGATACCGCGCTCAATCCCGACCCGTCGGCCGTGCAGTGGATCAGCCCGAACTTCCAATTGGGGGAGCGGCGTCGGGTGATGACCGGCATTCCTGGCAAAACCGGCATCATCTATACGCTCGATTTGGCCACAGGCGAGTTCCTGTGGGCGACGCCGACCGTTATACAGAACGTGGTGAGCGACATTGACGGAGCGACCGGCGCCGTGACCGAGAACAGCGAGGTGGTGTTCACTGGACCTGGACAGCAGGTGTTGACGTGTCCGCATGCCAGCGGGGGGAAAGACTGGGAGACTGGTGCCTACAGCCCCGAGCGGAACGTCATGTTCTTCCCGCTGCGGAACACCTGCTCGCGGATGCGGGCCACCGACGTCGAGACTGGTAATAACAACCTCTACGCCATTGATTGGCGCCGCGAGATTGCGCCGGGGACCGACAACGTTGGCACCGTTCGCGCCATCTCGGTGGAGACGGGCGAGACGCTCTGGATGTACGAGCAGCGGGCGGCGACGATGTCGCTATTGGCCACCGCCGGAGACCTGGTGTTCGGCGGCGATATCAACGGCCGGTTCCGCGCACTTGACCAGGACACGGGCGAGGTGCTCTGGGAGATCAATCTCGGCTCTGGGGTGACGGGATTTCCGGTGACCTACGCGGTTGATGGTATCCAGTATGTAGCCGTGAGCACCGGTACCAGTATCACTACGTCCGCTTTCGGGATGTTGACACCGGAGCTCCGCCCCAGTACCGGAAACAATCTGTTTGTCTTTGCGTTGCCGTCGAAACGATGAACACGTGTTCATCGAGCTAGCGATTCACTTAACGCTGCTTCTACCGTCGGCCTGCGAGGTTTCACTTAAGGTGCCGCAGGAGGCTCGATCCACTTACAGCCGAGCGTGGCTTCTGGGCCTGCGTCGTAGCAGGCCTCGATGGCCGCGTAGTCGTCGGCCATTGAGCCCGGCGCGTTCGGTGGCATGAAGTCGTTGACGTGATACTCGCCGGCGTCCAGGAACCGTCTTGGATCAGGAGCCCGGTGGCAGGTGGTGCAACCGTTACCTTCGATGTGTACCGTGCGCCGGTCCCACTCGGGGCCGCCGATGATCCAGTACGGCGCATTGGCGCCGCCTAGCTCGGGAATGACCGGCTCGCCCGGGTCCTCGGGCCAGCGCGCGCTGTCGATCCAGGGATCGTGGATGAACGGATCCGCCTGGTGACACCGGGTGCATTGGATGGGGGGTGGCATGAATGCCGCATCGAAGCCGGGATCGTCCGGGCCAGGTAGCTTCCCGCTGAGGATGCCCTGGGCGTCGAACTCGAGTAGATCCGGCTGAGGATTCGGGCGGTCGGGGTCGGCGTCTGGCGCTTCGAAGAAGGCGGTGGCGCCGGTTCGTTTGTTGTGCCCGATCATCTGCACCGAGAGGATGCGGCGTTCGTAGAGCTCGACTCCGGCCGAACGGCAGAAGTACACCCACACAACGTCGGGTAGCGGCTCACCAACGCTGTCTCGGCCTGCGAGCCGGTTAACCCGTGAGCCGACGTAGCAGCTGCCACGAAAGTCGGGGTTGTCGCAGGCAAAGCGCTCCTGGTCCTCGAACACCTCGACGCCGTCGACATGAATCGGCACCCGCACGCCCAAGCCGCAGTCGACGGTTGGCACCACGCCGAGCTCAGAATCAACCATCCGTGCATACTCTGACGCCGTCTCCGGCATGTTCTCGGCCGGCAGGTATTGTGCGGCGCCGTGGCCGGCCAGGACCAGAGCGGGAAGAATTAGTGCGGTGGCGGCGAGCGGACGAAGGTATCGCATGAGATGTCTTGTGGCTGTGTCGCCAGCATCCTACCCGATCGGGCTGGTTGGGTACAGGCGCCGTCGCAGGGGGCGCAATGCCAGGGGAACCCGCCTATTGGTCCAGGGCGCGCGCCGTCTCGAGCATGTGCGTGAGGCTGACGTTCCCCTCATGGCAGGCATACTCAAACAATGGGGCCTCGGACCGCTTCATGGGGACCCGCGCGGTCCAGGTCGTGGCCCACATCTTCGGGTCGTTCACGGTGAACTCGTATTGCAGGGTGTCGCCGATCCGGGTGAACCGCTCGACTAGCTGGCTCGGCTCGACGCCCAACATCGCCAATTCGCCATCGAAATTGGCAGACTCCACGACCAACGTGTCGCCATCCCAGCGCCCGCGGCCGTTGCCGCCGAACTGCGGAAGCCCTGAGCTGGGGCGTCCGTCCAGCGGGATGATCCGCACGAAGTGCACGCTCTCGGCCAGGAGGGCAACGACGTCGGGGGTCTGAAAGATCTGGACGTTGTTGTTGTACGGCTCGGGGATGAACGGAAAGCCGATGGTGCCGAGGCATCGGTCGAGAAGATTGAGCTGCGTGTAGGTGACGAACGGTTGCTCGGCGTAGGAACCGATCGCGGCCCGAGATCTTGCGACGGCGCCGAGAACCGTTGGAGGGTAGCGCCCGGTGGGTGGGTCGATGATGAGGGAACTGCGACGGTCGTCGACGACGTCGGTGCCCCGGTCGACGAACGCACGCTGGAAGGGTGGGGCGAAGCGTTCCCGGGCGTCCTGTACGCTTCTGACGTAGGCCTCGGCCTCCGACAAGATAGCCAGATTCCGGTGGGTGTCCGGCCGCGAGAGCGGGGTCAGCGAGCGGCAGTCCCAGATTCCGCCAAGAATCCGGCCCCCCCCCACGGGGTACGCGGCGTCTCCGTGGCCTGGCTTCTGACAAGGCCTGCGCTCAGAAGCAGCACGGGTGCCAGCAGCCCCAGCATGGCGAGGTGGCGTCGCATGATGATTCTCACGATACCTCAGCATGCTTCCTGCGGCTCGACGGTGTCTTTGTCTCACCGTTTGTCGATAGCTCATGCCTAGACAGCACGCGGGTCAGGTGGTCAGTGCAGCAAAGTCCTGCAATAGAGAACATGTTTTCTCTTTGGGCGATGACTGGATCGACGGAATAATGGAGAAGGTGGTTAATTGGTTTGTCTGGAGTCCTGTCGCAACCAAGTCAGCGGTGCGGTAGGCACTGTCACGGAAAACTGATCAAGTTAGTGGCCGCAGCTCTTCGAGACGCGACGTAGCTATAAGGAGGAACACATATGGCAGTTGATGTGAATAAGACTTTAAAGTCGGCACTGGCCGCGCTGGAGTCGCAGCGAGCCGAGATCGACAGACAGATCGCCGGTATCCAGGCGGTGCTCGGTGCCACGAGCAAGGCTACGGTCGCAAGCCGTCCCCGACGGAAGCGCCGGAAACTAACTGCGGCGGAGAAAAAGGCAATTTCGCGCCGGATGAAAGCTTCCTGGGCTAAGCGAAAATCAGCGTCCAAGCGTAGCCGGTAGTCTTGAAGGACCGAGCGCTTCTCCGCGTCGGCCGTCCTTACTTGGGCTGATACACTCGCGGCGATCCGAGTTGTTCGGGTGGCCGCTTATGTCACATAACCCCGTGCGTTCGTTCGTTGTGACGCTCGCCGTTGTCACAGCCGGGAGTGTCGCGTCTTGGTCTGAGCGCGCCTATGCTGGCCAGCACGGCGCGCTCGGCGGCGAGTGGCGTAGCTATGCCGGCGATGCCGGCAGCACTAAGTACTCGCCGCTCGACGAGATAACAACTGAGAACTTCGGCGCTCTCGAACTGTCGTGGCGCTGGGTCTCGGTAGACGGTAAGCTCGACCTCGACGCGCTCCGCGATCGTTACCCGGCCCTCCGGGTAGCCAACGACACTGCCAATATCAGCATCAATGGGCTGAAGGGCACGCCCCTGATGGTGGGCAATACGCTCTATTTGAGTACACCGCTGTCGCAGGTGGCTGCGATCGATGCCGCGACTGGTCAGACCCGCTGGGTGTACGACCCACGAAGCTATGCAGCCGGCATACCGATCATGGTGCTCGGTTTCAGTAACCGCGGTCTGGCGTACTGGAGCGACGGCGAGCGTGGGCACGTCATCTGGGCTACCGGCGATGCCATGATGCACGCCGTCGACGCGGTCACCGGCGTGCCGGTAACCGGGTTCGGCGAGAACGGCAGCGTCGACCTGATGCGGGGCATCTCACGGGCTCGCCGTGACCCGCCTCCCATCAACTACTCGGTCACCTCACCGCCAGTGGTGTGCAACGACGTGGTCGTCGTCGGGTCGGCTGTCTCGGACCAGCCTCGCTTCATGGAGTCACCGCCGGGCCATGTGCGCGGGTTCGATGCCCGGACGGGCGCGTTACGCTGGACGTTTCACACCGTGCCGCAGCCCGGCGAGTTCGGTCACGACACCTGGGAGGCGGGGGCGGCCTCCTACAGCGGGAATGCCAACGTCTGGACCATGATGAGCGCTGATCCCGAGCTGGGCTATGCCTACTTGCCGGTCGGCAACGCCACCAACGATCACTACGGCGGGCATCGTCCCGGTGCCAATTTGTTCGCGAACAGCCTGGTGGCGGTCGATTGCGCGACAGGGCAGCGTGTTTGGCACTTTCAGATGGTGCATCACGACCTCTGGGACTACGACCCGCCCGCGGCGCCTAATCTGGTCGACATCACCGTGGACGGCCGCCGGGTGCCGGCAGTGGCGCAGGTCACCAAGCACGCCTTCACCTTCGTCTTCGATCGGGTCACCGGCGATCCAGTCTGGCCCATTGAGGAGCGCGCCGTCTCACCTTCGACGGTGCCGGGAGAGTGGACGTCGCCCACCCAGCCGTTTCCAACCAAGCCGCCGTCGTTCGATCGGCAGGGTGTCACCGTCGACGATCTGATCGACTTCACGCCCGAACTGCGGGCTGAGGCGGTCGATCTCCTGGATGGCTATTTGTACGGACCGATGTTCACTCCGCCGTCGCTGATCGGCACAGGTCCGGACGACACGAAGGGGACCATCGCCCTGCCTGGCTACATCGGCGGGGCCAACTGGAACGGCGCCGCCGCCGATCCCGAGACCGGAATTCTGTATGTGCCGTCGATTACCCAGCCGATTATCCCGGCTCTGGTTCAGCTTGGGCCGGACCAATCGAACTTGCGGTACTCTCGCGGGCAGATGCGGCCACCTGGCGGACCAGACGGGCTGCCGCTGTTCAAGGGGCCGTATGGGCGGATCACGGCCATCGATCTCAACCGCGGCGAGATCGCCTGGCAGCGTCCCAATGGCCTGGGATCGCCGGCCGTTCGGGACCATGCCCGCCTGCAAGAGGTTGATCTGCCACCGCTGGGCAGCGGGCGAGACTTTCTGTTGGTGACCCCCACCCTGCTGATCAGTGCGCAGCAGACGCCTGGCGCGGGTGGCGGGTGGGTGCTGGCCGGCCGGGACAAGGCCACGGGCGATGTGGTGGCCGAGATTCCGCTACCGGGCCGCTCCATCGGGGCTCCCATGACCTACGAGGTCGGCGGCCGGCAGCACATTGCGGTGACGATACGCGGCCCACGCGACGCTCCTCCCGAGCTGATCGCGCTGGCGCTGCCGCGGGACGGAGGGGTGTGATGACAATCCGAATTGGCGTGGCGCTCGGCGCCCTGGTGTTCGCTTCGACGCCGATCCAGGCGCAGGTCGAAAAGCAGTTCATCAACCCGGCGGGCGGGTTCACCCAGGTGGTGACTGCCGAGGACCGGGGCGTGACGACCATCTATGTTTCAGGCCAGGTGGGCAGCGGGTCGACCCTGCAGGAGCATGCCGAGTCGGCGTTCGCTGGCGTGGCGTCGCAGCTTGAGGCGGCCGGCGCGACCATGCGCGATGTCGTCAAGATTCGGATCTACGTTACCGATTTCCACCCGTCGGAGTACGGCGTAATCAGCGAGGCGCGGCTGGCTGCCTTTCCAGAGGACGCCTGGCCGGCTAGCACCATGATTGGCGTGAACGCGCTCGCCGCAGAGAACTTCAGGGTGGAGATCGAAGCCACAGCAGTGGTGGCCGAGCCGGACGCTGACTTTGAGCTGGCCCGCATCGGTCCCTCCAGAGGTTTCAACCAGGCGGTCATCGTGCGCCACGGCGCGGTGAAGACGATCTGGATTGCCGGTCAGGTGGGGCAGGGCGATACCCTGACCGAGCAGACGCGCGTCGTGCTCGACCGAGTATCGCAGCGCCTCGAAGCCGCCGGCGCGACGATGGCCGACGTCGTCAAGTCGAACACCTACATCGTCGACTTCGATCCAGACACGCAGCTGCAAGCGTTCGCGGAGGGCCGGACGGGAGCCTATGGCGACAACCCGCCTTCGAGCACATTGATCGGCATCGACCGGCTGGTGAACGACTCGATGCAGATCGAGGTGGACGCGGTTGCGGTGGTGGATGAGAGCGAGCACACCGAGCGCGTCACGACGGAGCACCTCGACCCGGCTGGCTCTTTCACCCAGGTGGTAACGGTGCGCGGCGCCGGCGCCAAGACCATCTATGTATCCGGACAGGTGGGGCAGCCGGGTGATTCTCTGGAAGCCCAGGCAGTGCAGGCGTTCGCCGGCATGAAGGAACGGCTGGCGCTGGCCGGGGCGGCCCCAGAAGACCTGGTTAAGGTCCTCTACTACATCCCTGGCTACACCCCTGGGAACGCCGGCATCGGTGCCGCGCGCGAGGCGAACGACTGGCCCACCGACAACCCGCCTGCCGCGACGTTGCTCGGTATCCACTCGCTATTCTCGTCCACGGCGACATTCGAATACGAAGGCATCGCGGTTGTAGACCCTTAGGCGTCAGAGACCGCCAGAGGTTGTCGGCTGGGCGTGTCTGTCGCTCACGCCGTTGACCGCTCGGTGCGTGGGTCGACGCTAGCCGACGGCGAGTTGGGCTAGAGGGCTCGACGAAGATGGCCGCCGAGGCGAACACTAGTGCGAGCAGCAGTAGCAAGAACACCGCCCACGCGATTCTAGTCGCCTAATTCTGGAACGGCGCCACCGAGAAGAACGCCGGAAGCTCGTTGAATACCTGTCGGGCGAAGTAGGTGAAGATCGGCAGTGCGGCTAGGCTAAGTGAGAGTCTTTAGCGAAGACTTTGCAGGGAAAAGTACAGGTTGGACTTCGCTATAATCGGCCAGTGACTAGGGAATGAGGAGCGACGATGAACGTCCTACGATTACTCGCGATGCGCTTGGCTGGAGGCTTGGCGCTTGTAACTCTCGTCGCCGTTTCGGCGCTTGGACAGTCGACGACCGACGTCCCACGGACCCCGTGGGGTGTCCCCGATCTCGGTGGCGTATGGGACTACCGAACGATCACGCCGCTTGAGCGTCCCGAGGAATACGGCGACCGCGCGTTTCTGACCGACGAGGAGGTTGCCGAGCTCGAGCGCGAGGCAGAAGATCGCGAACGCGTGGCCGACGAGGCGCCTGCCAGGCTGACCGAGGTGGCCGAGGAGGGCGCTAATTTGGTGTCGGTGGTCGGTTGTTGCAACCGCTTCTGGCTGGACTATGGCACGCAGGCGCAGGCCACCGGACGCACCTCCCTCATCATCGATCCACCGAACGGCCGCCTGCCGGCGATGACTCCGGAGGCCGAGGCACGGCCTCCAAGGCGTAGCTCATTCGGTACGCATGCCTTCAACTCGATGGAGGACTTCAGTCCGTCTGACCGTTGCACGGCGACGCTTGGCGTTCCGATCCGTCCGATTCCCTACAACAACAATATCCAGCTGTTCCAGACCGAAGAGCACTTGGTGATGTTTGTGGAGATGATGAAGACTATGCGGATCATCCCGATCAGCGAGCGGCCCCATAGCGCGGTGCGGCAAGATGCTGGTAGCTCCAGTGCCCACTGGGAAAACGATGTCCTGGTGGTGGAGACCACCAATTTTGCAGACGGACCGTCGGTTGGTGGCGCGAGCGCAGAGGCGACGTTGATCGAGCGCTTCCGGCGGGTCAGTTCCGAGATCCTCGAGTACGAATACACCGTTGATGACCCCGCCACCTGGACCGCGCCCTGGTCGGCGCTCCAGACCCTACGGAGCAACCCGCTGCCCATCTTCGAGTACGCCTGTCACGAGGGTAACTACGGGATGACGAATATGCTCCGTGGTGCTCGGCTCGAAGAGGCGAGGGCGGCGGAGCAAGACGCACGCTAGTCGACAGGTGTCGGAGCCGCCGGCTGCCACGAGCACCACCAGTTCGCAGTTAATCTTCCGGGGATCGGCTGCGTTCGGGGCTCCACCGGGTCAGTCTAGCAGTCGCGCTGGGACAGCCTTATTCCGGTAGTGCGAAGACGAACAGCGCGTTGCCGCCTTCCGGTTGATAGACCTCGGGGTTTAGCGTGGCGGTCAGGCTGCGGAACACCCCGCCGAGGGCCGCCGGCACCGCGATGAATTGACGCCCGCCCGCTTCGTACGTGATCGGGTAGCCGTGGGCCGAGGCGGCGAGCCTGGTCTTCCAGAGGACCTCCCCTGTCTCGACGTCGAACGCCTGGTAGTAGCGCGCTCCGTCACCGGCGAACACCAGGCCGCCGCTGGTGGTCAGCGCTGAAGTAAGGAAGGGCGTGCGCTGCTCGTGGCTCCAGAGTTCTTCCATGGTGCGCACGTCGTAAGCGGCCAGCTTGCCGACGTTGCCGTTGCTGCCCGGCATCTCCAGCAGCTCGTAGCGGCCGGCCGTGCCGCCGCCACCCTCCACGAACTCCACCTCGCGCCCCGTCAGGTACATACAGGCCTGGTGCAGCGGGATCACCAGGGTGCCGGTGTCGGGGTCGTAGGCAGACGCCTGCCAGTTGTGCCCGCCGAGCAGACTTGGACAGGTGAACACCCGTTCGCCCACGGCGATGTCCTGCAGGTCGTCGCGGTAGGTAAGCTCGCCCGTCGTCCGGTCGATCGTCTGGAAGACGTCCTGGTAGACGGTCTCACGCAGCGCCAGGAATTCGCCGGTGCGTCGGTCGAGCTTCCAGAGAATGCCGTCCTTCCCGATGGTGAAGAGCCACTGTTCGCCGTCAGCGTCCACCAGCACTCGCTCGTAGACGATGTCGAGGTCGAGGGTCTCTCCCGGCGCATGCTGGAAATACCACCGCACCTGTCCGGTGGCGGGGTCAAGGGCGAGCGTCGAGTTGGTGTAGAGTGCGTCCTGCCGCGTGGTCATGCCCCGGCTGGCCGCTACCCACGGCTTGGCTTGGGCCGTGCCGATGTAGAAGAGCCCCAGGTCGGCATCGAAGCTGCCAGGAATCCAGGCGTCGCCCCCGGCGCGCAGATAGGGCGGGGTGTCGCCCCACGACGCGTCGTTTGGGTCGCCCGGGAGCGCCACGGTGGAAGTGCGCCACAGCTCGGCGCCGGTGTCGGCATCATGCCCGGTGATGAAGCAGGTCTGCTCGGTGAACCGTTCGCAGCCGTTGGTTCCGGTGATGACCACGCCGTTGGCCACCACCGGTCCGGCGTTCTGTCTGAACCCGGCGGCATAGTCGGTTTTGACCGTGCGCCACACTTCTGCGCCGGTTTTGGCATCGAGCGCCACCACGGCCGCATCGGCGGTGGCGAGAAACAGCTTGTCGTCGTAGAGCGCGAGGGTGCGGGACAGTCCGCCCCGTACGTCGTCCGGCAACGGCGCCCGATAAACCCAGATGACGTCGCCGGTGGCTGCGTTGATCGCCTGCACAACGTTTCCCGGGTTGGCCAGGAACATCACCCCGTCGTGGACCAGCGGCGTGGTCTGGTGATTGCCGGAGCGGACTGAGATGGACCAAGCCAGCTGCAGGTCGCCGACGTTTTCGCGTGTGATCTCGTCGAGCGGACTGTAGCCGTGCGCGTTGCGCGTTCGACGCCAGCTCAGCCAGTCTTCCGGTGGAGGATCGGCCAGCAGCGCGTCGGTCACCGGCGTTAGCTCGAACGGTACTTCCTGGTTCACGAACCGGGTCGACCGACGGAACACCCGCTCACCCGCCCTTTCGGCGCTTCGCGCCTCGGCGATGTCGGCCGCGTCGCCGATGGTCACGCCGGCGTCCACGGTGAGGGTCGTCTCGCCCGGTGCCGCGCCGTTCGATTCCAGCAGATACGCCACCAGATCGATGTAGGCCTGGTCGCTGAGCGTGCCGGCCTGGCCAGGCGGCATCTCGTCCTTCAAATACCTCAAGAGCTCGTCGGTCGTTTGCCCCGCCCAGCCGTCGAGAAAGTCGACGCCAGAGAGCGCGGGTGCGTGGACCAGTCCCTCGAGTCTGACCCCGTGGCATTCCTCGCACTGGAGGCCGTAGACTGACCACCCGTTGCCGGCCTGTTCGGCGGTGAAGGCACCGTCGGCCTGAGGCTGCTGCGCGGCGACGGTTGTGCCCGCAAGCGTGACGCTGGTCGCCACGGTCATGATGCGAAGGAACGAGCGGTGCGACATGACGTCTACCTCCGGGAGCGAACGGGGGCCGAGGTGGTATGTGGTGCGTGTGGTCCTTATACCACCACTTGGCAGACCCTGTGTCCGGCGCACCAGGTGTGGCGCACGCAGTGCTCTTGAAGGGCCCGTTTAGGAGGTTGTCCAGGTCACCGGGAAGGCGAGCAGTGCTTCGCGATTGATTGGCGGGAGTCCCTGCAGCCTGGTCTGCCCCAGCGGGGTATTTGATGGTCAACTAGTGACATTCTGGTCTCCGCAAGCTTGCCGTTGCTGGCTCGACGGGGCAGGGGACTCGGTGACAGCCGCCGTGCACGGGGTGACAGTGCTGCCGGTCGTGTGCTCCGCATATGATCAGCAGCAGTCTCGAAGGAGACATGACATGTGCACAACTCGGTTTGCCTGCGGGACCGTTCTATTCCTGGTACTGGTGGTGGCGTTTGCCACTCTCAGCACCCAAGGCGCCCAGGCGCAGGTGCCTGACCGCGAATGGCACGCCATCGGTCGAGACGGCGCCAATTCAAAGTACTCGCCCCTCCACCAGATCACGGCTGACAACTTTACCGAACTAGAGATTGCGTGGACGTGGGACTCGATCTCGCGCGCCGTAACCGCCGAACGGGAAGAATTACGTCCGTCCCCGTTGATGGCTACGCCGCTGATGGCCAACGGCCTCGTGTATCTCACCAGCGAGTTCGGGCAGGCCGTGGCCCTTGACGCCCGAACCGGCGAACTCGTGTGGTCGTATGATGCCCGCGCGTACGACCTAGTGGACCGTCCCATCAACATGGGTTGGCGGCACCGCGGGCTGACCTACTGGCAGGACGATGCAAGCGACGACGCCCGCGTCTTCCTAGCCAACCACGACCTGCGGTTGGTGGCGCTCGACGCGCGCACTGGTGCCGTCTATCCCGACTTCGGTGAGAACGGTCTCGTTGATCTCACACAGGGCCTCGGACGCGACGTGGACGCCGCCAGGATGACCTACTCGTTCCCCGTGGCGATAGCCGGTGACACCATCATCGTTGGCAGCATTATGCAGGACGGCGCCATCCAGGTGCTGGAGGCACCGCCCGGACACGTGCGCGCCTATGATGCGCGGACCGGCGACTTGAAGTGGGTGTTCCGTACCGTCCCGCAGGGCGACGATTTCGGCGTCGATAGTTGGGGCAACGAGTCGTGGCGCTATAGCGGTCACAGCAACGTCTGGTCCTACATGGCGGTGGATGAAGAACTGGGTTACGTCTATCTGCCCACTGGCACCCCGTCGAACGACTGGTACGGCGGCATGCGGCCCGGCGACAACCTGTTTGCCGAGAGTGTCATCGCGGTGGACGTCGAGACCGGCCAGCGCGTGTGGCACTTCCAGGCGATTCATCACGGCATCTGGGACTGGGATTTTCCGACCGGGCCCAACCTACTGGACGTGACCGTGGACGGTCGGCCCATGAAGATCTTGGCCCAGGTGAGCAAGCAGGCGTTCACCTATGTGTTCGACCGGGTCACCGGCGAGCCGGTGTGGCCGATCGAAGAGCGACCCGTGCCGGTGGGCGATGTGGAGGGGGAGTGGTATTCGCCGACCCAGCCATTCCCAACTAAACCGGCGCCGTTCGATCGGCAGGGAATCGCGCTCGATGACATCATCGACTTCACCTCGGAGATTCGGGCCGAGACGCTCGAGATCATCGATGGTCGAGCACGCCTCGGGCCGTTGTTTTCCACGCCAGTGGTGCGGGGCTCTGGCTTACCCTTCATTCAGGTGCCTGGGCCGGGTGGGGGCGCCAACTGGCAGGGGGCGGCTGTCGATCCCCAGACCGGACGACTCTTTGTGTCGTCATCCACCATGGGATTCCTGGCCGTTCTGGTCGAGCGAGACGTTGTCGGCTACTTCACCGACCCCTGGCCGGTGCGCCTGACTGGGCCCCAGGGGTTGCCGCTCTTCAAGCCGCCCTACAAGCGGGTGACCGCCATCGACCTAAACACCGGCGACCACGCCTGGCAGGTGCCGCACGGTGACGGACCCAGAAATCATCCCCGCCTGGCCCACCTAAACCTCGGTCCCCTCGGTGGCGGTGGCGGCATCAGCTCCGGTCCGTTGGTCACGCCGACCCTGCTCATCATGAACCACGGCGGCCGAGACTACGGTGACATCAACTCCGGCCTGCGCACTGTCAGCGCCTACGATAAGGCCACGGGCGTGCACCTCGGATCGGTCGACCTGCCGGTGATGCCGGCAGGTAACCCCGTCACCTACGAGTACGAAGGAAGGCAGTATCTGGTGATTGCGGGTGGGACCGGCGACGACGCGCAGTTGATGGCGCTGACCCTACCCTAGCTGGTCCGGGCGTCTCGGTTGGCCCTCTAACTGCCGCCCACTCCCGTTTGCTCCGCTCCATGAGTCGCCGTGGGAACTGTCTCGACAACGCCGAGATCGAGAGCGGGTTCTCCACGGTGAGGCAGGAACTCGGCACCAGACGCCATGTCTTTCACGGGATTGTGGATGTAGGTCAGCACGTTCAACATGCCGACGCTGGTTCGGTACGGAGCATGAACCAAGACCACCCGCTCGCTGGCTACTGAACCTGCAGGCGCCGGAACAGCTCCTGCACCTCCCCGGTCGAGCTTGCGCCGTTCAGGTCGAACGACCAGTAGCACTCTTCCTTCAGCTGGCTCATCCTGAGCTGCATCACGCCCTGTGACTTGTGTTCGGCGATGACCCAGTTGCCGATAATCTCGAAGTTCAGCCGGTCGTTGAAACCGAGCGTCTGGGTGCGGTCGAAGCGGGCTACCGGTCCGCCTGACGCCGTGGTGAGCGGATAGCCGTCGAGACCGCTGAATTCGAACGCCTGGTCGCCTAGCGCGCAGGCGAATCCACCCAGCACCACTGGCCGGCCTGACGCCGGCAGCTGTTCCGCTGCCTGCAGCGCCAGTATGGTTGCCCCCTTGTGGTGGCCGTGGGTCTCGGTGAACGGGACGGCGCTGATGATCAGGTCGTAGCCGCCATCTCGGAGGATGCCAGCCAGCCGCTGTCGAACCCAGTCAGCGTCCCAGATGTCGGCCAGCACTGGTGCCACATCGGTGGTGAACGCGTTGTCCAACTGGTCGAAGAAAAAGTACTTGCTGATGCCTACGATGTCCCCGCCAGCCATTAGTTCCCGCTTTCTGATCGCCGGCAGATGTTGGCGTGCGACCTCCTCGTTGGTCAGTTCGACGCCGTAGATCTCCTCGGCGAACGTTGAGTAGCGGTAGCCGCCGCTTCCGTCGGTCACCAGTGCCAGGTCGACCGTGCCGTCGAGTTGGTGCGTTAGCTGGTAGAGCACGCCGCTGAATGCCGCGTCGTCATCGGGATGGGCGATGACCACCAGGGTCTTAGGACTGTCCGGTATCCGTCCTTGAGCCGAGGCCTCGGTGGGAAACAGCGATCCCGCGAGTTGGGCGATGGCGAGGACTGAGACGGTGTGGCGGACGCACAGCGGCATGCGTGCAGTCTGTCACCCACGGTGGTGGAACGTCGAGGGGGAACAGCGGTGGCCTCGAGGTCACGCAGCTAGCGTCCGGCCCGCTCCTCGGCACGTGCTCCGCCCAGCATACTGGTCATGGCGTAGTTGTTCCCCTCGTGGCAGGCGTACTCATACATCGCGTAGTTGTCGTTCCGGGATAGCCCAATTCCGACCTTCCAGGACGTTACCCAGGTCTCTGGATCGCTGATGGTCGCCTCGTAGTCAAGCGTGTTCTGATCGGTCAGCGTAAACATCTCGACCACCTTTAGGTGCTCTGTGTGCGCGTGGCCCCGGATGGCGCTCTTGTTGGTGAAGTTGGCCGTTTCTACCAAAAGGGTGTTTCCGTCGAAGTAACCGCGTGATCGTCCCATCCATTGGCTGATGTCGGACGACGAGAGTGGTCCGTCAGTCAGCGGGATCACGCGAACGTCGTGAATCATCTCGTAGCGCAGGATGACGTAACCAGGAATTTGCAGAATTTGATAGGCGTTGTTGTAGAGCGACGGGAACGTTGACGCTGGGATACCGCGCGTGATGCAGCGGACCCACGGATCCAGGTAGGTGTAGTTATCGAACCCCCGTCGACAGATCTCATCAATTCGGTCGCTGCCCGCGTCGGTGAGGGCGGGGACCCGCCCGTTCTCCGGGTCAGAAATCAGGCTCGGCCGCACGTTACCGACATCGAGAGAGGTCTCGAACCAATGCTCCGGCGGTCCGATGCCCGCGCCACCTTCGAGTTTCGGAATCGGCTCGTCTGATGGGAAGCACGTGCCGGTACCGATAAGCAGCCGTGACGCCCGTTCGCCTGGCGGGGGAGGGGTTTCCAGGCTAAACCCCTCGCCGAGGTCGAAATTGGTCCAGATACCGCGCAAGTCGGGGTCGCCCCACGGGGTGGTTGATTGAGCGCTTGCAGCCCCGGCCAGGAAAATGAGCGCAAGAAAACAGCCCACTGTTGGTCGGAATGACGCCATAGGAGTGTTTATTCGTCGCATGATCCGCTGCTCCCTCATTATCTAGCCGAGTTCGGCCTAGTTGATACCGTCGTCCCTAGGAACCTGCCTAATCTATTCGGACCAGCGATTACTAGAGAACGGCGCTGAACGTGTGAGATAGGCCGAGACGGTGAAGAAATAGAGCATTCTAGACCGAGGAGTAATGCAGGTCACACGTGATTTAGCGCCGTTCGAATGCAGCGGGATTTTCACCGCGGTCTGCTAGGGCGTGACGGTGACTTTCAGGTAGCCGTTCGTCCAGCAGCACTGGTTGCCGGACGAGCTGTCGACCCGGCCGAAGTTGTCGCCGCGTACCCGGAGGACATACTGGCCAGGCTGGTCGAAGGTTGCTTCGGTGGCGCCCATTCCCTGGGTGTCCTCAAGCGACACTGAGTATTCGCTGAAGATGACGTCGCCAGGACCGGTGTGCTTGAACCAGCTCAGCCGCATCGCCGTGGCGTTGCTCCGTCGTCTGACCGGGAGCAGTTCTTCGTCGCGCACGCTGTCATCGTTGAGCCAGACCGAGAGCGGCAGTGGCGTGCCCACTGAGGCTGTCATCGGCTCGCCCTCCACCCCTGAGGGGCCCCGGCCGGTCGGGCCGTCGGCGCTGAAGCTGAGCAGCGGCGGTTGTGACCCCATGGCCATCGGCCAGCGCAGCTGGTAGGCGCCGGTCTGTGCGCTGCCGGGCACGCTGAAAGTCTGTTCCTGGTTGACCAGGGTCCAGACCACCTCGCCACTGAATCCTGGGGGGATCGTCACGGTAAACACGCCGCGCTCCCGACCCCGACGTCTACGTGGACGGTCGCTACCATGTCCGGCCGGTGGGAACGAGGTCGGTTGGCCGCCGTCGAACTCGGCCGGCTCGATGAAGTTTGCAGCGCCGTGGGGAATTTCTACGACTTCGTTCAGGTTCAAATTGGAGTAGCCGAACGAAAGGGTCACCGTACCGTCGTCGTTCCGATACCAACCGTCGAAGAACGGGGCCACTCGCAATCCGTTGGGTGGTAGGGGAGTCAGCGGTCGCTGCCGTTGGGCTCCTAACGGGAGAGCGCTGATCAGCAGCACGGTTGCGACGCCGCCCACAAGCCATCGTCTAGGCACTGGCGTTTCCTCCATCAAGACGCGTCCGAAACGCGAAAGAGCCCCTCGATATCGAGAGGCTCCCTCGCGCCGGCAATCCGTCAAAGCTTGTCCGGCTACGGCTGTTCGGTGGTCTCCAATGCGAGTCGTTCCTCCCGCTCGGCCACCAGTTGCTCGTACCCCTTGTCGTCGAGGTGCGTGACGGCGATCCAGGCGTGCGACATCTCATCCGCCGTGCGACTGCCACGTCCCACCCACTGAGTCGGATCGGGGTTCTGTTTGTTCCCGGCCGTGTTGTCGTAGTAGCCGGTGATTACCAGGACGGATCCTGCCGGCACCAGCGGTGCCGAGTCGTCGGCGTAGATGTGGCTGGTGTGCCAGTCGTTCGTCCAATCAGAGACCGAGCTGACCATCTCCAGATCACCCGTCTTCGGGTCAAAGATCTCAAGCGTCTTACCCACTAGGCGGAAGTGACCGTGCGGCTGGAAGCTGTCGATCCGCACCGGGGTGTCGAAGGAATGGAAGCCCTGGGTCATCGCCGTGCCGTGCGGCTGGAGCTCGAGCTCGCTACCCTTCATCAGGAGGGAATAGAGTTTGAGGTCCTGCTGGTATTTGCCCTCGTGGTCTTCCGGATAGAGCCACACTCCCATCTCGATGACGTCGTCCTCGATGACCTCACCGGTGGGGTAGTAGTGGACGTCCCAGGTGACCATCGAGTCGGCCGGGAGCCGTCGGCACGCGTCCTCGGGAACAACCTCGCCCACTTTGCCCAGCGCGTATTCTGAGAGCCGCTCTACCTCGACCCACTCCTCGGTCTCTTCATCGAACCCGAGTAGCCGGCTGTTCGCGTGGTGCGCGGCGGCGCGGCCCTGAGGCGACGGCTTGACGGAGACCGCCTTGATACAGCGATCTTCGGTCATGCCGGTTGGCGTGATTGGGCGCCACCAAACGTCCTGGCCATCGGCCGCTAGGGTATACGGCTTGGTCTTGATGATCAGATCGGGCGGACCGAACTGTTCCGCGTAGGCCCACTCGCTGAGGTCTGGGAACGACAGCGGCGGCGGGAGGTCGGCCGGGTCGCCCATCGGTGCGCCAGCGTCCACCCAACTGGAGATCGCCTCGATCTCGGACAGGCTTAGCCGGAGGTCGTCCTTTAGATTCTGAATGCCGATGTCGCGGTCGTAGCGATAGGGCGGCATCTCGCCCGTCACCACCCGGTTCTTGATGGACCGGGCCCAGGGCCGCACTTCCTGGTAGGTGGTCAGCGACATCGGGCCGATCGAGCCGGGTCGGTGGCACTGCTGACAGTTCTTCTGGAAGATCGGCGCAATGTCTTTGGAGAACGTTACCTCGTGCGCATCGCTGGGCGTCTGAGCGGCCGCGGGCGCACTAAAGGCAAGAAGGACTGCGATTCCTAGACTCGAGGCAACACGCATACTGACACCTCTCGAAAGCACTCTGGTTGCGACTACGCGCATCCTACTACAGAAACACGCCGGAGAGCCGCCTATGGTTGGCAGGACGAAGCCACCGTCGTCACCGACGTCAGGTTCAAGCGGCTGACCGGTTCGGCCGGGATGAGCAACGCCTTCACGAGTACCGTCTGGTTCCGCAGTGATGGCAGGTTGAACTCCGACGCGCCGATCAGCTGGAACTGACCCTGGCCACCGGTCGGGCCCTCGTGTGGCTGGTCTGTGGGAGGGCCGTTGGCGATGCTGGCCACCGGGTCGGTGGCGCCGGTCAACATCCAAGCGCCGGGCCCGGTTTCGACGACGCAGCCGGTTACCGAGACGACCTGGACGTTTGACGGGGAACTTCGCGGTCGGTCCGACGACGTGGTTGGCGGTGGCGCGGGCGGCCGTGGCTCCGATGTACCTCCGCTTCGCGGAGCATCCTTCTTCCACCAGGGATTGCCGTAGTTGAGGAACGGGCCGCTGTCCTCGGAGATGGTGGTCTGGACCCGGTAGTTGAAGGGCGAGAGCAGCCGGACGGTGCTTCTGACGCGGATCGTCTTGCGGTTATGGACGAACGGTGCACCGTCGAACCTGATGGTGAACACGCCGCCTAGGTCGCCAGTGACTGTCCCGGTCTGAAGATACGAGTAGCCGCGGCTGTCGTTCACCATCCGTGCGATGGTGAGGTTGTCTCTCAGGTAGCCGATGGTCTCTCGAATGGTGACCGGCCCGTCGTCTCCCATCGCCTCGGTGATTGCCTCGAAATAGCCATCATCAAGGGCCTTGAACTCGGTGGTGCCGTCCAGGCTGCCGGCTGGGCCAAGCGCGCTGTCAGGATAATCCCAGGAAAACGCCCACCTGCCGCTGAAGTAGCGTGCGAAATCGAGTTGAGGCACATCGTCATCCGGCCTGGTCGGCCGGTCGAGGTTCGGCATCTGGCTGGTCGGCCGATCAGAGGTCGGAGGCGCTTGTTCTGGGACCTGACCTTGAATGACAGCGTCCGAGCACGCGATCGCAACAAGGGTGAGGCCACAGCCCGCCGACTGTCGCCACCTGCTTCGCATGATCCGTAGCGCTACTGGTCCTGCGACGTTGTTGCAGGCACCTTGGTGAGATCCTGGCTATCCACCGAGAACTGGATGGTCGGTTGATACATCTCGTCCCAGCTTTGCTCCGACCAGTAGACCGGCTTCTCAGGCGCGGGGTTCCAGCGGTTGCCGGGCGAGTTGTCGTAGATGGCCACGTTGGTGATCTTGCTGCCGGCGGGCACCTTCAGCGGCATTTCCAGTTCGTACTGAATCTGCCAATTGAAGTCGTATTCCGGTACATCGAGGATCACTTCCTCGCTTCCGTCTGGATAGGTTACCCACCACTTCATGCTCTTGCCGCGCAGGTGCATGTGCGGTGTTAGCGAGTAGACCGTGATCGGCTCGTTGACGGGCGTGATCCCCATCACCCGATGTGCCTCTTCGTAGGGCGGAATCAATGGCCTCGCGGGACTGCGCCGACTGTTGACGGCGTAGCGCAGTTCCTGGCCTGACGAGAAGTACAGCCCCCGGCCGCCGCTCTTCGGCACCGGGGAACCGGCCTGCAGATTCAGCACCTCGTGTGTCACTGGGTTCTTGGCGAACCACAAGCCGAGCCGGCTGCGGTCTGTTTCGACCTGGCCGGTCGGGTTGTAGTGCAACACCCAGCGGATGTACTTCCCGGCCGGAATCCGCTTGGCGAATCCGTCGGGGTGTGATTCGTAGCCGCGACCAGGCACGTAAGACAGCAGTTTGTTCGCGCCCGCTAGCGGGTCGTCGTTCCCTGAACTGGCAGCCCGGCCCATGGGCTGGCTCGGAGGTACCTGGCTGCCGTCCTCGTCGTGCAGATACCCGTCAGTCACGGAGTAGCCCTCCGGAATGTCGACAATGTAGGCGCCCGAGTGATGCACCACCGCATGGTTCTCGGGACGTAGTTCCAGGCCGGAGGCCCACCGGTCTTGGGCGAAGGGAATCGGCTGATAGAAGTAGAGGTAGGGTTCGGCGCCGTCCGGCTTGATCGTCCATTCGACGGGCTGCTCGAAGATGTAGTCCGGTTCACCTAGCTGCCAGCCGGTGGTGAAGGTTGGCGGCTCCGGCAGGTCGGCATCATTACCTGGCGGTGCGCCGCCTTCGACCCACGCCACGATGGTGTCGATCTCGTCCTGTATGAGTCGGTTGTCGTTCCGCATCTTCATGCTGGTTGGAGTCGCGCCCCACGGCGGCATCTCGCCCGAGACAACCCGGGCCTGGATCGACCGTGCCCATGGACGCGTGCTCTTGTAGTCCAAGAACGACATCGGACCAATTTCTCCCTGGCGATGGCATCTGACGCACTTCTGGTACAGGATGGGTGCGACGTCCTTGGCAAACGTCGGCGCGGCGCCGGGCGCTTCGTTGGCATGTGCGCCTCCAGCCGCCGGTGCTGTCAGAGTAACCGCTACCGCTAGTATTGAGAGAGGACGCTGCATTCCTATCTCCTTCAAGGGTTATATTTGCTATTAGACTCGCCTTGAGGCGCCGGGGCAACTTCTGTCTTACTTCATCTTTTCGAGAAGCGCGAAAACCCAAGCGCAGATCTCCGGAGCTGAACGCCTGGCCCGTGGAGCAGTGCCCTTGGTTTTGGCAAGTACGAAACCGCCGCCGACGAGTGTGATCAGTCCCAGGGCGATGTGGACCTGGACGAGGAGCCCCAACAGACCGGCGTAGCCAAGTTCCTGCTGGTACGAGACGTCGATGATTTTCTCGATAAGCTCCGCGGCTTGAGCAGTGGTGCGGAAGGGGGGACTTGAACCCCCATGGGACTAAGTCCCACTGGCTCCTGAAGCCAGCGCGTCTGCCAATTCCGCCACTTCCGCAGTGGGGGAGTGCAACCCCTGGCGGGGCCTTCGGCCGGTCAGCCGAAGGCTCAGTATACCGGAGTCCGAGACGGCGGTGCACGTATACTCAAATGGGAATGGGCCGTGCTGTTTTGGTCCGAGGGAATCGAGACCGGTGCGCCGAGCGTGCCGTGGCGCCGGGCGACCGCCGGTAGCCGGAACGAGTAGAAGGAGATACCGTGGCAATGCACCGCGGCGTGAAGTTCATCTTCGTGTTCCTGCTTCTAGCGGTCATGGCCTCCATGGGCGGCATGGTGGCGATGTACTTCTTCGTCTCTGGCAGCGCGCCCTCGGTCAGCACTAACTCGGTGCTGGTACTCCCGGTGCCGGGCGGCCTCAGCGAGCGCGAGGGTAACCCGCTCCTGACCGCTTTTGCCGGTCCGGGGGCGACGCTGGCCAGCGTGGTGGAGAGCCTGCGCAAGGCCAAGGTCGACCAGCGTATTCGCGGCGTTATTCTGGCGCCGGCGGGGCCGCAGGTTTACTGGGGCAAGGCGCAGGAGATTCGCGATGCCATCGTTGACTATCGCGAATCTGGCAAGCCCATCGTGGCGTTCCTCGAGTACGGCAGCACGCAGGAGTACTACGTGGCCTCTGCGGCCAACAAGGTGTTCCTGAAGCCGGGGAGTCCGCTCGATCTGGTGGGCGTGGCCAGCTACGAGATGTTTCTGCGGGGGCTGTTCGACAACATCGACGCCTACCCTGACATGCTCAATGCCGGTGATTTTAAGACGGCGGCCAACCAGTACACCGAGACCACGATGACGCCTGAGCATCGTGAGATGGCGGAATCGCTAAACAACGATCTCTACGAACAATTGGTCGAGGGGATCGCCGATGGGCGCAAGCTGGACGAGGACGAGGTTCGGCGCCTGATCGATGAAGGGCCGTTTCTGCCGAAAGATGCACTGCAAGCCGGCTTGATCGATGGCCTGGTCTACGCCGACGAACTGAAGCGGCAGCCGCCGTTCGACGAAGTCAACTGGCGGGAGATCCACGACAGCGAGTATCGCCAGCTGAGCCTGGAGTCGGTCGGACTGAACCGTGGCCGGCGCATCGCGCTCGTCTATGCGAACGGCACCATCAACAGCGGCGCCGGCGGCATCGATCTGCTCGGCGGCGAGGTGCTCGGATCTGACAGTGTGATTCGCTCGATTCGTGCCGCTCGCGATGACGATTCGGTGCGCGCCATCGTACTGCGCATCGACAGCCCTGGAGGCTCAGCTGTCGCCTCGGACGCCATCTGGCGCGAGGTGGGTCTGGCGGCTCAGGAGAAGCCGGTCATCGCCTCGATGTCCGACCTCGCCGCCTCGGGTGGCTACTACATTGCAATGGCGGCCGATGCCATCGTGGCGCAGCCGGGCACGTTGACCGGGTCCATCGGCGTGGTGGCCGGGAAGATTGCCACCGGTGGGACCTACAACAAGCTCGGCATTACGGTGGAGCCGGTCGCGGCCGGTCGCTTCGCCGGCATCTACTCACCCGTGGCGCCGTTCACCGACGACGAGCGGTTGAAGATGCAGGATCACATCGACGCCATTTACGATGATTTCATCACCAAGGCCGCCGAAGGGCGAGACACCACGCCAGACGCTATCCACGAGGTGGGGCAGGGCCGCGTATGGACCGGGCGCCAGGCCAAGACACACGGGCTGGTGGACGAACTGGGCGGTATAGGGCGGGCGGTAGCCCTGGCGAAGGACCAGGTGGGGCTCGACCCCGACGAGGATGTCGAACTCGTGGTCTTCCCTCGTCCCCAGAGCCTGTTCGAACTGTTGAACAACGGCTTCTCGGTGTCTGGCGCCCTGGCCCGTTTGGGCTGGTTGCCGCCCTCGGCCGAGATGGTGGCCGTAGCGGCTACCCAGCCGCTGCATATGTTCCGCCCGGGCGAGCCGCTGGCTATCCTGCCTGGGGCGTTGGTGCCTGGCCAGTAGAAGACGTGGCTAGAGCCGCCTAGACGGCAATCGCCTGCGCGAACGCCGCCATGTCGATGTCGATGGCCAGGCGCGTCTTCGCTTTCTCTATGTAGGCGACAAAGAACTGGTTCTGGCGTAGCGCCATCAGTTCGTCGCGCAGCGTCTCGCGAGTGGCCGCGAAATCGACCGGGTCGGCCTCCTGGCGCTCGTGCACGTGGAGAATGACGGCGCTGTTGCCGGTTAGGACCGGGTCGCTGGTCTCACCCGCATCCATCGAGAACGCCATTGCCTCGACCGACGCGTTCAGTCCGACGCCGGGCACCGCGGCGCCGCGGGCAATCAGTTCGCTGCTGTTCACGGTCAGCTCGTCCGCCTCGGCAGCCGCGGTGAAGTCTTCGGCCTCTTTGAGCTGTGCGGCCACGGCATTGGCGCGCTCTTGCGCGGCCACGAACGCCTTGCGGCGGATGACGTCGTCACGGACTCGCGCTTCCACCTCGTCCAGGGGCGGGACATATGGGTCCTGCACGTCGGTCACCGTGACAAAAGCCGGGCCGGTCGGCGTGGTGATGGGGCCGGCTACTTCGCCTTCTGCCAGCTGAAACGCCTGGGTGGTTACTTCGGGTGAGAAGCCAAGACCCAGAATCGGCTCGCCAGGTCCGGCAAACCCGCTCTCCTGTGCCTCGAGCCCGCGCCGCTGGGCGGCGACGGTCATTTCCTCGGGCGTGGTGATCTCGGCCGCCATCGCCTGGGCCAGCGCCTCGGCACGGGCTTGGGCGCTTTCCTGCTTCAGCAGCTGGACGATGCTCTCGCGGACCTCGTCGATGGTCTGTGACTCGCCACCGCTCTTTTCGGTGGCCTTGATCACGTGGATGCCGAACATGCTGCTGACCGGGTCGCTTACCTCGTCCTGGGCCAGCGCGAAGGCTGCGCCCTCGAACTCGGGTACCATCTGGCCGCGTTCGATCGGGCCTAGGTCGCCGCCGGCTTCTTTCGTGCCTTCGTCCTCGGAGTACTGCCGCGCCAATTCGGCGAAGTCGGCGCCCTCGCGCGCCTGGGTCGCCAACTCCTGCGCTTGGGCCAGCACCGCGGCCTCGTCCTTGCCCTCGGTCCGCAGCAGGATGTGGCTGGTGCGGAGGTTCGTGGGCTGGGTGTAGCGCCCGGTGTTGTTGTCGTAGTAGGCCTGCACCTCGGCGACGCTCGGATTGAACGCGTCCTGCAGGGCAGGCACATCGATCAACACGAACTGTAGCCGGCGCTTCTCGGGCACGAGATAGTCGTTTGCGTTTTGCGCGTAGAGCGCGTCGACATCGTCTTCGGTGGCCTCGATGCCCTCGCGGAAATCGTCGGCGCGGAAGGAGATAGCGCTCAGCCGCACCCGTTCGTTGCGTGCTTCGTGCTCTTTCTGCAGATCCTCGTCGGCCACCGTGATCCAGTCGGTGACGGCGGCCTGCAGCCGCTCGAGCATCAGCGAGCGGCGAACTTGCTCCTCGAAGTCGGCCGGCGTCATCGGCGGCTGCTGCACGCGCAGCATCTGCATGTAGGCCTCTTCACCGATGAACACGCCGTTCTGTTGGAAGAGTGGCAGCGAGAGAATCCGCTCCCGAATCTCGGCGTCGGTTACGACCACGCCAAGTCGCTCGGCCTCCTGCAGCGCCGCATACTCGTCGATCATCTGCTGCAGCAGCTGACGGTCGATCCCCATCGACTGCAGGATCTCCGGCGTGATCTCACCGCCCGACTGGGCGCGGTACTGATTGAGTTGCGCCAGGTAGACGCTGCGGAATTCGCCGATCGTGATCTCCTGGTCGCCCACCTGCGCGATGACATCGGTGAGGGCGCCCGGGGTCTCGGGCTGCGGCTGAATCAGCGGGAAGCCGAGAACCAGCAGCGCGAATCCGGCGAGAGCCAGCGTCCACTTTAGCCACCCGCGGTGGCGGCGCATGCGATCGAGCGTCGTCATGATGCAATCAACTCCCTGAACGGGTGGTCCGTACCGTAGGTAGCGAAGCCACACCCGAATTCTCGATCTTACGGTACCGGTTCTGAAAGCGGCAAGCGCTGACCCAGAATGAGACACCCCACCGGATTGCGGGTGAGCTGGGGTGGAGGGTTGCACTACATTGGTGCGTCCGAGGCCCCCAAATATGTTACATTTATGCGGTACTGAAGGACTTAGGGGAACTGACAGAACAGACCTGAGTATGGCGGCACGGGGTCACAGCAAGACGGCAAGACAACGCCAGACGCCACCCCGGCCAGGTCTGACGGTTGCCGTTGTTCATCACGCCGGGCCAGACGTCGAGGCCCATCTGGCTCGCCTGGCGCGTCAGCGCCGCTACCACTTCGCCTACTGTTTGCAATTAGCGCTCCAGTCGACCGGCTGCTGCAGGCGGTCGAAGACGCCATGTACTTGGGCAAGGCCCATGGGAAGGACGGTATCCAACTGGCGAGTGCCGTCGCGTGAGAAGGGACTGAGTCGTTGAGTTTTCGTTCACTGTTCGCACTGTTTTCGAGCGACCTCGCCATTGACCTGGGTACGGCCAACACCTGTGTCTACGCCCACGGCAAAGGCATCGTGGTGAACGAGCCGTCGATCGTGGCTATAAACAAGGTAACTGGGCGGGTCGAGGCCGTGGGGCGCGAGGCGAAGGAGATGCTGGGGCGGACGCCTGGCAACATCATCGCCATTAAGCCGATGAAGGACGGGGTGATCGCCGACTTCGAGATCACCGAGAAGATGCTCACCTACTTCATCAAGCAGGCGCACAACCGGAAGATGGGCGTGCGGCCGCGCATTGTCATCGGGGTGCCGTCGGAGATCACCCAGGTGGAGAAGCGGGCGGTGAAGGACAGTGCCTACCGGGCGAAGGCGAGCGAGGTCTATCTGGTCGAAGAGGCCATGGCGGCCGCCATTGGTGCCGGCATGCCGATCACCGAGCCAGCGGGCAACATGATCGTCGATATCGGCGGTGGCACTACCGATATCGCCGTCATCTCGCTGGCTGGCATCGTCTATAGCAAGGCAGTGCGCGTAGCTGGAAACTCGATGGATGAGGCGATCATCCAGTACATCAAGAAGACCTATAACTTGCTGATCGGCGAACGCACGTCGGAAGAAATCAAGAAAAGGGTCGGGTCGGCCTACGGGCTGGACGACCGCATCACGATGGAGATCAAGGGCCGGCACCTCATCGAGGGCGTGCCGAAGACTATCACCATCACCGATGAGGAGATTCGCGAGGCGCTGGCCGAGACGGTCAATGTCATCGTTGATGCCGTCCGGGTGGCGCTCGAGCGTACCCCGCCCGAACTCTCGGCCGACATCGTCGATAGGGGTATCGTGCTGACCGGCGGCGGGTCGTTGCTGAAGAACTTGGACAAACGGCTTCGGGAAGAGACCGGCCTGCCCTCGGCCATGGCTGAAGCCCCTCTGTCGTCGGTTGTGCTCGGGGCGGGCAAGATGCTGTCTGACTTCGGGTTGCTGAGGAAGATTTCGATTGATTGAGCCCCGTCGGCGCACCCGTAACTGGCTGGCCATGGCGGTGACCTGCCATGTCTTGTTGATCTCGTTGCAGGTCAACACTGCCTCCGGCGTGCGCGTGTTTGAAGGGGTGGCTTTCGGGTTGTTCGCCGAGGTCCAGCGGTTGGTCAGCGGCAGCGTCGAGCAGTTGTCCGAGCTGTGGGCAGGCTACGTGGGGCTGGTCGAAGTTCAGGCCGAGAACGACGCCCTGCGACGCGAGGTGTCCGAACTGCAGCTCGAGGTGCAGCAGGAGCGAGCGCTGGCCCAACGGGCGCGCGGACTGGAAGAGCTGCTTGACATGCGTCGGGAGGTGAACTTCTCGACGGTGGGCGCCCGGGTGATTGCCGGTGACGCTACGCCCTACTTCCGCACCGTGACCATCGATCGCGGGATTAGCGACGGCGTGCGGCACGATTCGGCTGTGGTCTCGCCCAAAGGGGTGGTGGGGCGCGTGGTGCGCGACCCGGGGCCGCGTGCAGCACGGGTGCAGCTGCTCATCGATCGCAACGCCGCTGCAGGCGCGCTCGTCGAGCGGAACAGGGTGGCCGGGCTGGTCGCGGGCGAAGAAGACGGCACACTCAGCATGGAGTACGTGTCGAACCTCGACGATGTGCAAGTCGGCGATGCGGTGATCACCTCGGGCATCGACGGGATCTACCCGAAGGGGTTCGTCATCGGCACGGTGGCGCTCGTCGAACATGGGTCCGGGCTCTACAAGACCATCGAGGTGGAGCCGGCCGTGGAGTTTGCCGACCTGGAGGACGTGCTCGTGATCGTGCGTGAGCCGACCCCGGTCGGGGCGGCCGCAGGCGGCGGATGAGGGCGGCCCAGGTCGGGGTGGCGCTGGCGTTCGCGCTGGCGTCGCAGACGACGCTGGTGTCCAGGATGACCGGGGCGGCTACGGTCGACCTGGTGCTAGTGGTGGTCCTCGGTGTGGCGATGCGGCAAGGAGCCGTCGCCGGGTTGTGGACCGGCACTGTCGGAGGGTTGCTGCAGGATGCGTTGTCAGGAGGTGTGGTTGGCGTCGGCGGTCTGGCTAAGACACTGGTCGGCTATTTCGTCGGTCGCTTCGCCTCGCAGTTCGACGTCGACCGTCTCTGGCAGCAGGTGATGGTGTTTTTCTTCGGCTCGCTGCTCCACGCCGGCGTGTTCGTTGGCATTTACAGCCTGTTGTCTGACGCCGCGATGCTGAGTTCGTATGCGGCCGCACTGACCCAGGCGGGTGCCAACGCCGCGATTGGCGTCGGTGCCGGTCTGGCGCTGGCCGCCGTGCCTAGCGTGGAAGAGCGACAGCGTCGCCGGAAGCGACGCCTGGAACGACGCTTCGGACGACGGGCGCACTGACATGAGACCGGAGCTGGACACTGAGCCTGGCCTGCCCGGGCGCGACAGCATGACGATTCCGCTCGCCCTGATGAGGACGATGGTCGTGGTGGCTTTCGCAGGGCTCGGGGTGGGGTTCTGGTTTTTCCAGGTGGCCCAGCACGAGAAGTTCGCCGAGCTGGCCGAGAACAACCACCAGCGCACCATCGCGCTTAGCGCGCCGCGGGGCGCCGTGTTCGACCGCGATGGACGTCGACTGATCGAGAACCGCTACTCGCTCAACATCTCGCTCGTTCGCGAGGAGGTTGAGGACATCGACGCCACTATCGAGACGTTGTCTGACGTGGCCGGCGTGCCGCTCGCAGCGCTCGAGGCCGTAATCGAGCGGCATCGCCGTGACCCGCCCTATCGACCCACCGTGCTCATCCGAGATGCCTCGCTGGGGCAGGTGGCGGCGGTGGAGGCCCATGCCATCGAGCTGCCCGGCCTGTTCGTGCAGCAGCTGCCCACGCGGCACTACCCCACCAACGAGGTCGGGGCACATCTCTTCGGCTATGTCGGCGAGGTAAGCGACGCGCAGCTCGCTAGCGACGCCTTTGCAGGTGTGCGTAGTGGCACCGTCGTTGGGAAGTCTGGCATCGAACAAATCTATAATCAGCTGTTGATGGGTACCGATGGGGCTCGCCAGGTCGTGGTTGACAGCCTCGGCCGCGAAATTGACACACTCGGCGAAGAGCTTCCACTCGAAGGCCAGCAGCTGCAGCTGACGCTTGACTACGACCTGCAGGAGGCGGCCGAGGCGGCGTTCGAGGTGGCCGGGTTCGATGGCGCGGCGGTGGTGCTCGACCCACGCACTGGCGAGGTGCTGGTGTTTGCCAGCGTGCCCGCCTACGACCCCAACGCTTTCGCCATGGGAATCGACGGCGAGACTTGGGGTGCGCTTAACTCCGATGCCAGGCTGCCGCTCAACAACCGGGCGCTCCAGAACCGCTACCCGCCCGGGTCCATCTTCAAGATCGCGATGGCGGTTGCGGCGCTCGAAGAGGGGATCATCTCGTCCGACTTCAAAGTACCCTGCGGCGGGGGCGGTACCTTCTATGGCAGTTATCGCCAGTGCCACAGTTCGCATGGCACGGTCGATCTTCGCACCGCGCTCGAGAAGTCGTGCAATACCTACTTCTACACGCTCGGCGAGATGATGGAGATTGACCATATCCACCAGTGGGCTACCGCGCTGGGCGTTGGCGAGCTTACCGGGATCGACCTGCCGTTCGAAGTGGGGGGGGTGATGCCGTCGACCGAGTGGAAGCGTGAGGCGAGAGGCGAGCCCTGGTATCCGGGTGAGACCATCTCGGTGGCTATCGGGCAGGGGCAGGTCACCGTCACGCCGCTGTCGCTGGCGGTGATGATGGCGACAGTCGCCAATGGCGGCACTCGCGTGACGCCGCACTTGCTGAAGGCAGTCAACGAGGGAAATGGGTTCGTGCCGGTGCGGCGCCCGGTGCCCCGGTCTGAAGTGGAGCTGTCGCCCGAGACGTTGAGCGCGGTGACCGACGGGTTGTGGTACGTCGTCAACCGCGCCGGCACCGGGCGCAGCTCGCGCATCGAAGGACGCGACGTGATCGGGAAGACCGGTACGGCGCAGGTGATTTCGCTGGAGGGCCGCAAAGCGGCCGGCGAGGATGACGAGCGGTTCCGTGACCACGGCTGGTTTGTGTTTGCGGCGCCCGCCCACGCGCCCGAGATCGCCGGGGTCATCTTCGGCGAACACAACGATGGCGGGTCGCGGAGCGCGCCGATCGCGAAGCACATCATGGAAACCTACTTTGCCAAGCAGGACGGCTTGCCGCGACCGGTATTACCGCTGCCGTCCACGCCGCAGGTGGTGCCGCCCGTGGTGCCGCCGGTAGTGGTGGCCGCGACCGACCAGGATTGAACCGGACACGGAGACCAATGCTTGAACGTCGTCTCTATCGTCACATCGACTGGCTGCTCCTCGGGGCAGTCGTGGTCCTTTGCGCTATCGGCGTGACGATGATCTACAGCACCACTCATGATCCGACGGCCGGTGCCGCAGGGCCGCAGGTGCGGACGCAGCTCGGGGCGCTGGCGCTGGGCTTCATCGCCTTTGCCGTGCTGCTGCTGATCGACTACCGCTGGTTGTCCGATTCCTGGGTGACCATCTTCGTCGGCCTGCTGGCGATGTTGGCCTACGTGCTGCTGTTTGGCGTGGTCGACGGCGGGGCGCAACGGTGGATTGGGCTGGGGCTCTTCAACCTGCAGCCGTCGGAGTTCGCGCGCATCGTGGTGTCGCTCGGGCTAGCCACCGTGCTCTATCACCGGCGCTGGGCGCTCCAGACGCCGGTGGGCTGGCTGATGGTGGCGGGCATCGTGGGGGCGCCGGCGTTGCTGATTTACCAGCAGCCGGATCTCGGTGCCGCGGTCACGCTGTTGCCGGTGGCGTTTGCGATCCTCTTGTTCGCTGGCCTGCGGCTCCGCTATGTGGCGATTCTCGTCGCCGTGGCGATCTTGGTTGCCCCGGTGGCCTGGACCTATGGTCTGCAGGATTATCAGCGCCAGCGGATTTCGAGTTTCCTGGACCCCGAGCTGGACCCTCAGGGCGCGGGCTGGCAGCAGCGACAGGCACGGATTACTGTCGGTTCGGGTGGGCCGCTGGGGAAGGGATTCCTCCAGGGTACGCAGAGCCAGTACAAGTTCCTGCCGGTCGCGCACAACGATTTCATTTTCTCGGTGCTCGCGGAAGAGCAAGGGTTCCTGGGCGTGGTGTTCGCGCTTGGGCTGTATCTGTTCGTGATCTTGCGAGGGCTCGACGCGGCCCGGCTGGCTAAAGACCGCTTGGGGAGATACCTGGTGGTTGGCATCATGTCTGGGTTCGCGTTTCAGGTGATCTACAACATTGCCATGTCGGCGGGGCTCGCGCCGGTCAAAGGGTTGACGTTGCCGCTCATGAGCGCTGGCGGAACTTCCGTCATCGCCACCTTGGCGGCGTTTGGGCTTGTCCTCAACGTGAGGATGCGCAGGTTTACGAACTAGGACTCGTGAGGGTGCTGAGCAGGAGGCTCCGCGACCTCACCTTCATCACGCCGTCGCCGGTTCGGTCGGTCGGACGGTAGGAGAGCGAACGAGTTGCCGATGAGCGCTTTCCTGGGTGAGACCCCGTCGATCCGCACGCTCGGTGTCGAGCCGCGGATCCGAGTGTGTGTCGAAGCTCAGGCAAGGAGCGGCGCCCGTTCGCCTCTGATCTGGAGCTGCATCGATGAACAAGGAGATGATCATCTCCGCCAGCGGCCACGAGACGATGGCCGCTATCCTCGAAGACGACGACGTTGTCGAGATCTTTGTCGAACGCGATGAATCCCGCGGCGTCGCCGGCAATATCTACAAGGGACGGGTGTCGAAGGTGCTGCCAGGCATGCAGGCCGCCTTCGTGAACCTGGGGCTTGAGCGAGACGGTTTCCTGTACGTGGCCGACGTCATCGACCCGATGGCCTCGATGGAGGGCATCGACGCGTCGGACGGCGAAGGCGACTCGAATGGCAACGCCGCCGAGCCGGACGGGAATGTTGCGGAACCGAAGGGTAATATCGCCGAGCCCAACGGCAACGTGGCGAAACCGAAAGGCAATGTCGCGCCAGCCAACGACAAGGGCGCAAATGGCTCGGGAGGGCGTGGCCGTGGGCGTGGCCGTGATCGTGGCCGTGATCGTGGCCGCGACCGGAGCGGGCCCGACCAGCAGATCGACAAGTTGCTGACCGCCGGTCAAGAGATCATGGTGCAGGTGGTCAAGGAGCCGCTCGGCACCAAGGGCGCCCGGATCACCTGCCACATCTCCATCCCTGGACGCTTTCTTGTCTTCATGCCGACCGTCGACCACATCGGTGTGTCGCGAAAGATTTCCTCACGCGAACAGCGCGGTCGCCTGCGGCGGATCGTGCGCGAGTTCCGTGAAGAGCATGCCATGCCGGGCGGTGTCATCATCCGGACGGCCGCCGCCGAGCGCACCAAAGAGGAGATCATTAGCGATCTCACCTATTTCCACGAGCTCTGGACCGAGACGCTTGAGAAGGGGGAGAAGCGCCGGGCGCCGGTCGTGATTCACCGGGAGGAAAGCCTGGTGGCCAAGCTGCTGCGCGACCTGCTTACGACGGACTTCTCGTCGATTCGCATCGATGACCAGAAGGCGTATCGGAAGGCCGAGCGGCTGGTCGAGCGGATTATGCCTGACCTGGTGTCGCGCGTACACCACTACGACAAGAGTTTTCCCATCTTCGAGGAGTACGGGGTGCAGGCCGAGATCGACAAGGCGCTGCGCAGCAAGGTGTGGCTGAAGTCGGGCGGGTATCTGGTCATCAACCAGACCGAGGCGTTGGTGGCCATCGACGTCAACACCGGCCGTTACGTTGGCAAGCGGACGGGCCGGCTCGAAGACACCATCGTCAAGACTAACCTCGAGGCAGTGAAGGAGATCGTGCGCCAGATCCGTTTGCGGGATCTTGGCGGGATCATTGTGCTGGACCTCATCGACATGGAGGAGCGTAAGAATCGCCAGAAGGTCTATCAGGCATTCGAGCAGGAGATCCGGCGAGACCGGTCGCCCTCCAAGGCGGTACAGGTATCCGAGTTCGGGTTGATCATCACCACCAGGAAGCGGGTTAAGCAGAGTCTCGAGCGGCAGCTGACCGACCCTTGTCCCTATTGCTCTGGCAGTGCGGTGGTGAAGTCCACCTCGACGATCTGCTTCGAGATTCTTACCGAGTTACAGAAGATCAGCGCTGACCTCAACGGTCAGCACATCCAGCTGCGCGTTAATCCTGACGTGGCACGTGCCCTGACCTCGGAGGAGCGCGGCGTGTTCCGCGAGATCGAACGCACCCTCGACAAAGCGGTCACGCTCTCTCCGGACGCTCTCTTGCATCACGAGCAGTTCGACGTGATGACGCTCTAAGTCAGGAAAGACCAGCGGCCTACACGTAGGCTTCAGGCGCTAGCCCGAAGGCTAGGGGCGGAAGCTCTCGGGCTGGAGTGCGTTTGTCCGACCAGCAGATGCAGAAAATGATGTGTCCCGCCTTGATTCACCAAGACGTGAAGATACTCCTCGTCGCGGAGCACGTCCACGCGTGAGCTGCCACTCGATGGACCCTGGTCTTAGCCTCGTTGCCGATCTCACTCTGCGGCACGATGCTCGCTAGGACGCGGCCGCACACCTGGTGCCCTGCCGGAAGGCGACGAAGCCTTTAAGCACGCTGAGCTAGCCCACCGCGGCGGGCGACGCCTCACTAGCCGTCAATTGAGACTCGTACGTGCCCGCGGCCAGCGACTGGCCGTTGGCCATGACCTGTCTTGGCAGCTTTATCGATCTCAGTTCGACCTGGCAGGCCGGTACGTTGACGGTACCGGCGGTCGTCTATGCGACGCTCGGCCTGGTCAGTTCCAGCCCAATCGCGACGCTCGCCAATGTGTATACCGCGAAGTTGTGTCGAGTTATGCGTTTTCCCGTGCCAGGGAGTCCGGCTGTTGGGACCAGGCAGATCCGAATAGGAACCATTCTGACTGAGCGCCGATCGGGCCCTTGGCCGCTAGCAGTGGGCTACGCGACTAGCTCGGTCTCGGGGTCGCGGCGAGGCGTCCTTGCCTGCGGTCTTACTTTTCGTTCGCATACTGCCCGTATGCTCCCTCGTCGCGCCGGCAGGCTGCTCCATAACGAGCCTGCCGGGCGTGCGGAGGGGACCCATTAGGCTCTCCAGCGGACGCGGTCGAAGTCGCGGATGGCGCGCGGTCCCACCACGATACCTTCGGCTTGGAGTAGCTGGCGCTTGCGGAGCGGGTTGCTGTAGCCACCCAGCCGGCCACCGGCTGCGATGACCCGATGACATGGCACGGTCGGGGCACAGCAGATGCGCATGATCGTGCCCACGGCGCGCCAGGCGCGCGGACGTCCGGCCAACTCCGCCACGTCGCCGTAGGTAGCGACGCGGCCGGGAGGAATCCGACGCACCACGGCCAGGACTTTGGCCTCGAAGGTGGAATCACGGTGAGTGGGCACCGCCCTATTGCATCGGGGTGTTTTTCCAGACCTCGTCCAGTAACCCGGCTTGGATGAGCTTGGTGGCGTACATGATCTGACCGGCGTGGCTGGTGAAGTGCAGCACCTGATTGAAGATGAGCTCCCCGGTGCTCACGATCTTGCCGGTTCGGTCATTTGTCTCGTCGAGCATGACAGGGTCTACCGCCTTGAGCACCCGGTCGGCCTCGGCCATCGCCACCTCGAAGTGCGCTATTAATTCCTCTCTGGCGAGAGGGCCCGGTTCGGAGAACTCGCGCTCCCGGTCGCGCACGTAGCCGCTGTTGCCGACTCCGTGTCCGATGAAGAACCGGGTCGAGCCGGTGAGGTGAAGCACGAGGTTGCCGATGCTGTTCGAGTCTTCATTCGCCCGCCACCAGATCTGACCGTCGTTAAGCACCTCGAGACACGCCCGGACCAGTCCCGCTTGATGCACGATGAGGCGCGCGCGGGCGAGATCGAGCAGGCTCTGGTTGGCGGAGTCGGTCATGACGGTGTCCTCGACTGGTAGTCGGGAAGATCGGGGTCCGGCGGCGTTACCGTCGCACGATCGGCAGATAGCATACTCCAGCGACCGCCACGTCGTAGAGCGCGCACGCCGTCGGATACCACTCTGGAACCGAGGCGGATGGTAGGAGCGTGGCGCCGTGCAGTAGATCGACCACGGCGTGGCCGCCGAACCCGGCCGCTACCAGGGTCAGCGCGGTGGCCGGTTCCTGCGTTTGGGCGTAGGAGGCCAGCACGACGAACCCCACCGCTAAGGCGATGTCCAGGCCGCTGCCGGTGACCTCGGACTGGGTCAAGGCGAATCCCACGTAGGTTCCGGCCACGACGGCCATTACTAGCGCCCCGAACTGGGCCAGCCGTAACTCGGCCACGAGTCGTTCGGGACTGTTGTTGTCAGTGCGGACGGCCAGAATCGACAATCGCACAATGGCGATGGCGAGTGCCGCACCGGCCACGATGAGCGCGAGCATGGCGTCAGGCATGAGTTGATGTCTGGGTGGGTCGCGCGAGGAGCGGCAAGGCGAGACGAGCCGGACATCGTCCCAGCTGCAATGATTAATCATAGCGCGCCGTCGGCATCGGGGCGTCTCGGTGGCCGAACCGCGTATGATCACGGCGCGATGGTGACGGCTGAGACATCCGAATGGTGCTGGAGCCACGAACGGGGCCTCCGGCTGGCCTGGCTGGGGCTCGCGGTGGCCCTGGGACTGGTGGCCTACATGCTGCGTGACGTAGTACCGCCGGGGGTGCGGGCTGGTGGCGGGGTGGTGGCGTTCCTCGCCCTGGCGGGAGCCTTCTCGGCCCGTCCGCGCCAGGTGAATGTGCGGCTGGTGGCTACCGGTCTCGCCCTGCAGGTGACCCTCGCCGTACTCATTCTCAAGGTCGAGGTGGGCGGAGTCCGACCCGGCTACGAACTGTTCGCCACCCTGGCGGCGGTGGCGACGCGGTTCCTCGAGTTCGCCAGCGCCGGGTCCCAGTTCGTCTTCGGCGTGCTGGCCAATCCGGTCGCGATGGGCGAGCAGTTCGCCGACGGGTTCGTGCTGGCCTTTGCCTCGTTGCCGATTCTCATCTTCATGTCGGCCATGTTTACCGTTCTGTACCACCTTGGGGTGCTGCAGGTAGCAGTGAGGCTTATGGCGCGGATGATGGCGCGCACCATGGGCACGTCCGGTGCCGAGAGCTTATCTGCCGCCGCTAACGTCTTCCTCGGAGTGACCGAGGCGCCGATCGTCATTCGCCCATACATTCGGCGGATGACCGACTCGGAGCTGCTGGCACTAATGACTGGCGGGTTGGCCACCATCGCGGGTACGGTGATGGCCATCTATATCAGCCTCGGCGCCGATCCGGTCGGGGTGTTGACCACCAGTGTCATGGCGGCGCCATGTGGGCTCTATCTCGCCAAGATCCTGTGGCCGGAAACCGGGCAGCCGGAAACGGCCGGAACGGTGCGACTGGTGGTCAAGCGCGAGCACGTCAACGTCATCGATGCGCTGGCTGCCGGCGCCTCGGACGGGACCAAGTTGGCCATCAACGTGGCGGCGATGCTGATCGCGTTTCTTGCCGTCATTGCCATGTTCGACTACTGCCTCGGCCTACTGCACGAGCAGCTGAGCATGGCAGTTATCTTTGGGGCGCTGTTCGCGCCGGTAGCCGCGCTGCTTGGCGTCGCGTCGAGCGAGATGACTGCGGTGGCCGACCTGCTGGGGACCAAGCTGGCCACCAACGAGTTCGTGGCCTTCATCAAGCTTAACGATGTGTATCTGGCGACGATGAGCGACCATGCCAGGATGGTGGTTACGTTCGCGTTGACCGGCTTCGCGAACTTCGGGTCGATAGGGATTCTGCTGGGCGGCATCGGGGGGTTGGTTCCAGACCGCCGGTCGGACTTGGCCCGCCTTAGCCCGCTGGCCCTGCTCGGCGGGTTTCTGGCGACCCTGATCAACGCCGCGATCGCGTCGATGTTGTTGTAGGGACGGAGTGCAGAGAGGCTTCAGGCGCTCACCACGACCTTGATTCAAGCACTCAGCTCGGGTTTCTGTAGGGCAGGGCTTCAGCCCTGCCGGCGGTTACGCGGTCGAGCGCTTGGGGTTTGTGGCCTGTAGCCGCTGGTAGCCGGTCCGAGTAAGATCACCGGTCACCTAACCGGCCTTGGACGAGATTCTGCCAATGCCGACACCGAGGAGCACCACCGAACTAATGTTACCTACGATCGATTGGGAAGACGGAGAGGTCGTCATGGTCGACCAGCGGAAGCTGCCGGCCAAGGAGGTCTACATTCGGTGTAAAACCGCCACGGCCGTGGCCAAGGCCATCAAGACCATGGTCATCCGTGGGGCTCCGGCCATCGGTGTGGCAGCCTCGATGGGAGTGGCGCTCGAGGTGCGGCGGAGCACGGCGACCGGCACGGCGCAGCTGGCTGTCGAGTTCTATCGGGCGTGCGACCTGCTGGCGGCGACGCGTCCCACCGCGGTGAATCTCTTCTGGGCGCTTGAACGAATGAAGCGAACTTTCGCCGAGTCGATGAAGGCCGGGCAGTCGGTGGACGAGCTGAAGACCACCATCGACGCCGAGGCGACGCGGGTCCACGACGAGGACGTGGCCAGCTGTCGCGCGTTGGGCCGGTACGGGGCGGAGGTGGTGCCGACCGGGGGGCGCGTGCTGACGCACTGCAACGCCGGGGCCCTCGCCACGGGCGGCTATGGCACGGCGCTCGGCGTGGTGCGGGCGGCCGACGAGGCGGGCAAGAAGGTGGCTGTGTTCGCGGACGAGACGCGGCCGTTTCTCCAGGGCGCCCGCCTGACCGCTTGGGAGCTGCTTCGCGACGGGATCGATACCACGGTCATCACCGACGGCATGTCAGGCGCGCTCATGCGCTCCGGGCGGGTCGATGTGGTCGTGGTCGGCGCCGACCGCATCGCGGCCAACGGCGATGTCGCCAACAAGATTGGCACCTACACGGTAGCCGTGCTCGCCAAGGAGCATGGCGTGCCGTTCTACGTGGCGGCGCCTGTGTCGACCGTTGATCCGTCGACGCCAGACGGGAGCGCCATTCCGATCGAAGAGCGGGACACCAGGGAGATCACCCACCTAGGCGCCGCGCAGTTGGCCCCGGATGGGGCGGGGGTCTGGAACCCGGCGTTCGACGTGACGCCAGCCAAATTCGTGGCGGGCATCATCACCGAGTACGGCATATGCCGCCCGCCGTTTACCGAGAGCCTGCGCGCGGCGTGCGAGCAGGCGGCAGCGGCGGGTTAACCTGACCAGATATGAGCACGACGCTACTAGCCATCGAGACCTCCTGCGACGAGACCGCGGCCGCCGTGGCTTCCGGGGATCAGAGCGGGCCGGTGTCGTGGGAGGTGCGGTCGAGCGTCGTTGCCTCGCAGACCGAGGTGCACCGTGAGTGGGGAGGCGTGGTGCCGGAACTCGCCTCGCGGCAGCACCTGCGCGACATCTGCGGCGTGGTCGAACGGGCGCTAGAAGACGCCGAGACTGACTGGGCTGGACTGAACGGGATCGCGGTGACGCAGGGCCCTGGGCTGGTCGGGTCGCTCCTGATCGGTGTGGCCTTCGCCAAGTCTGTGGCGGCAGCGCTCCCGTTGCCGCTGGTGCCGGTGCATCACCTGGTCGGTCACATCGAGTCGTTGTTCCTCTGTCACCCAGGTCTTCCGCTGCCGGCTGTGGTACTGGTGGTGTCGGGCGGACACACCAACCTCTATCATCTGCCCGAGGCGGGCGAGTATCGGTTGATCGGTCGCACGCGTGACGACGCTGCTGGCGAAGCTTACGACAAGGTGGCGAAGCTGCTGGGGCTGGAGTATCCCGGAGGGCCCGTGATTGACCGGCTAGCGCGTGGCGGCGACGAAGGGGCCATCTCGTTCCCCGTGGCTCGTATTACCCATGCCGACCGCAATGTGGGACCGCCTACCGTGCAGACGCCAGGGTGGCCGCGTGCGGCCGAGGGGCGGATGGACTTCAGCTTCAGTGGTCTGA
>DEAA01000003.1:38797-39090 GCA_002346545.1 Acidobacteria bacterium UBA2994
CTTCAGCTTCAGTGGTCTGAAGACCGCCGTGTCTCGGCATCTGCAGCGCCGGGGCGAGGCAGGGCTGGCCCCGCCGGCGGACACCGAGTTGGCCGACATCTGCGCCAGTTTCCAGCGATCGGTGGTCCAGGCGCTACTCGACCGCTCGTTCGATGCGGTGAGCCGGTTCGGTGCCCGTAGCCTGGGCATAGCTGGCGGCGTGTCGGCCAACAGCCGGCTGCGCGAGGTGGCCGCGGCGCGCGGCGAGGTGGCCGGCGTCCCAGTGTTGTTCCCGACGCTCCATCTGTCGACCG
>DEAA01000003.1:39393-107872 GCA_002346545.1 Acidobacteria bacterium UBA2994
CCCGACGCTCCATCTGTCGACCGACAACGCCGCCATGATCGCCGCCGCCGGGCTCCGTCGGTTCCACGCTGGGGTGACGGCCCCGCTCGACCTCAACGCGAAGGCCTCGCTTTCGATCTGACAGGATGCCGCGCGAGTACCCGTCACGGCCCTTGCCCGGCGTCGGGGGCGTCGTCTTCGTCGAGGGGCGCGTCGTCCTCGTCAAGCGGAAGTTCGCGCCGCTGGCGGGGCAGTGGAGTTTGCCCGGCGGCGCCATCGAAGTGGGCGAGACGCTCGAGGCGGCGCTTCAGCGGGAGCTACGCGAGGAAACAGGGCTCGAGACGCGGGTCGGGCCGCTCCTCGAGCTGTTCGACCGGATCACGCGTGACTCTGATGGGCGGGTCCAGTATCACTTCGTCCTGGCCGACTACCTGTGTCATCACGTGAGTGGCACTCCTTCCCCGGGTTCGGATGCGCTCGAGCTTGCGCTGGCCGATCCGGATGACCTCGAGCGCTTCTCGCTGACACCAGACGCGACCCGAGTGGTGTGCCGGGGTGTCGAACTAGCACGCCAGTTTGATTGACAGCGTCGCACCTCCGGTGCAATATCCGGACGCGATATGGCGAGTCACTGGCGGATCCTCCTGGCCCTAGCGCTCGGTCTCGTCTACGGCGTGGTGGCCGCCTACGCCGGGTGGGGCGAGTTTACCGCCGATTGGATCGTGCCCTTCGGCACCATCTTCTTTCGACTACTGCTGTTCGTTGCGGTGCCGCTTGTGCTGGCGTCGCTCATCACCGGCATTGCGTCGTTGTCCGATCTCAACAAGCTGTCTCGGATCGGCGGGAAGACCATCGCCATCTATCTGGGCACCACGGTCATCGCGCTGATCATCGGTCTGGCGCTGGTTAACGTCCTGAATCCCGGGGAGTTCGTCCCCGAGGGTGTCCGGCTGAGCTTGCAGGAGACCTACCAAGGCGACGTCGAAGACCGCGAGGTGGCTGCCGCGGACGCGTCGTCCCGCGGGCCGCTGCAGCCGTTGGTCGACATGGTGCCCGACAACATCATCTTCGCCGCGTCCGACAACCGGCGGATGTTGAACGTTGTGTTCATCGCGATGCTTTTTGGCGTCGCCCTGATGCTGATCCCAAAGGAGCAGGCGGCACCCCTGCTTGCGCTCTTCGAGAGTCTCAATGCGGTCGTCATCAAGATCGTCGAGATCGTCATCCTGGTGGCGCCGATCGGCGTCTTTGGTTTGATTGCCGACACTGTAACCAGGGTGGCCGGCGACAGCCCAGCCGACGTGCCGCAGTTGCTCGGTGCGTTGGGCTATTACTGCCTGGCAGTACTGATAGGGCTGGCGATTCAGGTGCTGGTCACCTACCCGGTGTTACTACGGATCTTCACGCCGCTACGCGTCAGCCAGTTCATGCCCGGGGTGGTCCAGGCGCAGTTGGTGGCGTTCTCCACCTCATCGAGCGCGGCCACGCTGCCGGTCACGATGAAGACCGCGCAGCGGAACCTTGGGGTATCGGAGGAAGTGGCGTCGTTCGTCTTGCCGCTCGGGGCCACCATCAATATGGATGGCACCGGGCTCTATCAGGCGGTGGCGGCGGTATTCATCGCCCAGACCCTGGGCATTTCGCTGGATCTGTCGGCTCAACTCACCATCGTCTTCCTTGCGTTGCTTGCTTCGATCGGCACCGCGGCGGTGCCCAGTGCCGGGGTGGTGATGCTGGTCGTCATTCTGGAGACCGTTGGGGTACCGGCCGCCGGCATCGCGCTGATCCTCGGCGTAGACCGGATCCTCGACATGGCCCGCACGGCGGCGAATGTGACCGGCGATGTCACGGTGTCGGCCATCGTGGCAGCTAGTGAGGGGCAGCTGACGCCAGTGGGAGGCGCCGCCGTCCACGAGGGCTGATTCATGACGCCGACCCGCGATGCCGCTTGGCGCCTGCTCACCGAGTACACGACCAACGATCGGTTGCTGAAGCATGGACTCGCGGTCGAGGCGGCCGTCCGAGGGTATGCACGCGAATTCGGCGAAGACGAGGAGGCATGGGGGATCGTCGCCCTGCTCCATGACTTCGACTACGAACAGTGGCCCAGCGCCGAGGACCATCCGTACCGTGGCTGCGAGATCCTGAAGGAACTTGGCTATCCCGACTACATGATGCGCGCCATTCTCTCCCACGCAGAGTACACAGGCGTGGCCCGCGAGTCGCGGCTCGAGCATACGTTGTTCGCCTGCGACGAGATGGCCGGCTTCGTGACCGCGGCTGCGCTAGTGCGTCCTTCGCGGAGCGTGTGCGACCTCGAGGCCAAGTCGGTGCGCAGGAGGATGAAGGACAAGGCCTTTGCCCGCGCTGTACCGCGCGAGGACCTCAAGCAGGGCGCCGAGGAGATCGGGTTGTCGCTCGACGAGCACATCACCAACGTAATCCGGTTCATGCGGCCCGCGGCGGAGGCGCTGGGCCTCAAGGGTAGTCTGTGACCCTGGGCCGGCACACCTGTGAACTACAGCACTACCCCGACCGTATATCGGTCTAGCAAAGGCACGCCACCTGTCTTTCGAGCGCGGTGCTGGGTCACAGTCATGCCAAGCGCGCCATCGTCCGTTAGCCGCCCGTCGGGAGTGTCCCTCAGTCAATGAACGCGCCGGACGAAACCACGCAACCGGTTGCCAGCGTCGAGCAGGTCTCCGTGCGCTATGGCACGCAGCTGGCATTGCACGACGTGGCTGCCGACTTCGCCACTGGCGCGGTCGGGCTGCTTGGGCCCAACGGCGCTGGGAAGAGTACCCTGCTCAAGGTGCTGCTCGGGTTCGTCACGCCTACCTCCGGTCGCATGCATGTGCTCGGACTCGACGTGGCGGAGCGTCCGCTCGAGATCCGTGCCCGCCTCGGCTACATGCCGGAGTCCGACGGGCACATCCCGGACATGAATGCGGTGTCCTTCGTCGCCTATTGTGGCCAACTGGCTGGCTTGCCCGAGAGCGACGCCATGCAGCGCGCTCATGAAGTGCTCTACTACGTGGGCCTCGGAGAGGCACGCTACCGGAACATCGAGACTTATTCGACTGGCATGAAACAGCGGATCAAGCTGGCCCAGGCGCTGGTGCACGACCCCGATCTGCTGTTGCTCGACGAGCCTACCAACGGGATGGACCCGAAGGGCCGCGAGGAGATGCTCGAGCTGGTGATCGACCTGGCGACGCGTAAAGGCGTCAATCTGATTCTCTCGTCGCACCTGCTCCCTGACGTGGAGGCGACCTGCGCACGCGTCGTCGTCATGCATCAGGGGACCGTTGCCACCCAGGGGTCGATCGCCGAGCTCAAAGAGCGGCGGCGACAGGTGTTCGAGATCCGGATCAAGGGCGCCCACGACAAGTTCGTCCAGGCGCTACAGGGCATCGGCGCCGACTGCCACGACGCCGAGGATGATCTGCTGCGGGTATTCGTCAACGACGACCAGGGGCCGCGGGATCTCTTCGCGGTGGCCACCGCCCACGACATCCAGGTGCGTCATCTGCGACCCAGCGTGCCTACGCTTGAAGACGTCTTCGCGGAAGCGGTCGGGGAGGAGTGAGGCGGTGCCCATCCACGATCAGAGCTACCGTCGTTACGGGGGGAACCGGGAGGCCCCGGGAGCCGCTTGGCTGGTGATCGCGCGCTTTGGGATCAAGGCGGCACTGTCGAAGCGACTATGCCTCTGGGTCATGCTCGGCGCCTGGAGCCAGTTCTTCGTGAGGTCGGTCATTTTCTATCTCTCGGCGAATTTTCCGAGCATGGATGTCCTGGCGCCGTCGGTTCAGACTTTTCGGCAGTTCTTCGAGATTCAGTGGATCTTCGTGTTCTTCGTCACGGTTTATGTCGGCTCTGGGTTGATCGCCAACGATCGTCGCTCAAACGCGATCCAGATTTACCTCTCGAAGCCGCTCACCCGCGTCGAGTATGTGACGGGCAAGCTTGGGGTGCTGGTGTTCTTCCTGCTGGGGGTGACGCTGTTGCCAGCGCTGGCGTTGCTGCTCGTGCAGGTGATGTTCTCGGCAAGCCTATCGTTCGTGGCCGAGAACCTATTCCTCCTGCCAGCCATCACGCTCTACGCGTTGGTGCAGGTGCTGCTAGCTGCTTTCTCGATCCTGGCGCTGTCGTCGCTCTCGAATAGCGCGCGCTACGCCGGCATCCTCTACGCCGGCGTCGTGCTGTTTAGCAACGCCGTCTTCAGGATCGTGCAGGGCTTCACGTCAACCACCGGACTGGCGTGGCTCTCGTTCCAGGCAAACCAGGACCAGATCGGCGACGTCATCTTCCGTCTGCCCACTAGGTTCGAGTCGCCGTGGTTCATGTCGGCGCTGATGATCTTCGTGGTCATCGGGCTGTCCGCCTGGGTGCTCGAGCGTCGGGTGCGTGGGGTCGAGGTGATGACGTGACGCCGCCTGTGGTTGCCGTCGACGGCGTCTCGAAGTGGTACGGTCAGGTGATCGGTCTCAACGACATCACCGTCCGGGTGCAGCCTGGTGTGACGGGATTGCTCGGTCCCAACGGCGCCGGCAAGTCTACGTTCCTAAAGCTAATTACCGGGCAGCTGAAGCCAAGCCAGGGCTCGCTGCGGGTGCTGGGTGAGGCGGCGTGGGGGAACTCCGCGCTGTTTTTCCGTCTGGGCTTCTGCCCGGAGCAGGACTCGTTCTACGAACGGATGACCGGACTCGAGTGGGTCTCAGCTCTCGTCCGGTTGAACGGGCTCTCTGGGGACGAGGCGGACGATGCTTCCCGCCGCGCTCTCGACGCAGTGGACCTGCTCGACGCCGCCGACAGGAAGATCGGCGCCTACAGCAAGGGGATGCGGCAGCGGGTGAAGTTGGCGCAGGCGCTGGTGCACGATCCCGAGCTGCTGGTGCTGGACGAGCCGCTCACCGGGATGGACCCAATCGCGAGACGACGCGTGATCCGGATGATCAAGCGCTGGGCGTCCGAAGGACGGAGTGTGCTGGTCTCAAGCCACATTCTGCACGAGATCGAGTCGATGACCTCGACGATCCTGCTGATTAACAATGGCCGCATCCTGGCCGAAGGAAACATCCACACCATCCGCGATCTGATCGACGAGCATCCCCACAAGGTCCGGGTACGTGCCGCCGAGCCGCGTCGGCTGGCGCAGGCGTTCGTGAACGACGACCACGTGCTGAGCGTGCTGTTCGAAACCGAGAGCGTCGTGGTGGAGACGACCAAGCCGGACGCGTTCTATGCTCGGCTGACCACCGCGGCGGCGACCGACGAACTGGGAGAGATTTTCGAGGTGAGCTCGCCCGACGACAACCTGCAGGCTGTTTTTGAGTATCTGGTGAAATGACCGACGACGTGAGAAGACAGGAGCAGCCTCTGTCCGGCGAGACGCCGCCGTTCGTCCAGTCGGCGCTCCGTGTCTTCGACCTGTCGCTCAGTCAGATGCTCTGGTCGCGTCGAACTATCTTCATGGTGCTGGTGGTGGGTGGGCCGGTCATCGTCGCCTTCATCCTGCGCGCCCTGGTGCTGTTCGCCGGCGACGTCGATGCCGGGTTGCTCATGAGTGGGTCGGATCTGTTCGGGTTGATGTTTTGGGTGTTCTATTTGGGCATTGCGGTGCCGCTTATGGGGCTGTTCTACGGGACCGCGCTGATTGCCGACGAGGTCGAGGACAAAACGATTACTTACCTCTTCACGCGTCCCATCTCCCGGGGGGCGGTACTGGTCGGCAAGTATCTGGCGTATCTGGTTTGCACCGGCTTCGTGGTGCTGCCATCGCTGATGATCGTCTTCTTCCTGGTGACGCCACTCCTCGGCGGTTCCATCGGTGCGGGCTTCCCCGACCTGCTGAATGACCTGGGTCTGCTGGCCGTGGGGCTGGCCGTTTACGGGGCGGTGTTCGCGTTGGCCGGAGCCGCGGTCAAGCGGCCGCTGCTGGCGGGTCTCGTGTTCATCTTCGGCTGGGAGCCTGGCGTGCTGATGGTGCCGGGTTACATGAAGCAGTTCACGGTTCGCTACTACATGCAGGGGCTGGCGCCTCATTCCATGCCTGCCGACGACAGCGTCTTGGGATCGGTGCTGGCTTTTCTCCAGTCGGCCGAGGTGATCCCGTCGACCTTGATGAGCCTAACTGGATTGGCCGTCATCCTGGTGGGCGGCCTGGGACTGGCGATCTGGTTGGTCGAGCGGCGTGAGTATGTGCTGGAGCAGTAGCCCGCCAAAACGTTCGGACGCTGGAATCGAGGTGGGAACGTTTTGCCCGCAAGACGGGAACTTGTTACCCGCGTGAGTCGTATAATTCTACGGAGCCCCTCAGTTCAGGCCGATCCGTGAGCGATCGGAGTGAGAGTCTAGATGAGGCAGACGCGCTATTTTCTCCTCTGCGCCAGCGCAGTCCTTTTGCTCGGACTGTGCACGGGCTTGTTCGCCTACTTCAATCGTGGCTCCGCGCTGGCTGTTTCGGTCAGTGGACCCCTTGAGTTGGCTTACGTGCCGGCCGGCGCGACGGTGGTGGGTTACGCCAACGTGCGCGAGGTGATGCTGTCGAATTTTCGCGAGCGCATCCGCCAGGTGGCGCCTGACGGGGTTGGGCAGGACGCGTTGCAGGAGTACCTCGGGCTCGACATCGAGCGTGACATTGACCACGTGTTGGCCTTCATGGCACCGGGGGGCGAGGGCACCCCGGCCGGGCTGGTGATGTTTCGCGGGCGCTTCGACGTCACGCGTCTTGAGGCGGCGGCTCGCAGGGCCGGCGGCACCGTGAGCACCTACGGTGATACAAGGATCGTCAGCGCTGAGGCGGCTGAGGTCGGGTCACTGGCCATGGCGTTCATGCAGCCAGGGTTGGTGGCGGTGGGCGATCTGCCGACCGTGCAGCAGGCGGTGGATCGAGGCGATGGCGGAGCGTCGCTGGTCGACAACGCAGAGATGGCGGCCCTGCTCGAACAGGTGGAAGACGGTAGCAATGCTTGGGCCGTCGGTCGCTTTGGTGACCTGAACTTGCTCGACGTGATTCCCGATGACGTGTTGTCGCGCATGCCGGCGGTTTCGTTCTTCGCGGTGAGCGGACGGATCAACGGCGGCCTAACCGGCGCGTTGATGATCGAAGGCCGCGACGAGGAAGCCGGGCAGAATCTTCGGGACGTGTTCCGTGGCCTCATGGCGCTGGCCAAGATGCAGACCGCCGCGCAACCGGGACTGCAGACGATGCTCGATTCGCTTCGGCTGGGCGGCACTGGGGCGCTGGTGACGATGTCGTTCTGGCTGCCGCCCGAGGCGCTCGACTTCATCTTCTCCGCGCCTGAGAGCGGCCCCGCCAATTAGTTCCTTCCCTCGGGCTGGGCCACACTTCCTTACGCCGAACGCGGGTTACCTGCCTTCCTGTGCAAGGCGGTAGTGCGTCCGCAGACCTCACGGCACGTACAGGTTATGATCAAGGACTGTCGTAGCGGCGGATCTGGCCACCGTGGTGTCTGGTGCCGCGGTGCGTGGGAGTGAGATGGGAGACCGAATACGGTCGGAAGTGGTTGGAGTGCTTGGCTGCGGGCTGATGGGGTCTGGCATTGCCCAGGTGGTGGCCCAGGCGGGCTATCGGACCGTAGTCCGCGAGCTTGATCAAGCCGCGGTGGATGCTGGGCTCGGACGGATTCGCTCGTTTCTCGACGCTGGTGTCGAGCGGAGTAAGTTGAGCGCCGAGGATCGGGACGAGACATTGGAGCGCATTACCGGGACGACCGCTTGGGCGCCGTTCGCTGAGTGTGACGTGGTGGTCGAGGCGATTGTCGAGGACGTCGCGGCCAAGCAGGCCACCTTCGCAGAGCTCGAACCGGTGGTCCACCCTGGTACCATCTTCTGCTCGAATACCTCCTCGGTGTGCATTACCGAATTGGCCGCAGCGACCCGGCGCCCAGACAAGTTCATCGGCCTGCACTTCTTCAGTCCGGTCCCGGTCATGCCGGTCGTCGAGGTCATCCGTGGCCTGTCGACCACCGACGAGACCTACCAGAAGATCTTTGCGTTCGCCGAGACGCTCGGGAAGCGGCCGGTGACCGCGCCCGACCAGCCGGGGTTCATCGTCAACCGGTTGTTGATCCCCTATCTGCTGAGTGCGGTTCGTGCCCACGACTCCGGCTGTGGCACACTCGAAGACATTGACGCAGCGATGACCCTGGGGTGCGGACATCCGATGGGGCCGTTCACGCTGCTCGACTTCATCGGTCTCGATACCACCTACTACATCGCCAACATCATGTTCGACGAGTTCCGTGATCCGGCCTATGCTGCGCCGCCGCTGCTGAAGCGGATGGTGCTGGCCGGACGACTCGGCCGAAAGACCAAACATGGCTTCTACCGATACTGAGACCGACGCGCGCGCGGCCGACGAAGAGACGATGGATCGCTTGCGCGATGCGGTGCGCGAACAACTGACGGCACTTGGCGAGGATCCAGATCGGGAAGGCCTCCTCAAGACGCCCGACCGGGTGGCCAAGTCGCTTCGCGCGTTGACCGCCGGCTACCGGAAGGATGTCGAGGCCGTTATCAACGACGCGCTCTTTACGGTGGACTACTCCGAGATGGTCATCGTGAAGGACATCGACTTCTACAGTCTGTGCGAGCACCACATCCTGCCTTTCTTCGGCCGCTGCCATATCGCCTACATTCCGCAGGGCAAGGTTATCGGGTTGAGCAAGTTGCCTCGCATCGTCGAGATGTTCAGTCGCCGGCTCCAGGTGCAGGAGCGACTGACCAGCCAGATCGCCGAGATTATCGACTCCACCATCAGCCCGCTGGGGGTAGCGGTGGTGGCCGAGGGGACCCATCTGTGTATGGCAATGCGGGGGGTCGAGAAGCAGAACTCGAGGGCGATTACGAGTGCCATGCACGGGCTCTTTCGCAGCGACGCTCGGACCCGGATGGAGTTCCTCAATCTGTTGCGTCTAGGGGGCGACGGGGCGATGAGCAGTGCCGTGCTACGGCGACACGACGAGGGTGATGGTGACTAGACGGGACACCGGACGAGCCCTGACTCGAGTCCTAGGAGTTTGGGCGCTGGCATGCCTGCTGGTCGAGCCCGCTCTGGGCCAAACGCGACGGATCGAGCCGGCCGAGGTGCAATGCCCGACGGTTCTAGGCGTCGGTGTCGAGAGTGACATCATCTACTGCGATATGCAGGTTGGCAACGAGGTGGCGGACGGCATCAAGGTGATCGTACCGGAGCATCGTGGTGAGGCCACCGTCAGCTTCACGTTCCACGCGCGCCACGCCTACTCGGAAGAGGAGGTTCTCCGTGGGCGTGGCTACGCACGCTATCTGGTGACCGCCGCCGTGGCGACGACCGAAGAAGTGTTGACGCGGCCGGTCGTGCTCGCTGAGTTCCACACCGAGGCGGACTTGGTCGATCGGGTCAGTGGCGGCGCCGGGCCGGGTGGCATCAAGGCGGTGGCGCCGGTGGGGGCGGAGCGGGTTTACGTGCAGGTGCCGCAGGCGGTCACCGAGGTCAGCATCGTCGGCCTGGCACTGGAGATGCAGCGCGTCGACGGGCGCGAGACGGTCGAGTCGGTCGGGCGGCCGATCGCCGTCATCAGCGACGTGCAGGTCGAGTATCTGGCGCGCTAGCGCACTAGGTTCGGGCAGACAGGAACAGGCAAGGAATGACTAGCGAGCAGGACACAGGAGTCCTTGACGTGGTGGTGGTCGGGTCGGGCCCGGCCGGGTTGGCAAGCGCGATTGCGGCACGCAAGCGAGGGCTCGCCTGCACGGTGGTGGAGAAGGGTGCGCTAGTCAATTCCATCCTGCACTTCCCGGTGAATATGGCGTTCTTCACGACGCCCGAGTTGCTCGAGATCGGTGGCCTGCCCTTCGTCACCCCGCATGAGAAGCCGAACCGAGACGAGACGCTCCGCTACTACCGCCGCGTGGTCGATGCCTACGGGCTGGACGTCCGGTTCGGGGTCGAGGCGACTGCGATCACGGAACAGGGGGGCGACGAGGGGACCCCGCTGCTCCGGGTCACGACGCAGGAGGCCAACAAAGGAGAGCGTGAGCTGCTGAGTCGCACGGTGGTGGTGGCGATTGGCGCCTACGAGCGTCCAAACCTGCTCGGAATTCCGGGTGAAACCCTGCCGCACGTCTCGCACTACTACACCGAGGCGCATCCGTTCTACCGGAAAAAAGTCGTCGTGGTGGGCGGGAAGAACTCCGCTGTCGAAACGGCGCTCGAGCTGTATCGGTCGGGCGTCGACGTCACCCTGGTGCACCGCCACGCCGAGTTGGGGAGTGGCATCAAGTACTGGGTGCGGCCGGATATCGAGAACCGCATCAAGGAGGGAGCGGTGACCGCCAATTTCAACACCCGGGTGGTCGAGATTCGTCCCACCGAGGTCGTCCTTGAGCACGAGGGCATCCAGTCGACGTTACCCGCCGATGCGGTCTTCCTGTTGACCGGCTACCACCCCAATACGGACATGCTGGCGCGGTTCGGTGTCGAGTACGACACCGAGACGCTCGTCCCGACCCACGACCCGGACACCTACGAGACCAACGTCTCCAACCTGTTCCTGGCGGGACAGGTCATCACCGGCATCCACAGCGGACTGATCTTCATCGAGAACGGCCGTTTCCACGGCGAGATGGTGATCAAGGAGATCGCCCGTCGCCTGACCGGCGAGCCGGCTCGCGAGCTGGCCGGCGTCGACCTCCCGTAGGGTTCTGTGGGGAGACGCCCGTCTGGCAAGGCGCCAGGAGGGAGCAGCCTGTTGGGCTGCGACCGACGAAGCAACGCAGTCAGGCGGGATGGATTACGTAGAATTTACTGGGGTCCGAAGCCGCCTGGGGAGCGGCCAGCCAGAGAGCGCATCTCGATCAAATCGATCAGGGCGCGGGAGCGGCTCGCGATGTCGTCCCGCTCGAGTAGCGCCTGCTTCTCGATCGGATCGAAGTCCAGATACTGGGCGAGGGTGTTGACCAACTCCTCGTCTCCCATGTCGTTGGGTACCATCGCCTCCCCGCTCGCCGTCTCCAGGCGCCCTGCTAGCAGTGTTGCAAGCCTGGTCCGTGACTGCCGGACGTCCTCGCGAATCTCGTCGGTGGCCTCTTCCGGGAGCGGCGCAATATGGGCGCGCCGGTAGGCACGGTCGGTCTCCTCGAGCGCGATGCGGAAGCGCTGGATACCGCGTAGGATGATGTTCGAGCGGCCGTCCTGCAGTGTCTCCGAGTGGCTGACTAGGCCGGCGCAGCCGACAGCGTAGACCGGCGGCGCTTCTTCGATGGCGTCACGTTCGCGTAGCAGCACCATCCCGATGATGCGGTCGCCCTGCAGCGCGTCGGCCAGCATCTGACGGTAGCGCGGCTCGAAGATGTGCAACGGCAGAAAGACGGACGGGAAGAGCACCACGTTCGGGAGCGGAAAGATCGGGATGATTGACGGAAGCATGGCCTTCCCGGACCGCTAGTGGACCGTTCTGGTTTTCTTGTCCAGATAGTCCATCAGCACGTAGCGCCCCAGAGTGTGCGGGCTGGTGAAGTAGGCCTTTCCGTGGCAGATGGCGGTGACCTGTTTGACGAAGCTCACCAGATCGTAGTCGCGGGCGAGCATGAAGGTGTTGATGAGGATGCCCGCCTTTCGGCAGTTAGTCACCTCGGCGAAGGTCTCGGAGATGACCCACGGATCGAGCCCGAACGCGTTCCGGTAGATCTGGCCGTCTTCGCGGGTGAGCGCCGACGGCTTCCCGTCGGTGATCATCACGATCTGCCGCATGTCGCACTGCTGTCGTTCGAGGATCCGGCGTGCCAGACGGAGCCCCTGTCGCGTGTTCGTGTAGTACGGGCCGACGCGCACTCGAGCTAGCTGCTGCAGTGGGATCTCCTCAGCCGAGTCGTGGAACAACACGGCGCTGAGAGTATCGCCAGGATACTGGTGCTGGATCAGGTTGGCGAGTGCCAGGGCCACTTGCTTTGCGGGGGTAAACCGGTCTTCGCCATACAGAATCATGCTGTGGCTACAGTCGAGCATGAGCACAGTGGCACAGGCGCTCTGGTATTCCCCCTGAGACACCATCAGATCCGGGTAGCTCACGTCGATGCCGCCGCCGACCGCGCCTCGTCCGAGACGACGGACCGCGTTCAGGATGGTGGCGCTGCCGTCGAGGTTCATCGTGTCGCCAAACTCGTACGGTTTGGGCGAGCCGCTGGCGTCCACGCCGGTTGACAGGTCTCTGGTGTCGTGGCGTCCGACGCTGCTGTGGCCGGTCGAGCTGAGCAGGTCACGCAGTGCGCGGTAGCCGAGAAAGTCGAGGCCCTTGTCGGTGACCTCGAACCGCATGTTACTGTCGGCGCCCTGGCCCTCTCCCGACTCGGCGTGCGGATCTGGTTGGCGCGTGATGTAGCCCTCTTGCTCCATTGCCTGGATGATCTGTTCGACGAGTTCTTCCAGGCGTGATGGACTGTCGCTGTCGGCCGGGTCGCCCAGGAGCCGGTCGATGGTCTCATCCGAGAGTACCCCGTCGTTGAGCAGCGCCTCGAGAATCGCGTCGTGTAGCGACTGCTCGGAGCGCTGGTCGTCCTCGGCGAACGGGTCATCGGAGTCGCCCGCCGGGCTGCCGAAGCCGCTGTCGAGCAGCAGGCCTGAGAGCTTCGAGACGAGCTCTTCCAGATCCAGGCCTTCGAGGTCGTTCCCGGTGTAGCGGGTGTATTTGAACTTCACGCAGCGTTCCGTTTAGTTGTAGTACTTCTTCTTGCCGCGCGGTATCTGGAGGTCGGTTTCGAAGAGCTGGTCCGCCGTTTGTGCTTGCCGCGTTGGCTTCTGGCCGGCCCGATACTGCCACTCCTCGCTGCGGCTGATCTTCTTCTGGGCGTAGAGGCCCTCGATCACGAACTCGACGGCCGATGCCACCACCGGGTCGGAGGGCTGGTCCAGCGGGATGACCTGGGTCGTCAGTTCGCGCAGCCCCTGGATCTCGTCGGTCTGTTCGAGCAGGTTCGCCGCCGGCGTGCCGTCGCCGAGTTGCAGCGTTCCGCCCATTTCGAACCACTCGACCACGGGGGCCGGGTCGATGTCGGTGGCCCAGCCCTCGAAGACATGACCGACCGCCGAGCGGATGACGTCGCGAGCCACGTTGTTGGCACCCTTGAGCTCGCCTTCGTATTCGAGCTCGAATTTGCCGGTAATGGCGGGGAGCGCCGCATAGACGTCAGCCACACGTGGCACCACGTCGGACTCCCCGGCGATGCGTGCGCGCCGCTCGGCGTTCGAGAGGACGTTCTCGAGACACGAGATCGGGAGCCGCTGGCTCACTCCGGACCGCTTGTCGATCTTGCCGTGTTCGCGCGCGACAAACGCGATCTCCTCGACGACCTCGCGGATGTAGTCGGGGATGGTGACCGAGCCACTCGTCTGGCCGTCGCGGTCGACCCAGGCTTCCTGGGCCGTGATCTCCATGCCCGCCTGGCGCGTTTGCGGATAGTGGGTTCGGATCTCCGAGCCGATCCGGTCCTTCAGGGGCGTGATGATCTTGCCACGCGCGGTGTAGTCCTCCGGATTGGCGGTGAAGGTCATCACCACGTCCAGGGGAAGGCGAATCGGATAGCCCTTAATCTGCACATCTCCTTCCTGGAGAATGTTAAAGAGGCCGACCTGAATCTTGCCGGCCAGGTCGGGGAGCTCGTTGACCGCGAAAATGCAGCGGTTGGCGCGTGGTAGCAGACCGTAGTGCATCGTGAGCTCGTCGGAAAGCTCGAGTCCGGCGCGGGCTGCCTTGATCGGGTCCACGTCGCCGATCATGTCGGCGATGGTCACATCCGGCGTGGCCAGCTTCTCCACCAGGCGCTTCGATTGCTCGAGCCAAGCAACCGGCATGTCGTCGCCCTCTTCGGCCACGCGCAGCCGGCAGGCACGACAGAGCGGGGCCAGCGGGTCGTCGTTAATCTGGCAGCCGGGCACCACCGGGATCCGATTGTCGAGCAGGGTGGTCAGCCCGCGCAGGATCCGAGTCTTTGCCTGTCCCCTCAGCCCGAGGAGCACGAAGTTCTGCTGGGACAGGATGGCGTTGGTGACCTGGGGGATGACCGAGTCTTCATAGCCCACGATGCCTGGAAACAGGGGTGTGCCGGCTTCGAGCAGGCGCAGGAGGTTGTCCCGCATCTCCTGCTTGATGGTGCGGTGGGGCAGCTGGCCCTTTTCGACTGCTGCGCGAAGGTCTCTCAAATGTTCCGGTAGCGACATAGCTCTCATCATAATGCCGGATCCGACGTCACAGGGATGACGTGGGGTCGGGAGGGGTCAGCGGTCGACGGCGAGCGTATTGGCGGTGACGTAGCTTGGTTGGATGTCGATCGGGACGCCGCTGAGTCGGTTGAGGACGTCTTGGACCTCAGGACGGACCACGCCGCGGGTCTCGAGGATCGCTTCGGCGGCCTCGATGTCGCCGGTCGCCTGGATGGTCATCAGCTCTCGGGTCAGCCCGGTGACGGTATCAGGGATTAGGTCGTGGTTCACCTTGAAGCGACCGGCTGCGTCCACGGTGACGGCGCCGGCATCGAGGAACGTGTTCAGCTGGATCGCTACCCCGCGGCCGTGCGCCTCGCCGACTCCGAAGCGGATGGACCGGAACGTGGAGGCGAGGAACGTTGTGTACATGCTGCGTTCGAGCGAGGCAGTGAGCTCCCCCTGATTGATTAGCTGGTGCAGGGCCCACAGCCCGGCGACGTCGGCCTTAGCTTCTTCGATGGTGCTGTAAGTCTCCCGGAGTTCCTGTCGTACCGTGGTCTCGCGTCCGTCGACGGTGATGGTGTTCGGCCCCAATCCATGCATCAGTTCGTGCATCAGGATGTGGGTGAAGAACGCCTCGAAGGTGACGTCGCGGAGCTCGACGGGCGACAGCGCTTCCTCCGAGAGGGGGGCGAGTACCTGCTGGAATTTCGCCTCCTGGACGTTCTTCAGCATCACTCGTTTGGCGCCCTTGTCGCGAATGACCCGCTCATCGTTCGGCAGGTTGAAGGCCGCAGTCTGCACGCCGCTGTTGGCGTCGCCGGCGGTGAACAAGACGTTGACCACCCGGATCGGAGCGAGCGCACCGAGTGCCGGGTTCCGGAACGCAGGGTCGATCGGCAGCGCGTCCTCAAGGTCCTGCAGCAGCGCGCCGAACCGGGCCAGCTTGGCCGTTTCCTCGTCATCGCGCAGGGTGACGAATGCCTCGAATGCCGCCTTGTAGTTGAACCACTCGTCTTCGTATACCTCGTAGGGCCCGATCGTGAGGTCGATCGCGGCGTCCAGTTCAAGCCAGGCTACGTCGCTGTCGTAGTAGTCGTTTGAGGAGAAGGCGTCCGCGCGGGTTTCGAGATAGCGGCGGAGGGTTGGTTCCTGGGTGGCTCGCCCTGCTCGCCGCAGATGTTCGGCCGCGATCGCCAGAGGGCCCTCGTACTCCACGCTGTAGGGCACGATGGCGAAGCCGCCGGCACCTCGTCGGATCGTCGTGAAGAAGCTGGTAGCAGCGTCTCGGGTGGGGCCTTCGAGCTGGTCGAACCAGCGTGCCACCTCGTCGCGGGTAGCGCCGGCGGGGTAGTAGTTCGCGCCCTCCGGCTTCTCGGGGGCGCCTGGCACGAACGTCTCGTTGTCTTCGATCCGTGACCAGGGCCCTTTATTCAGTAAGAAGTAGTCCAGTCTGGCTTGGCCCAGGTTACTGGTGTCGGTGGCTAGCTCGAGCAGCATGGCCGGGTTTCCGGCCCAGACCTGCTCGAGGAAGAGGCCGTCCATGACCCGTGCGGCCTCGAGGATGTGCGCGAGCGCCTCCCGCTCGGAGTCGGGGAGTGCGTCGAGATCGGCCCCGATCTCGACCGGGGCGAAGAGTCTCGTCATCGTCGTGTCCTGGCGTGCGCTGGCCGAGACGGCCAGGGTGGCGACCACGCCGACCGCTACCCCGACGGAGGCGAGCGGGCCGGGTATCCGACGGCTCGTATGTCGCATCGTAGGGCTCCCCTGGGATGTGGGACGGCGGTCGGCGCGTACCGTCCATCCCCCGATATCCCATCATGGTCCGATGAGGCCGGACGAGGCAAGGTGCGCGGTCTGCTACAGTGCATAGGATGGCGACTTCCACGCAGGTGACGGTGATCGGCGGCGGCCCGGGAGGATATGCGGCCGCGTTTTTGGCTGCGGACCTGGGCATGCAGGTCACACTGATCGACGATGCCAAGGACCCCGGCGGCGTTTGTCTATATCGCGGCTGTATGCCGTCAAAGGCATTGCTCCATGTTGCGAAGGTGCTCACCGAAGCGAAAGAGGCCGAGGCCTGGGGGGTGGACTTCGGCGAGCCGACGATCGATATCGACCGGATGCGGGCCTGGAAGGACCAGGTGGTCTCACGTCTGACAGGTGGTCTCGGGCAGCTGTCGACCCAGCGCGGTGTCACCTATCTCCGTGGTCGGGCCGAGTTGCTGGGGCCGACTTCCACTCGCGTTACTGGCGTCGACGGAGAGGTGACCGATGTTACCTTCGAGCACGCCATCCTGGCCACAGGGTCACGTCCCGCCGCCCCGGGGCCGCTCGCATCGGATAGCGAGCATGTCTGGGATTCCACCTTGGCGCTCGAGGTGCGTTCGGTGCCGCCAACACTGCTCGTGGTGGGCGGCGGCTACATCGGTCTTGAGCTGGGGTCGGTCTACGCCTCGCTGGGGTCGGCGGTGACCGTCGTCGAGATGACCAGCGGTTTGCTCCCCGGCGCCGACCGTGATCTTGTGTCGGTCGTATCGCGGCGCCTCGACTCGCTGGCTGCAGCCATCCGGCTCGAGACGACAGTGGCCGGGTTGACCGAAGACCGCGACGGTGTCCTGGTCGAACTCCACACCAAGGCCGGTGAGACGACCAAGGAGCGGTTCGACCGGGTGCTGGTCGCGGTGGGGCGGGTGCCGAATTCACAGATCGTCGGGTTGGAGCTGACCAAAGTGCAGCTTGACGACCGCGGCTTTGTCCAGGTGGACCCCCAACGGCGAACCGCCGAGCCGACGATCTTCGCCGTGGGCGACCTTGTGGGTGAACCGATGCTGGCGCACAAGGCGAGTCACGAGGCGCGCACCGCGGTGGAGGCGATCGCCGGTCACAAGTCGGTTTTCGAGCCGCGAGCGATTCCGGCGGTGGTGTTTACCGACCCTGAACTCGCCTGGTGCGGTTTAACCGAAACGCAGGCCAAGGCTGAAGGTCGGAAGGTACAGGTGACCCGCTTCCCGTGGGCTGCGTCGGGACGGGCCCTGACGCTGGACCGTCCCGCCGGCGTGACCAAGCTGATTGTCGACCCTAAGTCAGAGGAAATTCTCGGTGTCGGCATTGCCGGCACCGGCGCCGGGGAACTGATTGCCGAAGGGGTGGTGGCCATCGAGATGGGCGCAACTGCGGCCGATCTGAAGCTGTGTATCCACCCACATCCCACCCTGTCTGAGACGCTTATGGAGTCGGCCGAGGTCTTCTTCGGCCAGAGCACCCACGTTTACCGGCCCAAACGCGCCCCATGAGGACGCTGTTCGTCAAGCAGGGTCCGGGCGGTGGTCAAGACGTCCACGAGCATGGTCGGCGTCAGCCGGCCCGTGTGGGTGTTCTGCTGGCTCGGATGATAGGAGACGACCAGCGGCCAGGCGCCCGGAGGACGACAAACCAGTCCGTGATGGAAACGGGGCCGCGGCCGCACCGTGATGTCCCGTTCAGCCAGCAGACGCCAGTAGCTGTCGTAGGCGATTTTGCCAAGCGCGACGATCGCTTTCAGACGGGGGAGCGCCGTGGTCTCGGCCTGCAGCAGCGGGTGACAGTTGGCGATCTCGGTGGGGGCTGGCCGGTTGTCTGGGGGTGCGCACCGGACCACGGTCGAAAGGTAGGCGTCGATCAGCACGAGGCCGTCTTGCTTATCTCGACAGAGCGCCTGGTTGGCGAACCCGGTTTCGTGCATCGCGGCCATCAGGAAGTCACCCGAGCGATCGCCGGTGAATGGGCGGCCGGTCCGGTTGGCGCCGTGCGCGGCCGGGGCGAGACCGAGGACCAACAGACGCGCCCGGCGGTCGCCGAAGCCTGGCACCGGACGTCCCCAGTAGACGTCGTTTCGGAACGCGGCTCGCTTGTCCTGCGCGATCCGGGCGCAGTAGGCGCGCAGACGTGGGCACTCTTCGCAGCCGATGATCTGCCGACGGACGGTCGAGAGGGCCATGACGGTTTTATGGGGCTTCGCCCCACCGGCGCCGGTCGTGTAACGGTCAGGCGCCGCGTCGGTCGATCGCGTCTGCCTGTTCGTGTGCGTGATACGAACTTCGGACTAGCGGGCCTGACTCGACATGGAGGAATCCGGCCGTGTCTGCCGCTTGCTTGAGCTCCTCGAATTCGTCTGGATGATAGTAGCGGGCCACGGGCAGGTGAGCGGCTGACGGTCGGAGATACTGCCCGATGGTCAATATTTCGCATCCGGCGGCACGCAGGTCATCGAACGTCGCGACCAGCTCGCCGCGGTCTTCGCCAAGGCCGACCATGACGCCTGACTTGGTCGTCAAGCCGGTGCGCGCGCGGCGCGCCCGGTCGAGGAGTGTGAGCGCGCGGTCGTAATTGCCACCCGGTCGCGCCCGGCGGTACTGTCCGCGCACCGTCTCGATGTTGTGGTTCAGGACATCGGGGCGGGCGGCCAGGACGACGTCGAGTGCCTGGGCGTTCCCGCCGAAATCGGGAATAAGCACCTCGACCCGGCACCCAGGGGCATCGGTCCGGATGGCCTGGATCGTAGAAACGAAGGCGCCCGCTCCGCCGTCGTCCAGATCGTCCCGATCGACCGAGGTGACGACCACATGCTCCAGTTCGAGCGTCCGGACGGCGGTCGCCACTCGAGCTGGCTCACCGAGGTCGAGCGGGCTGGGCTGGCCATGCTCGACGTTGCAGTAGCCGCAGGCACGGGTGCAGATCCCGCCCAGAATCATGAAGGTAGCGGTGCCATGGTCCCAGCACTCGCCGATGTTGGGGCACTGGGCTTCTTCGCAGACTGTGTGGAGCCCTTGGTCGCGGACCAGGCGCTGTAGTCGTCGATAGCCTGGCGTTCCGGGGGGGCGCACCTTCAGCCACCGCGGTTTGCCGCCACGCTGCGGCAGCTCGGGGCGGACCCGCCGCCCACGGTAGAAGGTCGCGGGTACCGCGACCGTGGCGTCATTGCCCGACTGAGGAGGCGCGGTGGACATCGTTCGTCGATGTTAGCGTCTCGCCGCTGGCAGGCGCAAACCGGGTCGGACTGGGCGGGAAAAGGGGCGAGTTCGATAGAATGCTAGCCGGATGTCCGCGCTCGCCTGCCTGTGGCTCGGTGTGCGCTAGGTCGTGCCGATGCACCACGGCACCTTTCTAGAGTTGACGGGCACCCCGTCCAATGCTCAGGGCGTTCGCGGAACCGGCAGGAATCACCGTGCTGGAGCCTACGTCCGAAAACACCACATCCTGACATGACCGCTACTACTGCACACCCGAGGATCTTCACCCTGGCGGAGGCCGAGCAACTGCTGGGCGCCGTCCGCGCCGTCACCGAGGAGGCGGTGGGCGAAGCGGAACAGATCTCGGAGGATCTGGACCGGTTGTCGTCCCAGGATCCGGCTCGCACCGCGCGGTTGCAGGCGTTCGAAACCGTCGTCCAAGACTGGACCGCGCGGATGGAGGCGCTCGGGATCGTCGTGAAGGGGCTCTGGCTCGTCGACTTCGACAACGGCGAGGGCTACTACTGTTGGAAGTATCCCGAACCGGCCATTCGCCACTATCACGGTTATGACGAGGGGTTTGCGGGCCGAATGAAGATTGTTTGAAGTTGAACCGACCGGCTCAGCGCGTTATCCTTCGGATGGCGAGTTTAGGTCATCGTTCCATGGAGGGACGAGCTCGTCGCCGGCTGGGCTTTCTGAGCTCCGGCGGTACGAATACGGAGGACTTTGATGGCGTACTGCATTTGTGAACCCTGCGTCGGCACTAAGGACACGGCGTGTGTTGACGTCTGTCCGGTCGATTGCATCCATCCGCGGAAGGATGAGGAAGAGTTCGAAGCGGAAACGATGCTCTATATCCATCCCGATGAGTGCATCGACTGTGGTGCGTGCGTTCCGGCTTGCCCCGTCGAGGCGATCTTTGAAAACGATGAGGTGCCGGAGCAATGGCAGAGCTTTGTCGAGACCAACGCCAACTGGTATGAGGGTAAGTAGCCGAGCGACTGTCTCATGGGATTGATCGACCATCGCTTCGAAGACAACTTCATCACGACCAATCTCGACAAGGTACTGAGCTGGGCTAGGGAATCGTCTCTCTGGCCGATGGGCTTTGGCCTGGCGTGCTGCGCGATCGAGATGATCGCGACGTCGACCTCGCGGTACGACATATCGCGGTTCGGGGCCGAGGTGTTTCGCGCATCTCCGCGGCAAGCTGATCTGATGATCGTGGCCGGGACCGTCACCAAGAAGATGGCCCCTGTGCTTCGCCGGCTCTACGATCAGATGCCGGAGCCGAAGTGGGTCATCTCCATGGGGAGCTGCTCGAACGCGGGCGGTCCGTTCCCGACCTACTCCGTGCTGCAGGGCGTGGACAAGGTCGTGCCGGTGGACGTCTACGTGTCGGGATGTCCGCCTCGTCCAGAGGCGTTGCTCTATGGTCTGATGCGTCTGCAGGACAAGATCCGGAAAGAGAGCACGGTGCTTCGGAAGGAGCGCGTGATCATGGCCGGGCAGAGCGAGCCGATTCTCGTCGAGGACAGAGGGTAACCGTGCAGTCGTTGACGAAACTGTTTCGGACGGTGTTTCTAGTCGACCTGATCAAGGGGCTCCTGGTTACCCTGCGCAATACGCCACAGCCGGCGTTTACGTTCCAGTATCCGGCGGAGCGCCGTCCGGTGGCCCCGCGGTTCAGAGGGGTGCTGCGGTTGCAGGTGGAGCCGGAGACTGGCGCGCAGACTTGCATCGTGTGCGACCAGTGCGCGAAGGCCTGTCCCGACGAGTTGATCTTCCTCGGCGGCCATCGGGAGCCCGGGCACAAGATCAAGGTGCTCGATTTCTTTGACTTTAACCTTTCGCGCTGCAGCTTCTGCGGGCTGTGCTCGGAGGTGTGCCCCACCAAGCCGGTCAAGGCGCTGATCATGAGCGAGGACTACGAGCTTGGCAGCTACGATCGACAGAAGCAGATCCTGCGCGTCGACGAGATGTACGACGGCGTCGAGATCGAGCAGTACACCCGCTAAGCTGTCCCCCCGCCTGTTGCAGCGCAGCAGGCGTGACTTTTTCTACGTAATCTAGGGTTCTGATGCTTCGTCTCCGGTGCGGCTGTTCTCAGAGGCTTGGCTGCTCCTGAGGTCCTAAATCTGGCTTGCCCTGCCTTGGCGATTGGGGCATAGTGCTCCCCGGGGAGGATTATGAGGCGCGTCGCTCAAACTTTGGTCTGCTTGGTCGCGGCAGGGGTGGCGATCCCGCTGGTGATCGATGCCCAGTCGACGCCGACCACCGCGCGGAGCGAGGCGCGTATTCAGCTGGGGAATTTGCTCTTTGATGACCAGCGGTACTGGGAGGCCATCCCCGTTTTCGACGAGGCGAAGGCCGACGCCGGCCCAGACCAGGTCGCTATAGCTTCCGCTGGCTTGCTTCGGTCGCTGCTGCAGGTGGCCGAGTTTACCCAGGCCCGTGAAGAAGCGGATTTCCTAGTTAATCTGGCATCGGATGATCCGGAAATCCTGGCACTGCGCGGGGACGCGCTCTGGGGAGTCGGGCTGTTCGACGAGGCCGAGCAGGTCTATCGCGACGTGCTCGCCATGGACGCGGGGTCTGCGGCCGGTCGACATGGCATGGCCAAGAGCATGACCACCCGCGGCCAGTATGACGATGCCCTCGACTGGGTGCGGGCCGCCCTCGAGGTGTCCCCTGAGGTCGCGAGCCTACACCATACGCTCGGTTTCATTCATCAGCGGATGCGCCGGTTCCCTGAAGCCGCCGACGCCTACCAGGCATATGTTGATCGCCTTCCCACGACAACCAACAGCCAGAAAGCGGATTGGGCGCGAGCCGAGGTTCAGTTCCTCCGCTCGTTCGGCGACCGTCCTGCGCTCGTGCTGGCCGAGCCGGGACGGGTGCATACGATTCCCTTTCGGTTGGTTCGTGACAAGGTCATCGTCCGTGGTCGGGTCAACGGCCGGGATCCGATCGACTTCGTCATGGACACCGGCGCCGAACAGACCGTTTTGTCGCAGCCAGTCGCGAGAGATTTCGACATTCAGCCGATCGCCAACACGCTGAGCGCAGGCGTCGGCGAAGTCGGCCTGCGTGGCCTTCAGACCGGTCGTCTCGATTCGTTGGAGATTGGTTCGCTTAAGGTTAGCCACCTCCCCGTCATCATCAAGAGCCCGCCGCTTGGCGGACTGCCGACGCCAGAGGCGGAAGGCTTCTCGCCGTTGTCCCTCGGCCTGTCGGTGACCATCGACTACGAGCGCCAAGAGCTCATCGTGGGCGAGGAGCTGCCCGACGAGCCGGCGGACATCGAATTAGAGCTGCGGCAGTATCGGTTGCCGGTGGTCCGCGGGGTAGTCAACGATCAGCTTGCCCGCAGCTTCGTCGTGGATTCTGGCGGTGAGGTTATCTCCATCAGCCGCGGCACGGCCAACCTGCTGCCGCCGCTTACCGTGCGTCAGGTCCCGCTCAAGGTCTACGGTACTTCGGGATGGGATGAGGATGCGTATCTGCGACCGGGTACCGACCTAGCCTTCGACGAGCTGCAGTACCGGAACTACTCAGTCGTCGTGCTCAATCTCCATCGTCCGAGTGCCCTGCTCGGCTTCCATATCGGGGGCATCGTCGGTCACAGCTTCCTGAGCGATTACCGCGTCACCCTCGACCTCAACCGAAACGTGATGCGGCTGAATAGACTGTAGTTGTCTAGGCTTTGGCGCGAGCGACAACCAAAGCCCGTAAGGTCCGTGCTGGGCCATACGTCGCGGACCGGCGGCGATGGGCTTCAGGCTCCAGCATGCGCAGAACAGGCCGGGAACGGCTGGTCCTCGGGGTTGCCTAGCCAAGCACCAAAAGCCCAAAGCCCAGGCGACAGTTGTCTAACTCTCGTTCCGACCCAGAAAAGTGCTGAGCGTCAACCGACGATCGGTCAGGAGGTCTTCTTCGTGGAGCGAGCGGAGAGACGGCCGGGCGGTAGGTCTGGAGCTGTGAGAATCGTCGAGGTATCGCGCCAGCTCGAATTGAGTTGCGGGCGAGAGCCATTTTTCCAGGAAATCGTCCAGAAGGGAGACGACCCTGGAGCATGGGGCTCGAGGGTCGTCATTGGTTCAGTCGTTCTTCGGATCAGAAGTCATACCCGATCCAGAAGTCGATCTGCGGATCGCGGAAGGCTGCGCTGCCTCCGCGCGAGGCGAATACCAGATCCTCCCAGTCTTTGTTGAAGAGCGTCCGCCAGGACCAGTCGAAGTGCACCGGGAATCCGATGACCGTGGTCTGGAGACCGATGCCGTAGGAGGCGCGTCCGTCGACTAGCCGGAACCCGGAGACCTGCTGTTCGTCGCCGAAGATCTCGATAAACCCACCGGTGGTCGGGTCGATGCCGTACCCGACGGTCGGCGTGAACGTCGTCGGGCTGTTCGAGAACAGCTTGAACGGCTGACCAACTAGGCTCGCGCCACCGAGGTTGAAGAAGAACGTTCCGCGGATGCCGCCGAGGACGCCGATTGGCGTGAGCATCGCCTCGATTAGCGGGAATCGCAGCTCGGCGTTCAGAAAGCCGGCGTCGTGTCCGATGAACTCGAGGTACTCGTAGCCCCGCATTTCCCCGTTGCCACCGAAGAAGAGAAAGTCGGGGAAGTCGCCGAAGCTCTTGAAGCCACGCCCGCGGAGCGCGAGAACACCAGTTTCACCGATCCGGAGATAGTAGCGTGCGTCGGCGTCGACCGTTTGCTTCCCAAGGAAAGACGTGCCGATGGTCGGTGCATAGGAGTAGCCGACCTCCACGATGTTGCCCGATACCGGCCCGAACTCTCGGAAAACGGCGGTTTCCTGTATAAAGTTCACGCCGAGTGGCAGGGTCGAGCCGTTCCGGAACAATTCCGCGCTACCGAACTGGGCCTGTTGAAACAGACGAGCTTCCTGCTCGAGCGCCTGGTTATCGAATCGTTCGTTGAAGTGAAACAGACCACCGGTGAGCTCGATTCGTCGGAAGCGGTCGAACGGGTAGATCCCGAAAGCGCTGCCGCCCCGGACCGTTTGCACCGCGATCGCTTGGTCTCGATCTAGGAAGCCGAACGCCGGTGCGAAGAACCCGGCGGTACCAAAGAAAAAGCTTTCCTGGGAAAAGCCCTGGAGGGCGAATTGCATCCGCCCGCTCATGTTGACGTAGGACGCGGCGAGGGTGCGGTACTGCGAAATGGAATAGGCGTAGAACTGGAAGCTCTGGTCGCCGAGCACGTCGCTGAACGACAGCGCTGTGCCGCCAAGGAAGTCACCGCCGCTAGTTACCCCGACGTTGATCGGTGGAGATGCGTCCAGGAACATCTTTTCGAACCGGCCTTTGCGCCGGGCGTTGGCCGCAATCACGTTGTGGGTGAGCGGCGCCTGGAAGTCGATGTTAGCGCCCGGGCCGCCGTAGTCGGTGGTTGACGCAGTGTAGAGTGGTTCTTCGCGCACGACCGTGTGCAGGCCATACACCCCGCGGAAGTAGGTAATGAAGGCGATCCGGGTCTCGTCCTCATCCGGAAGGACCACCGTTGACACGTTGCCGGTGGCCGTGTCGGTGTACTGTCGGAGCTCGCCATTGTTCAGGTCGAGGGTCCAGACGTTGAAGATGTCTCCGTTCGCGGCTAGATCCGGGTCTATTGGAGTTAGTGGATCCACGGCCGTCGAGGCGAACACCAGGGTGTGGTCGTCGAGGAACTGGGCCGCCGCTTCGTTGAAGGTGCCGAAGGTCAGCTGCGTCTTCTCACCGCTCTCAAGGTCGACTTTGAACAGCTTGTTGTTACCGCTGATCCGTGCCAGGTAGACCAGGTACGACCCGTCAGGTGAGAACGTCGGACCATAGTCGGCAAAGTCGTCCTCGGTGACGTTCCGGATTTCCTGTGTCTCGACATCCATCACGAATATGTCGCCCACTGCGTTCGAGAGTGCGGAGAAGGCCACATGGCGTCCGTCCGGAGAGATGTCCGGTGACTCCGGTTGGTCGACTGTGTCCAGGTCGATCATCTCCTCGATCTTTTTGGTCACCACGTTTTGGAGTACCAGGGATCGGTACTTCCCCTTGCGGACGAAGTACGCCAGCCGGTCATCCACCGCCGACCAGGACATGAACGGTACCTGGTTGAACCGCAGGACCGAATAGGAGATCGACTCGAACCCCAGGTCCTGATCGAATCCGTCGGTCAGGTTGCTTACGACCTCGCCGTCCGCGGTCGACATCAGGACGATGTCAACCTCGCGCTCTTTCCGGTTGAGGGCGTAGGCCGCCACCAGGTCGCCGGTGGGTGATGGTTCGACCGAGAAAATCGCCTGATACTTGGTCTCGAACGGGTCGGGCGCCAGGTCGCGTCCGTAGTCGTCTGGGCGCTCCTTGTCGCGATAGGCTGCGAACCGGTCACGGATCCACCCCTCGAACTCGCTGTCGAACTCTTCGGCGGGGATGTCGAACGCATCCTCGTAGATGTCACCGCCACCGCCGACCACCGTCTTCCGAAGGGAGAACAGGAACTGGCGGATGCCCTCCTTGCCCCACCGCTCTTCGATGAATTCGAAAGCGGCGTGCCCGAGGTTGTAGACCACGCGGAGATTAGTGAAGCCGCCGTAGCCCTCGAACTTGCTCATCTCAGGCAGGATGTCTGAGAGCGCCGCGTCGCGGATCATCATCAGGTCGTTCGGGCGCCAGACGCCGGCCATGTAGTCGGCCAGCCCCTCGTCCACCCAGAGCGGGATGCCTCGCCGGATCACGGACCGCGGGATGATGTCGAAGGCGAACTGGTGCGTGAGCTCGTGCGCGACAAGCCGATATAGCTGGTCGGGCGGCTCGTCGATCGGAAGGGCGATCCGACCACGGTAGGGTTCGGCGAACGCGCCTACCCCTTCACCGCTGGCGCCCGGGATGATGTTCTGCTGCTCGAATTCGCTGTGGGTCTTGAAGACCATCAGCGGCACCAGGTTGGGCAGATCGTGCGTCAGGTCGGCGCTGATCTGCGCATAGGCGCTTTCGGCGTAGCTAGCTACGCGCGCCAGGTGCTCCTCGAGCTCAGGGTAGTAGTAGATCTCGAAGTGATCGGTCTCGTAGATGTGCCATTCGAAGTCGTCATACTTCACTCGGTTCTTCCCGGGATACGGGAAGAAGTCGGTCGCTTGCTGGGCGAACGCGGTGCCGGTCCAGCTGACTGTGAGTAGACTGATGAGACAGGCAACCGTCCAGCAGCCAAAGCCGGTGCTGCAGCGCTGGGTGTGACTCATGATTCACCTCGTGGAGGGCCAGCGGCGTGTGAGGAGAGCTGGCAAGGACCAATAGCCATCTTACTGTAGCTATGACGGGCGTCGCAACGATGTGGATCCTGCTCGGAAGGCATGTTTCTTCGACGAGCAAGAGGCGTACCGGGGGGCCGTCGCTAGGCGAGCGGTCCATGGCCGAAAGCACCGTAAGTGACCTCACTGACTGTCCGATCCGTGCGACCACACGACCACAAAAGGGGACAAAGTGACGGCTTGGCACCCTCCACCGTCGTTAGCAACAGCCCGTGAAAGGGAGTTCCCCAGCCAGCGACGTTGTTCTGTCCGGTTGTGGGTGTTTCGGCACAGTTGCGAGTTGGCGGCGGTCGGGTACAGGGGGCCAGGAGGCCTCCGCCGACATGGACAAGGTCGTAGCCTATATGCAACGCTATCGTCAGGAGGCTGGCACGCGAACGTGCCGGTAGGAGTTAAGTGAATGACGCTGCGATGGATCATGGCTGGCACTGCTGCCCTGGCGTTGGCGCTGTTGACGTTACCTGTGGACCCGTCATCAGGACATGCGCACGCCCACGCAGAGGAGGCCGGATTTACGACTGAGGCGTGTGATGTCGAAGCCCGGCCCGCCGACTTCAACTTCCAGGTGCAGGACATGAACGGCGAGGAATTCGACTTTGAGTCCCTCAAGGGAAAAGTCGTGCTGCTCAACTTCTGGGCCACCTGGTGCGGGCCCTGCAAAGTTGAGGTGCCGTGGTTCGTCGAATTCCTAGATGAGTACGGGGATGATGGCCTGGCGGTCGTTGGCGTGTCGATTGATGACACCGCCGATAAGATCCAGGAGTTTTCTGCCGAGTACGACGTCGACTACCCGATGCTGGTCGGTGTCGACCGGGAGGACGTGCAGGAGTCCTTTGGCCCGATCTGGGGCGTGCCGATGACGTTTTTCATCGACCGCGAAGGGGTCCTATGCCGTTCGCACGCCGGTATCGCCACCAAGGACGAGTTCGAGAAGGACATCACCGACCTGCTGTAGTGTCCTTCGCGGTTCGGCTAGAGCATCGAGGCCGGCCCCTGAGGGCCGGCCTTTTTCTGTCCTGCGGGAAAGGCCGTTGCATGGCGTACCTGTCAGAGGGCGCTGTAGTATGATCCGTCGGTCGGTGGGCGCTGTTCGTTGCGGTCGTCGCCGACGCCCGAGGTCTTACCGATGCTAAAGGGTTTTGCCCACGCGATGTTGTCCTGCGGATGCCGCCTGGCATTTCGAGAGGGGGTGGAGGGCAGTCCCGTGATCGTGGTGGTCGATCGCAAGGCTCCGGCGTGTGTCCTCAACCTGCACGTGCAGGGCATGCCGGTCTACGACTACCGCGAGGCGCTCCGTCCGCCGACGCGCATTAGCCCGATCGGAGAAGAAGGCTACGAAGAGGAAGGGTAGCCTCGGCTCGGCGTGAACGGGTCAGTTCGCCGGCCGTCCCCCATCGGCGCTCAGCACGAGATCCAGCGTCGTCTCGGTTGCTCCCCCGGGTAATCTCCTGAAACACCACGTGTTCATATAGGTCACTGACATGGATGCCGGTGATCGCATCGACGAGCCGGACCGAGACCGAACCGGTCGATGGCGGTGCGTCCGGGAGCAAAAGAAGGCGCAGGGGGTTGGCTCCCAGCCAGGTCATCGTGACCAGGAGCGCAATCGGAACCGAGACGGAGGGGGCGAAGCGAACACCTCCCATGACGGTATGATAGCCGTGTCTTTCGTCGGCCGACGCCGCGTGGCGAGGGTGGGCGTTCACCGGTCGAGTGACCAAGGAGGGCGCTCCATGGCTAAGCTGTCATCCGAGTTCGACGTCGTCTGTCCCTGCTGTGGCAGTACGCAGACGATCGATCCCAACCTGAGGCAGGTCGTCGCTCATCAGGAGCCTCCGCGCGAGGATAGGCCCCAGCTCGATCAGGCGCAGCAGATTCTGGCCGAGGAAGCTGCGCGTCGTGATGCGTTGTTCGAGCAGTCGGTCAGCGATGAGAAGAGTCGGCCTGACGCGCTGGCGAAGCGGTTCGAAGAGGCGCTGGCCCAGGCCCAGAAAGAGCCGATCACCAGACCCGAGCGCGAGTTCGACTTAGACTAGCGCGCCATGGAGTACCGTTAGACGGAGCGTCGTCGTCAGGTTCCAGGCGCGTCGGATGGCGCTCTGCGTGGTCTGCAGCGAATGGATAACCACGCCGGTGGTGATCACGTCCGACTGAGGATGTTTCCTGTTGCGAGACGAGGGCGATCAGCCCGAAGACCTGACTCGCCGGGCCGAGACAGTGACCGAACGACCCGCCGCCTGTCGCTAGGTGTTCGTCTATTTCAAACACGAAGACGAAGGAAAAGGCCTCGACTTCGCGCGTCGGCTCATCGAGACGTGACCGAGGTAGTGCGCGTCGATCCGGACTGCGCCATTTGCACGAAGTCGATGGCTCGCTTTTCGGCCCAGTAGCCGTCGAATCCGGGCGAGGCGCCGGCGTAGAAGCCGCAGTGCCCACCGAACCGACTCACCTCGACCGTAATGTACGGGTTAGTCCGCAGCAGCTCATCTGAGAACTGCTCCGGCGGCACGAACGGGTCGTCGGATGCGCTCACGAGCAGTGTGGGTACCCACACCTGATCGATCAACCGCAGACTGCTGGCACGGTGGTAGTAATCGTCGGCGTTACGGAAGCCGTGGTGCGGCGCGGTGTATTCCTCGTCAAACCCACGGACCGACCGCACCTTGGCGAGTCGGCTCAGATCGAACCTCCCTGGCCAGGCTGTCGCCTTACGCCGCATTCGCGCCTTCAAGTTCCTCACGAAGTTCCACTCGTAGACCAGGTTCGAACGACGCTCTAGCGCATCGACGCAGGCCGCCAGGTCCATGGTCGGAGAGATGGCGATGACGGCGCGCAGCTCGGGTGGCGGAGTTGGGCCGTAGCTGCCCGCCAGACGTAAGCCGACGTTGCCGCCCAGTGAATAGCCGACCACGGCGAAGGCCGGCAGACGGTCGAGTGCGGTCAGTTCCTCGAGCACTGCAGATGGGTCGTCCGATAGTCCGGAGTGGTAGAGGCCGGACGACAGCGCCTCGGTGCCGCCGCAGTTCCGCTGGTTGAGCAGCACGGCGTTGAAGCCGGCGGCGTAGGCTTTGTCAGCGAGTCCGCGCATGTAGTGCGCCTCACTTGACCCTTCCAGGCCGTGAAGCGCCAGCAGCGTGAGGTGCGCTCGTGGCTCCTCCTGCCAGTAGCAGTGTGCTTTAACACGGGCGTCGGCGGCGACGTCGAAATAGCGCTCGACGGGAGTCGGCAGACGCGGAAAGTGTCGGACACGGCCCCAAGTAAACAGGGTCATCCAGTGTCCGTTGGTGAGACGTGGGTGTGGGACGAAGGCGGACGCGATCAATGGTTATCGGAGGCTGGCGACGAGTGATCCGACTGCGGCCGGGAACGGCTGCAGGCGGTAGACCCGGAACTGACCGGCGCGGTAGGCCAGCGGCAACCCCAGCGCACGGTCGGTCACAAGATAATCGAGATCATACTTTCTGGCCAGATGCGTCGCGTTGGTCGCGGTCAGGGTCTCGAACGGGCCGAGGTCCTCGACGCGGTCTAGTACCCGCTGGGCTATCTCTCGAGAGTAGATGGCCAGCGCCGGGTCCTTCACCTCTTCGAGGAACAGGTCGCGCTGCCCAGCGACCCGTACGCTCGTGCCGTGGCGCCAGGCGTGGGCCGGGTCGGCGAGCACATGGGTGTCTGACGGTGTCGATGTGAGCCAGTGCATCGTGCGACCCCAGTCGTCCGAGGTGTCGTGCAAGGCAATGACGGGGCGCTCGGGGTGCTCGATGAAGGTCACATAGGTGCCCCTTGCCACGGTTGCGACCAGCACCACGGCGACGGCCATCTGTCGGGCCAGCTGCCGAGACTGGACGCGGACCGGCCAGTGTTCGGGCGCGGTTACCAGCCAGGCGAGCGACGCGAGTGCGAGCAGGTCGATTAGCCAGAAGATGCGACCAATCTGCAACTGTACGGCCAGCGCCAGTCCCATGTCGACGAATGGGAGCGTCACCAGGAAGAACAGCAGGAGTGCGCCGCAACCGCAGACGAGCCCTGTCTCCCGGGGTGAGACTAGTGCCAGCCGGCGTCGGTACAGGTAAATACTGGCGAGTAGGGCGGCGGTGCCGAGGTTGGCCACCCAGGCCGAGATCGGCCAGCGGGTGGAGAAGAGATAGGACTTGTGGGCCAGCAAGGCCAGCCAGGTGTCGTCCATGATGACGAGCCGGTCGCCTAGGCGGTCGACAACCAGCCAGAGTGCGACCGGTACCAACGCCAGTCCGATTCTGAGCAGCGGTCGTCGGGCCTCGGGATCTCCCACCAGCACGGCAACCCCCAACAGTAGTAGGAACCATGCGGCGATGGTGGGGTGGAGTGAGACCGCGGCCAAGGCGACTCCTAGAGCCATCCAGGAGCGCCCTCGCAGGAAGAGGGCTAGGGCGGTGACACCGACCGCGAAGGCTAGCATTCTGGGATGCAGATAGCCTTCGAGCGTGTTGACGGCGGTCATCGAGATTCTGTGACGGAGCGTCAGTCCCAGTACCAGCACGGCCACAGCCCACCGTGAGCGATACAGGCTCCAGCCTGCCGCAGCGGTGGAGCCGGCAAGCAGCGCCAGGCTTGCGAAGAACAGCATCAGGAACAGCGTCGGCAGGCTGAGGCCCGTGGCTGCCAGCAGGGACGCGATCGCTTCATCAAAAATGAAATACACGCCCTGGGCACCGAGTAGCGGCGCGTCGCGTTCGTAGAGCGTGGGGTCGAGCGCCTGCAGAATCGACGGAATGTAGAAGGACTGGTCCTGCACCCCGTAGCGATAGCCACCGACGTTGAGCGTGGCCAGGGCGCAGAAGAGCGTCAGACCGAGCGTGGCGAGGATCGGGCGGCGCACCATCCATCGTGTTATCGACCGGACGGAGCTGGGTCCCGCGCCGTTGAATACCAGGAACAGCGCTTGCCGTGCAGACGTGTGCAGATATGTGCAGGTTACCTCTGTCGGGTAGGTCCGTATAGCGGTGGGACCGAGGCGCCAAGCGAGCGGAGGTAGACGGTGAGCTGTCCCCGATGGTGGATGAGATGGTTGAGGACCAGGACTCGGAGCGCGGTGACGCGGGGCACGACAAAGAGCGTTGTCCCGCCGCGCGCTAGTGTCCAATCGGCCGTCAGCTCGCTGTCGATCCTCTCGACCAGCGCTCTTCGACCTTCCGCGGCCGCTGTCTGAAACTGGGTTTGGGCCTCGGCGAGTGTCGCGGCCGCGGTGAGCAGTCGGCGGTCATCGAGGTCGATCTCGTCCTTTCGCAAGATAGGGTCCGCCCACAGTGTGATCTCGGCCAGGTGGGAGATCAGCTCGCCTGCGCTGCGGGCAGCCGGTTCTGGGCGCCAGCCAAGGCCGTCGCCGGGCAGCTGAGACAGGGTAGCTGCCGTCGCCTCGATCTCGCGATCGTACTCGGGCAAGAGAATGTCGACTAGACGCATGAATAATGCTGCCGATTCTAGCGGCTTCTGTTTCGGCCCCTTGCCGCGTCGGGTGGACGTCGCGGCGCCGTTCGCTTCAGGGATCTTGGAGAAGTCGCGCTTGCGGTGGTGCTTGTAGGCCGGCGTCGGTCAGAGGATATCAGTATCATGAGGGGCTCATGCTGACCGCCGTCCTCCTGTATCTGTCGATCCTCGTGCTGATCGGCACCGTCAGAAGCCGACGAGTCAAGACGGGTGACGACTTCTTGGTGGCCGGCCGTACCCTGCCGGCCCGCGTACTCGTGTTCACGTTGCTGGCCACCTGGATCGGGTCCGGAAGCCTCTTCGGCGGCGCCGGACTTGGGTATCGGGCAGGTTTTCCAGCGCTTTGGCAGTCGGCCGGCGCCTGGGCCGGAATCGCGCTGGTGTATTTCATCGCGCCACGGGTTCGGCGCATCGCCCAGTACACCGTTCCGGACATTCTGGAGCTTCGCTATGGTCCCACGGCTCGGGTGCTGGGCACCGTGACCACCGTGCTGGCCTACGCCACGATCGCGGCCTATCAGTTCCGCGGCGGTGGCCGGCTGCTGGCGCTCATTGCGCCGGTCGATCCGGACACGGGGGCGTTGATCACCATGGTGTTCTGCGTGGTGTTTACCGCATTGGCCGGGATGTTATCGATTGCCTACCTGGACGTCGGCAATGGGACGCTGATGACCGTCGGCGTGACGCTGGCCGTGATCTTTATGGTGGGCGACGTCGGTGGTCTGGGTGCGGCGCTCGCGGCGCTCCCAGTCCAGCATGTGTCGGTGTTCGGTACCCTAGGGCCGCAGGCGTCACTCGCACTGTTCCTGCCCACGATGTTCCTGCTGCTGGGCGAAGCGAACATGTATCAGAAGTTCTTCTCGGCGCGCGACGAGCGGGCGGCGCGTCTCGCGGTGGGGGGGTGGATCGTCGGCACCATGGTGGTCGAGACGCTGATCGACGCGACCGGGATACTGGCCAGCGCCAGTACCCCTGGGCTGACCGACGCGCAGTCAGAGGAGATCGTCATCCGGGTGGCCACCGACGTGCTTCCTGACTTTATGGGCGTGATCTTGGTGTGTGGCGCCGCAGCCATCATCGTGTCGACGGCCAACAGTTTCCTGCTTACGCCATCGACGAATCTGATTCGCGACGTCTACCAGCGGTTCATCAATCCGGACGTCACCAACCGCCAGTTGATCGCCTATACCCGAGCGATCGTCGTGCTACTGGGCGTGCTGGGCTACATCGCCGGTAACTTCTTCCCGACCATTCTAGAGATGGCTCTGTGGGCCTACACGATGTACGGGGCCGGGATTACGCCGGCGCTGCTCGGCGCCCTGCTGTGGCGACGGGCCACCCGCCAGGGCGGCGTGGCTTCGATCTTCGTCGGGATGGGGACGACGCTGGCGTGGGAGGTCGTGGGCCGGATCCGGACCGTGGACGGAGTCCCTGGGTACCTGTTCGGTCTGGAGACCGCGTATCCGGCGCTGGCGCTGTCGATCGGGACGCTCGTGGTGGTGAGCCTGCTCACGCCGGCTCAAAGCGAGGAGGAGGCGGCGCCCTTACTCGGGGAAGCTCGCTGAGCTACTGGGCCTTGTCGTTCTCGGGCACGAACTCGGGCGGCAGCGCCGAGCCTTCGCCGAAGAAGAACTCTTCCATGAAGTTCGCCACCAGCGCCTGCGCCTCTTTCTCCCAGGGCTTGAGGTGGTACTCATTGAGGAGCATTTTCATTCGTTCTTCCCATTGCCCCCAGGCTTCGGCTGACACGTTCTCGAAGATTCGCTGGCCCAGCTCACCCGGCCAGGGGGGGGCTGGCAGTCCTGGCAGTTCTCGCTGAAACTTGGCGCACTTGACGAGACGAGGGCCGTCGGTGGAATTACTCATGGTCGGTATGTGGTCGTTAATCGTTACCCGAATCGTAACATGCACACCGCGACCCGGATGATGGACCGCGCTCCGAGGACTAGAACGAGTCGGGCCGTGGCCACGGCCGGCGTGCTTGGCGGCACTTTCCTTGCCGCCATCGAAACGACGGTGGTAGCCGCCGCGATGCCGACGGTCGCCTCCCAGCTTGGAGGGCTCGAACACTACAGCTGGGTGTTCTCGGCCTATTTGTTGACCTCCACGGTCTCGATTCCGCTCTGGGGCAAGCTGTCAGACCTGTACGGTCGCCGTCGTTTCTATTTGTGGAGTGTCGGGCTCTTCTTGCTCGGGTCGGCGTTGTCTGGCGCCGCGCAGTCGATGTCGGCGCTCATTTTATTTCGCGCGCTTCAAGGGGTCGGGGCGGGAGGTCTATTGCCGCTCGGGATGAGCGTCCTGGGCGATCTCTATACCCTGGAGGAGCGGGGGCGGATGCAGGGGCTTCTCAGCGGGGTTTGGGGTGTGGCCTCGGTGGTGGGGCCGGTGACCGGTGGCTATGTCACCGAACTGTTTTCGTGGCGGTGGGTGTTTTACCTGAACATTCCATTCGGGATTGCCGCGGCGCTGGCGGTGGGGGGTGCGCTGCGTGACCGGTCGGACCGAGAGGTCTACCAGGTCGACTATGCCGGGGCGATGCTACTGACTGCTTCGGCCACCTTGTTGATCGTCGCGCTAAGCGGGAGCGGGTTCGAAGGTGGGATCGGCGGCTGGTGGGTGCTGCCAACCTATGTTGGCGCGGCGCTGTGCGGTGTATGGCTGGTGCGGGTGGAACGACGGGCGCTCGAGCCGATGGTGCCGCTTGATCTGTTGTCAGATCGCATGGTCGCGTCGATCTCGGTGACCGGCGTACTCGTGGGGGTGTCGATGTTCGGCGCGATCAGCTACGTGCCGCTCTTCGTCCAGGAGGGTCTCGGTGGAACGCCGGTCGAGGCGGGGCAGGCGTTGACACCTTTGATCCTGGGGTGGGTCGTCACCTCCGTGGTGACGGGCCGGGTCGTCCTACGGGTCGGTTATCGACCGATGGTGCTGACTGGTCTTGTGGCGGTGACCGCGAGCTTCTTCGGGTTGTCCCGGATCGACGAGGTCACCCCGGCTGGGGTCTTGCCTGGCGTGCTCATCCTGATGGGGATGGGCCTGGGAATGACCATCTTGTCGCTGGTGCTCGCGATGCAGAACGTCGTGTCGCGCCGTCACCTCGGGGTGGCGACGTCGTTCGGGCAGTTCACGCGGAGCATTGGTGGCGCGGTGGGAGTAGCGGTGCTGGGTGCCGTCATCGCCGCTACGTTGTCCAAGAGCGGGGCCACGTCTGACGACATGGTCCTTGGGATTCAGCGTGCGTTCTTCGGCGCGACGCTGGTGTCGGCGGCAGCGCTGTTGGCCGCCCTGCGGATGCCGGCCGGACTGCCTGCAGACCTGGTCCATCCAGACAACCAAATGAGCGACCGCGAGGCCTCGACCTCCACTCCTCCCACCGGCCTTGAGCTCGAACCGGAATAGCCTGTCCTGATTAGTGAACCTGGCCTGCGTTGTCGGTGGCCCAGGTCTGGAGGTTCTCCCGATCGAGGTTGACGTTCACCACCCGGGTCACTTCCACCCGAGCATCGTTGAAGACCGCCCCGCCGCCCAGGTCGGTGAGCTCGTCCGAGACCAGCGCGTTGGCTGTGGCGCCGTTCAGCGTGCTCATCCGCCATAGTCCTTTGGGGAGGCCGACCGTGCCCGGGCGCATGTCGGAGTTGATAGTCACCGGCGTGTGCACCTCTCCGAGCGCGTTGAAGATCCGGACGGTGTCGCCGGTCGAGAGGCCGCGCCGGTTGGCGTCGTTGGGGTGCATCTGCAAGCTGGCCGCCCTGGTCCGCAGTTCTCCAAGACTGGAGTTGATGGTCTTCTCGGTCGCGGGCGAAATTAGGGTGAGCGGATAGGCCTCCTCCTCGGCTGCCGGTCGATACCGGTACAGGCCCTGCGGGCTTTCCTGATCTAGATGCTCCGGGAAGAGGTGCACTTTCTCGTCCGGTGTCCTCGGTTGGACGTCCACGAACTGCACCGGGTTTTCGCCAGCCGGGCCCGGGGCGAAGCCGTTCTCTAGCAGCGGCGCGCGCAACTCGTCAGGCAGCGTCATGCCGACCTGGAGCAAGGTCTCGACGTCTGTCGTTTCCTCGGCGCCACAGGGCAGTTCGAGCCGCTGGGCCAGTTCGGAGAACACCTCGACATTGGGTCGTGATTGTCCGACTGCATCGATGACAGGCCGTCCCATCAGCACGTTGCCGGTGCCATATCCACGGACCACGTCGTACGACTCGAGAAAGGTGGTGGCTGGAAGGATGACGTCGGCCAGCAACGCCGTGTCGGTCATGACCTGATCGAAGACGACTGTGAATAGGTCGTCCCGCTGCAGGCCTTCAATCACCCGGTTTTGGTTCGGCATCGTAGCCACCGGGTTGCAGTTGTAGACGAACAGCATCTGGACCGGTGGGTCGCGGTAGTCGAGCAGCGCCTCACCCAGCTTGTTCATGTTGATGGTGCGGGTCTCGGGGGGCGGGGTGTCGATCCAGCGCTCGGCGTCGAGCCGCCAAGCGGTCGAGTTGCTCATCGAGTAGCCGCCGCCGCGTACGCCGAACTTTCCGGCGACCGCAGGCAGCGCAAGGACCGACAACGCGGCGTTGCCGCCGTTTCGGTTCCGCTCCAGGCCCCATCCGCATCGAATGACGGCGGGCGAGATCTCGGCGTACAGCTCAGCGATGTTTTCGAGTAGTTCCTGATCGACGCCGGCGACCTCGGATGCTCGTTCGAACGTCCACTCCTCCGCCCGTCTCCGCAGACGGTCGGCGCCAACGGTATGGGTCTCGAGGAATGTCTCATCTGCGAGGCCCTGTTCGAATAGGAACCGGTGGATCGAGAGGGCGATGACCACGTCGGTGCCGGGCCGCAGCGGTAGGTGCACGTCGGCCTGTCTCGCGAGATTCGTCCGGCGCGGGTCGATAACCACGAGTGCGGCGCCCGCTTCCTGTGCTGCCTTGATGTGCGGGACCAGGTGGATGCCGGTGCTCGACGGGTTGGCGCCCCAGACTACGATCAGCCGGGCATGGCGATAGTCCGCGTAGCTGACCCCGGGCATCTTGCCGTAGAGAGCCTCATTGGCCGTGCTGGTTGGCATGGCGCAGACCGTGCGCGCCAGGCGCGAGGCGCCGAACTGCCGGAACAGTCGTGCATCGATGGTGTCTTGGGTGAGCAGGCCGTTCGAGCCGCCATAGGAAAAGGGGAGGACCGCCTCGGCGCCGTCGCGGTCGCGTATCTCACGCATCCGCCTGGTCACCAGCGCCAGCGCGTCGTCCCAGCTGGCCCGTTTGAACTCGCCTTGCCGGCCGTCGCGAATGAGTGGGGTCAGTAGGCGCTTGTCGCCGTAAACGCGCCGGTCGAATTGTCGGACCTTGCCGCAGATGTAGCCGGACGTGGTCGACTGCGTCTCCGAACCGTCAATCTTGACGAGCTTGCCTTTCTCGACAGTGACCTCGAGGCTGCAGGCGTCTGGGCAATCGAGCGGACAGACAGTGTCGACAGTGGAGTGGCCCCACTTAAGATCGTCGTCGGACATCTGGCGAGTGTACCACCGGAGCGGCGCGGAGCCCGGGGTGTGCGCGAGCGTGAGGGAAAGTCAGGGCGGACCTCGTAATGAGGTCCACCCTGGGTGAGCCGGATGGCCGGAGCTCGTGCCACTGTCGGTCGCGTATCATGGCTGGCGTACCGTCTGGGAATCCATCCATGATCTCTGCGCGTGAACGCCGAGCCGCCTCGCTGTTCCGCCGTTCGCTGTCGTGGCAGCTGGGCGTGGTGGTCGCTGCGCTCGCCATGGCGTTGCTCCCGATGCCCCGGGGGATGGTCGAGGTTGTGTACGCGGGCGGTTTCTACCCGCTTGTTCGAGACATCATTACCGCCGTCAGCCGCCTCGTCGACCTCGCCTTATTCGATGTGCTGCTGGTCGCTGGGTCGTTCCTGGTCGTGAGTTGGTGGGTCTGGCGTCTCTCTGCCGCCTCCGGTGGTAGTCGACGCGCGACAGTGGCCGGTCTTTTTGCAGGCACCCTGGTTGCCGCGGCGGCGCTCTATCTCGTATTCCTGGCGACCTGGGGCCTCAACTACCGCCGCGAGGCGCTGGCTTCGAGGCTCGAGTACGACGCGGCGGCCATCAACGCGGAGCGCCTGGAGGTGCTGACCGCGTCGGCGATCTCCGAGCTCAACCGGCTCTTTGATACGACGACCGACCTGCGCTGGCCGCAGCTCGATGACCTACCTGAGCGCCTGGGGCCGGCGTTCGAGCGGGTCCAGCGCCAGCTTGGTGGTGTCCGACCTGCCTCAAGTGTGCGCCCTCGTCGCTCCCTGTTGACGCCGTACTTCCGGCGGGCTGGCATCGACGGGATGATCGACCCGTTCTTCCTACAGGTGCTCGTCAACGACACTGTGCTGCCATTCGAGCGCCCGTTCGTGACGGCGCACGAATGGGCACATCTGGCGGGCTTTGCTCATGAAGCGGAAGCCAACTTCGTAGGGTGGCTGGTCTGTCTGGATGGTGATCAGGCGATGCAGTACAGCGGGTGGATGTTCCTGGTGCCCCGTCTGCTCGGAGCATTGCCTGAAGAGGTCCAGCGGTGGCTCGAGGCCCAGCTCGCCGACGGGCCACGCGCGGACTACGCGGCGCTCCGCGCACGCTTGAGTCGGGTAGTCCCCGTCGTGCAACAGAGCGCCCGGCGTCTTAACGACCAGTACCTGCGGGCCAACCGGGTCACTAGTGGGGTGGCGAGCTACGGCGAAGTCGTCCAGCTGGTCCTAGGTACCAAGCTCGGGCGTAGTCAGTGGCCGGCGTCGTCCCTCGCAGTGCCCTAGCCTCGCAGGTAGGCGCCAGTTCTGCCGGTGATCAGCAGAACTGCCGAGCAGTTCTCCGGAGCAGGACTGGTGTTTGGATCGAAGCCTCATCCAAGTACTGCTGCGAGGACGCCTGCCGTCGTCGTATGATCTCCTCACGCCATGACACGGTCGGTGTCGTCGCTGAACGGAATTGCAGGTGCTATGTTCAAGTTGATTCCCACGGTACGCGGGGGAGCGGTGAATTCGTCGATCGTCTTCGATCGCTACGACACGGTGGAGGCGGCGCGCGAGGCGATCAAGGCGCTGATTCACGAAAATCAGCGGGTCACGCGAGTGATGATCGTCGACGACTCTAACGGGTCGAAGTTCGTCGAGTGGATCGAGCGGTCGTAAGACCGCGCGGAGCTGCTCAAGATCGGTCGGTGAGGCCGAGGTGCTCGAAGATCGCGGTGGCGCCTTCCGGGCGATTGAGCGAGTAGAGGTGTATGCCCGGCGCTCCGCCGGCAAGAAGCGCCTCGCACTGTCGGCTCGCGAACTCTGCGCCGAAATGGGCGACCGCAGCCGTGTCGTCGCCGAACGACTCGAGTGTCGACAGCAGGCTCGACGGCAGGGTGGCGCCACAGAGCGCCGCGAATCGGGTGATCTGCTCACGGCTGAGGATCGGTAGTACCCCCGGTGTGAGCGGAACATCGACCCCCAGCTCACCGACTAGATAGTCCCGGAACGCGAAGTAGTCGTCGTTGTCGAAGAAGAGCTGGGTGAGGACGAAGTCCGCCCCATGATCGATCTTCGCTTTCAGGCGCTGCCAGTCGACGTGTCTGCCTTCCGTGCATGCAATGTGGCTTTCCGGGAAACCCGCGGTGCCGATCGAGAAGCCGCTCCTCTCGCGGATGAACTCCACCAACTGGTAGGAATACTCGAAGCCTGTCCCGCTAGATCGATGTTCCTCGGGGGCCTGCGGCGGATCACCGCGTAGCGCCAAGATGTTGCGGATCCCGCGGCTCCGTGCGTCGTCGAGGTAGCGTCCGATGTCGGCAAGCGTGGTGCTGATACAGGTGAGGTGCGCCATCGTCGTCGTCTGATGACGTCGCTGGATCGCATCGGCTAGCTCGAGCGTTTTGTCTCTGGTGCTGCCGCCAGCGCCGTAGGTGACGGAATAGAAGTCTGGACCGAGCGCTTGCAGGGCGGGGAGAGTCCGGTCGAACAGCGTGGCGTTGCCCTTCTCGGTCTTTGGAGGGAAGAGTTCGATCGACATGACCGGTCGATCGACTGCTTTCGCTTCGGCGTAGATGTCCCGGATCAGTCGGATGCTCGTCGGTGTTACGCCGGCCCTGGTCGGTAGGCGCGTGAGACGAGAGTTTGGGCTGGCACTCATCGGACGGGTCACATGGCTCATCTCCCTGTGTGTTCTCGGCTGCATCGGTTGACGGCTGTAGACGGCCGACGGGAGGTCGGCCGAGCCTACCACTGGCGTTTCGAGACTGACAAGGAGACCGGTTGCGTCCGTCTGCCGTTGGCCATACAGTGCTGCAACGCAGTGTCAACGTCGGCGACGATTCGCTGCAGTACTCTCTGGAGACCAGAGCGTTATGAGCACCCCAGACAGGTCTGAGTCCGGGTTCGTTCCGTTCGTGCCCGAGGACACCACCCTGCCTGAGCTTACCTTTCGGGCGGTGAGTCTCGGTGTCGTGATGGCCATCGTCCTCGGCGCCGCCAACGCCTACCTGGGGATGCGGGCCGGTTTGACGGTCGCAGCGACCTTCCCGGCCGCCGTCGTCGCGATGGCGGCGCTCCGGGCAATGGGAGGGTCCATCCTTGAGGAGAACCTCGCGAGAACCACCGCGTCGGTGGGCGAGGCGCTGGTGGCTGGCGCCATCTTCACCATCCCGGCCTTCGTCATCAGCGGGGTCTGGGACGAGCTGCGCTATTGGGAGAGCACCGCCATCATGTTGGTGGGTGGTTTGCTTGGTGTGCTCTTCATCATTGTGCTTCGGCGCACGATGGTGGTCGAGGCCGACCTGCCGTTCCCCGAGAGCGTGGCGGCCGCCGAGTTAGTGAAGGCGGGGCAAGGCGGACAGACCGGCGCCAGGCATGTCTTTCAGGCGATGGGTTTCGCCGGCGCCTGGGAGCTGATCAAGAACTCGAACGGCGTGCAGCTGGTGGCCAGCTCGGCCACCACGTTCGTCAACCTGGGCCGATCGACTATCGACATGCTCGGCCAGCAGGTGGCCTATGTCGGTGGGTTCATCCTGCAGTCCCCGGCGGCATCACCGGCCTTGGTCGGGGTCGGGTTCATCGTGGGGCCAGCCATTTCGTCCACGCTGTTCGCCGGGGCCGTGATGGGCTGGTTGCTCCTTGTGCCGCTCGGGCTGTTCCTCAATCCGGAAAGTGTGGCGCAGGCGTCCGACGCGTCGGCCCTAATTGCGCTGAGCACCGAAGTGTGGCTTAAGCAGGTGCGTCCGCTCTCGGTGGGGACCATGATCGTGGCGGCGTTCTACACCCTCTTCAAGCTGCGCACCTCGTTGATCGAAGGGATCGGGCGGGCGTTCACCGACATCAAGAAGGCTCAGGAGGGCGGCGACGGGGTGAGCCGTCTCAATCTCGATCTGGACTTCACGAAGGTCGGCGTCGCGATTGCCGCGCTGTCGCTGCCGCTGCTCGGCTTATACTGGTTCTTTAGTGGTAGCCTGCCGGGCGCGGTGCTGCTAACCCTAGTGATGGTGACCCTTGGCTTTCTCTTTGCCGCGGTCGCCGCCTATCTCGTGGGTTTGCTCGGAAGCTCCAACAACCCGATTAGTGGCCTTACGCTCAGCACGTTGCTGATCGCGGCGGTGCTGATGGTGGGGATCGGCGTGACCGGCCCCGGGGGCATTCTTGGGGTGCTTGGCGTCGCCGGTGTGGTGTGTTGTGCGGCCGGGATCGCGGGCGACATGCTCCAAGACCTCAAGGTGGGGCACATTCTGGGCGGCACGCCCTGGAAGATGGAGGTTGGCGAGATTATCGGCGTCGTCATCGCCGCCCTGGTCTTGATCTGGCCCATGATCGCGATGGACCGGGTCTACGAGATCGGCAGCGCTGAGCTGCCAGCGCCGCAGGCAGGCCTCATGGCTCTGATGGCGCAGGGGATCGTGGGCGGCGAGATGGCCTGGCCGCTCGTCGTTACCGGCATGGCCCTGGCGTTGGGGCTGATCCTAATCAATTCGCCGTCTCCGATGCTGATTGCGGTTGGTATGTATCTGCCATTTGGTTCGACCTCGGCCATCTTTGTGGGCGGGCTGATGGCCTGGATGCTGTCGCGTTCGCTGACCGCTAGGGGCGTCGACAAGGCGGCTGTCACCAGAGCCACCAACACGGGTGTGCTGCTGTCGTCCGGATTCATCGCCGGTGAAGCGCTGATGGCAGTGCTGCTGGCGTTCGTGGTGCTCGGTGGCAGTTACTTCGCGATCAATCAGGTCTTACCCTCGTTCATGCAGAGTGCCCTGCTCGGGTCGGTGGTGTTCGTGCCGCTCTATCACATGCTGGTGAATGTGCCCCAGCGGGCCAGCCAGGATGACGGCGCCGGGCCGACCAGCGCTGCCGGCTGATGGTGACCCAGGGACTTGATTTCGGCGCGGTGCGTCCGCGCCGTTTGCTCGAGTGGTCTGAGGAGAACGACCGGTGTGTGCTGCTTCGGCCGCGTCTTCGCTCTGCCCGTCTCGCTCGCTGGGTCAAGCGGTTCGGGGGCGATCCCTACTACCGCATCCGGCTCGACGAGGTCGGGTCGCTCGTTTGGCAGGCGTGTGACGGCGAAACCTCGCTCGCCCAGATCGCCCACCGGATGCGCGACCGGTTCGGCGATAAGGTCGAACCGGTCGACCAGCGCCTCGTCCAGTTCGTCCGTAGTCTCTTGAAGGGGCGAATGGTCAGCGTCGGGCCGACGCCTTCTCAGTAGCGACGTTCGTACCCCAGCACCGTCGGCGGATTGTGTCGGTTCGTCTCGATAATGGCTTGCGAGGCAACGGTCGAGAAGTCCTGTCGTACCGTCAGATGCCGGTAGGACGTGATCTGCATCATCAGGATGCCGAGAATGTCCTCGACCGGATCGACCCAGGCCACCGTGCCCCAGGCGCCGCCCCACAGAAAGCTGCCTGGCGAGAGATGGTCCGTGGCCTGACCCGGGTCCATTACCACGCCGTAGCCTAGTCCGAAGCCGTACCCTGGTCCCCGCACGTAGACCAGCTTGTCGCCGACGTGGTTGCTGATCATCAGGTTGACCGTGCGTGGACTTAGCAGCCGCACGCCGTCCAGCTCGCCCCCGTTCAGGATCATCTGATGGAATCTGAAGTAGTCGGCGGCGGTCGAGTGCAGGCCGGCCTGTCCGCCGAAGAACTGCGTGGGTTGATCGGGGCCGGGGGCGCGAAATAGCTCGATGGTGTTGTCAGGTCCGCTGGGCCGATAGACGGCGGCGATCCGGCCCGCCTTGGCGTCGGGTACGTTGTAGTAGGTGTCGCTCATTCCCAGTGGTTCGAAGATCCGTTCTTGGAGAAAGTCTCTGAGGTTTCGCCCAGAGATCTTCTCGACGAGAATGGCCACGAAGTCGGTCGACGCGCCGTACTGCCACTCATCGCCGGGGTGGAACGCCAGCGGCATGTCGGAGGCCTGGTCGATCGATTCGGCCAGAGTGGCCGGGCGGGCACCCTGGCCGAATCGACGGGTGCTCAGTCCAGACGTATGGCTGAGGACGTGTCGCACGGTGACGGCGCGCGCGGCCGGTTCACTGATGGCGCGGCCGCCGATCGTGCGGTGCACGGTCTGGCTGGCATAGCTTGGCAGCCACCGCGAGATCGGGTCGTCGAGCCGGAAGTGCCCCTCTTCATAGAGCATCATCAGCGCGGTCGACACAATCGGCTTTGTCATCGACATGATGACGAAGATGTCGTCAGTCGCCATCGTGTCGCTGACTTCCTTGTGGTTTGAACCCTGAGCTTTGAGATATACCACCTTGCCGTGCCTGGCGATCAGAGTGACGGTGCCAGACAGCAGGTCCTGATCGATGTTGCGCTGCATGAGCGCGCTGACTCGCTGGAGCCGTTCCGAGGACATGCCCACCTCTTCTGGTGCCGCCATCGGGAGGGTGTCTTCGACCGCGCCGCGTAGCGGCGAGCCGGGAAACAGAACGACGAGCGCCGCCACTGTAGCCAGCGCGCCGATAACGCGAAGTGAGCGATAGGCTCTCATGCGTGCTCCTGGTAATGAAAGACGAATCGGGCCGATTATCTGCCGCTGTGGACGCCAGGGGAAGTGCGAGCGTTAGCGGGGCCGATACTGGTTCGTGATCGGCAGCCGCCGGTCGCGGCCGAATGCGCGGACCGATATGCGGACGCCGGGCGGTGCCTGCCGACGCTTGTATTCCGCGCGGTCGACGAGCGAGACGATGCGCCGCACCAGCTCGGCATCGAAGCCGAGCTGAATCACTTCGTCTGGGCTGCGGTCCGCTTCGATGTAGGCCTCGAGGATCGCGTCCAGCTTGTCGTAGGGGGGCAGGCTATCGGTGTCCAGCTGATGCTCTCGCAACTCGGCGGTTGGCGGTTTCTCGATGATCCGGATGGGAATTGCCTCGGTTTCTCGGTTTCTCCACCGTGAGAGGCGATAGACCCAGGTTTTCAGCACGTCCTTCAGCACCGCGAATCCGCCGGCCATGTCGCCGTAGAGCGTGGCGTAGCCGACGCTCATTTCACTCTTGTTCCCGGTGGTCAGGACCAGCCAACCGAATTTGTTCGACAGCGCCATCAGTAGGTTGCCGCGGATGCGTGCCTGCAGGTTCTCTTCGGCCACATTCTGGTCGGTGTCGGCGAAGGGGCCGGCCAGCGCGGTGTCGTAGCTTCCCATTAGATCAACAATCGGCAGCTCGATCAGTTCGACGCCCAGGTTCTCGGCGAGCTCGCGGGCGTCGTTTCGGTTCATATCGGTCGTGAACCGCGATGGCATCGAGACCGCGGTCACGGCATTGGCCCCGAGGGCATCGGCCGCTACAGTCAGAGCCAGGGCCGAGTCGATTCCGCCCGAGAGCCCGAGCACGGCGTGTTTGAAGCCATTCTTGTGGAAGTAGTCTGCGGTGCCCAGGGTCAGCGCGCGGTAGACCTCCGCGTTGGGATCGAGCATGGGCGGTGTGGGTTTTGCCTCGAGTGGCCGCGCCGTGGTGTTCCGGCCGGATACCGTTGCGGTCTGGACCCGCTCGCCTGCGGCGGGTCGAGACTGGCGCCACCGGGGATCGTGGAGCCGGCGGCGCGCCACGCTCACCGCATCGATGTCGGCTAGGACCAGGTCCTCTTCAAATTGGAGACCACGAGCTACAACCTGACCCATCGGGTCGAGGACAAGGCTATGTCCGTCGAACACGAGCTCATCCTGGCCGCCCACGGCGTTACAGAAGGCGACGAAACAGCCATAGTCGCCCGCGCGCTGCGCCAGCATGCGCTCTCGTTCAGCTCCCTTGCCGCGATGGTAGGGTGAACCTGAGAGATTCACGATGAGCTCGGCGTTGCCGTCGATGGCGGCCCATTGACCCGGGCCACCCGGATACCAGAGGTCTTCACAGACCGTGATGCCTACCCGGACGCCTCCGACCTCGACCACCAGCGCGCGCTCGCCACGGGCGAAATACCGCTGTTCGTCAAAGACGCCGTAGTTCGGGAGGAAGTGCTTGCGGTAGATCCCGACGACGTCGCCGTCTGCCACCACCGCGGCGGCATTGAATAGGTCGCCGTCGAGCGCAGGAAATCCGACCACCGCGACCGTGCCGGTCACTGATGCCGCCAACGCCCGGAGGCCCTGGGACGCCGTCTCGGCTAGCCGAGGATTCAGCAGCAGATCCTCGGGTGGGTAGCCCGTCAACGAGAGCTCGGGGAAGACGGCCAGGTTAGCTCCCTGGGCAGCAGCAGCAGCGATGTCGGCCTCGACCCGCGCGAGATTCCCCTCGAGGTCGCCGACTGCCAGATTGCTCTGGCAGAGCGCGACCCTGAGCCGCTGATTCCGGGAGGTGTGCTGTTCTAATGCGGTCATGACGGCTAGCGGCTGCCTCTCTGTCACCTTACCATCGGCTTGACGCTAACCAGCGCCGTGACGGGACAGTTGCCTGGCGGGGGTGGACGTTGTGTGCCGTTCTGTGCAATGTCGGTGGGAAGCGACGAGCCGTGCTACTGACCGGTGGAGCCGAAACCTCCGGAGCCCCGTTCGGTATCGTCCAGGTGCGTGGCTTCCTCGACGTCGACTGCCAGCGTAGGCTGGACCACGAGTTGGGCCACCTTCATGCCCTGTCGGACGGCGAACGCGTCTCTGCCGTGGTTGACCAGGATCACGCCAACCTCGCCACGGTATCCCTCGTCAATCGTCCCCGGTGTGTTGAGCACTGTCACGGAGTGTTTTAGCGCCAGGCCGCTGCGTGGACGGACCTGGGCTTCGGTCCCGCCGGGGAGCTCCACCGCAATCCCGGTCTTGACCAGGCGGGTCTCGCCAGGGGGGATCTTCAGGTCGATGGCGGCGAAGAGATCGAGACCGGCGTCGCCGGGATGAGCACGAGAGGGGAGAATGGCGGCGGGGGACAGCCGTTTGACCTTCAGCCGCATCTGGCTTGCTAGCGGATCACTTCCGGCGTCGGCAGCCGGCTGGTGTCGATGCCGAGCTCGCGCGCGATATCCACCAGGCTAGCCTGCACCGCGCGAACATTCCGTGGTCCCATGGTCATCAGCTGCTTCTGGACAGGCTGCAGATCCTCGAACGCGGGGTCCTCGAACTCGTGGAACGCGGCGCGCGCGACGAGACGCAGTTCGCGCTCGAGCACGGGCGTCTCGAGGAGATTGGCGATGGCTCGAGCGAGGGTGCCGTCGAAGCCGCCGTCGGGATGACCGAGCTCGGCGTAGGCGTCGCGGATCAGCGGACGCAAGGAGCGATAGATCTCGGCCGCGCCAACTGGGTTGATCGACGCCACGACCTCGGCGTGCACGTTGTAGCGGGCATAGCTGGCCGGGTCTACCGTCAGCGACGTGCCGGCGCCCGTCGTCGTGAAGCGCTGGGTCGGGCGCAGCGGCGTCAGCCGCTCGGTGGGGTTGTTCCCTTCAGCAATGTTCTGGACCACGAAGACGAAGGTGCGGAGTAGGTCGTCGGGAATGAGCCAGGCAGCGAACGCCGGGTGGGACGTCAGCGCGCCGACGAGCGCGCGCACCAGTGAATCGCTCTCGTCGAGTGAGGGCAGAAGCAGCTCTTCGACCGGCGCGTCGGTCGGAGGGGCGGTATTAACGAGAGCGGGTGGCGGCGAAGCCGGCGCGGCGGTGCCCAGTTCGTCTTCCACGGGATGGCCCGTACCGAAAAAGTAATACGAGCCCAGGCCGGCGACGACGGACAGGATGACCACAGCAACCAGTGGTCCGAAGTACTGGCCTCCGGGGCGAAATGGCGAGGCAGCTGGTGTCACGCGGCTATTCCTGCGGCGCGCTTCGCACTGGGCCAACCTCGCCCTGCGCGATGCGCCCCGGACAGTTGGACTCTCCCATCATAGGCCACCTGCGCCATGGTCACCAGTGGGCGGCGATTACGGGGCGCGGGTCGCCGAGGGCGCCCGTGGCGTTACGTCGTGCCGGTTGACGATTTCGGAGAAGAAGATCTCGCCGATCCGTCGGTATCCCGCACTGGTGGGATGAAATCCGTCGGGGCCGATGATGCCCGGAACGCCGTCGAGCATGCTGTAGAGGTCGATGACGCCGCCCCTCCCGAGCGTCGGGGCCATCGCGCGGATCTCGTCGTTGAGCGCTTCGATCGATGCCCGAGTGCCGGGGTCTGAGGCTTCGCGGGGTGCAGTGGTGGGCGTCAAGGTTGCCAGTAGCACCTCGACTCCCAGGCCCTCGGCCGTGTTCACCATCCACCGGAGCTCGGAGGCGATCGATCTGACGTCGATGGCGGACGTGTTGTTCGGACCGGCTTCGAACAGCGCGAGGTCGATGTCGTTGAATCCCTCGAAGAGCATCATGACTTCGGGTTGGGTGGCGAGGAGGGTCGACCTCAGTCGGGCGGCGCCTTCGGCCACCTTCTCACCCGAGCGACCCTCGTTGGCCACGGTGAACTGCTGTGTCATGTACGCCGGTGTCAACAGGTTCTGGAGGACCGCGGGATACGCGTTGAGAGGTTGCACGGCCCGTGAGATGCTCGCGCCGCCGCGACTGCTCGCCGCCCGAAGCATGGCCGGGATCTGGAGTGGGTCGCTGCCTGGCGCCGAGAAGCCTTCCGAGACGAAACCCGCGGTGATGCTGTCGCCAAAGGCAAGGAACCGCGTGAAGCGGAGTTTCGGGTCCGGCGGGGTGATGTTGATGTCGAAGCTGCACGCGCTCGCGTAGGTCGGCTCGGCCGACGTGCAGGTCACCGTCGAGGTGCCGATCGGGAACGCCGTCCCGGATGTGGGGGCGCACGAGCTACGGTCGACCGTGACGCCCGCGAGCGTCGGCGGACTCCAGGTCATGGTGACCGGAAGTGCATCGACGGACTGCTGCGCCATCGCGGGTGGGCAGCTCATCGGAATCGCCCCTGGGCTCGTTGGGGCGGCCAGGGTGGCCATCGGAGCATTCGAATCGCCCGAGCAGGCGGCCGCAAGGCCGGCAAACATAACCACCAGGAATAGTCGCCGTGTGAAGCTCATGAACAGTCGAGATGTCGCGTGTCGAGCGGGCGTCTCTCACCCGGAGATGACCGGTGTGAGCCACCGGCAAACGAAACGCAGCAAATATTACGAGGCCAGGGGGCCGAACGCAATCCCGGACGATGTCGGCTAGCGTCCGCTGGGCTGGATGACGCCCTGGTCGTCGTCGTCGAAGGGGACAGTGCTCGCCGACATCCCGTTTCGCTCGAGGATGTAGGCCACGATGCTTTCGAGGCTCGTATCGTCCGGTTTTCGGCCGGCGGGCGGCATGGCCGCCTTGACGTAAGCGAGCAGTTCACGGGCAGGGCGTCCGCCCCAGAATCCCTGGAAGTCGGCGCCGGCGAGCGGGGGGGCATCCAGGCCCCCAACTAGGGCGGCGGTGTGGCAGGTGGCGCACGAGTCGTTGTAAGCGGTTCGTCCGGCACGTGCCTGATTTCCGGTAAACCGAGCCGGCGCCGATTGAGCCGACATCCAGCCGCCCAGAAGGAAGACCGAGCAGAGGATCGGCAGGAGGAGCCGCATCTCGGGTCTACCAGACCGACGCGAGCCACCCGCGAATTTCACCCTCGGGGTTGTTCTCGGTGTGGATCTGCACGTAAAGCTCGCCCGCCCGCAGCGCCTCGACCTGCTCGCCGTTTAGGTCGACCTGACCGGTCAGGCGTCCGTCGTGGGCTTCGGTGACCTCGATGGTAAACACCGGCGGGCCACGCCGACCAGGGGGGGCCTGATGCACGTGAGCCGCGGTGGCTGATGAACTTAGGCCTTTAAATCCGCCGGAGACGTCGAGCAGCCGGCCGCTGAGCGCCGCCTGCACCTCTCCGGACCCCGAGAGCCTCTGGTAGGTCGAGAAATCGACGGGCAGCACCGACAGCCTGCCGCTGAACTGCTCGGCGTCCTGGGCGGCGGTGGCCGCGAGGCCCATCAGGAGGAAAGCGACAGCAATTCGCATCTACGATTCCTGCCCGTTCTCTGGCGTCCGGCCGGTCGACCGGACGCCAGTACGTTCAGCTAACTCAGTTTCGATCTCGGTGGTGTGTTCCCCGAGCGCCGGCGGTGGACGATCGAGGACGGCCGGAGTCCGAGACAGCTTGATTGGGTTGCCCAGTGTCTGGATGGGGCCAAGCTCGGGGTGTGTCAGCTTGGGCAGCATCTCCCGCGCCTGTAGTTGAGGGTCGGCTAGCGCTTCGGCCAGTGAGCGCACTTCACCGCATGGCACGGCGTGGGCACGGAGACGGCCTATGATTTCGTTCCGGCTTAATCGGCTCACACACTCGGCGAGCAGCTGCTTCAGCTCGGGCCGGTGACGCATTCGGTCGGTGTTGGTCCGGAAACGCTCGTCAGTTTCGAGCGCGGGTAGCTCAAGGGCCAGGCAGAACTGATGCCACAGTCGTTCGTTGCCGGCGGCCACGATGACGAGCCCATCGCTGGCTTCGATCGTCTCGTAGGGCGTGAGCGAGTGATGGTCGTTGCCTTCGCGGCCAAGCTCTTCGCCGGTCGCGAACAGGACATTGGCGGGCAGTGACATCGCGCTCGTCATCGAGTCGAGCAGGGCAATGTCGACGTGCTGACCCAGCCCAGTTTCGTCTCGATCCCGCAGGGCGAGCAGGATCCCATTCATCGCGTAGAGCCCGGCCAGATAGTCGGTGATTGCCACGCCCACCCGCGTGGGAGGGCCATCGCGCTGTCCGGTGACGTGCATCAGGCCCGCCTCCCCTTGGATGACGGTGTCGTAGCCAGGGAGGTCGCGTTTCGGCCCCTGCTGCCCGTAGCCGCTGATCGAGCAGAAGATGAGACGCGGATGCCAGGACCGTACCGAGGCGTAGTCGAAGCTCAGCTTTTTCAGGCTGCCAGGCCGGAAGTTCTCAATTAGGACATCGGCTGTTTCGATCAGCGCTCTGAGGGTGCGCGCCCCGTCGGCGTTCTTGAGGTCGAGGGCCACGCTCTTCTTGCTGCGATTCATGCCCAGGAAGAAGGTACTGACCTTCCCGCCCGCAAATGGGGCCCAGAGGCGCGTATCGTCGCCGTGGGTTGGCTCTTCGACCTTAATGACCTCGGCGCCCATGTCGCCGAGCAGCATCGCGCAATACGGGCCGGCCAGCACCCGCGTCATGTCGATGACCCGGAGTCCGTGGAGGGGGGGCATGACGAGGCCGGATTATACCGCGGTCTTCCGGGTGGTCTGGCTCGATGCGTCTGGGAAGTGTAAGGTGCGTCGGATGACCATGGGGCGAGCGGCGTGAGCGCCGACGGAGCAGCGGCGCGGCCGGCGGTTCGCTGGGAGCGCCTGCTGGCGCTGGCCGGCATCTACGTCGTTGTGGCGCACTTGCTGCCTTCTCCGGCCAGCGTGACCGCCGAGCAATGGCGCCAGGTCGGTGTGTTCTTCGCCACGGTCGGCGGGCTCATGCTGCAGCCGTTGCCCGGCTCGCAGGTGGTCCTGCTCGGTCTCACGGCGATGCTTATCGTGGGGGGGGTGCCGCTCGACCGGGCGCTCGATGGGTATTCCGCGCCGACGGTCTGGATGGTGCTCGCGGCGATGCTGATGTCGCGGGCGCTTCGTGATTGCGGGTTGGCGCGCCGCGTGGCGCTCTGGTTCGTGCGAGCCATTGGTGGCACGTCGCTCGGACTTGGCTACTCGCTCCACCTGACCGATCTCACCCTGGCCACCGGCGTTCCGTCCATCACCGCCCGCTCGGCCAGCATCGTGTTTCCGATCGCGCGCAGTATCAGCGGGCTCTACAAGTCGCACCCGGGGGCTTCGTCGGCCGTGCTCGGGGGGTTCCTGATGACCTGTATGTACCAGGGCAGCGTCATCTCCTCGGCCATGTTCTTCTACAGCAGCGCCGCGAACTTGCTGTTGGGCGAGATGGCGGCGGAATTCGCCGGCGTCACCATCACCTGGACGAGCTGGTTCACCGCTGGGTTACTGCCGGGCGCGGTCTCCAGCCTCGTGGTGCCCTATCTTGTCTACCGGACACTGCCGCCAACCCTCACCCGGACGCCGGCCGCCTCCTCGTTTGCTAACACGGAGCTCCGGGCGCTGGGACCGATCCGCGGTCGCGAGGCAGTGGTGGCCGCCACCTTCATCGGGCTCATCATTTTCTGGGTGATCTCGGCCTGGGTGGATGGTCTGTCGCCGACCTTGGTGGCGTTTGTCGGGCTCACCGTGTTGTTTATCACCGGTGCGCTCGATTGGGGCAGCGCGCTCGACGAGCGGTCGGCCTGGGATGTGTTCGTCTGGTACGGCGGGCTCTTGACCATGGGCGGGGTGCTCAACGACACCGGGGTGGCGACCATCTTCGCGACCTGGTTTGGCAGCTGGTTTTTCGCAACGTCCTGGGTTGTCGTGTTTCTGGTCACGCTGGTGGTCTACTTCTATACGCACTACTTCTTTGCCAGCACGACGGTTCACGCCTTGGCGATGTACCCCCCGTTCCTGGCGATGCTCGTGGGGCTGGGTGCCCCTGCCCCAGTGGTGGTCTATAGTCTGGTGTTCGTCAACAATCTGATGGCCGGTCTCACACACTACGGCACCACCACGTCGCCGATCATCTTCGTCGAGGGGTATGTGTCACTGCACGACTGGTGGCGGGTCGGCTTCTATGCCTCGGTTGGGAACCTGGCGATCTGGTTGCCGGTTGGCATGCTGTGGTGGAAGGTGCTTGGACTGTGGTGAGCGTGGCGCACGTGCTGGGCAGGCGGCGAGGGACGGCTCTGGCGGTGGCCGTGCTGACGGGCGTCGTCACCGGATGCGGGGAACCGCCGTCCGAGCCGGTCGATCTGCTCATCACAGCCGGACGGGTGCTGGATCCAGAAACCGGTCTAGACGAGGTTCGCAACGTCGCCATACGGGACGGACGCATCGTGGCGGTCTCCGGCCAGCAGCCGGCCGCGGACGAGGTGCTCGACGCGCAGGGGTTGGTCGTGGCGCCTGGCTTCATCGACCTCCATGCGCATGGCCAGGACCATGAGAGCAGTCGATACCAGGCGCGGGACGGGGTGACGACCGCGATGGAGCTCGAGATCGGGGTGTATCCGGTGGCCGAGTGGTACGCCGAGCGTGACGGCCGCGCGCTGCTGAACTTCGGGGCCACGGTGAGTCACCAGGGCGCGCGTCGGCAGGCCTTCGGGGGACTGATTGCGCGCTCGGCTGGCGACGCTACGTTCACCCTCGGGCGGGGTGGGGGCAACGACGCGTTTCTCTACGAGGCGGCCACTGATGACGAGCTTCGTCGCGTCGCCCGGCTGATGTCGGACGGCCTCGACGAGGGCGGTCTGGGCTTCGGCTTCGGGATTAGCTACACACCGGGCGCCAGTCATCGCGAGCTCTGGCAGCTCTTCGGCGTCGCAGCTGAACGAGACGCGCCCGTCTTTATCCACCTCCGGTCGAGTGGCGCGTTTCGGAACGGCGGTGCCATCGCGCCGTTTCAGGAGGTGATCGCCAACGCTGCTACGACCGGCGCGTCGGTCCACATCGTGCACATGAACAGCAGCGCGGGGGAGGCTGCGCCCGACGTGCTCGGTCTGATCCGGGGGGCGGTGAACCAGGGGATTGACATAACGACCGAGGCGTATCCGTATACCGCCAGCGCGAGCCGCATCGAGTCGGCGCTTTTCGACGGATGGGTCGGACGGAGCGACGACGCTTACGGCCGGCTGCAATGGGTCGAGACTGGCGAACGACTGACGGCCGAGTCGTTCGAGCGCTACCGCCAGCATGGTGGATGGGTGATTACGCACGGGCGCGAAGAAGAGACGAACGAGTGGATCGTGAGTCAGCCCGATGTCATCGCGGCCAGCGACGGGATCCCGTTCAGCGACGGCCAGGCCCACCCGCGCGGGGCCGGCACCTTCGCCCGTATCCTTGGGCACTATGTGCGTGATCGCGCGGTGCTGACACTGATGGACGCCATTCGCAAGATGACGCTACTCCCGGCCCGACGACTCGAGACCATCGTGCCAGCGATGCGCGCCAAGGGGCGCGTTCAGGTGGGCGCCGACGCTGACCTGACGCTGTTCGATCCCGAGGCGGTCATCGATCGAGCGACTTACGCGGCGCCCGACCGTTTCTCTGAAGGCATCCGCCACGTGCTGGTAGGGGGTACGTTCGTGGTGCGGGATGAAGCGCTGGTGGACGGCGTTTTCCCTGGGCAGGCCATCCGTAGCGGATTTGCTCAGACCGCGACGGATCAGTTCCAGTAGTAGTCGGGGACACCCACTTGGTCTTCCTCACGATTTCGATGATGGCGCGTCTGTCGTCTGCCGACAGTCGGTCGCTCGGAGTAGGCAATTGGCGGAGGAGACGGGACCAGCGGCGCCGACACCGGGCCTAGGCCGATAGCGCACGCATGGTGCTCAGCGCTACCAGGAGCGCGGGGACGCTCACACGCATCCACACGGTGACTAGATGGTACCGGGTCAGGATGCTGGTGCGAGCAATTCCGCGACCGCGTCGGCCTGTCGTTCAGCATCCGCTTCGCCCAGCTCCAAGAGTTGCTCGATGTAGTCCTGCTGGAACATCAGCAGGCTCAGCAGATCCGGGCTGGCCGTATCCCTGGAGCCGAGGCTGCGGGTCAGGTGCCGGAAGAGAAACGGTAGCTGGGGCTCAAAGGCGCGGGCCAGTCGGCCTAGGTCCTCGGATGGTCGGACGATGACAAGCTCGACCGGGTGGAGGCCGCGCCGGTGTTCGGGGGGCAGCGGGGCGACGAGCTGGTTCAGTCGGCGCAGATTCCACCCGTCCCGATCGAGGTCGTCCAGGAACATGGCTTGGAGCAGCTGACCGGCGATCTGGGCCGGCGGGGGGTAGCCCGAGATCAGCGGCTCATCCGCTTCGTTAGCCGACCGCTGGTACCTGTTTGAGATGGCTAGAATACGGCGCGCGCCCAGATGGATGGCGGGCGAGCAGGGCGTCATCATCCGGATGCTTCCATCGCCATACCACCCATCGTCGAGGCGGACAGCCGGGAAGAACAGTGGGATGGCGGCTGAGGCCATGATGTGTTCGACCGTGATGGTAGCTTTGCGGCTGCGGCGGTTCGGCCGCTCCCAGTCTTCGATGTCGGCCCCTTGCAACCAGATCACCGACTGGCCGGTGCTGTAGTTGCTGGTGGTGACCGCGAGTGCGCGTAGGCGACGGGCCGCGATGTTGCGACCTATACCGACGATCTCGCCGCTCGCGTTCGGTTGCAGGGTGCGCTCGAGGAACTCCCGGAGCGGAGCGGTGTCGAGTAGTCCCTGGACCTCGGGAGTGAGCACGCCGCCTCCCGAGACCAAGCGAATTCCCCAGCGCAGTACCAGCGCGGCTAACGATGGCGTGTCGACCCGGAACACCTGCTCGACCCGCTGAGCGCGCCACAGGTTCACGAGACCGTCGATCGCTTCCTTGAGCGGACCGACCTGAGCGGACAGGTAGACGGCGTTGATGGCGCCGGCCGAGCTGCCGGTGATGATCGGGAGACGAAGCTGCGGATGTTGTCGGATCAGTCCGCGGAGGAAGCCGACTTGGTAGGCAGCCCGAGCCCCACCGCCGACCAGCACTAGCGCCAGATCGTCGACGGTGCCGTGGGTCTTCGCTGTAGTGGGAGACGTGGGCGGGGAGTCCATCTAGGACGTCGCCGGTGGGGCGGAGGCGAGACGTCGAGTCTCGCCTCCGCCGACGTGCGCTAGTGAGCGAGCGGGTCGGGCCGGATCTGGAACTTGACCAGATTGCTCTGCGTGCCCTTGCCGCCCTCGGTGTGCCAGACGGCGTTGGTGCCGTAGTCGGCCCATACGCCACGGCCCTTCCAGCCGGCATCCGGGTCATCGATGCGGCCGTCCATCCCACGCGAGTAGAACCCCATCGGATAGGGGACTCGAAGAATCACGAATTCTTCGTCTTCAGGGAGGAAGGCGAGGAGCGAATCCGACGTGCTGCCCGTCGCGATCGGGATGTTCGGCCCGAGGCCCAGGGTGTCGTACTGATCTACCCAGTTGTAGTAGTGGAAGTCTGCGCTGCCATGATCGGTGACCCCCTTCATCTGAGGCCCAGGGGTGGCATGCAGCATCCATCCGTCCGGGCAGTGCTGGCCGGTCGCGGTTGGTCCGTTGAGAACGGTGCACTGACTGCGGTCGAAGCTGGCCATGTGTCCGCTGCCTGACAGCGCCGTCCAGACGATCCCATCGGTCGTGATGTCGATGCCCCGCGGTGAGTAGCCCTGTATCGGAGCATCGGCGTTCTCAAACGGCGGCTGGTAGTACTCGGCCATGCAGGTCTCGGGCGGGTTGTTTCCTACTTCGAGCCGCACGATCTGCCCAGGTACGCCGCCCGAGGCGGCCCAGACGACGTTCTCGGCGGTCGGGTCTGGCACGATGCCATACCAACCCCCGCCCATCTCCTTGTCCTTGGTCGGGTCGAGCTCGCCGGCGCGGTTGACCCACTCGGTGATCCGGCCGTCGCCGTTGGTGTCGACGATGATCGGGCACCAGCCTTGGGCAGCCTCTGCGTCACCGGTCTCCTCGTAGACCTCTACGTCCAGCCAGCCGATCACCGGACCGACCGAGCTGAAGTAGAGCCGCTCCACATCCTCGTACCCGAACTGGAGATGATGAGTGTTGAAGCAGGTGTCGATCAGCTCGACGTCCTCGGTCGCCGGCTCGTAGTAGGCGGCGTGCCTGGCGGCCCGGTTCATCGGGTAGTGCTGGGCATATGGATTCGCTGAACCTTCCCGGCACCAGGCCGGATTGCCCGGGCCCCGAATCTGATGGGTCATCCAGATCCGTCCGTCGGCATCCATCATCGGGTTGTGTGGATTGCCCGGATTGTCCCAGATCAGCTCGTCACCCCAGTAGATCGAGGGTTCGAGGTTCTCCTGGTCGATATACGATCCGAAGTCGCCTTCGCCAGGGGTGTCGCGCACCGGGATGTGGACCTCGTGCGCTTCGTTGGTGTTCGGGTCAACCCACACCAGCTTATCGTTCGCGAACTCCACGCCGTAGATCGGTCCACCGGCGTTGATCGTCGGGTCACGCTTGTCGGTCGCGATCTCGTCATGGATGTAGGCGGTTTCGCCGCCCCATTCCCACATGGTGAGCACGACGTTGCGCTCGAGGCCCTGTGGCCGTGGCGGCGCGTCTGGCACCTCACCGGCCATGATCCGGTCGGTCCACTCGGCGTACATCGACACCGCTCGGTCTTCGCCGAATCGTCGCAGGTAGCCTTCCATCATGCTGCCGCGCTGTCCGGCCCGCACGCGATGGGCCCAGGCAGCCTCGGTCGAGTCGTAGTTGCTCGGATTCAGGATTTCGCGGGTGGCTTCGTTGCCGAGCTGGTGACAGAGCTGGCAGCCCTGCTTCAAGCCGTCGATCCAGGCGGCCTGATTCCGCATTCCGGGCGAGATCCCGTTGCCATTTTCGCCGGTGCCTGGGAACTCGCTGGGTGGTGGCACTTCAACCAGGGAATACCAGTAGTTGGCCGGGTAGACTTCCGCCGCTTCTTTAGGAGATGCGGCGGCGGAAGCGCGCAGGTCAACCGTCGCGCCGGGACGACCGCGTACCGGAATCGAGTCGGCCAGGCCGTAGCCTCGGACCCAGAGCTGATACTCGGCGGTCGGGAGATCCGGCACGACGTAACGCCCCTGGACGTCGGTCACGACGATCTTGCGGAATCTAGTATCGAGGTCGTCGGTCTCGGCGATGACCCAGACCCCCGCCTCGGGACCGGAGTTACTTCGGACCACGCCGCCGATGTCGTCCGCGTCTATGGACATCTGCGCGGTTACGTCCGGCGACAGCCAAGCCGCGCCGGCAGCGATCAGAAGGGGCAGGCCGGTTACGGCGAGTCCCCGTGTCAGTCGGTTCTGCATCAGTTCTCTCCTGAGTGCGTCAGCGGATCCTATCCTAGGAGGTTCTGCCCCCGGTCAGCGCTTGCGAAACATCAGACATTACTGGCACTGGGCCATTGGAATCTCGGCTGCGAGTGTGACCCTCGCCTTCTTGCTCTCGTCGGTCACCGTGCCTTTGCCGGCGTGCACGTGGCCGAGCAGTTCTTGGGTGATGTTCATCGCATAGACTCGCCCCTTGGGGCCGACCGCCTCGGTTATCAATCTGGTGATGCGCCAGGTACCGGCTCCAATGTCCACGACGGTCTGCCCGGTGCCAGCCCGATGGCTGCCGTACGGAGGTGACCCCTATGGACCGTGAGGAGCGTTGTATCACTTTCGTCTAGCGTCCGCCATCCCGAGCCCCTCAGGTGAGGTCGGCGCCTTGGCCGCGGTAGTAGCTGCTGAGGTGGGTTCGGATCGGCGTTTCGAACTTCTCGATCATCCGTTCAGTCCACCGCGGCATCTCGTTCCCCCGCTTGTCGTAGTAAATAGCCGCCGCTTCGTCGTGTGCGTCGAGGGTGCGCAGAACCTGGGCGTCGTCAGGGTAGCGCTCTTCGTGGAGCACATCGTCGAGCGCGAATCGAGGTCGTTCGATCGGTGTTTCGGCGGGACGGCCTACGCAGATGCCGAAGAGCGGGTACACGCCGCGTGGCAGGTCGAGGGCCTCGCTCGCTTCGGGCAGCCGGTTGCGGAGCCCGCCGACATAGCAGAAGCCGTAACCGAGCGATTCAAAGGCGAGCGCCATGTTCTGGGCGAAGAGCGTCGCGTCGATGACCGCGAGCAGGAACGCCTCGAGCCGGGAGTCGTACGGTCGGCCGGCTCGTTCAGCTGCCAACCGGTGCCGGCGGGTGTCGCCACAGATGACGAAGAATCCTGCGGCGTCGGCGACTTTCGTCTGGCCCCCGGTCAGGGTGACGAGCCGTTGCCGGGTTTCGGCGCTCCGGATACGGATGCAGCAATACGCCTCGATGGCACTGCTGGTCGAGGCGCGCTGACCGGCCGCGACCGCCGCGCGTACGTCCCCCTCGAGAAGCGGGTCGTCGGTGTAGTGACGGATGCTGCGGTGGCGGTTCAGGAGCGAGAGCGTATCGTTCATGATGAGTATTCGATCACAGGCCGACGCAGGGAGGTGCCGGAGGCCTGTTCGATGGCGTGGGCCAGCTGCAGGACACCGAGCTCGTCGCCAGGCCGACCCACAACCTGCAGGCCCACCGGGAGGCCGTCTGGAGTGAAGCCTGCCGGGACCGACACGGCGGGCAGTTCAGTCACGCTAATGTGGTAGCAGGATTTCATCCAGTCGAGATAGGTGTCCAGCGCCACGTCGTTGATCTGAGTGACATAGGGTTGGTCGATCGGGAACGGGACGACTTGGCAGACGGGTAGCACTAGAAACGGGAACTGCTCCTGGAACTTGCGGCAGCGTTCGTCAAGCGCGGTGCGGAGACGTTCGGCGGCCCCGAGTTGCGGACCGGTGAGCGCACGCCCCGCTTCGATGTTCCAGACCACCGTGTCCTTGAGTTGGTCACGGTGCCGGTCGAGCAGGTCCCCGAATGCCAGCTCGAAATACCACGCTCGCCAGATCACGAAGATGTCGTCGGCGCCCGACAGGTCGGGCTCCGCCTCTTCGGTGACGCAGCCGAGCTCTTCGAGCTGTTGCCGGACTGGCGCAAGTGCCGTCAGCACGGCCGGTTCCACGGGCAGGCCGCCCAAGGTCTGGCTCCAGGCCACCCGGACGTTGGTCAGGTCTCGTTCAAGCTGCCCGCTGACTGGCGCGGCCGGCCACTCCCGGGATAGTGGATCGCGCGGGTCCGGCCCGGAGATCGCGTCCAGTAGAAGCGCTACGTCGGCCACCGTGCGGCCCATTGGTCCATGGACGTTGAAGGGAAAACGCGGAGCAGGGTTGGGCCAGCGCGGTACTCGGCCCGGTGTCGGACGAAGGCCGACCACGTTGCAGAAACTGGCGGGGTTGCGGAGCGATCCTCCGAGGTCGCTGCCATCGGCGAGCGACGTCATACAGGTGGCTAGCGCGACCGCCGAACCCCCGCTGCTTCCTCCGCAGGTGCGGTCGATCGCGTAGGGGTTTGCCGTGGCGCCGAAGACGGTGTTAAAGGTCTGCGAGCCGGCGCCAAGCTCCGGCGTATTGGTCTTGCCGAGGCTGATGGCTCCTGCCGCACGCTCACGCTGTACGATTAGGGCTGTCTCGGCCGGGACATGGTCGGCGAACACGGGTGAGCCGAACGTCGTCCGCACACCGGCGGTCACAAACAGGTCCTTGTGCACGATCGGCAAGCCATGTAGCAGACCTAGGTCGCGACCCTGAGCCTGGGCCTCGTCGGCGGCCGCCGCGGCCGCGCGAGCGTGGTCGGCGACCACGGTGACGATGGCGTTCAGCTTCGGATTCACGGCTTCGATCCGGGCCAGGTGCACCTCGACGACCTCGCGGGCCGAGACGTGCTGGTGGCCGATCTCCTTGCGCAGCTCGCAGGCTGATAGGTCGACAAGGGTGGTGGCTGTCGTCATGTGAGGGCCTATTCTACGGTGCCGTCGCGGTTCGACTTGCTGACGACGCTGCCCAGGGGTAGGCGGTCGGCGCCGCTCGTTCTAGCGCTTTGGATGACGATTGGGCGTCGAATACCCAAGAGTAGTTCAGGAACTAGACGTATGTTGGAGGCCATGACCGGCGTCGACGGTTGTGTAGAGCGCGTCGCCTCTGGCGACCTCTCTGTCATCGTCGTTGGTGACGATGGCGTCGGTATGGATGATCTTGCGGCCGACCCGGGTGGCCGTCGATACGCACGTGATCCGGCCGGCGGCCACTGGCCGGAGGTATTTCACCCGGAGATCAACGGTGACTAGACCACGACCGGCCAGTAATGAATCGCGCAGTTCGTCGGTCAGGAGCAGAGCATAGGCGGTTCCGGTATCGATCAGTGACGCGATCATGCCGCCATGAATCAGTCCCCCCGGACCGGCCAGATCTTCGCGCCAGGACATCTGAGTGGTGGAGCGACCGGGGGCAACCTCAATCACTTCGAGACCCACGAGGTTAAAGAAAGGGACCTTGCGGGCCGCCGCTAGGATCTGTTCCTGAAACTCTCGTGCGTCGGTGTTTGCCATGGTGTTGTCGACGCGAACGTGCGGCGTCTGGCAAGTCGAGGCTGGTCGCGACGGACCGAAGAGATCTGCCTCAGTGGCTCATTGCGTAGAGGAGCACGTTGATGCCGAGCCCGTAGCCGTCTGGAGAGAAGCGTTCAAAGAACCGCGGGTCCTCACCCTCGCGCTCCCAGGCGTCGGCCACGTCGGTGTTGTGCGACATCAGGACCAGGATGCGGCCGTCCTCGTCGGTGATGGCGCGCAGGTGCGCCTCGGCGCTGTCCGCACCACGCTCCGAGGTGTTACCTCCGTTCCAGCCCCAGAACTGGATCGCCGTGATCTGCGGTACCTTCTCGACAAACGATAGGGTGCGGAATACCGGATGTTCCAGCGGGACATCGTAGATGGGATATTCGGCCGGCGGAAGCACCCTAGCTATCTCCGAGGTCCAGTGCTCCCACGCGCGCGAGCCCCAAAAGTCGTCGACCCACAGGAATCCGCCCTTCAGCAGGTAATCACGGAGCCGGGTGACCTCCTCGCCGTTCAGCCCGATGGTGCCAACGTCGGCCGCCATGACGAACGGGCAGTTAAAGAGTTCGCGATCGGTCAGGGTGACGACCCAGTGATTGGGCTCTCCCCTTCGGTCGGTGCTGATCGACGCCGTGGTCAGTTCCGAGAACCGGAACATCAAGTTAATGCCCGCATACGGGTAGTCGGTGCGCCACCCCATCCCGAGCTCTTCGTATCGCACGCTGGTGTAGGCCAGCTTGCAGAACGCGAAGTCGCGGTCCGGCATCGACGGGGGCGGCCAGCGGGCGGGGAAGTTGCCCTCGCGGAAATACTGTGCGCTCGCGGTTGCCGCGCTGCCAGCGACCAGCAGTAGGGCCAGCAGCGACGTCACACGGGATCGGCGAGCGGACGGTGCGGTCATCGATAGCGACCCGGCCAGCGCATCACGCCAGCTTGGTGCCTCACAGCCTACGTCATCGCCAGGGCCTCTGGCAAAAGTGACCGCCCTGGTGAGACGCGCTCGTATAATCGCAGCCATCGTGAGGGAGGCGGCATGAAGCAGGTGGAGAGGGGAGCCGTTGGGCTGGCTGGAGCAGTGCTGCTGGCGGGAGCCGCGCTCGCGGCGCAGGACTGGCCGCAGTTTCTTGGTCCGGCTCGTGATGGCGTCTACACGGGGCCCGCGCTTTCCACCAGCTGGCCGGCTGACGGCCCCACCGTGCTGTGGGAGCGCGAGATCGGGGCGGGTTTTGCCGGTCCGGTGGTCGTCGGCGACCGTCTAGCGCTCTTTCATCGGCGTGGCGGTGAAGAGGTCCTCGAGGGTATCAATGTCGCCAACGGGGCGACGGTCTGGACCCACGCCTACCGAACCACCTACCGTGACGACTTCGGGTTCGACGAAGGACCCCGTTCGGTGCCGGTCATAGAAGACGGCATCGTGTACACCTTCGGCGCGCAAGGTCAGCTGCATGCCGTGGATCTGACTACGGGCGCGGCGCTCTGGAGCGTCGACACGCACGACCGGTACCAGGTACGCAAAGGGTTCTTCGGGGCGGCCGGGTCACCCCTGGTTTCCGACGGACGGGTCATCGCCAACGTCGGCGGACAGCAGGGCGGCATCGTTGCGTTCGACGCCGCGACCGGGGACGAGCTGTGGACCGCCACCACCGACGAGGCGAGCTACTCATCACCGGTCGGCGCGACATTTGACGGCGATCCTTATGCGCTTTTCTTTACCCGGACTGGGTTGGTCGGTCTCGATCCGGTTTCAGGCAGCGTGCGCTTCGAGAAACGCTGGCGCTCGCGTCTCGGCGCCTCGGTCAACGCCGCCACGCCGCTGGTCAACGGGAACCGTATCTTCATTTCGTCTAGCTATGGTACCGGCGCGGCGCTCGTGCAGGTCGCGGCCGGCGAGCTAGTCGACGAGTGGGTGGGCGACGAGAGCATGACGAATCACTACGCGACCGCGGTCCAGCGGGACGGTGTGCTGTACGGGTTTCATGGCCGGCAGGAGTACGGGCCGAGCCTACGCGCGGTTGAGCTCGATTCGGGCGAGGTGCTCTGGAGCGAGGATCGATATGGTGCCGGTAGCGTGACGCTCGCTGGCGAGCACCTTGTGATCATGCGAGAGTCCGGGGAGCTGGTGCTGGCGTTGGCTTCGCCCGACGGGTACCGTCTGTTGGCGAGCGCGGGCATACTCCGCGGTGTCGTACGTGCCTACCCGGCCCTTGCCGAGGGTCGGCTGTATGTGCGCAACAGCAACACGCTGATCGCGGTCGACCTACGGTAAGGGGAGCACAGCATGAGGAGACGTCTCCGTGTGTCGTCCGTGCTGGTCTCGATGGTGGCGCTCGTGACCTTGTCAGCCCAGTCTTCTGGGATGGTCGAGGCCCGGGTCGACGTCGAGTTGTCCTGTCCCTCCTGCGCGCAAGGGCTCGAGCGGCGGTTGGGTCGGATTGACCAGGTTGCGGCCGTGGCCGTGCGAGCCGATGACGGCCAGGTCGTGGTGACTCCTGAGCCTGGCACCGCAATCGATCTGATTGAGATCCGGGACGCGGTGCGCAACGCTGGTTTTATCCCGGATGCGATTCACGTGACCGCCGTGGGTGTGGTCGGGGGGGAGGAGATGCCGGAGCTCGAGCTCCCCAATGGCGCCGTGCTGCGGCTAAAGGCAGGCGATGCAATGGTGCCTGCCTCGGGCCGGCCGGTCCGCCTCAGGGGCGTAGTGGAGTTTGGCGGGCGCGGTGAGCCCCCGGTGCTGCTCGTGCACACGGTCGACGCGTCCTGAGCCGCTCAGGGCGCTCGGGGATCGGGGACGCGCGGCTCGCCCAGGATCAGCGACGGCCTTGGCACCCGCCGTTCTAGCAGACCGAATCGCTCGATCGTGTGTTTCTTGACGTGAGCGAGCGCTTCGTCCAGGTCGTCGGTCGTCAGCCACAGCGACAGATCTTTCGGACTGATCGCGCCCTCTCGTTCCATCCTGTGAATTAGGTGCAAGAGCCGGCGCCAGTAGCTGGTGCCCATCAGCACAATCGGGAAGCTGGCGACCTTTCCGGTCTGGACGAGAGTGAGCGCTTCGAATAATTCGTCCATGGTGCCGAAGCCGCCTGGCAAGGCGATGAACGCATACGAGTATTTGAACAGCAGCACCTTCCGCACGAAGAAGTAGTGTGCCTGGACCGAGCGATCTAGATAGGGGTTGGTCGCTTCTTCGGACGGGAGCCGGATCGAGCAGGCGACCGAGCGACCGCCGGCTTCCTTGGCGCCACGGTTGGCGGCTTCCATGAGGCCAGGGCCTCCACCGGTCATCACCGTGAACCCCATGTCGGCCAGTCCCGCGCCCACGTCCCGTCCTAAGGCGTAGTACGGGTGGTCTTCCTTGAACCGGGCCGAACCGAACACCGTGACACAGGGGCCGACGAAGTGGAGACCTCGGAACCCGGTGATGAAATCCTTCACCGCCCGGAGGACTAGCAGGAAGTCGCGGCTCCGGCTGTGTGGACCTTCAAGCAGGATCTGCTCGTCGCGTTTTCGCGCATCCTGACGGGTCATCGTAGTTTCCCAGACCGCTACTAACCTTCGCCGCCGTCACCAGGCACCGTGACTCGGGCGAACCGTGGCGGACGCTTTTCGACGTAAGAGTTGACGCCTTCTTTGAAGTCCGTATGGGTCAGGCTTGCGGTCATGAGGTCGGCTGACTCGCGGAGCGCTCCACCCAGCGGCGCGTCTAGGTGCTTGTAGACCTGGTGCTTCATCGTCTGAAGCGCCAGTGGCGCCGAACGCGTTGACATCGTCACTAGATAGTCTCGGGTGGCGTCCAGTAACTGCTCGTGGGGCACTGTTCGGTTCACGAGGCCCAGCCGTTCCGCCTCGGTGCCGTCGATCTTCCTGGCGCTGAGCAGCAGATCAAGCGCGCGTGCCGGGCCGACCAGCCTCGGCAGGATCCAGCTGATGCCGTGCTCGGCCACGAGACCACGCTGGGCAAAGGCGGTCGTGAAGAGCGCCTTATCGGAAGCGAACCGGATGTCGCACAGCATGGCGATCACGAAACCGAGACCCGCACAGGGTCCATTGACCGCGGCGACGATCGGCTTCCGCACCGCCATAAGGTAGGTGTAGCCGAGCGCATAGTCTTCGCCGAGCATCTCGTAGTCGCCGGGGCGACCGGAGGTATCGTGGGTGATCGACGAGCGCGCCTGGCCCTCGCTCGCGGCCTGCAGGCCGCCCATGTCGGCTCCGGCGCAGAAGCCGCGACCAGCGCCGGTGAGCAGGATCGAGACGACCCGCTCGTCTGCCTCGGCCGCGGTCACCGCCTCTTGCAGCTCGCGGAGCATCGGCCCGGTCAGCGCGTTGAGACGGTCCGGCCGGTTCAGCGTGATGGTGGCGATTGGCTCGTCAACCGTGTAGTCGATGTTTTCGAACATGAATGCGTCCTCCGCAGCGAATGTGGTGTGAGCCTATCGTCGATTCTCGAGGATGGCCAGTGTCGGTCCGATGCTGGAGAGGGGTGCCTTCAGACGTGCGGAGCGTGGCTGGTTGGGCTCTTGTTCGCTGAAGTGTCGACGGGATAGCGGCGTAAGCCTGATCGGGCAGGGTGACCGGGGTCGTCGGGGACACCGATGGCGGGGCTCTTCAAGGTTCCGTTGAATCCAACAGGATGACGCCCCCACACTAAGCCGAAACCGCACTGGTATCATGGCCGTCCGGTCATGGCAGGGTCCGACTCCAAGGAGCAGACGGCGGCAGGGCAGAAACGCCTCCTGGGCACCTTCGGGGGTGTGTTCACGCCCAGTATCCTTACCATCCTAGGCATCATTCTCTTTCGCCGGCTGGGCTATGTCGTTGGTGGGGCCGGTCTGCTGTCGGCGCTGCTCATGCTGGGGTTGGCGACCCTCATCTCGGTCAACACCAGCGTTTCGCTGTCGGCCATTGCCACCAACCGCAAGGTGCGCGGGGGCGGTGACTACTACCTGATCTCGCGGTCGCTGGGAGTCGAGTATGGCGGGGCTCTCGGCGTCCTGCTTTATTTGGCCCAGGCGGTCTCGGTGGCCTTCTACTGCGTGGGCTTCGGTGAAGGCGTCGCGGCGCTGACCGGCGGGGGAGCGCTGGTGGTGCAAGGCGCGGCGGCTACGGCGGCGGTGTGCCTGTTTGGGCTCGCCTACGCTGGGGCCGATCTGGCCACCCGGTTCCAGTACGTGATCATGGCCATTTTGGTGGCGGCGCTGACCTCGTTCTTCGTCGGGGCCTACGGCGCTTTTGATCCGGTCCAACTCCAGGCCAATCTGTTCGCCGACCCGGACGTCGAGGTAGAGTTCTGGCCGCTGTTCGCCATCTTCTTCCCGGCGGTGACGGGATTTACCCAGGGCGTCAGCATGTCGGGAGACCTGCGTGACGCCTCACGGAGCCTGCCGACTGGAACCTTCCTGGCGGTGGGGTTGTCGGCCGTCGTCTACGGGGCGGCGATCGTGATGTTCGCCGCGGCTCGTCCGCTTGCCGATTTGGCTGGCGACTACGAGGCGATGAGCGGGATCGCGACTGTAGGCTGGCTGATCGGAGCCGGCGTGCTCTCGGCCACGCTGTCCTCGGCTCTTGCGTCGTTTTTAGGCGCGCCCCGCATCCTGCAGGCGTTGGCCGCCGACCGCCTCTTCAAGGGATTGGGCACCTTTGCTGCCGTCGACGCCGCCACCGGGAATCCTCGCCGCGCGGTCGTGCTGACCGGCATCATTGCCCTGGTGACGATCGTCGTGGGCGATCTGAATGCCATCGCGTCGGTCGTGTCGATGTTCTTTCTCATTTCGTACGGCCTACTCAACTACGCCACCTATATCGAAGCGACTGGAGCGAGCCCTGCGTTTCGGCCGCGGTTCCGCTGGTATGACGCGCGCGCCAGCCTCCTCGGCACGTTCATGTGCGGGGCGGTCATGCTGGCCATCGACCCGGCGGCGACAGCTGTGGCCGTGGCGCTCCTGTTTGCCGGTTACCAGTACCTGCGGTGGACGGCTGTGCCAACCCGGTGGCGCGACAGCCGGCGCGCCTATCGCTACCAGAAGGTGAAGGAGGGGCTGCGCGAGTTGGCCGACCAGAAGGAGAGCCCCGTCGATTGGCAGCCGCAGGTCCTGTTGTTTACCGACACCGAGAAACGTCGTGCGCCGATGCTTAAACTAGCCTCGTGGATCAGTGGCGGCACCGGTCTCATCACCGCCGTGCAGCTGCTCGAGGGCGACAGCGGGTCGGCCTCGGTGCAGGCGGCGCGCCAGTCGGCCGAGGCGAAGCTGCGGGCGGAGCTTCACCGCGAGAAGCTGGACGCCTATCCGCTCGTGCTCGCGGCCCCCAACCTGCCGATTGCCGCCATGACGCTGCTGCAGTCGTGGGGGATGGGACCGATCCGGGCCAACACCGTGGCCGTTAACTGGCTCGAGCACGAAGATGGAGCGTCGACCTCACCCACGCTTAGGTTTGGTCGGCTCCTGCAGCGCGCGATGTCGCTGGGGCACAACCTGGTGGTATTCGACGCTGGTGAGGATGACTGGCTTCGGCTGGCCGAGACGCTCGCGGAGAAGCGACGCATCGATGTCTGGTGGTCGGAGGATGATTCCTCGCGGTTGGCGCTGCTGTTTGCCTATTTGATGACCCGGACAGAGACCTGGGAAGATGCCGATCTCAGACTGCTGGCACCGGCACCGCAAGGGGGCGAGCAGAAGGTGGCGGCGAACCTGCGCTATCGCTTGGAGGAGCGTCGGATCGAGGCCGAGATCATCCCGGTGGTGGATGCCGATGCAGACGCCGTGGTCGAGTGGTCGGCGGATGCGACCATCGTGTTCCTGCCTCTCCAGGTTGAGGGGAGCTGTTTGTTGAACCCGTTTGGCGACCCGGTCGAACGGATTCCACGCGAACTGCCGCTGGTCACGATGGTGGCCGCCGCCCATGACATTGTGCTGCGGACCGAACCTGAGCCGAAGCCCTCTGTCGATGACGAGTCGCCAGATCCTGACGACGACGTCGACTAAGCTCCTCAGGTCGGTCGTGTCCCCGTCGCATCGAGCTGCCGAAGCCAGGCTGCTAGCAGATCGTTCACCTGCTCAGGCGCTTCCTGCTGCACCCAGTGTGAGACGCTAGGTAGACGATGGACCGTCAGGTCTTCGACGAGCGGCTCGAGGTGGTCGAGTAGTTCGAGGCCCAGAGCAGTGTCAGCTTCACCCCATATTACCAGCGTCGGTGTGTCGATGCGGCGGGTCAAGAAGGGGCGGGGGGCCTGCAGGATGTGGCGGCTGGCTCGGTAGTAGTTGACCATCGCGGTCAGGGCCCCCGGCAGGATCGCTTGGGTCCGGTAGACGTCGAGCACTTCGGGCGGGAAGCGCGATTGGTCGACCGCCAGATCCAGGAACGCATCGGCTATCGGACGTGCGTTGGCGCGGGCGAGGAGCCGTTCCGGTAGCCAGGGGATCTGGAACGCGAAGACATACCAGGAGCGCCAGATCTGCGGCCAGCGGAACAGTTCCTCGACGAAGCGGAGGGGGTGGGGCGCGTTCATAATGACGAGACCGTCGAGCGGACAGGCGCGGGTGAGGGCCGTCATCCACCCAATGCCGCCACCCCAGTCGTGCCCGAGGAGCACGGTCCGCGACGCTCCCGCGGCGTCGATCAGGGTCACGACGTCCTCGACTAGGTGTTCGATTCGATATGCGTCCACGCCTGCCGGTCGGCTGGATCCTCCGTAGCCACGCAAGTTGGGCGCCCAGGCTCGATAGCCGAGCTCGGCCAGGAGTGGGAGCTGGTGCCGCCAGGAGTAGGCCGACTCGGGAAATCCGTGCAGACAGAGCGCCAGGCGGTCGCCCTGACCGCACTCGTGCACTTCGAACTCGAGCCCATTGGCTGAGACGAACCGGGTTCTGATGGCAGTCACGGTGGCCAGAAACAGCAACGCCCCACGAGCCGACTGGCTCGTGGGGCGCGGGGATCTCCAGAGCGCTGACGTCTACTCGGCCAGCTTGTAGGCGAGGAGGCGGCCCGATTGGCCACCACCGCTCGTGGCCAGGACGATGTACTGCTCGCCGTCCACCGAGTAGGTCATCGGGGAGCCCGTTTGCGGGGCGCTCATGTAGACGGCACCCACCTCTGCGCCCGTCGCCTTGTCGTAGGCGCGGAGCAT
>DEAA01000003.1:108162-108633 GCA_002346545.1 Acidobacteria bacterium UBA2994
CGCCTTGTCGTAGGCGCGGAGCATGGCCCCAGGCTCACCCTCTTCGGTGGTGTAGTAGCCCGATTCGCCCGCTACGACGAGGGCCTTAGTTACGAGCACGCCGACCCGTCCAGGCCAGCCGGTGCGACCGATATCCTGCCCTTCGAGGAGCTGGTGGTTCCGGACGTTATCCGGGGCCTCACCGTGCGGGATCTGCCAGGCGATGTCGCCCGTATTCATGTTGATGGCTGTAATCCGTCCCCAGGGCGGCTTGATCATCGGGAAGCCGTCGATGGAGGTTGATGCGTCGCGGAAGCTGACCCCCTCGGGACGGCCACGGATGAAGTCCATATCCGAGCGCTCGGGGTCGTTGATCAGGCCCAGTGCTCCTATCTGGGTCTTCGTGTAGACGTAGAAGAATCCGGTCTCGGGGTCGGCCGAGGCGCCCGGCCAGTTCACGCCACCGGTCGAGTTCGGCAGCTGGAGTGTGCC
>DEAA01000003.1:108950-109354 GCA_002346545.1 Acidobacteria bacterium UBA2994
AGCATGCCCGGCTCGGCCACCGTCGGCGGGTCATACAGCCAACCGATCGTGTGTTTGTCGTAGATCTCCTGCGCCCGGCGGCGCAATTCCGGCGTGTAGTCCACCAGATGGTCTTCGCTCAGGTCGACTTCGTCCACCGGGGGCGGCTTGGTCGGAATCGGCTGCGTCGGGGCATACACTTCGCCGGGGACATCGCCCGCCTGGACCGGTACCTCGTCGATGGGCCAGACCGGCTCACCGGTCTCTCGGTTCAGCACGAACATATAGTTCTGCTTCGTGGGCTGGATCAAGGCCTTGATTTCGCGGCCGTCGACGGTGATATCAAGGAGCACCGGCGCCGCGGGCAGGTCCCAGTCCCAGATGTCGTGGTGGACGGTCTGGTAGTGCCAGACACGTTCGCCGGT
>DEAA01000003.1:109705-110404 GCA_002346545.1 Acidobacteria bacterium UBA2994
GGGCGGTGCCCGCCGTAGTAGTCGCCCGTCGGGGCCTCGACTGGGAAATACACCATGTTCAGTTCTGGGTCGGCCGCCCATTGAGCCCACACGCCAGTGTTTCCGGTGTATCGCCAGGAATCGTTGCCCCAGGAGTCGTTGCCGAACTCGTCGCCCTGCGGAATCGTGTGGAAGATCCACTTCCGGTCGCCGGTACGCGCGTCGAAGCCGCGCACGAAGCCCTTGACGTTGGTACGCGATGGCGGGGCGCCGCCGGGGAGGTGGGCCGCACCGATGAAGATCGTGTCGCCGGCGACAATCGGGGCCGCGTGGAGGCCGATTTCTGAGGTCGGCTCCAGGTCCTGGTCGATGTTCTGCTTCAGATCCACGATGCCGTTGTCACCGAAGGCCTCCATCGGGTGGCCGGTCAGCGCGTTGACCGCGACCAGCTGGTAGCCCGGGGTGACGTACATGATGACGCCGTCCACGCCGTCGTCCCAGTAGGCGAGTCCGCGACCGGACAGCCGTCGAGGCGCCTCATCGCCCCGTTCGCCTTCATCGACCCGGTGCATCCAGAGTAGCTCTCCTGTCGCGGGGTCGAGGGCGACGGCGGCCCTGCGGGTGCCGGCGGTGACATACAGGATGCCGTTTACCATCAGCGGAGTGGACTGATACTGGTTCTCCGGCCGCGGGCCAAGATTGTCGGTATTGAAGGTCCAC
>DEAA01000003.1:110727-110914 GCA_002346545.1 Acidobacteria bacterium UBA2994
CCAGCTCCAGGTCACTGAAGTTCTCGGCCGTGATTTGGTCAAGTGGCGAGTAACGGTCGTGGGAGAGGTTGCCGCCGTAGGATGGCCACTCTCCATTGGCCGTGCTCGGCTCCTGTGCCACGGCGGGCAAGGTCACGAGCAGCGCGGTCAGTGCACCGGCCAGGGTCAACTTCGAATGAGCTCTCAT
>DEAA01000003.1:111232-112987 GCA_002346545.1 Acidobacteria bacterium UBA2994
AATCGTTCCTCATCGGTCCTGTCGTCGAGCAAGAGCTTCCGCGACCCGGAGTCGAGCCGGGACGTTGCCGGACGACCTGATGCAGCAGCACATGATAGCGGATCTAGCCGCCTACCTCACCGAGGAAGGGCGCTCGAAGCGGCCGAGCGGCAGCATCGCACCATCGAGACCGGAGAGCCGCGCCCTCAGCGCCGACGGGATGAGTTCGGCACGTAGGGCGCGGCTGTGCCGTGCGCCTATCCGGCGTTCGCTGACGCGCGGACGGCTGCGAGCTGAGCGTCCCGACCCTCTTCCCACGGCGCTGTTTCCTCGACCGTCTGCGAGAAATAGGGGAAGAACGGAGCGACTGTTGCCATGGCTTCAGCTTTGGTGTCGCGTTCCACGATGCAATAGCCCGATATCGGGCTGAACCAGCGAATCTCCTTGAAGGAACCGTCAGCGAGCGCCCTGTCCCCTCCTGCGCAGGCAGCCTCCCACGCCGCCAGAACCTCCTTCGGGTCGGTGGGCCAGTTACCAGGATTCGCTTGCCAACGGACGAAATAGGTTGCCATGTCGTACGCCTTTCTTTGTCGGGGTAAGCTAATCGTCTAAGCGCTAGCCTCAGAGTATAGACGACGGTCCCTGCAGGACAGTGGCCGTGAGGACAGTGCTGACTGCGTCGGTCCCGTGCGGCGACGTCGACTGCGCCATCTACCATCTCGCCGATTCCGGCGCCAGACTCTGCCATTCATGACGCGCGAGCCGCGAGTCCTGGGGGCGAAAACGTGAAGCTCTTTGCTATCGCGGATCTCCATCTGAGCCACCCGCTCAACCGGAAAGCGCTCGAGATCTGGGCGGCCCGTCCAAATGACTGGTTGATCCTCGCCGGCGATGTCGGCGGCTCGCTCGAGCGGATCGAGCTTGGTCTGCGCGCCGCGACAGAGCGGTTTGCGCGGGTGTTCTGGGTGCCCGGTAACCACGAGCTGTGGAGCGACGGGCGCGACACGCTGAGAGGAGTGGCCCGTTACGATGCGGTGGTCGCGCTCTGTCGGCGTCTCGGAGTGGTCACGCCGGAAGATCCCTATGTGGTCTGGCCCGGAGGCTCGCCCGCGATCATCGCGCCGCTCTTCTTGCTCTACGACTACACCTTCGGACCGGACCATGTGTCCCCGGACGAGGCCGTGGCCTGGGCCGCCGAGGACGGTATCCGGTGCGCCGACGAGCGCTACCTGTCGCCCGAGCCCTACCTGACAAGGGCGGCGTGGTGTCACGCCCGTGTCGCGGCAACTAAGACCAGACTCGCGGAAGCCGCTGCGCAGTATCCGCTGATCCTGGTGAACCACTTCCAGCTGCGTCGCGAGTTGGTCCGGGTCGGTCGCATTCGTCGATTCGTCGTCTGGTGCGGCACCCGACTCACCGAGGACTGGCATACGCGTTTTCGTGCGCGTGTGGTGGTGTCGGGGCATCTGCACGTCAGGACCACGGACTGGATCGACGGGGTCAGGTTCGAGGAGGTCTCGCTGGGCTATCCTCGTCACTGGCATCAGGAGCGTGGCATCGACCACTACTTGCGCGAGATACTGCCTGGGCCGGTCCGCACGAGCGACCGTGGTGGTCCGGTACATTATCGCTAGAGTGTGTAATGAGCGGGGGTGACGCTGGACCGGTCCGTGGGCTCGACGAGGGGGAGGCGCATCTCTGGTGGGTGCGCCCCGAGGACGTTAATCAGGCACGGTTGGACAAGGGACGAGCCCTGCTGACCGAGGCCGAGCTCGA
>DEAA01000003.1:113272-113533 GCA_002346545.1 Acidobacteria bacterium UBA2994
CCTGCTGACCGAGGCCGAGCTCGAACGGGTTAGCCGGTTCCGACGCGCCGCCGATCGGCGGCGCTGTCTCGTTACGCGGATGCTGGTGCGGACGACGCTGTCCCGGTACGTGGATGTGCCGCCAGAACGCTGGCACTTTCGGGCCAATGCCTACGGCCGACCGGAGATCGAGTCGCCGTGTGCGTCCCTCCGGTTCAACCTGTCCCATACCGACGGTCTGGTGGTCTGTCTGGTCAGCTGCGATCGCGAGGTCGGGGTGGA
>DEAA01000003.1:113895-114033 GCA_002346545.1 Acidobacteria bacterium UBA2994
CTTCTCGCCGCGGGAGGCGGCGACGCTGCGGGCGACCCGCGCATCGGCGCAACCAGATCGTTTCCTGCAGTTCTGGACACTCAAGGAGTCGTACATCAAGGCCCGAGGACTGGGCCTCGCCATTCCGCTTGCGGCATT
>DEAA01000076.1 GCA_002346545.1 Acidobacteria bacterium UBA2994
CAGGATCAAACTCTCAAGTTAAAAGCGTGGCCTCCGACCGATCTCACGAACGGTCGTCGGACAAACCCAAAACGAGAAAGCCATTAAATGGCTCTTCGTTGTTCAGTCTAACTGTCAGGCTGATTCTCGACGAATAGTGCTTCGTCGTCCTATCTAGTTTTCAAAGAACCGGCGCCGGACCGAACCAAAGCGCCCCCAGCGAGGAAATCCTCCCTCAGGGGAACCTTCTAAGGTTATCACGCAGCTTGAGGCTGTCAAGTAGAAAAGTCGCGCTCAGAAGGCCTTGGCACGACCCGCGCCACTCGGCGCTTTCCGACCTGCAGCACGAACGCCGAGGCTCCGGCCGCCACCCGATGGGCTCGGTCTGTGACCCTCTCACCGTCGAGCCTGACGCTCCCAGCCTGGATCAACCGGGTGGCCGCGCTGTTCGAGTCGGCAAACCCGACTTCGACCATTACGACCGACAGCCGCATACCGTCGTCAGACACGGCCACCGGTCGGTCTTCGAGATCGGACGGCAGCGCTCCGCCGGAGAACCGACGCTCGAACTCCTGCTCGGCTTCATCAGCGGCCTTGGTTGAATGAAAATCGGTGACAATGCGCCGGCCTAGGCCCATCTTGGCCTTCTTCGGATGCAACTCGTCGCGCTCCACCTTCCCCTTCAGCTCGTCAATCTCGGCGAGCGACAAGTCGGTGAGCAGCTCGTAATAGCGCCACATCAGCGCGTCGGAGATGGACATCACTTTCCCGAACATCTCGTTCGGTGGCTCGGTGAGCCCTACGTAGTTCTCCGCTGATTTCGACATCTTCTCGCCGACCAGCTCGCCCGATTCTGGATCGAGCCTACCTTCGAGGCCGACAAGGAGTGGGACGGTCATCACGGTCTGTGCCGGTAGACCGAACGCCGGCATGATGTCTCGACCGACGTTCAGGTTGAACAACTGGTCGGTCCCGCCGAGCTCAACATCTACCTCCAGTTGAACCGAATCGTAGGCCTGCACCAGTGGGTAGAGGAACTCGTGAATGGCAATCGATTGCCCCTTGTCGTAGCGTTCACGGAAATGGCGCCGCTCGAGCATCTGGGCTACGTTGTAGCGAGCGGCCAAGCGGACCCAGCCCTCTCCGGTGAGCGCCCCCATCCAACGGCTGTTGAACTCGATGACCGTTCGGGCCGGGTCCAGCAGCTTGAAGATCTGCGCCTTGTAAGTCTCGGCGTTCTCGTCGATCTCTTCCAGCGTGAGCGAAGGCCGAGTCTTCGACCGCCCGGTCGGGTCTCCGATAAGGCCGGTGAAGTCACCAATAAGAAAGATGACCGTATGTCCCAGGTCCTGGAAGTGCTTCATCTTCCGGATCAGCACCGTGTGCCCTAAGTGCAGGTCCGGCGCTGTGGGATCGAAACCAACCTTGACGACCAGCGACTTCCGGGTTTCAGCCGCACGTTCAAGCTTGGCCCGGAGCTCGGATTCACGGACGACGTCGACGCAGCCCTTGGTCAGATAGGCCAGTTGGTCGGCGATGGTCTCCGGGCGGGCGGACATCTCACCAGTATATCGGGCGCTACCTTGGGGGCTGCAAGAACCGACGACCCTCGATTCGCCACCCACCTGCCAGGACGAGGCCAATGGCTTCGGGGTAGATCCGATGCTCCTGCTCGAGGATCCGTGCAGCGAGGCTCTCGGGAGTGTCGTCGTCCTCGACCGGCACGGTGGCCTGCAGCACGATCGGACCCGCGTCCAGCTCTGGGGTCACGATGTGCACCGTAGCGCCGGCCACCTTCGTCCCGTGCTCGATCGCCTGGGTCTGGCCGTGCATCCCTGGAAACGCTGGCAGGAGCGACGGGTGAACATTGAGAATCCGGTTAGGAAAAGCGTCGATGAGCACTGGGCTCAAAAGCCGCATGAAGCCAGCCAGACACACCAGATCGACCTGGTGTCGGCCAAGAGTCTCGACGAGGGTGCCGTCGTAGGCCTCCCGCGAGTCATAGGCGGTGTGCTCGAGCACGGCGGTCTCAATGCCCGCCGCGGAGGCACGTTCGAGTCCACCAGCGTTCGGCTTGTTGGACACGACGACTGCAATCGACGCGTCCAGTCGGCCGTCGGCCACTGCGTCGATGATGGCCTGGAGGTTGCTCCCCCGCCCAGAAATCAACACGCCCAGTCTGCGTCCCATGGTCTCCGTACGTGATCAGTCGTCGCCGGCCCAATTGCGTTCGACCGGCGCGTACTCCACCGCGCCTTCGCCAGCTCGGATCTCACCGATCGCAGTGGCCCCGCTCTCACCCGCCGCAACCAACCCGGCCAGCACCGAGGCCACGTCGACTCGGGCACAGACCACGGCCAGCCCGATCCCCATATTGAAGGTGCGAAACATGTCACCAACAGCCACTCCGCCCCGATCCTGCAAGAAGCCGAAGATCGGCGGCACGGTCCAGGTGGTGGGATCAATGCAAACGCCGCAGCCCTCCGGCAGCACCCGCGGGAGATTGTCGGTCAGACCGCCCCCCGTAATATGCGCCATCGCCTTAATGGCGCCGTCGCTCAGGATCGAGCGCACGGTCTGTAAATAGGAGCAGTGCGGCCGGAGGAGCTCGTCGCCAAGCCGGCCGCCGAGTTCCTCGACGGGGCTGTCAACAGACAAACCAAGGTGGTCGAAGCAGATCTGGCGTGCCAGTGAGTAGCCGTTGGTGTGCAACCCGGTCGACGGCAAGCCGATGACTACATCGCCAGGCTCGATCCGCCGCCCATCGATGATGCGCGACCGATCCACGAGCCCCACCACGAACCCGGCCAGGTCGTACTCACCGTCGGCATAGAAACCGGGCATCTCGGCGGTTTCACCCCCGAGCAGGGCGCACTGGTTCTCCTGGCACGCTGTGGCGAGCCCGGCGACCACGTCCGCGGCTACCGCGGGTGCCAGGCGTCCCGTCGCGAGATAGTCCAGAAAGAACAGCGGCGTAGCTCCCTGCACCAGGATGTCGTTGACACAGTGGTTAACCAGATCGATGCCGACAGTGTCATGCCGCCCAGCAGCGAACGCTACCTTCAACTTGGTGCCGACACCATCTGCGCTCGACACCAGCACCGGCTCTTCGAACGCCCCGAGGTTGGGTTGGAACAGCCCGCCAAAACTACCAATGTCGGAAAGCACGCCGGGCGTGAAGGTCTCCTGTGCCAGGACCCGGATCCGGCGGACCGCCTCGTGGCCGGCGTCGATGTCGACACCGGAGGCCTTATAACTAACCCCCGCCCCGTCAGGCGTCGGCGTGTCGTCGGCGCTGGTCATCAGAATTCGAGTACCCGGATGAGCTCGTCGCTCACGTATCGCGCTGTCGACCCTTCCGGCGCCCCCCAGTACGTGCTGCGCGCGGTCATGAAGAACCGCTCCTCTTCAAGGTCTTCGTCGAGCATGTCGAACCCGTCCCGGACGACGAGGACCGCATCGGCCAGGTCGGCACGCGTCTCGAGATGCGCCAGCATCGCCTCTGGCGTGCGCATCGCCAACATGCCCACGACAAGCGCGAGCGCTTCACGTTCGGCCGACGGCGCCCCCACTGCGACGTCGATCAGCGTCGAGAGCGCGGTTTCATCGCCGGCCGAGGCCAGCGCGCCAAGACCGGCCGCCGCCGAACGGACCAGATCACGCTGGTCGCCGGCCGTGACAGCAAAGGCGAGGGTCTCGGAGACGAAAGCGACGTGCTCGGCGCGGTTTTCGTCGAACGAAGCTGCTGCCGCCGAGACCATCGGCTCCAGCTCGGAGTCCGCTCCCTGCAACGCCGCGACGGCGTTCAAGGCCCGCGCATCCCCAATCCGCGTCAGCGCCAGCAGTGCATCGTCTTGCAGCGGTCCGGGCGCCGAGGCAACGGCCATGAGCGGCTCGAGCGCGTAGGCCGCTCGCCGCTCGCCCAATGCCTCGATCACGGCGCCCCGAAAAAAGTCGACGCCACGATCGATGTCGGCAAGAAGGCGTTGTCGAACCCTCGGGTTGCCATCGTGGCTCGCAAGTGCGCGGATCAGCGCCGGCCGGACGAACTCGGACGTCTCTGCGTCGAGCGCCTCGAGCAGGCGCGGCACCATCGCAGGATCCGGCTCGTGTGTGAAATAGCCGTACGCCACCGCGCGCAGCCTGTCGTTCTCGTCCTCCATGACTCCGAGGACGGTATCGCGTGCTTCGCGGCCACCGAAACCGACGAGAAGCACCAGGGCACGGTAGCGAACGTACCCGTCTTCGTGGGTCGCCACCGTTTGGGCCAGCATTGGTCGAGCCTCGTCTGGGGACAGCCGACGAATGAAGCCGCTCGCTGCGGTCCGCACGTTATAGTCGAAGTCGCCCAACTGGGAGATCGCAGTTTCGATCGTCAGCGCCGACTGCGCCCAAGCGCCGGTCGTCAGGACCAGCGCCGCCAACGCCGCGACCCCACACCGTGTCATCGCTTATCCGGCAGCTTAAGGGCCATCTGCATGTAAGCCTCGGCGTCCTCCGGGGCCGCAACCGGGTACTCGCCGGTGTAGCAGGAGGTGCAGTAGTCGCCGCTGCGAGCGCCCACCGCGGCTTGGAGCCCCTCCAGACTGAGATAGGACAGTGTGTCGGACTTGATGAAATCTCGGATCTCATCGACCGTATGTGTAGCGCCGATGAGCTCGCTGCGGCGCGGCGTGTCGATGCCGTAGTAGCACGGAGACACGGTCGGTGGGCAGCTGATACGCATGTGGATCTCTGAGGCGCCAGCCGCACGGATCATGCCAACGATCTTACGGCTCGTGGTCCCCCGCACGATCGAGTCGTCGACCAGCACCACCCGTTTGCCCTCGATGATGCTGCGAACCGGGTTCAGCTTTACCCGGACCTTGAACCCTCGGATCTCCTGCTGCGGCGCGATGAACGAACGACCGACGTAGTGATTTCTGATGAGCCCCATCCGCATCGGCAGACTTGATTCGTCCGCAAACCCGACGGCCGCACAGATCCCGGAGTCGGGAACCGGCACGACAACGTCGGCATCGATCGGCGCCTCGCGAGCCAACCGGCGACCCAAGTTGGTTCGAACCTCGTTCACACTCTGCCCGAAGACCAGGCTATCAGGTCGGGCGAAGTACACATGCTCGAACACGCAGTGTGACGGTTGCGCCTCGGCGAACGGATGGTACGACCGCGTCCCCGACTTGCCCACCACCAGCACCTCGCCCGGTTCGACATCGCGCACGTAGCGCGCTCCGATCAGATCCAGCGCGCAAGTCTCCGAACAGACGACCGTCGCGTCGCCAAGCGTACCGACCACCAGCGGACGGAAACCGTGAGGATCCCGAACCGCGATCAGGTGGTCCTCGGTCAGCATGGCCAGGGAAAACGCCCCACGCACCTGAGCAACCGACTCGACGATCGCGTCCTCCGGAGTCGGCGCCTGAGACCGCGCGTAGAGGTGCAACACCACCTCGGTATCGCTGCTAGTCTGGAAGATGTGCCCCTTGCCGACTAGGTACGAACGCAGTTCGGCCGCGTTGATGAGATTACCGTTGTGGCAGAGCGCGATCTCGCCATGCACACAGTCAATCAGGATGGGCTGCGCGTTGACGATGCGACTGTCACCGGCGGTGGAATACCGGACATGGCCAATCGAGGAGTGACCGTTAAGCGCGGCGAGAGTTTTCTCGTCGAAGGCCTCGGAAACCTGCCCCATTGCGCGGGTCAGGTGCAACCCGTCGGCATTCGCGGTGGCGATGCCCGCACTCTCCTGGCCGCGGTGCTGCAGGGCATACAGCCCGAGCCGGGTCAGCGCCGGAGCTTCAGGATGACCGTAGATCCCGAAAACTCCGCATTCGTCGTGGAATTTGTCGCTGTCGTGCATCAGCTTGCCGCTCGCTCGAAGTGACGGGTCAATCCGAGAGACCACGCCAGTTCTGCGTCGTCGAGTCCGACATCGGCCACCATCTCTTCAGCGACACCGATCGTGACACGAGGCCCGCCGGTCCGTCCGATGACAGCCGCCGGAACTCCCGCCGCACGTGCCTTGGACAGCAACTGATCGCGGTTGCCGGGCAAGACAGACACCACCACACGCGTCGGCGCCTCGCCAAAGAGCGCGCGAGCCGCCATCAAGCCGTCCGCAGGGCCGGCTGGGGGCAGATCCACTACTGCACCGACCCGGCCGTCGATACAACACTCGGCCAGAGTAATGGCCACTCCGCCTTCAGCACAGTCGTGGGCCGACCCGATCAACCTCTCGGCCACCAGTTCAACGAGCAGCGCCTGCAACGCTCGCTCCCGGACGAGGGCCACCGGCACGGGTCGACCGCGCACGAGGCGGTGCATGCGCTTCAGATACTCGCTCCCACCCAGGCCGCCGGTCGCTTCACCCAACAGCACCACGTCAAGATCCGCGGCCGGGAACGCGCGGGTCAGCACCTGGCTCGCGTCCTCGATCACGCCCACCACTCCAAGTACCGGCGTCGGGTACACCGCCTGCCCTTCGGTCTCGTTGTACAGACTAACGTTGCCTCCCGTGATCGGGATCCCAAGAGCGCTGCATGCCTCTGCGATCCCGTCGACGGCCTGGGCGAACTGCCACATGATCTCCGGCCGTTCCGGATTGCCGAAGTTTAGACAGTTGGTCGCGCCAATCGGCTGCGCCCCGGCGCAGGCGACATTCCGCGCCGCCTCGGCCACGGCCAGTCGACCACCCTCCATCGGGTCGAGGAAGCAATACCGGCCGTTGCCATCCACCGAGAACGCTAGGGCACGGTCCGTCCCCTTGACCCGCACCACGGCGGCCCCGAGCCCGGGAAGCGCGATGGTATTGGTTCGCACCATGTGGTCGTACTGGCGGTAAATCCACCGTCGGCTTGCAATCGAGGGCGCGCCGAGCAGGTCGAGCCAGACACGCCCGAGGTCGGGTGACGGCTCGAGGGCACTCTCGTCGAACCGCTGCACCTCCTCGAGATACTCCGGTCGCGTAGTGGGACGGTCGTAGAGCGGTGCTTGGTCGGCGAGAGGACGATTCGGGATCTCGGCCACCACCTCGCCTGCGTGCTTCACGCGGAGCAACCCGTCGCCGGTTACCTCGCCGATCCGAGCCGCGTGCAGGTCCCACTTCTCGAAGATCGCCTCGACCTCCGCCTCTCTCCCTCTCTGAGCGACCAGCAACATCCGTTCCTGCGACTCGCTCAGCATGATCTCGTAGGCGTTCATGCCGGTCTCGCGCTGCGGGACCAGCGAGACGTCGATCTCGATGCCCGCATCGCCCCGCGCACCCATCTCGCAGGTCGAACAGGTCAGCCCGGCAGCCCCCATGTCCTGGATTCCGACCAAGGCGTCCGACTTCATCACCTCGAGGCAGGCTTCGAGGAGTAGCTTCTCCATGAACGGGTCACCCACCTGCACCGCGGGCCGATTCTCGGCCGAGTTCTCGTCAAACTCGGCCGACGCCATTGTGGCGCCGTGGATTCCGTCTCGTCCCGTCTTCGCCCCGACGTAGTAGACCGGATTACCCGCCCCCGAGGCCAACCCCTTGGCGAGCTGGTCGACCTTGGCCACGCCGAGACAGAACACGTTGACGAGCGGATTCCCGGCGTAACTCGGGTCGAAGTCAACCTCACCGCCCACGGTGGGAATCCCGATGCTGTTGCCGTAGCCTGCGATACCGGCAACGACGCCATCCACGAGCCGGCGGGTCGCCGGGTCGTCAAGAGCACCGAATCGCAGCGAGTTCAGTAGGGCGATCGGCCGCGCGCCCATCGTGAAGATATCGCGGATGATGCCGCCCACCCCGGTGGCCGCACCCTGATAAGGCTCGATGAATGATGGGTGGTTGTGCGACTCGATCTTGAACACAGCAGCCAGACCGTCGCCGATAGCGACCGCCCCAGCGTTCTCTCCTGGCCCCTGAACCACCTGAGGACCCTCGGTAGGCAGGCGCTTCAGATGGATGCGCGAGCTCTTGTAGCTGCAGTGCTCCGACCACATTACGGAGAAAATGCCGAGTTCGGTCAGCGTCGGCTCCCGGCCAAGAATGTCGAGCACCTTCCGGTACTCGTCGGTCGTCAGCCCATGCGCCTCGATCGTTGCGGGATCCATCTGTGTGTCACTCACGCCGCTACCGCCGCCACTACTGACTCCAGGACCACACGACCGTCCTCACTCCCCAGTGCCGACTCACAGGCTCGCTCAGGATGAGGCATCAACCCCACGACATTACGCTCCGGGTTGCAGATGCCGGCTACGGCAGCGAGCGACCCATTCGGGTTCGCCGCATCCTGGAGCCCCCCTTCCTCGCTGCAGTAACGAAAAATGACCTGGCGATTGGCCTCGAGCGCCTCCAGCGTCTCGGGCGGCGCATGGTAGCTGCCCTCGCCATGTGCGATCGGCAGGCTCAACACCTGACCGAGCTGTGCCGCGCCGGTGAACGGCGTGTCGGTCTGCTCCACCCGGACGTGCACGTGCTGACAGAGGAACTTCAAGCGACGGTTGCAGAGCAGGGCCCCCTCGAGTAGCCCCGCTTCGAGAAGCACCTGGAACCCGTTGCAAATACCGATGACCGGGCCGCCCCCGGCGGCGAACTCACGAACACTCTCCATGACCGGCGAGAACCGTGCGATGGCGCCGGTGCGAAGGTAATCACCATACGAAAAACCACCTGGCAACACCACCGCGTCGGCGCCGCCAAGCCCGGCGTCTTTGTGCCAGACGAACGCTGCCTGTTGACCGAGCACATGCTTCGCCGCGTGGTACGCGTCATGGTCGCAGTTCGACCCAGGAAACTCGATGATCGCGAACTTCACTCGTCCACCTCGACCCGGTAGCTCTCGATGACCGGATTCGCCAGCAGCTTGTCGGACACCTCCGACACAAGCGACCGCGCTTCATCGGCCGACTCGGTGTCGACGTCGACCTCGAAGTACTTGCCCTGACGAACGTCGGACACGCTGCCGTAGCCCATCGATTGCAACGCTTCGACGATCGTCCGCCCCTGTGGATCGAATACCGACGCCTTCAAACTGACAAACACCCTCGTCTTCACGCCTCCGCCTCCTCCCGCTCGCCGAGCACCCGGTCCACGATGGGTCCGACATGCCGAAGCTGATACTGCAGATCAAACGCCTCATCCAGCTCAGCGGTGGTGAGCACTCCCATCACCTCGGCGTCCTGGGCCAGCAGCATCCTGAAATCGAACCCCTCGTCGTGCGAGCGCATCGCAGCCCGCTGGACCCAGGTGTAGGCCTGCTCGCGGGAAACGCCCCGTCGCGCGAGCTCGAGCAACACGGTTCCAGAAAACACCACGCCACGCGACCGCTCTAGGTTCTCCATCATCCGGTCAGGGTGTACCACAAGCGCCCGCATGACTCTCGCGAACCGGCGCAGCATATGGTCCAACGTGATGCAGCTATCGGGTACGATCACGCGTTCCACCGACGAATGCGAGATATCTCGTTCGTGCCACAGCGCAATGTTCTCGACCGCCGCGTGCGCGTTAGACCGCAGCAAGCGGGCCAACCCCGTCAGCTGCTCGCAGGCAATCGGGTTGCGCTTGTGCGGCATGGCCGACGAGCCCTTCTGCCCCTTCGCGAAGCCTTCCTGCACCTCGCCCAGCTCGGTTTTCTGCAGGCCACGAATCTCGACCGCGAACTTCTCGAGCGAGGCGCCGGTCAGCGCGATAGCCCCCAGCAGCTCGGCATGGCGATCCCTCTGGATGACCTGCGACGCCACTGGGGCCGGGGTCAGCCCTAGCTCAGCGCAAACGCGCGCTTCGATCTCCGGCTCCAAATGCGCGTACGTGCCGACCGCGCCCGAGATCTTCCCCACGCTGACGATGTCGCGCGCCCGCGCGAGCCGCTCACGGCTGCGGGTCAGCTCGGCGTACCACAAGGCCAACTTGAGCCCAAACGTCATCGGCTCGGCGTGCACACCATGGGTACGACCGATCATGGGCGTATTGCGATGTTCGATAGCGCGCTCGCGGACCGCTTCGAGGGCGGCATCGAGATCGTCCAGGAGCAAAGTAGCCGCTTCGCGCATCTGCACGGCAAGCGCGGTGTCCAGCACGTCAGACGACGTCAACCCGAAATGCAGCCACCGAGCCGACGGTCCGATTATCTCGGCCACCGCCGTCGTGAACGCGATGACGTCGTGCTGGGTGGTCTGCTCGATCTCGTCGATGCGAGCCGCATCGACCCCTTCACACGCCGCGAGATCGCTCGCCGCCTCCTCGGGGATCATTCCTGTGGCGGCCATAGCTTTGGCGGCCGCCACCTCAACCTTGAGCCAGGTGTCGTACTTCCGCTGGTCGTCCCAGATCCGCCCCATCTCGGGGTGGGTGTATCGGGAAATCATAGGTGATGGTTACCTCGTGCTCTTTCTCCGCAAACAGTCAGCGCGCCGCGCTAGTCGTCCGCCCGGAAGATAGTGCAGCGACGTTCGGCCCCGGACGGCGGTTGTTCACCCATCGTGACCGTCCTTAGAAAGGCAGCAACGCCTGCCGACTGAGCGTAGGCGCCACATGCGCCGGTGCCGACCAGGCCGCCAGGTCCACAGTTTCGGCCACACAGTCCTGGCGAGACACCACGATACGCACGTCCTCTCGACCTCTGGCCTCGAGCGCCTCCCGGCAGGTCATCTCGGCCAACTCGGGCATGTTGTTGACTCGACTCAAATGTGCCAGAACCACGCAGCGAACCGACCGGCCGAGGTGGTCACGAAGATACCCTGCCAGCGATTCGTTCGACAGGTGCCCGCGAGTGCTAGCGATCCGCGCCTTCGTGGACCGCGCATAGGGCCCGACCTGCAGCAGGTCCGTCGCATGGTTCGACTCCATGACCAGAACGCGACAGTCGGAGAAGTGGCTGCGCAAGTTGGCCGTCACGCACCCCACATCGGTCGCGTACCCGATGGTCCCGTCGGCGGTCTCGATACGAAACGCCACGGTCTCCGCCTCGGCGTCATGGAGCACTTCGAACGGCGTGAACCGGAAGCCGCAGATATCGGTCGGTTCGTCGCAAGCCAGCTCGCCCCAACTGGCCACATCGTCGGCCCAGACCTCACGGGTGGCGGGCGTCGTATGCACCGGGACCCCATGTCGCCGGGACAGAAGGCCGGCGCCCCGGGTGTGATCGCCGTGGGCATGGGTAATGGCCACCCCTCCGATCCCTTCCGGCGGCACCTCGAGCTCAGCCAGCCGCCGGGTCACCTCGCGATAGCTCAGCCCCACGTCGATCAAGACCCGACGAGCACCATCCTCGACAAGCGTCGCGTTTCCCGCACTTCCGCTCCCAAGCACCGTCAACCGGACGCCGATGGTTCGCCTCCTTCACTTCCGCGGGCTTCGCCCCTTGGTCCAGCTCCTGGCCAACGCCGCTAAGCCATGGCGTTGGCTCAAGCCAAACCTGGAACTGTAGGTCTGGCCGTACGCGCCAGGCAGGCTCGTGCTTCAGCAGCCTGCAAGCTAACTGAGCGAAAGCTGGGCCTCATTCAGCCCGATTCCACCCACGGGCCCGAGCACCGTCGCCGCCAGTCCACCTGGCGAAAACAGGTCACGGGCCACCCGCTGGATGTCGACGCGGGTCACGCGATCAACGCCTCGCAGTGTGTCGTCGATCGTGAACTGACGGCCGAAGTACATCTCCTGGCGAGCCATGTGAGACATCCGATTTGAGGTGCTCTCAAGGCCCAACACGAGACTGCCCTTGAGATGGTCCTTGGCCCGGCGCAGCTCGTCGTCCGATACCGGCCGATCCCTGAGTGTCTGCAACTCGGCGACGGTTAGGTCGATGACTTCCCGAACCGTCTCAGCGTCACACCCGGCATAGATAGTGAATGCTCCGCCATCGCGATACGACACCAGCCCGCTGTTGACGGCGTAGGCGAGACCGCGCTTCTCGCGGATGTTCTGGAACAACCGAGAGCTCATCGAACCGCCCAGCACGATGTTGAGCAGATAGCAGATGTAGCGATCCTCATGCTCCTGCGGATAGCCACTCGCCCCCAGACACACGTGACACTGCTCAAGCGCCTTGTCCCTGACCAGTAAACCGGGCACGGCCACCGGCGGCGACGTATCCGGCGCCACTCCGTCGGTCCGCAAGTCGCCGAAGGCCTGTTCGACGAGCTCCTTGACCCCGTCGTGGTCGATGTTGCCCGCCACGGCGATAATGAGGTTGCGTGCGGTGTATGCCGTCGAAAAGTATTCGGCCAGCGTGCCGGCGTCGAGCGCCTCGACCGTCTCGGGTACCCCGAGGATCGGCCGCCCCAGCGGATGCCCGCCCCAGAACCGCTGGGTGAAGAGCTCGTGCACGAGATCGTCCGGCGTATCTTCCACCATCTTGATCTCTTCGAGCACCACCTTCTTCTCGCGCGCGATGTCTTCGGTATCGAACGCCGGGCGCAGCAGCAGATCGGCCAGTACGTCCACCGCCCGTGGAAGATGCTCGTCGAGCACCTTAACGTAGTAGCTAGCGCATTCCTTGGCGGTAAAGGCGTCCAGCTGCCCCCCGATCGAATCGATCTCCTGGGCGATGTCCTCCGCCGAGCGGGTCCGTGTTCCCTTGAAGAGCATGTGCTCGACAAAGTGGGCGATACCGGACCGCGCCTCGGTTTCATGCCGCGACCCGCGGGTCAGCCAGGCTCCAAAGCTAACCGAACGAACTTCGGGTCTGGCCTCGGTCAGCAGACAGAGACCGTTATCGAGCTCCTCGCGAACAATCATGTCTGGCGACGGTGGCACGGTAAGTGGACGGCCACAACCGGAGACCTTCTCCGTAATTTATTGTCCAATAAGGAATTACGTCGAGACAGCAAGTTGCTCATAATAGCACGTGATGGCACTCCTCTTCAACCAACTGCGGTCTGTGACCGCAGCCTGAGACGCGACCATGGTACGGTGAGACCGAGCCGATGAGCCTCCCAGACCTTGCCGAGCTTGAGCTGCCCGAACTCGAGGCCATGGTCGCCACTCTGGGCGTCGGGCCGTTCCGGGCACGCCAAATCTACCGCTGGCTTTATCGACGTGGGCTGGACGGGGTAGAGGGCATGACCGATCTCTCGCTGGCACTCCGCCAGCGTCTACGGACGGAGGTGCGGTGCTCAACGCCGCGCCTTGCTAAGCAAGAGCGCTCGACCGACGGCACGCAGAAGTTCCTGCTCGAACTGAGCGACGGGAAGACCCTGGAATCGGTGTTCATCCCCGACACGCCGTCCATGACCTTCTGCATCTCGACGCAGGTCGGCTGCGCCATGCGATGCGGGTTCTGCCTGACGGGTCAGATGGGGCTGACCCGGCACCTGAGCGCGGGTGAGATCGCCGGGCAAGTGCGGGTACTGGCGCGAGAACTCGACCTCTCCGACCGAAAGTTCAACATCGTTTTGATGGGGATGGGCGAGCCGCTCCACAACTACGACGCCACAATGAAGGCGCTAAGGATGCTGGCCGCCCCCGAGGGCCTGGGACTGACGCCACGGCGGGTCACTCTGTCGACCGTCGGCCTGATTCCCGCCCTGGAGCGCCTGGCAACCGAGGCTTGGGTCCCGAACCTGGCGGTGTCGCTGCACGCCACCACCGATGAACTGCGCCACAAGCTGATCCCGACGAGCCGCACGCAACGGCTCGAGGACCTCATGGCTGTATGCCGCCGGTTTCCGCTCAAGCACCGAGAGCGGATCACATTCGAATACGTGCTCCTCGACGGCGTGAACGATCTGGACGCCGACGCACGACGCCTGGCTGGCCTGCTCGGCGCCTTGCCAGCCAAGGTCAACCTGATTCCGCTGAACCCGGCACCAGGCATCCCGTTCGCACGCCCCTCGGATTCTCGGGTCAGTCGCTTCGCAGCGGCCCTCGCCCGACGTGGGGTCCGTGTGTCGGTCCGGAAGAGCCGCGGGCAGGACATCCGTGCGGCATGCGGTCAGCTCATTGTCGAGGGCGGTCCACGTCGGTCCGCCGGGCAGCACGCCGCCGAAGAGCTCAGCTAACCACGCCGGTCAGCGGCTCGGCCGAATCGATGCAGACCCGTAGGAGCGAGTTCGGCTTCACGCCGGCGAGTACCCTGACCTTGAGGTAGTTGTCGGTCAGCACGAGCCCCTCGGCGTCCAGCGCGATCGCCTCGCGCTCACGACCGATCTGGCGCTGCCGGAAAGCCGCGGCCAGCTGGCCCCCGACAACCCTGAGCCGCTTCGCCCGAGCACGGATCATCGGTCCCGCCACGCGGCCGGACAGGGCCGCCGCCTCGGTGCTCGGGCGAGCCGAGTACGGGAACACGTGCAGATAGGTCAACGGGCTCCCGGCCACATAGTCGAGCGTTCTCTGGGCGTCGTCTTCGGACTCGCCCGGATAACCGGCGATCAAGTCGGACCCGATGGCCGCATCCGGAAGCAGGTGGCGGATCCGGTCCACCGTCTCGGCGTACTGAGCGAGGGTGTAGGGCCGGCGCATGCGCCGAAGAATGCGGTCGCTAGCGTGCTGCAAGGGCAAGTGGAAATGCGGGACGAAACGCCCACTCGACGCGACGAGGTCGATGAGGGCAGGAGGACAGTCCATCGGCTCGAGCGAGCTGATCCGGTAGCGCACGTTGGACGGGTGGCGGTCGAGGAACTGCAGCAGCTTGATCAATGAGCTCGCCGGCTCGAGATCACGCCCAAACGATCCAAGGTGCACGCCGGTCAGCACGATTTCGTGAAAACCGCCCTGCGCGGCGTGGTTCACGGCGCGCCCGACATGGCTAAGGGCCAGACTGCGCCCCCGTCCGCGCGTCGTCGGGATAACGCAGTAGGCACACGGCTGGTCGCACCCGGTCTGCACCCGCAACATGAAGGCCACCCGGCCAACGAGGCCCGGCGTAACGGGCGCGCCACACGCGCCCGCACCATCTCCATAGCGGTCTGCCGTCGTCGAGTCTGGCTCCCCGATCACCCTGGCGGCGATCGTGTGTTTCTCGTCGTTGGGCACCACCAAGGGCGCCCCGGGTAGAGCCTCGATCTCGGTCGACGCCCGTGTTGCATAGCACCCCGTCGCCAGCAGTTGCGCCTCAGGATTGAGTCGGGCCACGCGGCGCAGCGTCTGTCGGGTGCCTTGGTCGGCGGACGCGGTCACAGAGCAGGTATTAACCACGACGACATCGGCCTCTTCGACCGTCGCGCGCACCGCTCCCCGCCCGCGAAGTTCGGCCTCGAGCTGCAACGAGTCGGCCTGATTCACCCGGCACCCGAAGGTGGTCACCGCATAGCGCACGGGACTCACCCTATCATGGGGGATTAGCCGTCCCCTGGACACACGTACGTCACGGACCTGAACTGGCGTAGGATGGACCGACCGCGTTCCACCCTAGCTGTCTGGAGGCCCCGATGCGTCTGCCCCCCGTGACCCCAATTGCCGCGCTGGCAGCCGTGACCGTCGTTCTTGGCCTGCCTGCCCGCACCCCGCAGGTCACCGTGGCAGCGTCTCTGGTCGAGAACCCGCAACTGGAGGAACTGAAGGACGAGGTGGTTGTCGACGTCGAGAGTCGGCGGGACTTCACCCAGCAGATGGTAGACATGATCTACAGCTTCAACGAGCTAGGGTTCCAAGAGTTCGAGACACAGCGCTATGTCACTGACATCCTGGAAGACCACGGCTTCGAGGTGGAGCACGGTGTGGCGGGCATCCCGAGCGCCTGGTGGGCCACTTGGGGCGCCGGGGCGCCGGTGATTGCAATCGGGACCGACGTCGACGGCATTCCGCAGGCATCGCAGAAACCTGGCGTCGCCTACCGGGAGCCGCTGGTCGAGGGCGCTCCAGGACACGGCGAGGGTCACAACGGCGGGCAGGCACTGAACATCACGGCCGCGCTTGCGGTGCAGAAGATCATGCAACGCGAGCAGCTCAGCGGCACCCTGGTCATCTGGCCGGGCATCGCGGAGGAACAGCTGGGTGGCAAGGCCCACTTCGTCAGGGCAGGTCTGTTCGACGACGTCGACATCGTGCTGTACTCCCACATCTCCAGCGGGATGTCGGTGAGCTGGGGCGAGAGCGCCGGCAACGGGCTGGTGTCGGTCGAGTATCTCTTCGAGGGCGAGGCGGCCCATGGCGCCGGAGACCCCTGGAACGGGCGGAGCGCGCTCGACGCGGTGGAGTTGATGAACATCGGCTGGAACTTCCGCCGCGAGCACCTGCGGATCCAACAGCGCTCGCACTACGTGATCAGCAACGGCGGCGACCAGCCGAACGTGGTACCGCCGACCGCGGCGGTCTGGTACTTCTTCCGCGAAACCGACTACCAGAACATCATGCGGATGTGGGATATCGGCAACCAGATGGCCGACGGCGCGGCGATGATGACCGGCGCCACGGTCGAGTCGCGGGTACTGGGTGCAGCCTGGCCACAGCATATGAACAAGCCGCTGGCCGAGGCGGTCCACACCAACATGCTTGACGTCGGGATGCCACAGTGGAGTGCTGAGGATCAGGCGCTTGCCACGGCCGTGCAGCGCATGCTGGGCGTGCCCGACCGCGGGCTCTCAACCGAGATCAGCAAGGAGTTACGGGGACAGGAAGACATTCCGGACAATCAGCGCCGAGGCGGGGGCTCCGACGACATCGGTGACATTTCGTGGGTAGTGCCGACCGTCTCGCTACGCTTCCCCTCGAACATTGCCGGTGGCGCTGGCCACAACTGGAACAAAGCGATCGCCATGGCCACCCCTATC
>DEAA01000044.1:0-15170 GCA_002346545.1 Acidobacteria bacterium UBA2994
GCGTTAGCAAGCCGGCGTCCTCGTGCCGCGCTGCTACGGCGCGCGGCTGACGAAGCGCTGCACCCGTTTGCCTTCAAGTGTCTCGCCAATGTAAATGCTGCCGTGCGAGTCGACGGCGAGGCTGTGAGCTGCCGTGAAGCCACCAGCCACGTGGCCACCGAACCCAAACGACCCCACGATCTCCAGCCTCGACCGTTCGATCAGCCAGACCCGCTGGTTCATTCCGTCGACGTTGTAGAGGAACCGCTGCTCTAGGTCGGGTGAGAAATCGACGTCGAACGCCGACCCGAAGCCCAGGGTCCGCGGCGCCATCATCACTTCGTTCAGGAAGGTGCCATCACGCTCGAACACCTGGATACGGTTGTTCACCCGGTCGCAGACGTAGACCAGACCATCCGCCGACAGCGTTGCGCAGTGGACCGGCCGGCCAAATTGCTGCGACGGTGGCGTGTCCGGGTCGTAGGTGTAGGCGTCGTCGGTGGGCGTGTTGCCGTAGGCGCCCCAGTGGCGGCGATACTCGCCGGTGTCGGCGTCGAAGACCGCAACCCGGCGGTTGCCATACCCATCGGCGATGTAGACCTCGTTCGTTTCTGGGTCGACGTCGATCTCGGCCGGCTGCCCGAAATTCTCGAGGTCGTTGCTGCCCTGGCTCTGCCCCTGTCTGCCAATCTGGAGCAGGAAATCGCCATCCCGGGTGAACTTCAGCACCTGCGCATCGGCGCCCCCGCTACCACCGAGCCAGACGTTATCGAGATGGTCGATGAAGATACCGTGTTCCGACTGCGGCCACTCGTAGCCGTCCCCGGGACCACCCCACGCCTGGACGACATCACCCACCTGGTTGAATTCGATGACCGGCGGGGCCGGCCGACAACACTCAGCGAGCGGGGGACTCGCCGCCGCACCAGCCTCCTCCGCAGTCAGACTCCCGGGTCGATGGAGCACCCAGATATGGTCCCTGGCGTCCACGGCGACGCCCACCACGTTGCCAAGCGTCCAGTTGTCTGGCAGCGGCTTTGGCCAGGTCGGGTCAAACACGAACCCATCCGGATCGCCGGGATCAGGCGCCGAGGCCGTGACCGAGTCGGGCGACTCTTCGGCTGGCGGCGGCGTCCCGCAGGCGAGCGACAGGACCAATAGCCCGCCAGATATCAGCAGAACGTTCAGTCGGATCGCTCGGTGCACGGCATCCTCCTGTCCAAGTCTGGCCCGACCATAGCACGCGTGCGGGGAAACCGGACCTCCGTTCGCAGACCTGCCCACAAGCGGTACACTGGACGAGGTCGTTGATGTTGGCCGCCGGCGAAGTGATCGATGAACCGGCTCGGCAATACCGTCGGGGGCAGCTGCGCCGGAAACCGGGAGCGGCGCAAGCAGTCGGTGATCGACTAGCGCAGGTTGGGACAGGTCGATCCTACTGATCTCGAGCGGCCTGCGCCTCGATCACCCGCTCACCTTCAAGCGCGACAACCATGCTGTAGTTCCCCTCGTGACAGGCGTACTCGTAGAGGCGTGGGCTCGCTTCCCGGGTAAAGGAAAACTCGCCGCGCCAGCGCTCAGTGTAATAGGTTGGATCGTCCACTTCGAACTGATAGTTCAGCTCGGTCTTCGACGTCCTGGTAAAACGCTCGGTCACGCGAGCCTTGTCGCTGAGTAGCATCGGACGCGCGATGGTGGCACGTTCGGGATTCCGCTCGCTGTAGTGGGTAGTCTCCACCACCAGCGTGTTCCCCTCCCAGCGCCCCACTGAGTGGCCCCCAAAACCGGTAACCGCCTCCGGGCGCCGCTTCTCGCCCATGTGAATGATGCGGACCGGATTGACCTCTTCACTCACAATCGCGATGGTCTCGGCCGACTGCACGAAGCCATGGAATAGCTGATACATGAACGCCCGCATCGGCGGATCGCCCCACGCTTCGGTGCACCGTTCCGTGCCCGGCCGATCCTCAGGACCGTCGTAGCCGCGACCAATAAAGTAGGCGTGCCCGGACAGGCTCGTGCCGTACTCATTGAAGGGCAGGATCCCGTTGTCGGGATGGGTGATGACCGAACTCCGGTACTCTCCGTCGACCATCGCCAGCACGTGAGCGCCAAACCGGTCGATGTCGGGGTCGGTGTTGCCAGCTAGGCTCGTTTCAACCGCAGCGGCATACCCAGTTGCCGCCTCGGGTGACAGGACGAGGGGCATGCCCGGTGGGCGTTCCAGTCCGGTGCTGAATCTGGTGCTCCAGACGCCTTGGAAGTCTGGGGCACCGTGCTCCGTTCTTGGCACCTCGTAGGTGCGCTCCGAATCAGACGGCTGGGCAACACTGAGGCTGCTGACGAGACAGGCGGCGAGCATAACGGCACACGACCGAGTGAACACGATGTTGTCCTCTGTTTGGGTTGTCACGAGCGGGCCCGCACAGGAGCCCGCGAAACTGCTACTTCAGAGCATGCTCATTCCCGCCATGCCGGTCAAGCGCCTCGGCCACTCGCAGGCGTTCGACTGGTATGCCGAGTTCCAGGTGTCCGCTGGCCGGCCAGATGACGGTCCCGGCCAGTCACCTCACCGCGACGACGAAGGAAGGGGCGGAAAGCCAGGCGCCACTAGTGGCGACCGCGACCTCCCGCCCAGCCGACTATGGATCCCGCGCGGGGTCTCCGGCAACCCGCCTCGCTGTCTACCGCTTCACTCTAGAGAAATCGACCCGCAACGACTCATCTTTGAAGTCGATCGACACCACGGCAAGGTGGATGTGCCCATCAGAAATGTCATCAAAGCAGTAGATCTTCGCCAAGTGGCCCTGCCGGTCCCAGACACCGCTCAGGACGGCAGTGGCCTCAGTCCCATCGTCGGCAATCGCCGTTGCCCGGCCGTCCATGGCACCCCGACCTGGTGAGCTTGGATTGACCGTGATGTTGTAGGTCACGTAAATGAGTCCATAGACCGAGGCGTTCCCTCTTCCTGTGATCGTGCCCCCGTCGTCGGTGAGAGCGACAGACGTAACCTTACCCTCGAATGAGAGGGCATCCTCTTCCAGCGAAATGATGTTAGACAGTGACACTCTTGGCCTCCAGTGTGTGGTGAAAGATCAGCTCTTGTAATCGCAGAACATCGGTACCTACCGCGGGCAATCGAGAAGCGGCACCGAATTCTGCAATGGAGAGTGCGGTCGACGCAACGTCACCTTAGGCCGACCCCCTCCACGCCGGTCATCACCAGACTTCGCGGGCCGGCACACGGACAATCCACGTTGACAAGGGAATGCACATGGCTTCGTCGGTCAATCCGGCCAACGACTATTACGTTTCGGTCTCATGGAGCCTCACTCTCCCTCCCACCAGCCCAGGTTCGCGATCGCGTCACAGCGCACCTCGCCCACCTGTCGCATTGACTCGTCAGTATTCCTCGTGCCACCATGGGCGCCGACAATAAAAAGCGTCGTCAACTATACGGAATACTTACCTACCCATACAGCAAGGCGCGAACTTGCAGGGCCTTTTGGGACTCTGTGCCCGGGTATGCCTAGGGAGATCAAGACTCATGAAGTTAGTGAAATTCTTCGCCTTGACGCTAGTTCTCTCGGTGTTCTGTGAAGCTGAAGGACGCGCGCAAGAACCACCGCCTCCGCCAGATCAATCAGTAGTGCGGCTAACTAATTGCACGATAGACGATGGCTTCACTTTCGCTGATCTTGTAGAGAGGGCTCGTGACCTACCTCGAAACGACACCTCTCCAGACAACGTCTTCTTTCGACGCCCCGTCTACGTGTCTGCTGAATATCAGGAACGCTGGGACGTGCAGGTCGCGCTCTTTTATCCAAGCTTTACGGAGATGATTAACCGGCGGGTAGCAGCGGCCAACTCGGTGCGGGGCCGCCTGCCCATGAGCTGCGGTCCAGCGCAGGTGCTCAGGAACTTTACTGCGCGTCAGGCGGAGGGCCCGTTCGCCAATCCGACCGCTATGACTACGTCATTTTGCCGTCTAACCGACGGTTCGCTCCGTGGCGCATTCAACCGAATCTCAACGATCGCTGGCAACTATGGTGCCGCTGGCAACGAAGCTCTTGTCCAGATGTATTTGCCTGGACTGGGAGGTCCGCTGAATCGCGAAAGTGACTTTGTTCTGGCCATTGTAGGGACTTCAAGGGAAGAGTTGACCGAAGGACTAGATCTTCGGCTTAATGGCTTCCGGCCTGAACTCGGGAACTACAGCACCGCTGGATTCTCCTGCGACAGACCATCACTGTGGGCGACCACCGGCATTTACAGCGACCTAACAAACTAATTCGTTGACTCTGAAGGGATATTTCAATGGTAAAGCGGCAGGTGCTTTTGGCAGCAGTTCTCAGCGTGTGGGCATCATCTGTCTTTGCGCAAGACAACGTCATCGCTCAGAGAATGCGATTTTGCAGCATTAATCCAGGCTACAGCATGGCTGACGTTGTTGAGACCGCGAGGGCGTTTGAGTGGTCAGACAGCACGGCCCCTGGTGTAGTCATATTCAGAGAAGCGATTGCTGTGAGTGCGGACTTTGAGTACGACTTCATATTTGATTCTTACTATCCCAGTTATTCGGACCTGGTTGAGAAACGCGTCGCGTTTCGAAATCGACCAGGCGGACGAAATGGCCGTGGCTTTACGGACGTTGCCACCTGTACACCGCGCGCGGTTATCGCCAGTGTCAGGTTTGCGGTGCCACCAGGTGGCTCTCTCCCGCAGGAAAGCCCAACAGCGGTAGCTCGCTGCGAGATGAATGGAGCCACACTCGCTGATGCCATGACCGCGGCTGAGGGACTTAGCCAAGCCACCGGCGGACGCGGCGCTGTTGCGATGCCGACGTTTGGTGGAGCAAGGACGGAAATGGGATCAACAGTCGCGATGCGGGTCTATTTCCCTAGCACGACGGGCTTTGGTGAGGCCATGGATCGTCTACAGCAGAACCCGCAAGGGCCGAGCGGAGACATGTCGTGCAGCACACCATCGCTGTGGCTCTCACACTTAGTGTTTGCTCGTAACAATTAATGGCGTCGTGTTGATGCTTGGGGTACAGCAATGACGATCAGTACTCGTTCTGCAGTTTTTCTGCTCACTCTTGGGTGTTTGGTTGCAGCTACTGGAAGCGCCAGCGCTCAATTCGTTCTAAGAGAGGACGTGCACGTTCCACCTGGAGTAACTGCAGAGTTCGAGTCCGCGTCCAAGGCGCGGACAGCTCGCATGGCGGAAGGCGGAGTCAGTTTTGGCCGACTTGCTGCAGTGAATGAGAGCAGGAGCCATTATCGATTCCAGACGATCCTCGACGATTCATTCGCATCCGTCGGTACATGGCGCCAAGAGATCGCAGACATGCCGGCCGGCACGAATTCTAGAGGTGTGACCGACCTCATAGAGTCGATTGATCGATCTGTGTGGCAAGCGCGTCCCGACCTTAGCTATATTCCTGACACATTGCGCGTAGAAGCCGGTGAGATTGGCGTCGTGCGTGAGGTAGTGCTATACCCAAAGTTTGGCTTGACCCAGCAGGTAGCCGAGCTCTTGAGAGAAATACGTGGGCTGTACAGACAACATGGCATCGCTGGCCGGAGGGTGGTCCGTGAACTAGTACTCGGCGCAAAAGGCCCTGCGTTCACTATTGTGTTCCTCGCACGAGACGGTCAGGACCTGGACGCCGATCTCGAGAAGACAGGGACCGCACTTGGCAGTGACCTGCAAGGGCTAATCGGCCGCGTCAACCGCCTGTGTCGGGATGTCGAAATAGTGAACTACACGAATAGGTCTGACCTTGGCTATCAGCCAGGCAATTGACTTAAAAAGACATTCACTCTCGACCGGCTCGCAAGCACCGCCGGGTCATCAAGACACGCTAAGGCACATGTGGCCGCACCAGTTGAGTCCATAGGGCATAACCGGCCGCCGACAGATGAAGTCCGTCATCAGCTAACAAGTGGGCCTGAGGCTGCCCGTCGCTGTCGAGCATCGGCGTGTGCACATCGATGTAGGTCAACCTGGCGTCCGTGGCGCAGTCGTCGGCAACAAGGGCATTCGCCTCCTGCATCGCCTCGAGGAGGCTAAGCCGCGCCAGGCTCGGTTTGATGGCAAGAAACAACACCCGAGTCGACGGCATCCGCGCGTGGAGCCGTGCAACGAGCATCTCGAAATCAGCCGCCACGCGCGCCGGTTTCTTTCCCGCTGCGATGTCGTTGTCCCCGGCGTAAAAGACCACCACTGCCGGTTCGTGGCGGAGCACCAGCAGATCCAGGTATTCGAGTGCATCAGAGATCTGTGAGCCGCCAAAACCGCGGTTCAAATAGTCGCGCCCAGGAAACGACCGATCTAGATCCCAGAACCTGATCGACGAACTGCCCAGAAACACCACTCCGCCGGTCCGGTAAGGATTAGTAGTGTCTTGGGCGTCGAAGGCCACCAGTTCGGCCGCAAAGGGACCGCCGATGACCAACGCACTCGACGGGCCGGTAGGGCTACCGCTCTCTGAACCACAGCTGACCGTCAAGACGACCAGGGCGAAGACAAGCTGGGGGGACCATAGCCGCATCGATGCCACATCCTAACGGGCTCAACAGCAGCCGCCAAGGAGACGTTAGCCTGCCCCAGTGAGACCCTCGCGGGGTGCGACTGCCCGGTGACTTACCACAGGTGCACCGCCTCCCAGTCGTAAAAACAGCGTCTAGCTTCGTCGAGCTACTCTAAAAACTCTTATCTAACACCGACAGCCGACCAAAGCACAGAGTGCGCTATAATATAGATTCACTCTCTATTTATTCGACCCTGGTCAGCACTTTGCACGCAAGTGCTGACCAACAACACCACTCTCGGACAACGAGATTTCATCTAGCAAAAAAGACTACGAGCTTGGGCACTATGTGCCATCGCCAACAACAGCGTGCCGCCGCTCTGCCCAATCACTGACTAAGCAATTAAGGAGCCACTTCATGAAGAGTGTTATCACCGTTACCACAACCTTGACGTTATGTCTGGGTGCATCTTTTGCGTCCGCACAGGGCAATGTGCTTGCAACACGAACAATGGCCTGCACTATCAACTCTGGCTATACCATGGCAGACGTAGTTGAGACAGCGAGGAGCTTTGAGTGGTCTGAAGACACAGCTCCAGGCGCTGTCATGATGCGATCCAAGGTGGCTGCCGCAAATAGTCCCGAGTGGGACTTTCTCATTGACGCTTACTACCCGAGCTTCTCAGATATGATCGAAAAGCGAGGCAACTTCTTGCAGCAACGGGCAGATAGCAATGGGCGCCGAGGCTTGAACGGAGTAGCTACCTGTAGTGAGAACGTCAGGATATCTTCTGTTAGATTCGCCAATCCTCCGCCTGGAGGAGCAGGGTCTATACCTCCATTGACGGCTGTCGTTTCGTTCGGCTGTGACTTAAATGGTGCCACTGTTGCCGATGCGGTGACCTTGGCAAATGCTTTCGGACAAAATGCCGGTGCCGGCGCCGCGGTAGTCAGCCGCAACTTCGGTGGACCCAGCATCCCGTTCAACTCACAGGTGGGCATGAGATTGTTTTTTCCGAGCTTCCCCGAATTTGGCGCGGCGTTTGACAGACTTCAACAGAACACCCAGCCACAAAATCCTGACAACCCGATAAGCTGCAGTATCGGTTCGCTGTGGGCATCGTACTTAATCCACCAACGAAGCAATTAGGTAGACGTTACGCTAGACTTTGGAAGACGCTCGGGGCTTTCACGCCACGGGCGTCTTCCACGTAATCACTGGAATGATTGGATTTCCTGGGCTTAGTCCTTGCATTGCAAGCAAGCACGCTGTGTTCGGTCTCGTGAAGACGGCGTGTCTTGAATTTGGCGAGGCAGGTATTCGCGTCAATGTGATCGGGCCGGGTCCGGTCGACAACAGGATGACCGCGTCGCTGGAAAGCCAGCTGTCTCCAGAGGACCCCTTAGGACTGCGAACTCAACTCTCAGGCATGGTGCCAATGAAGAGAGACGCCAGCAACGGAGAAGCGGCCAACTTGGCGTTGTTCTTGGGTTCTGATGAATCGACGTACTGCAATGGTGCTATGTATCTGGTCGACGGTGGTTGGACGGGGGCTTAGCTTGTGACGTTGGCGGCTGAGATACACCGGAGGTGGAGTCACCCCATCCGCGACGGGAAACTGGGGCGGTACTGGCACTCTGATGGGTACCGTGACTAACCGTAGATCCGCCTCTGCGGAACTCAAGGCACCGACAATCTCAAGGCCCTGACAATACTCCCGACTACAACACCGCTAGACAGTGCGCTGCTATTCGAAATAACGGCCAGGTGAACGTCCGCATCTGGCAATGTCGCCAGTATGCTGTTGAACCCTGGAATGCCCCCAGTGTGCGAGATTCTTCTAACGCCGTTGGCTTCGTCGATCATCAAGCCAAAACCGTACCGCGCCGACCCCTGACCAGTCTCCACCGTCGACGTAATCATTTCTTCGTATGATTCTGGCTCTACTGCGCGGCCGCCAGTCAGTGCGATGGTCCAGCGCACGAGATCTCCGGCTGACGCCGTCAATGCACCGGCGGCGCCAGGCGTATTCATCGAAATCAGTGCATCATTGAAGTATGTTCCCGTAGCCTGATCGAAATCGTAGCCCTGCGCTCGATTGGGGATGACCGTGCGCTCGGAGCCATAGAACGTCCGCGTCAATCCGAGCGGCTCGAATAGCTCCTCGTCGACATAACTAGGATAGGGTCGCTCGCCAGCGGCCTCTATGATCATGCCGAGCAGGTAGTAACCGGTATTCGAATAATTCCAACCTTTTCCTGGCTCGAAATCGAAAGAAACGCCCTTGACGAACTCAAGCAGCTCATCGTGAGTCAGGTCCAGCGGCGATCCTTTCGGGAAAAACTCCGGTTGGCTCGTGTAGCTCGGCACACCAGAGGTGTGATTGAGCAATTGTCGGATCGTGATTTCACGTTGGCCCTTGTCGAAGGTCGGCAAATAGTCGCTGATGTCACTATCAAGTGACAGCTTGTCCTGCTCAACCAGTTTCATGATCGCTGCCGCCGTGAACTGCTTGGTCAGGGATCCAATCCGAAAGGCTGTCTCATGATCTGCTGGGATACCGAACTCAAGATCGGCGATGCCGGCGCCCTCTTCGACAAGCACATCTCCGCCTCGAGCAAGCGCGACAGACAAGCCGACGGCACCCTCCCTGTCCATTGCCCAGTCGATAACGGCCATCGTGCGCGCGATGACTTCCTCATCGCTGAGAGCAACTGGCTGTGCCAGACTCAGCTTTGCGGGGAAGGCCGCAACCGCGAAGACAATCGCGCTCAACGCAGCTCTGGCAACCGTTCGCATCGCTCCGGTTCCTCGACGACTTACTTCACTATGACCGGACCACCGTGATCAGCGATCCATCTCCAGAGGCCGTTCTCTTTTATCAACACGTCGGTAAACCGAACTCGTTCCTCGATATCCTGGCCGTCCTGACCTCTGACCACGGTCTGCAAGTAATAGTGCGCGACTGCCGTATCTCCATGCACGCGGATCGCAATCGGTCGCAAGTCCTGCACCCGCGTTTCGGTTGTCTCAAACAAGGCGCGTGAAAACTTGCGCTCTCCGTCCTTGGTGCGCGGCACTAAGTCTGTGTACAGCCAGCCAGCGAAGTCTTCGTGAAAGCAATCAAACCATTCTTCACTGCCCCATCGACCCTGGCACGACTCAATGAATTCCCATACTTCTTGCTGATCAGGCGACAACTGCTGACTCGACGCTGTCGTCGCCGAAAACGCAGCAATGACACATATGAATACCGTGGCGATCGTTGCTCTCATCTTCTGCCTCCCACCGCTCTGTCAGATTCATGCCTCCGCTAGGGAGAGCCACTTACTGGCGCCAGCCATACACAATTACCGAACGGATTAACCGACGATTCATCGCAAGTACGCTTCGACCTGCCCAGGCCTTAAGCGCCCTTAAGTGTGTGGCGGCTGCAGTCGTCCGCCATCTATTACCGAGCTTAGTAACGGCTTCCCACCAACAATGGCAATCGCCCGGTCAAGCGCCTCCACTTCGCGGTGGAGTGAGTGACTCTGGCCTGCTAGACCTGCAGCCAAACACCTTGTTCCTCGTCACTTCGCGGTCGTGGCCCAGGCGGTCGCAAGCGACGACGAGCCGGCCTCGCTCCCCTTACCCCCTTGAAAGACCAGACGTCATGGTTGCTGAACGTCCTGCCAGCTGGTGACTAGCGTTCTGACTACATCGAGCTCGCCGGTCGCACAACGGCGCAAGAACGCCGGCGTTACCAGGCCATTCAGATCGGACGAATGATCGACTCAGTCCTTCAAGATCTCGTGGTCGTTGGCGAGCGACGCCAGGCCGGTCGGCTTGTCCCGCAGCGATTGGTTCCGGCGATAAGCGCTCAGCTAGAGTCCTAGTTTGGCCCTGACCAGAGATCTGCACTCGTCATCGTCGAGCACCGGGGCGACGTCAACATCCAGGATCTTGTTCCAGTTGAATGCCCATGCATGAACCGCTGCCGCATCATCACTTTCGCAGATTGCGACGCCAGACCCCTGGCCAAGATTGTGCCATCGACCGATGAGGGTCACGCCTGGATGATCAGCAGCGTCGTCCGCATCAGACATTTGAGCAAACGCTTTGTAGCCTTCTTCTCTGACGTTGGGGGCACTGGAATACGTAACGAGGAACTTCATGTTGTTCTCCTTTGTGAATAAGACGTCACTACCCGATCGTGGCGACATCAATGCCGGGAACCGACATCGAGAGACGACACGCCTGCGCGGCATTCACGACGCGTCGTAAAGGTGTCCGCTGTAGCTGCGTGCCCCGTGGTCAATCACGCCCTCACTGCGAAGCTTCCCACCATCCGATATGTTGATAATCATCGACACCTTGAACCGGGACTCACTACCGATCTGTTCCCACGTTCCTTCTCCGATGCCGCCCAAGATCGAGTTGTCGTCGAGGAGCGCTTTCCCCGCCCATGCGCACGGTCCGCCGGTCGCTCCCGCCTCGGCAAGCGGTTGCGTGATTATTAAGGTTCCGAAGACCCCACCAAAACCGGTCGCTGTACCTTCAAAGTCCACGGTTTGTTGAAGCTGACCATCCGCAGTCGTATTGAAACCAATGGCCGTATTCTTTAGGTTGAACTCTCCAACTGGATCTGACATTTCCTTTTCCCTCTCGTAAATCGAAACGCGTTGACCGAAGTTTCTGAACCAGCCTTCGAACCAGATTGAGTCCTGTCCCGAACCTGATACCTCGCGCCCGTCCAGCAAAATGCTGGCAGTTCGTGCCAACTCGCAACGATGCTTTAAGTGTCGTCTCGAGAGACCCCTTCGCCTCGGACCAACATGCTTTGCAGGCTGGCCTGTACGACGGCACCCTCATACTCGGCCCACGCCGAGATACCTCCACAGTAGCTTCTGCGAAGCGTCGATACGGCGACGGACCGGAGACAATCGATCATAGAACTGTCTCCGGCCGAGACGATGTAATGTGCTTCGATTGTACTGTGGGCCCGTCCGGTGGTTCAAGACCGGCAAGGGCGCCCCGCCCAAGCCCAACTGGCGACTGCTGTCAGTAATGCGCCACCCAAACGACTAGGTGTCGACTTTCGTTACGAATGTTGTGACCATAAATGTAGATGGTGGGTAAACGTGTCGCTCAGAGCTTAAGACTATTCGCTATCACGGTGTCCCATGGAACGCAGTAATCCTGGCACGGTGGGCGTTGATTGGACGTTCGGTGGTTCCTGGCCTTACGAGCCGAAGTGGTTCGAGTCTGCGGATGGACAGATGCACTACGTCGACGTCGGTCCGGCCGATGGCAAACCCGTCGTGCTGGTACACGGTAATCCGACGTGGGGCTACCTGTACCGACACTTCATAGACAGCTTGGCAAAAGCGGGCCACCGAGCGATCGTGCCAGATCATCTCGGCTTCGGTCGGTCGGACAAACCCGACGACGCGAAACTCTACACCGTACCCAAGCACGCCGCCCGAATGACCGAACTGCTGGAGTCGCTCGACCTTCACGATGCGACTGTGGTGTGCCAAGACTGGGGCGGACCGATCTCGTTGTGGTGGGCCACTCGTCACCAGGAACGGGTCAGCGGGCTATTCATTCTCAATACCATCACCCATCGACCTCCTGGGCCGGTGAAGCTGCTCGCACCGCTCAAGTTGTTCCGTGCGGCCGGCATCGGCGAGCTGATGGTGAAGGGTCTCCATATGTTCGTGAGGGTATTTCTCCCGTTCGCGATCATCAAAGCCGACCGTTTTACTAGCGATGTCAAGGCGGCGTACCTCGCGCCGCACCCGTCATGGTCGACGCGAACGGCCATCCTCGTGTTTCCCCGTGAGATCCCATCAGGTCCGGAAGGACCGGTGGCGGACATGAACGGTGACATCGAGGAGAAACTAAAAGAACACTTCCGGACCAAACCTGTGCGAATCATGTGGGCCATGAAGGACTGGGGCTTCACCCCGGAAATGCTCGATGAGGTGTGGTTAGCCACGTTTCCTGATGCCGAGGTCACGAGAATCCCAGACGCTGGTCACTACGTCCAGGAAGACGCACACGAGGTAATCGTGCCGGCTCTTCTGGATTTCGTGGGGCGCTGACGCTCATGCGCCCGCGTGAGCGGGGGCGTAGTATCTGCCATCGAAGTGGGTCTCAGACGTAGCAGTGGCAGCACGGGCTTGCCCCGTTGCCACTCGCAGTGGCGGCACGCAGTATGTCGTGGTGTCGACGGGGCTTGGGGGCGGAAGCCCGCGGCTGTCCCCGGCGTCGCTCGCGCCGGAGATTCGCCACCCGCGGAGCGGCAACGCCTTGTACGCGTTCAGGCTAAGAGACTGAATGTACGGCCGACCGGTCGTTGCGAGCTACAGCAGGGTGTCGAGCTCCAGCTTGCCGCGGCTGTTCCCGAGCTGCTCGATCGGCACATCCATCCTATCTGCGATCGAGAGCAACAGATTCGCGGCAGGATCGCCCTCGAACATCAGGTGACGGCCGCCGCGGACGAGGTCTTTTCCACCCACGAGCATCAGCGGCAGGTTCGAGTGGTCGTGCGTGTTGCCTTCGCTCATTCCGGCGCCATACAGCATTACGGTGTGGTCGAGCAGCGAGCCGTCGCCGTCCGGCGTGGAGCGCAGCTTCTCCACATGCGACGCAAACACGCTCATCTGATACGTATTGACCTTCGTGATCTTCTCGATCTGGCCCGGGACGTTCTGGTGGTGCGAGAGCGGATGGTGCGCTTCGGACACGCCGATCTCGGGGAACGTCCGAGCGCTGAATTCGCGGCCCAGCATGAAGGTCGACACGCGGGTCAGGTCGCTCTGGAAGGCCAGCGCCTGCAGGTCGAACATGAGCCCGGCATGTTCGTCGAACCGCTGCGGGATGCCATCGGGCTGTGAGACGAGGGGCAGCTCGCGCGTGCTTTGCTCTGTGGCGCGCTGAATCCGCCGCTCGACGTCTCGAACCGAATCCAGGTATTCGACAATCCGCTGGCGGTCGCCCTCGCCAAGGCCGCGCTGCAAGTCCGCCGCAGCGGTCGTGACCGAATCGAGGATGCTGCGATCGAACTGGAGTCGTTCCCGGCGCACCGCGGGATCGGTCGTGCCACTGTCACCAAACAGTCGTTCGAAGACGACGCGGGGATCGTTCTCCATCGGGAGCAGCACCGTCGACGATCGCCACGAGATGGTGTTGCTCAGCGCGCAGCTGTGCCCATCGCAGGTACCGGTGTTGTCGCGCGGATCGATCGACAATTCGAGCGACGCCAGCTGCGTCTCCTTCCCGGTCTCGGCCGCGATGAGCTGATCGACTGACGGCCCGGCGGCATCCGGATCGCGGGTGCCCACTTTGATGCCGGTCAGGAACTCCGTCGAGGCGCCGGTATGCCCGAAGCCACCGGCGCCATTGAGGCCAGATACGAGGAGCATCTGTTCCTGAAATGGCGCCATCGGCTGCAAGATGGGCGTCAGCTCGAATGCGGCCCCGGTCGCTTTCGGCGTCCAGGCGGCCATCGTCAGACCGTTCGGGACGTACACGACACCGAAACGCTTCACCGGTTTCGCGGCGGTCTGCGCCGTTGCCGTCAGCGCCGGAACCATCGCGTCCAGGAGAGGGAGCGCCATCGCGGTGCCGACGCCCCGCAGGAACGTACGTCGCGGCATCGAAAGCTTCGAGATATACATGACCGAGTGTCTCCTGTCGAGTTGCTCCTACCGGACAGCGCCGCCGGCCGAGGGCGTCGATCCTGCCACTCGTGCCTCTTCGGTGTCTCGTGCCGTTCGCATGCCGAATGGCGGGCTCGTCACGATGCCCGTGACGATGGACGACCACCGATAGTCGGTGGACGCCGCCTGTTGCTGGATTTGCCTGACCGTCGGCAAATCAAAGACTTCGAGCTCGCGCCCCAGGGCGTACGCCAGGAGCTTCTCAATGAACGTCTCCACGAACGCTTCACGGTGGCCGAGGATGAATGACCGCAGTCCTCCAAGCCCTTCGAACTCCTCGCCGGTCGGAAACGCGCCCTTCGCATCCACCGGGGCGCCGGCCTCGCTCACGCTCCGGAACGTGCCGATGCCGTCGAAGTGTTCGAGCGCGAACCCGAGGGGATCCAGTTGCGAGTGACACGTTGCGCACACTGGGTTCTCCCGGTGCAGCTCGAGCCGCTCGCGCACGGACGCCGGCTGGCCCCCTGCACCCCTGTCTGGCAGACCAGGGACTTCAGGCGGCGGGGGCGGGGGCGGACTTCCCAGAATGTTCTCGAGCAGCCATTTGCCTCGCACGACCGGTGACGTGCGCGTCGGATAGGACGTGAGCGTCAGAATGCTGCCCTGGCCGAGCAACCCGCCACGGTCCGTGTCTTCGGAAAACGTGACGCGCCGGAACTGTTCGCCATAGACGTCTGGGATCCCGTAGTGTCGGGCCAGCCGTCCATTGATGAACGAATAGTCTGCAGTCAACAGCTCGAGCAGGCTCCGGTCCTCCCGCATGTTGGATTCGACGAACAGCTCGGTCTCCCGCCGGAGCGAGTGGCGCAGCAACTCGTCGAACGCCCGGAACGCCCGGGTGTTCGGTGCGACGTTGGCGAGGTTGCGTAGCTGCAGCCACTGGCCCGCGAAGTTTTCCACGAGCGCGCTCGCCCGCGGGTCGGCCACCATGCGCTGCACTTGCTGG
>DEAA01000044.1:15531-19041 GCA_002346545.1 Acidobacteria bacterium UBA2994
TCGTCGTCGGGAATGCTGCTCCAGAGGAAGAACGAGAGCCTCGATGCGAGCTCGAGATCGCTGAGGCGATACGCCGTACCCGACCCGAGGTTGTCTGGATCCTGTTCGATGCGGAACAGGAAGTTCGGATCGGTGAGGACCCGCTCGAGCGCCAGCCCAATGCCAGCGTCGAAACTCGTGCCACGGCCCGCCTCGAAGAAGCCGACGAGTATATCTACCTCGGCGTCGGTGACGGGCCGGCGGTAGGCACGCAGCGCGACCCGCGACAGAATCTCTCGCGCGCAGGCGACCTCGTCTGTGGCGCCCTCCGGACGGCAGACGAACAGCCGTTGACGGCTCGGCGTCTCTGACACGCCCGAGGTGTCATACGGACCGTCGATCTTGATGTTCTCGACCACCGGATTGCCGTACGGGTTGTCCCACGTCAGGGTGTTCGAATTCACCGTCACGGGCCGTTGACGGACACCTTCCGGCGCAGTCGTCCGCGAGACCCATGACACGCCCACGACATGCGCGCCAGCAGTGACAGGTACGGGGACCCGCAATTGCTCGTCGAGCGTCGTCATGTAGAGCGCCCACTCTTGCGATCCCGGGAGGTTTCCGGCAAAGCCAAGTGGCGCGGGGGTGCCCTTGTCCTCACCCCCGACGGTGAACTGGCCGACGCGCACGCCGTCGATGCGGATCTCGAGCTGATGCGGTTCGGCCGATCCCATGATGTAGTCGTAGCCGTTCCGCTTTAGCCGCACCGCGATCTCGTAGGTGGCGTCCACAGGGAACGTGTGGCGCACGGCCACCCCACCGCGCGATCCGAACGGCAGCTCGTCGCTGGCGTTGGTCCAGTCCTCGGGGACCTCGTAGGCGACCGCCTGGTACGTCTGGCGCGACGTCCCGCCGCTCGCGACCCCGACGGCGACCCGGCTGATCTTCTTCGCAGCCGAGAGGTACCGCTCGATGAGCGTCGGCGAAACGGACAGCATGCTGGCCATGTTGTCGAAACCGTGGCGGTCGCTGTCGTCCGCCGGCAGCAGCGAGGTGACGTCGACGTCCACCAGCAAGAGGTCGCGGATGGCGTTCTTGTACTCGGCGCGATTCAGCCGGTGAATGGTGTCGACTCTCCCGGGATTGGGATTCGCGGCCGCTGCCTGATCGATCTCCGTCTTCAGGAACGAGACGAGCGCCTGGGTCGCATCAGCGTCGGGTCGCGGCCGACCGGGCGGCGGCATCGCGTTGAGACGCAGTTTCCGGATGACACGCTCCCAGACCTCGGGCTCGGCGCCCGCCCTGGCCACGTCCGCCGTATCGAGCGCAAGCCCGCCTGTGAGCAGACGCTCGTTGTGACAGCTCACGCAATACCGATCGAGCAGGCCGCGGTGGTCCTCAGCCGCCGCCGCGGCGCTCTGAGCGGCATTCGAGCCTGCCGCGCGAATGCGTCCACCGGCCAGCGGACTCAGCAGGCAGCCGGCGGCGGTGACGACGACAAGGGATGTCTTCCAGCCCATGGCTCTTCTCGTCATGATACGGTCACTGCTTCGCACCGAGGCTGCGAAGGACTTCCGCGATCCTCGGTCCGTCGTCGACCCTCTCCACGCCTTGCGCCACGACCACGGAGCCGGGGGGCGGTGGGAGCGGGCGAAGCGCCAGCGCCAGCGGGGTGTCGCCGAGCTGGTTCTTGACGTCCACGTGAGCACCCTGCTCCGCCAGGAACCGGATGACGCCCTCGAAGCGTCTCTCGGCGGCCACGTGCATCGCGCTGTTGCCCGACCGATCCGCAGCGTTCACGTCCGCGCCGAGGTCGACCACCACCTTCACAGCCGCCAGCGCCCGCTGGTCAAGCACGCGCGGACTCGGTTCCCCGACGCCGCCTGTCCGGGCGGTCACGAAATGCTGCTCCCCGCGCGCGGCCACCGCAAGCGGTGGCGCACCGTCACGCAGTCCCATCGATGTGTCGGCGCCTGCCGCGGCGAAAACACGCATGAACGCCGCTTCGCCGTCTCTGGCGGCCACCATGAACGGCGTCGCGCCGATCAACTTCCGGTCGAAGGCGTAGTCATTCAGAGACCGCCGCGACTGGGTTGCGCGAGTCAGCCGAGCATTCACGTCCGCGCCGCGCGCCAAGAGCGACGCGGCAAGGTCCAGATCGCCCCGCAGTACGGTCGCGTGCAGGGGCGCATACCCACCGCCGGCGGCGTTCAGATCGGCTCCGTGCTCGATGAGCAGCTCCGCGACTGCTGTCTGGCCGCTGAGTGCCGCCACAGCCAGGGCAGTCGAGCCGTCCGCGCCGCTGTCGTTCACGTTGGCGCCGGCGGCCAGCAGGTACTCCGCGGATTCGACGCTTCCTTCCCGAGCCGCGAACAAGAGCGCTGTGAATCCACCGTGGTCCACCCACGCAGTCCCCCGGACGTCTCCGTTGTATTCAGAGCAGCACAACTGAACGAACCGCTTGGAGGCCACGGTCCGGTCATTCACGCCGGCGCCCGCGTCGATGAGCAGTTTGGCCGCCTGTGGCTGCCGCTGCGAGGTCGCCCACATCAGCGCTGTCTGGCCCCGAGCGGCCTCCGCGGCGTTGATGTCCGCGCCGTGGGCGATCAGCTGCGTGAGCGCCTCGAGGTTGCCCATGCGCGCTGCGATCATGAGTGGCGTTTCGCCGGTGGGCGGCACGAGATCCGGCTCAGCGCCCGCCGCGAGCAACGCTTCAACGGTGGCTGTACCCCGAACGCTCGCCGCGACCCACAGCGGCGTAACGCCCAGATCGTTGGTGACATTCACCGCTGCGTCCGACTCGATCAGCAGCTGAATGAGATCCGCCCGACCCCGATAGGCAGCCCAGTGAAGGGCCGTTGCTCCGTCGCCGGCACGCACGTTCACATCCAGCCCCTGCTGTACCAGCGCGCGGACGGCGGCGACGTCCGAGCGCTTCGCCGCGTCAATCAATCGAGGCTCCGCGCCGGCCGAACCCAGGCCGACGGCCGAGAGCACAATTGCAACGACGCCCACCACGCCTTTCGTGCGCATAGTCGTACCTCGCTCGTGGCAACAACGCAGGAAAGTCAGCTGCACCCTGAATTTCGCTACCGATTCGTAAAACTAATAATGAAGGATCGCGCAATTCGGAGCCCGGTGGCAAGTCCTTGGCGGCGGAAGGCTCTGTCAAGTTGAGACGACGTGGCTGCCCTGTCCGGTGTGAAATCGGCGAGTTGGGCGAGGAGTCATCGAACGCGCCCTCAAAGGCGTTACGGTCGGGAGACCGGTGGCGGTGTCGGTCTGCCGACTGGTCTCAACAGGCGACACAGCAAAGAAAAGGCGTAACCGGAACAACTTGTTCGTCTTCGCGGTACCCGATTGAGAGGACAGGCCATCGGACTTCCGGTGCTTCGGGCGCGACTCTGGGGGTGTCTTCGCACGACCCGCCGACACCGATCCCCGTAAGTTATTGAAAAGAATGGCGCGCCCTGCAGGATTCGAACCTGCGACCTTCTGGTTCGTAGCCAGACGCTCTATCCAGCTGAGCTA
>DEAA01000044.1:19343-92403 GCA_002346545.1 Acidobacteria bacterium UBA2994
CCAGCTGAGCTAAGGGCGCTTAGTGAGACCGGCTGGCGCCGGCACGGGGTTGAGAGTATAGCACTCAGGGGGCCGACGGGTTTTCGTCACCAGGCCACCCTGGCGGGTCGTATATGATTCGAAGTTGATCCTGTTCGACTAGCCGGAGAGCCTTCATGACCAACCGCACTCTGACCTGTGTCGTTACCCTGCTCACGCTCGCGCCGGGCGCCGCTAGTCTCGCACAGACCCCGGTCGCGCAGGCCGAGGTGACCTTCACTAGGGACATCGCGCCGATCCTGCAGCGTAGCTGTCAGACATGCCATCGGCCTGACTCGGTGGCGCCGATGGCACTGCGGACTTACGACGAGACCCGGCCGTGGGCGCGGGCGATGAAAATGCGGACCAGCATGGGCCCCCGGGCGGGCGTAATGCCGCCTTGGTATGTCGAGAAGAACCTCGGTATTCAGCACTATAAGAACGACCCGTCGCTGACCGACGAAGAGATTGCCAAGATCGCGACCTGGGCCGATACTGGCGCGCCCGAGGGCAACCCGGCCGACCTGCCCGAGCCGATCAACTGGAGCACCGCGGCCTGGGCCATCGGCGAGCCGGACCTGATCACGACGCTGCCCGACATCACCATGCCGGGCGATGCCCCAGACTGGTGGGGTGAGATCGAGACCACTCCTATCGGCAACACAGAGGACCGCTACGTGGCGGCCCTCGAGTTCAAGGAGTTCAACGATTTCGATCCGTCTCAGGCACGCGACACGGTGGGCGGCCGCTTCATCTATCACCACATGATCTGGGCGACTCAGGTCATGGACGAGAATGGCGTGCCGGTCCAAGACCCCGACCGCCAGACGAGAACGTCGTGGCCGATTCACGAAGTGGGCCGCAATGCCGACTTCCTCGACCCGAAAGCGGGACGGCTACTGGCCGCCAATTCCAGCGTCGTCTCCAACTCGCTTCACGTCCACTCGAACGGCACAGACACCACTGGCCATCTGAAGATCGGCTGGAAGTTCCACCCGCTGGGCTACGAGCCAGAATACCGTCGGGTGGGCCGTGGGCTGGGTAATGGGCTCGACATCGACATTCGCGGAATGCAGGCCGACCAAGAGTTGCATGCCTACTCGGTGCTCCAGCAGAACCAGAAGATCACCAGCTTCGAGCCACATCTGCACGCCCCCGGCGAGCGGATGTGCCTGGAAGCGATCTGGGGCATGAACATCGAGACGCTTACTTGCGCGGGCTACGACCATAACTGGGTGCGCACCTACGAGTACCACGATGACTACGCGCCGCTACTGCCGAAGGGGACCATCCTCCACATCACCGGCTACATGGACAACTCGCCAACCAACCGAAACGTGCCAGACCCGCGCAACTGGCAAGGCTCTGGCAACCGGTCAGTGACCAACATGTTCATCGACCTCGGGCTGGGCGTGGCGCTGACCGACGAGCAGTTCATCGCCGAGATGGCCGAGCGACGCGAGAAGCTCGGGCTGGGACCCAACGATCACACGCTGGGCTGTCCGCTCTGTCCCTTCGACGACATCCAGTTGCCAGAGGAGTACAACCGGCGACCGACCGCCACGTCTGAGGAAGAGGACAATGAGAACGAGGCCGACGGCCAGGCGTCCCGCCAGTAGTCAGGGGGAAGAAAGAGTCTGCTCGTGAGCTCGCAACCGAGAGACCGGCGGCGGGGCCAAACGCTGGCACTGGGGCTGGTCCTGGTCGCCACAACCGTCAGCGCCCAGACCCGACCCAACTACCAGCACGGCCAGAATGTCTTCCCCGCCTACGAAGGCTGGGAGGAAGACGAGCAGGGAAACCGCTTCTTCCTCTTCGGCTACATGAACCGGAACTGGGAAGAAGAGCTCGACGTGCCGGTGGGGCCAAACAACCACTTCGAGCCAGGTGGTCCCGACTTGGGTCAACCAACGCACTTCCTTCCACGCCGCAACCGCTTCGTCTTCAAGGTGCCGGTGCCGCCTGGCTTCACCGAGGACGACGAGATGATCTGGACGCTGATCACCGCAGGCCAGGCCGAGCAGGCGTTCGCCACCCTGCGGCAGGACTACTACGTGGACTACCTGGTGCAGGCCTCCGAACAGGGAGCGCTAGGCGCCGGCCGGAGTGACGCGACCATCCGAGCTAACACGCCGCCGGTCCTCAGAGTCGAAGGTCCGCGCACCCACTCCGTGCGAGTGGGTGAACCGCTTCCTCTGCTGGCGGTGGCCATCGACGATGGCGTACCGGCAGAGCGTCGTCGCAGCCGCAACCCCTGGCGCCCGCCGGTGCAGGTCACCGTGGGCAGCGCCACCGGACTACGGGTCTCCTGGTTCGTCTATCGTGGAGACGGGGATATAGCCTTCGAGCCGGTGCAAGCCAAGACCTGGGAGGATACCCGGGCCGGCGCCAACTCCCCATGGTCGCCGGGCTGGCAGACGCCGGAGCCGCCGCCCGACGGCGGCTGGGCCACCGAGGTGGTCTTCGAGGAGCCTGGCACCTACGTGCTGCGGTGTCTCGCCTCTGACGGTGCCATCGGCGCCACCGCCGACGTCACGGTGACGGTCACGAACTAGGTCAGCTCAGGAACGCCGGCACCCGGTCACGCGGACGTCCGACGATCGCCTTACCACCGCGCACGATGACCGGGCGCTGGAGCAGCGCCGGATGACGCTCCAGCACAGCCACCACCGCGGCAGCGTTCCCTTCGTAGTCAGCCGGATCAAGCCCAAGCTTCTTGAACTTCGAGTCCTTCCGCACGAGATCCTCGACGGGATCTTCGAGCATGCCGACCAGCGCCTCGAGCTGCGTCCGATCCGGCTTCTCCTTCATGTAGAGAATGGTGTGGTACGGCACCCCGTTGTCCTTGGCGACCGCCAAGGCATAGGCGGAGGTACTTCAATGCGGGTTGTGGTAGATGGTCGCCGGTGTCCTCATCGGTCTCCTTGGTCAGGGCAACGCCGTCACCGGGCAGCACGGGTCAGGCCGTGGCCAATCGGATACTCGCCAAGCGCGATCGGGAGCCGGCCGGTAATGGGCGCCTCGCCGGTGATCGCGCGAACAGCGCTGGTCTCAGCAAGCGTGTAGAAATCGTAGGTTAGTAGCGTTGCCGGCAGCTCGGGCATGAAGGTGGCGGCATACGGGTTCCCGAAGAACACGGTAACGAACGGGACATCGCGCACCTCGGTGCGGCGGGCCACCGTGCGGAGGAAATCCTGCAGCTGGGACTCGAGATCCATGCGGCCGCTGTAGGACGCGGTCCGGACGAACACCGACGCCACCACCGCGTCGTAGGCACCGAGGTCGGCCCGCACCACGGCTAGTTCGCCGGACGTGGTCCGGTCGGACAGCTCCATCGCCGTCACGTCATCCCAGCGGGCGCGAAGCTCTGGTAAAAACGTGGCGCTTGGCGCGCCATGCCCCCAACCGGTTGGATAGTCGACCACCGAAAGATAGAGCACCGACGCGTCCCGAGGCACCCGTAGTGGTACGCTCCCGCGCTCGTCCTTCAGCAGCGTGATGCCACGCCGACTCACCTCGGCCGCGACCTCACGATGGGCGCGGCTGCCGACCAGGTCCGGCACTTGATCGAGACTGACCCGCCGGCTACCGTGGAGCCCCAGCGCTGCCTTGGCCTCGAGAATGCGCCGGACAGATCGATCGAGGCGTGCCTCGGAGATGGTGCCATCCTCGGCGGCGGCCTTGAGCGCGTCGAACGCCACCACGTCATCCGGCGAGTGGATGACCACATCGTGACCCGCAACCACGGCCTGCACCGCGGCCACACCAGGCGAAGCGAGCTCGGTCACCGCGCGCATCCGCATCGAGTCGGTATAGATCAGTCCGTCGAACCCAAGCGTGTTACGGAGGAGCCCCGTGACTACGGGCGGGCTAAGAGTGGCGGGACGAGAGGGCTCCGGGTCAAGCCCGGGAAGCTCGATGTGCGAGGTCATGACCGCCCCGGCGCCCGCGGCGATGCCAGCCCGGAACGGCGGCAGCTCGATCCGTTCAAGCCGCGCGCGAGGATGCGGAATTAGCGGCAGGCCGAGATGCGAGTCAACGTCGGTGTCGCCATGCCCCGGAAAGTGCTTGAGCGTGGCCACCATACCCCCGTCCTGCAGGCCGCGGACATAGGCAGAAGCAAGCCGCGATACAACATCCGGATTCTCGCCGAACGAGCGGGTGTTGATAACCGGGTTGCGCGGGTTGTTGTTGACGTCAGCCACCGGCGCGAAGTTCACGTGCACGCCAAGGGCGCGCGCTTCGAGCGCCGTGATCCGCCCGGCCTCCACCGCAAGGGCTTCGTCACCCGCGGCGCCGAACGCCATGGCGCGGGGAAAAGTCGTGGCCCCACCAATCCGGAAACCGACGCCGGTCTCGAAGTCGGCCGCGTTGAGCAGCGGGAGCGCCGACTCGGCCTGCAATCGATTGTTAGTGGATGCGGCCGCCAGCGGCTGGCCAGGAACACCGCGCGGATAGCCACCGCCGAGCAGGACGTTCGGGGCGGGCAACCGGCCGGCGAAGAGCAGAAAACCGCCAACGTGCTGTTCACGCACGAGCGACACGAGCCGGTCGTGGCGGTCACTGTCGTTACTGAAGTAGGTGGTGCGGAACGACGGCATGAGTAGCTGACCGATCTTCTGGTCAAGCGTCATGCCGTCCAGCGTCGAACTGACCCATCGGGCGGCCACCGGGCCAAGCTCTGGCGTCGCCGAGGGGCGGACGAGCGCCGCCGCGACGAGCGCCAGGACCAGCGCCGGAAGGGCTCGCACGCGCATCCGAGGATGGTAGACCATTTAGCCTGGCCCCGTCGTCGGGCGAAGCTCTTGGACCCGAGCGCCTCCCATCACACCCTCGACGGCATGATTGCCCTCATGACAGGCGTACTCGTAGATGATGTAGTCTGGCACTGTCCGGAACGGCACTTCCACCGTCCAGGGCGAGGCGTAGAATGGCGGGTCTTCGATGGTTGCTCGCCACAACAAGGTGCCCTCGTCGACCCGTCGAAACCGCTCCACCACCCGTAGCTTGTCGCTCTGCGGCACGGCGTGCATCCGCCCTGCCGAGGCATTTGACGAGATCCACCCTCTCGGATCGAAGTTCGTAGTCTCGACGACGAGGGTATCCCCCTCCCACCGTCCGCGCGAGTCGCCCATCCAACCGCTGATCTTGGGGGAGATATGCGGCGATCCGTCGAGCGGAATGATCCGAATGTGCATCATCTCCGGCCGGATGACGACATAACCAGGAATCTGCAGGATCTGGTAGCCGTTGTTGTAGACCTGCGGGAACATGGTGCCGGGCACGCCACGCGTGATACAGCGGCTGTAGACACTCATGTTCTCGATCTGGTCGGCACGATATTCGACCAAATAGTCACGGCGCTCCTCGGCCTCTGGCCGGAGCGGTACCCGCCCGTCTGGCGGATCGATGACCAGCGACGAGCGTCGAGTCTCGACGATCTGGTACCGAGGGCCCAACCAGAACTGGTTGACTGAGCCGGGATTGCCACCCACCGGGAGCGGCTCGGTGCGCACGACGCTCGGCGCGTTCGCCTCGGCCCGACGCGCTAGCGCCTGCTCCTGGGCTGCCTGAGCGTCCTCTTCTGTAATGAACTCCGGCTGCGCCGGCCGCCGCTCAAACGGTGTGATGGTGGTGTTATTCCACAGCCCCTGCAAATCCGGCACGCCGTCCGGCATCCGCGGAACCACCCAGCCATCATCGGTCTGGGCCAGCGCCGGACCGGCGGTGAGCACCAGCACCGCGACAAGACCGGCCAGGCCAGTACGGGATGTGAGGGACGTCGTCATGGCGGTCCATGATCGCACGATGACGGGCCGAAAGGCGGGCCCATGGAAACTCGCGCCGGCGAGTCTAAAGACCTGCCCTGCAGCAGCGACCCCGGACAACCGCAGGCTACCGGGTATGATTCCGCCGATGAGCCACCAGGAACACAAGCGGGCGTCACCGACCAACATTAGGTGCTATGTGCTGACAGTCAGCGACACCCGCACGGAAGAAACTGATACCGGCGGGCGCCTGCTCCGTGAACTGCTGACCGAAAACGGTCATGAGGTCATCGGGCATGCCATCGTGCCCGACGAGGCCAAGACGCTGCGCTATGCCATTTCGGCCCAGCTCGATACCGATGTCGTGCAGGCGGTGATCACCACTGGCGGCACCGGCATCAGCCGTCGAGACGGCACCTACGAGGTGGTCAGCGATCTCCTGGACAAGCGACTCGATGGCTTTGGCGAGTTGTTCCGGACGCTCAGTTTCGAGGAGATCGGTCCCTCGGCCATGCTATCGAGAGCCTGTGCGGGGGCAGCCCGCGGTAAGGTCCTGATCTCGATGCCAGGTTCACAGAACGCGGTCCGACTGGGAATGACCAGACTGGTACTACCCGAGCTCGGTCATCTCGTGCGCGAGGTAACACGGTGAACACCGGTACAAAGATGCGGCCGATCAAGAAGACAATTCCGATCGAGGAGGCGCTGTCGCTGACCGAGCAGGCGAGCGTGCCACTCGACCGGATCGAGCGGGTCGACCTCGACGGGGCGGTCGGCCGGGTCCTCGCCAGCGCCATCGTGGCGGACCAGGATGTACCGCCGTTCGACCGGGCGGCCATGGACGGCTACGCGCTAGTCGCCGAGAACACCTTCGGCGCCAGCCGCGACGAGCCCCGTCGGCTCACCTGCTTGGAGACGGTGCACACCGGCGGCATCCCGTCAAAGACGGTCGCAGCGGGCCAGTGCACGCAGATCGCCACCGGAGCGCCGATGCCCGACGGCGCCAACGCGGTGGTGATGGTCGAGGAAACCGAACGCGTCGGTGACGACGTTTCGGTCTTCACCCCGATCTATCCACGCCAGAACATTGGACGGCGGGGCGCCGACATCTCCACGGGCACCGAGCTACTCGAAGCCGGAGACCATCTGACACCAAGCCGCGTCGGCTCCATCGCGGCCCTCGGCATCGCCGAGGTCAACGTCTATACCCGACCGCGCGTAGCCATCCTGTCCACCGGCAACGAGATCACTGCGCCAGGTCAGCCACTGGGACCCGGCCAGATCTACGACATCAATCGGTATTCGCTCGGCGCGGTGATCCAGGAGCATGGTGGGGTCGCATTCCCGCTGCCCACGGCGCCCGACAGCATCGACGAGCTCGGCGCCACTGTCGACGCCTGTTTGGCCGACGGCGCCGACATCCTGGTCTTCTCGGGCGGCAGCTCGGTGGGCGAACGCGACCTGACCATCGACGTGCTGCGACTGAAAGGCGAGGTGCTGTTCCACGGCATCGCGGTCAAGCCGGGGAAACCGACCGTTCTCGGCCGGATCGGGAGCACTCCGGTCCTGGGCATGCCCGGCTACCCCACCTCCTGCCTGTCGAACGCCTATCTGCTGCTGATGCCCATGCTCCGCCGCATCGCCCGTCTCCCTCCGCACCGCTTCCGCACGGTCACCGTACCGGCCGGGCAACGGTTCAACTCGGTGTCGGGACGCCACCAGCTCTACTCGGTGCGGGTGGTCGACGGCAAAGCGATTGGTGCGTTCAAGGCGTCAGGCGATATCACGAGCATGTCGCGAGCCGACGGCTACATCGAGATCCCAACCCGAACCAACGTTGTCGAAAAGGCTGAGCTTGTGGAAGTGAAGCTGTTCTAGCCGGTTCCGCAGGCCATACCGGCTACCCTCACCCAGTCGTCCAGCAGCACCCCGCCTAGCGCTTCCCGACTTTACGCTCGTATTCCGGCTCGAGCTCGTCTGCGGTGTGGAGATCGAACGGCGGCGCTGAATGCTCAAACGACCCTCGGAACTCAGCGTGGCAGCGGTAGCAGACCGTCAGGTCCTTGAGGCGGCTGTAGATAAATAGGTCGATCAGGGCGGCACCGCCCAAAACACCGTAGGCGATCAGATCCTGACCGTAGAAGTAGAAACCCGCGCTGATCAACGCCGCGATGACGATGACCGTGACCCCGACCTTAGGGTCGAAGTCCTTGCGCATGTAGAAATCGCCGCCTTCACAGACGGGGCACTGGTCGACCTTCGTGCTGGCCCGAACGTCGTCCGAGAAGCTCAGCATGAACGCCTGCTTGCAGCGTCCGCAGTTGATCTGCAGCGATTCCTCAGCTGCATCGACCGGGAGGGCGCTCCCACACTGATGACAAACGACGGTAACTTCCAGGGGTCGACCTCTCGAGTTTTGAGCTTTGGTGTCGGGCTAGACAGGAACGGTGGTCGCCACCAAGAGATACTTGGCAAGCACCTCGCCCACCATCACGGTGAAGAAATCGACGTACAGAATGCCGGTGGCCGACTGGGTAGCCTGAATCTTCGCGGTCTCCCAAGTCATGTAGGCGAGCACGGCCGGACCAAGTAGCCCGAACAGAATCCGCTGCCAGAAGAAGATGCCGTCGATCGACATCATGTAGCGATAGAAGCCCGGCTCGGGTAGGTCGGCCACGCTGAGCGCCCACCAGACTGCCACCCCCACCACGAGGATGCGCGCCGCAGTCGACCCGATGTGGAACTTCACCACCGATTGCAAGTGGTCGACCGGCATCGAGGGCAGCACGAGATACCAGTGGCCGAGCGTCATCGCAGTGCAGGTGCCACCTAAGAGCGCCGTCGAGGTCAGAAAGCTGACTGCCGTAAGGGTGGCGACCAAGTTCGAGGCATCTCCCGAGATCGCCAGCGCCTGAAGCAGCAGCCCGACGGTGCCGGCCACCACCGCGGTGCCGAGCAGAATCGGCCGCAACCACGCCGCCACCCGTCCGATGGTGGCCCAGTAGATCAGGATGGCCCCGGTACACACGATCACCGCCAGGAACGCGTTGCCCTGGGTGCCGGGCGCCAACTCGATCTCGCCAGGCCTGAAGGCGAGCGCGATCAGCAGCAACACGGCCGCGAGCCCTGCGTTGAACCGAAAAAACGCAACGCCCGCTTCCCTACTGACAAGCAGCAGCGAGAAAATAACCCCGATCCCGAGATGGGCTAGGAACAGAAACAGGACGAAGGACAGGGTCATGTGTGAGGAAGGACCGGACCGCCCGTCGCGGTCCGGTCCCCTAGGCAGAGACTACCCCAGGCGACGATTGACCTCGTCCCAGTTCACGACGTTCCACCAGGCCGAGATGTAGTCGGGCCGCCGGTTCTGGTAGTTCAGGTAGTAGGCGTGCTCCCAGACGTCCAGACCCAGGAGCGGCGTCTTGCCTGCCATCACCGGGCTGTCCTGGTTCGGCGAGCTCTCGACCGCCAGCGAATCGCCGTCCTTCAGAAGCCAGGCCCAGCCGCTCCCGAACCGGCCCACGCCAGCCGCGGCGAACTGTTCCTTGAAGCTGTCGAAACTGCCAAAGGTGCCGTTGATCGCGTCGGCAATCGCTCCGCTCGGCGCGCCGCCGGCGCCCGGCGCCATAACCTGCCAGAACAACGTGTGGTTGGCGTGGCCGCCGCCGTTGTTGCGGACGGCGCCCCGGATCGCCTCGGGCACGGCATCCAGATCGGCAATTAGATCCTCGACCGACTTGGCCGCCAGGTCCGCATGTCCGTCCAGTGCGCCGTTGAGCTTGGTGATGTAGGTCGCGTGGTGCTTACCGTGGTGGATGCGCATCGTCTGTTCGTCGATATGCGGGGCCAGGGCATCAAAGCCGTAGGGCAGGTCGGGAAGCTCGTACGCCATCAGAACACTCTCCTTCACAAGTGGGATCAAGAAACGCGATACAACAACGGTTGTGGCAAATCAGGCCGGCATCGAAACGACGTTATAGAGCGTGTCCCGCTCGACCGGGTCACGGCCCGCCACCCGGATCAGCCGACTGATATCCTCGGTACTCAGCGCCTCCGGGGTGCGGGCGCCGGCCATGTGGTAGATCTGCTCTTCCTGGACGGTCCCGTCCAAGTCATCCACGCCGAACCAGAGTGAGGTCTGCGCAGTCTCCACGCCGGTGGCTATCCAGAACGCCTTGATGTGGGCGACGTTGTCCATCATCAGTCGGGCGACCGCGTGCACCCGCAGCGTGTCGACCGCGGTCGGCGCGGGTAACTTACGCATCTGGTTGTTGTCGGGGTGGAACGCTAGCGGGATAAATGCCTGGAACCCTCCGGTCTCGTCTTGCAACGCACGTGCCCGCAGCATGTGATCGATGCGCTCTTCGTTCGTCTCGATGTGACCGTAGAGCATGGTGACGTTCGACCGCATGCCTAGACGGTGCGCCGTGCGATGAATGTCGAGATAGCGGTCGCTGCCGCACTTGTCGTGACAGAGCTTCTGACGGACCCGTTCCGAGAACACCTCGGCGCCACCGCCAGGCAGCGAGTCGAGTCCGGCCTCCATCAACTCTCGCAGAACCTGCTCGTCCGTGCGGCCGTAGATATCGGCAAAAAAGGCTATCTCGACGGCGGTGAAGCACTTCAGGTGCACGTCCGGGCGGATCTTCTTGAAGCCCCGCAGCAACTCCAGGTAGTAGTCGAACGACAGGTCGGGATGGAGCCCATTGACCACATGTACCTCGGTCAGCGGTTGGTCGGCCCGCACCCGTAGCTTCTCCCAGACCTGTTCGAGCGACAACGTGTAGGCGCCGTCATCACCGGGCTGCAGCCGGGCAAACGCGCAGAAGAGGCAACTGGCCACGCAAACGTTGGTCGCCTCGATCCGGATGTTGTGGTTAAAGAAAGTCTGACCGGCATGCCTCCGCTCGCGCTCGCGGTTGGCCAACCAGCCGACGGCAAGCAGATCGGAACACTCGAACAGACGGACACCATCCTCAAGCTCGAGCCGGATACCCGCATCGAGCTTGTCGGCGATCTCGGAGAGCCCGCTCTGGGCCAGTCGTGTCTGCATAGTCATCGAGACGCGGCGCCATCCATCGTGCGCCACACCGGGGCCCGCAGTTGAAGGGGACACGGGCCAGCCTCGGGCTCGGCCGTGCTGGCCAGCACCGCGTCCGTCAGTTGCTCCGTCAGGCCGACCACTTCGGCCCGCTGAGTGGTGGAAATGACGAGGTCGCGGGTCGTGACCCGAAGCCCCCCGGTCGCTGCATCCGCGTCGGTCACGAACCGCTATCGTACGCCGGAGTCACGGCGGCAGGCAACCGGCCACGCCGACCGACCGTGGTATACTTCGCCCTCTTTCGACGCTCCCCGGTTGGCAAGGGAAGTGGGTGCGAAGCCCACACGGTCCCGCCACTGTAAGCGAGGAGCGGTTCGGTACCCGGCCTCCGGGCCCGCCACTGCGCACCGCGTGGGAAGGCGCCACCGAGCCGCGTTGATTCGCGAGTCAGGAAACCTGACCACCGGGTTCGTCCTTTCGCACCGTCCGCATGCGGACGGGCACGGCGCGTGGAAACGCCGGAAAGGAACCAGTGGTCTCCTCTCGTTTTCTCCATCTCGCAGGTCGGACCCCCTTTACCGCGACGCCCCACTGCGTCCGCCCAGACGATGCTGCGCGCTAAAGCCGTGTCGTTTGCCTACGACGAAGGTACCGTCCTCGACGGGGTTTCCGTCGCAGCGTCCGAGGGCGGCCTGGTAGGCGTGCTCGGCCCGAACGGCTCCGGCAAGACCACGCTGCTCAAGCTGTTGGCGGGTCTATTGACCCCGGCCCGGGGTGAGGTGACACTCGATGGGCGACGGCTTGACACGTTCGCCCGAGGTGCGCTGGCTCGCCGGCTGGCGGTCGTCCCTCAAGAGACGGAGCTCGTCTTCGACTACACGGTCCTCGACGTGACGCTTATGGGGCGCTACCCCCACCTGCGCCCATTCGAACTCGAGGGGCCGAACGATCTTGACATCGCCCGACGAGCGCTCGATGCCACCGGCACGGCGCATCTGGAGGCCCGTCCGTTCCGCGCCCTCAGCGGTGGGGAACGTCAGCGCGTCGCTATCGCCAGCGCGCTGGCCCAGTTCGACACCGGCATCTCGAATCTCGGGCGTGTGCTCCTACTCGACGAACCGACTGCGTCACTCGATCTGGCGGCACAACTCGAGACCATGGCGCTGATCGCGCGCCTCAGCGAGGAGCAGCGGACTACGGTGGTGCTTTGCACCCACGACCTCAATCTCGCGGCTAGGCTGTGCGACCAGCTTGTCCTGCTTCGGAAGGGCACCGTCGCGGCGGCAGGCCGGACCGACCAAGTCCTGACACGCGACACGATCGCCGCGGTCTACAACGTGGACGCCGATGTCCACCGCCACGAGGCGACGGATCAACTGACAGTGCTCCCACTCCGCAGGAAGGAGTCTCCCTGACGACGCCCTCCTACGTGGGTCTGCTGCCGGTCGTCGCCGGGGTCACCGCCGGGGCGCGTCGCCGCCGGGTCTGGGCCGTGCAGATCGGTTTCCTGCTACTGGCGGTGCTCGCCGTCCTCTGTGCGCCGCTGGTCGGCCCGACCGCGATCAGCCTGCGGCAGGTCTTCGACCCGACGATAGCATTCGCCGACAACGTCGACGCGCAGATCTTCTTCATCGCGCGGTTACCCCGCACCTTGGCAGGCGCCCTGGTCGGCGGGGCGCTCGCCGCGGCTGGCGTCGTGCTGCAAGCTCTGCTGCGAAACCCTCTGGCCACCCCGTTCACGCTCGGCGTCTCGGCCGGCGCCTCACTTGGCGCGATGCTGGTTATCACGTTCGGCTTGCCACTAACGCTGGCCGGCATTCCGGCCGTTCCGTTGGCTAGCTTCGTAGGCGCCCTGGCCGCGGTCGGCGTGGTCTATGGGCTCGCCACGATGCGACGCCAGGGGCTCTCCACCAACGTACTACTCCTGGCGGGCGTGACACTCAACTCGCTGTTCTCGGCCATCATCCTGTTCGTCCAGTATCTGGCCGATTTCACCCAGAGCTTCCAGGCCATCCGCTGGGTCATGGGCAACCTGGACGTGAGCAGCTATCAACCGCTCCTTTGGGCGTTGCCGATGCTACTCGTGGCGGCCGGAGCTTTCGCGGGACTACCCCGGGCGCTCAACCTCCTAACCCTAGGCACCGACAGTGCGGCTGCGCGAGGTATCGACGTGCTCCGCACCCAGCGACTGGCGTTCGTCAGTGCCTCTCTGGCAACCGGCGCCGCGGTCGCCCTCGGAGGACCGATCGGGTTCATCGGCATCATCGTTCCGCATCTCGTCCGGCTACTGATCGGCGCCGACCACCGCTTCGTACTCCCAGCTTCGGCCTGTCTGGGCGCGACGTTCCTCGTCGTCTGCGACACGGCCGCACGCACCCTGCTCTCCCCCATGGAACTTCCCGTGGGGGTCATCACCGCCATGCTCGGCGGCCCGTTCTTCCTCTGGCTGCTCGTGACCCGAGGCGGAGGTCCTCGATGACGCCTGTCTGCCGTCTCCTTGTCTCCTTTGCACTAGCGGTGTGGGTCGCTGCGCTTCCGGCTCAGACCCGACCCGGACGCATCATCTCCATCGTGCCCGCGCTCACTGAAGCATTGTTCTCGATGGGCGCGGGCCCACGGGTTGTCGGGGTGGGGAGCTTCGATCGCCATCCGGCCGAGGTCGACTCCCTTCCCAAGGTAGGCGGGCTGATCGACCCGGACATGGAACAGATCATCGCGCTGACGCCGGACCTCGTGGTGCTGTACGGCAGCCAGGAGGACCAGCTCGCGCAGCTTGAGCGTGCCGGGATCTCCGTGTTCGTGTACGCCCATGGGGGGCTGAACGACACGCTGGCGACCATTCGCGAGCTTGGAGTCCGAACCGGGCAGCGGATGCCCGCAGACGCGCTGGCCGACCGTATCGGGAGCCAGATCACGCGGGTCAGCAACCGGGTAGCGGACCAACCCAAACCACGGGTGATGCTCGTGTTCGGCCGCGAGCCAGGTACCTTGTCGAACGTGTATGCAAGCGGGGGCATCGGGTTCCTGCATGACATGGTCGAGGCGGCCGGGGGCGACAACGTCTTCGCCGCCGTCGCGCGCGAATCGGTGCAGCTCTCTTCGGAGTCGATCCTGACCGCCGCCCCAGACATCATCATCGAGCTGAGCTACGACGAACGGATGACGCCCGCCCGCCAGGTCGCCGAGCGCGCGGTCTGGAGCCGTCTCCCGGCGATCCCGGCCGTCCGCGCCGGACGGGTCCACCTCCTGCTCGGCAACGAGTTCGTGCAGCCCGGTCCCCGGATGGGGGACGCAACCGAGGCGATCGCGCGCGCCCTGCATCCGAAGGCCTTCCAGGAGTGACTCCGGTACGCTATGACGCGGTCGAGACGGTGGCCCGGGCGGTATGCCACGAAGAGGGTTCGCTCCTCCTGCTGACCGACTTCGACGGCACGCTCTGCGAGTTCCAGACCGACCCAGAACAGGTCGCTCTGTCCCCAGCGCGACGCCAGCTTCTGGCCTCGCTGGTCGAGCATCCGCGGTTCGATGTCGGGATCGTGAGCGGTCGACCACTGGGCGACATCAAGAGCCGGGTCGCTCTTGACGGCGCGGTCTACTACGCTGGTCTCCACGGGTGCGAGATCGAAGGTCCTCACAACGCCGCCACCGCCCCCATCGACGATGCCGAGCTGCCCGACTTGGCCGAGGCGGCCACCCGGTTGGACGTGATCGCGGCCGCTGTCGAGGGAGCCTTCGTCGAATGCAAGCGCCAGTCGGTAACGTTGCACTTGCGGGCGACCACGACTGAAGACCGGCGGCGCGCAGAGTCGAGGTTCCACGACGACACCCGCGATCTTCTCGCGCGACAACGGTTGCGCCTGCAACCAGGTGACTGCATCCTCGAGCTACTCGCGGCGTCATCATGGACGAAGGGAGACGCGGTCATCTGGATCCGCCGTGATGTGGAACGCCGTCGTGCCACCTCGGTTCGGTTGGTCTATCTCGGCGATGACCAGACCGACGAACATGCCTTTGCGGCCCTGGGTTCCGACGGAGTCAGTGTGGCCGTCGGCCCGCGTCCAAGTGGCGCCCGCTATCGCCTGCCCGATCCCCCAGCGGTGGAACATCTGCTCGGCCGACTGGTGGAGGACATAACCACAGCATGATCTTCAAAAACGCTTCAAACGCCGTCAGATGGGCCTCTTGGAGCTCCGTCTAGACTCCAACCAAGCCATCATCTCGACCACTCGCCTTGTTCGTTCACACATCGGAGGTAGTAAAGTGATTTCGCGCACGTTCTCGGCGCTCGTCCTGTTTCTCTCCCTGGCCGCGGTGGGCTCCGCCCAGACCATCAGCGGCACCGTCAGCGACACGACCGGGGCGGTGCTCCCCAGTGCCACCGTCGAAGCGTCGCTCGGCGAGCGTCCCGTGGGCATCGCCACCACCGACGCGAACGGCCGCTACCAGCTGACACTCGAGGGGGGCTCCTATCATCTGACGGTCCGGCTTGGAGGATTCACCCAGGGTACGGCCGACGTCGATGTGTCGGCGGCGGCGACCCAGGACTTCCAGCTCGGGCTGGCTCCCCTCAACGACACGGTCGTGGTCACCGCCTCCCGCACGGCACAAAGCCAGCAGTCGGTTACCGAATCACTTTCGGTCTTCAGCAAAGACGACATCGAACGACTGGGCGCGGCCTCGCTAGCCGACATCGTCCGGTTTACCCCGGGACTCAGCATCGAGACCACCGGACGCGAAGGTGAGTTCTCGTCGCTCTTCAGCCGCGGGGGCGAGTCGGACTACAACCAGGTGCTGATCGACGGAGTGCAGGTGAACACCAGCGGCGGAAGCTTCGACTTCAGCCGGGTATCGGCGGCCGAGGTCGAACGGGTCGAGGTGGTGCGAGGCGCCCAGTCGGCACTCTACGGTTCCGACGCCATCGGGTCGGTCATCCAGATCTTTACCAAGCGGGGCACGCCCACCGGGGCACCGGCCGTCCAGGGGTCGATTGAAGGAGGCAGCTTCAACAGCGCCCGGGGCGACGCCCGCGTTCTGGGAGGAGCACGCAACCGGCTCAACTATCAGTTCGGCAGCGCGTTCCGTCGGACCGACGGCGCTTTCGAGGACCAGCTCCCCGAGAACGACGAGTTCCGCCAGGGCTCAGTCGACGGGGGCCTGGGCGTCATCGTCGGCAACCAGACCCGGTTGCGGGTCGGTGGCCGCTACAGCGACGCCGAGGGACGCTCAGTCGGTCAGATCGGCTTTACCCCCGGCGACACCGGAACCGGCTACGACACCAACGACTACTCCTACTACCTAACGATGGACCAAACCCTCCGGAACTGGTTCACGCACTCGGCCGGGATCACCTACTTCCGCAACGATTGGGTCTCGGTCGACAAGACCGGCGACAGCTTCCCGAGTGTGTATGCGGTGCTATCAGGCACCCCGGGTGCCCTGTTCCCTGACAGTCCGCGACTGGTGCGGCTGCTCGACCAGGCCACGTTCACCAGCCTCGCCGCCAATACATTCGACCTCGGTGTCGGTGAGTTTCTCGCTGCGACGCCGTTCGGCGTGTTCGACTTCCCGTTCCTGTTCGAGTCGGAGCACCGTCGCTACTCGGCCCAGTATCAGGCCAACGTGACCTGGGCCGGAGATCAGGTGCTCAGCGCCGGCTACGAGTTCGAACGCGAGGAGGACCCGCTCCGCGAGAACGCGACACTAGGTGGCGGCTTCGAGATCGAGAACAACGCCTTCTTCGTGCAGCAGCGCCTGGCACTGGCCGGCCAGTGGTATGCGACCGTAGGCGTCAGGATGGACGACAACAGCAGGTTCGGCACCGAGGCCAGCCCCAAGCTCTCAGCCGGTGGCTACCCGGTGCCGATCAACGAAGGGGCAGTCTCGTCAGTGAAGCTCTTCGGCAACGTCGGCAGTGGGATCAAGAACCCGACGTTCTCCGAGCTCTTCGGCTCCGACTTTGTCAACGGGAACCCCGACCTCAGGCCGGAGCGGGCCACCACCATCGACGCGGGGGTCGAGCTCACCTTCAACGCCCAGCAGTGGCTCGGACGGGTGACCTACTTCGACAACGACTATGAAGACCAGGTGGCTTTCCAGTTCTCCCAGGGGTTCGGCGGCGACGGCATCCCCGACTACCTGAACATCGCCGGATCCCAGGCCCGGGGGGTGGAGATCGAAGGGGGCCTACAGCGCCCGATCGGAGGACTCACGGTAACCGGGTCCTACGCGTATACGGACACTGAGGTGGTCGCCACGGTTAACACCAGCCAGCAGTTCCGGGCGGGTCAGCCGCTGCTGCGGCGCCCGAAGCACTCAGGAAACGCGCAGGCCACGTTCACGCAGGGCGACGCGAGCCTCCACCTGAACGTGAGGTTCGTCGGCGACAGGCACGACTCCTCGTTCCTCGGGCTCTCAAGGGTGTCTGACGGAACGCCCGTCGACATCACCGTCAATCCTGGCTACACGCTGGTGGGTGCTGGCGGCCAGTATCGGGTCAGCCCCGAGTTCACCGCCTTCGCACGCATCGAGAACCTGACCGACGAGAAGTACTTCAGCGCGCTGGGCTACCCGGGGATGCCGCGGGCATTCGTGGTTGGGGGACGATTCACCCTGAGCCGCTGAGGATGTCCTGGCGGGGCAGCTGGATCCGGAAACAGCTGCCGCCGGCCGCCACGGGCTGGTAGGTGAGTTCGCCGTGGTTCGCCTCGACGGCCCACTTGGCGATGGACAGCCCCAGACCGCTGCCACCGGGGTCGGCTGCGTTCTCGCGGCTCCGGAAGAGACGCTCGAACAACCGGGCCCGGTCTCGCTCTGGGATCCCGGGACCGGTATCGGTCACCTCCAGGCACACGTTGGACCTCGTCTCGTAGACTCGCAGAAGAATCCGGCCTCCTTCGGGGGTGTAGCGGATAGCGTTGTCGACGAGGTTGATCACGGCCTGACGTGTGGTGATGTGGTCGGCAAGGCACGGCGGTGACGCGTTCACGTCCACGTCGAGTGTCTGACCTTTCTCTTCGGCGAGCACGCCAAGATCAGTGGCCACGTCCTCGGCGAGCGACCCCAGGTTCACCTTGGTCATTCCGGGTGTAACGTCGCCACCATCGGCGCGAGCCACGGCGAGCAGCTGGTTGACCAGTCGGGTAAGCCGATCGGTCTCCTCCAGCATGCTCTCGATCACTTCGCGATATGCCGCCGCATCACTGGGACCTCGCAGGCCGACCTCGCCTACGCTGCGAATGGCTGTCAACGGGGTCCGGAGCTCATGGGAGACGTTCCCGGTAAAGCGGCGCATCTGGAGAAAAGAAGACTCGAGCCGCCCCAGCGTGTCGTTGAACACCGCCGCCATGCGACCAAGCTCGTCCTTGGGTGTATCGATGGGCAACCGCTCGTCGAGACGTGATGCGGTGATATCGCGAGCGCGCTCCCCCATCCGAGCCACCGGAGCCAGTGCGCGCCGCGCCACCACATAGCCGACACCGCCGGCCAGCGCGACAGCCAGCGGTAATCCCAGCCCGAGCAGCAGCGCCATCTCGCGCACCTCGAGGCGCATGGTCGCCTCCGACCGCCCCACTTGGAGCACGACCGGACGACCACCCACGGTGGCTCGATCCGTCAAGAGCCGGAATGGCGCCGGGTCGGAGGGGACCGCCACGATACGTCCCACCGCACTGCGGCTCAGCTGCTCGCTGTCGGAAACCGGCAACCGCTGCGCCATCGCCGTGCGGTAGATCAACTCGCCGTCGCCGGAAAAGACCTGCAGCCAGGGACTGTCAGTGCCCCACGGATCACCCTCGAACCAAGACAGGGATCCGTCGGGCCCTTGCTGCGCCATCTCGGCGGCCCATCTGAAATCGCTGCGAAGGCGGGAATCGATCGTTCCCGACAGGTTCCTGGTAACCAGCCACAGCACCAGCCCGACATACAGGCCAAGCACTACCACCATCGCGCACACCTGCCAGGCGGTGAGCTGCGCCCGCAAACTGTGTGGCCACCAGCTGCGCATCAGTCGGCGTCCTCACGCAGAACGAAGCCGACGCCCCGCACGGTCTGGATGAGCTTCACGGGCTGACCTTCGTCGATCTTCCTCCGAAGTCGGGAGATGTGCACGTCGATCACGTTGTCGAGGGTGGTGCTGCGAGCGGTTTCTCGCCACACCTCACGGGCAAGTGTGTCGCGCGACACCACCTGCCGGGCATGCAACGCCAGGTAATGCAGCAAATCAAACTCCTTGGCGGTCAGGTCGAGGGTGTGTCCCGCCCGCTCGACCCGCCTGGTCGCATGGTCGATGCTGAGCGTCTCGACCGTGATCTGTTCCGGCTCTGCCGGACGGCCCCGGCGGGCCACCGACCGGATTCGGGCCAGGAGCTCGGCGAACGCAAAGGGCTTGACCAGGTAGTCGTCGGCACCGGCATCGAGCCCGACGACACGGTCATCGAGGCTGTCACGCGCTGTGAGCACCAACACCGGAACGTCGAGCCCCTGCTGCCGCATGGTCGTCAGTACCTCGAGACCATCCCAACCGGGCAGATTGAGATCGAGCACCACGGCATCGAACCCCTCCTTGCCGAGTCGAAAGCAGGCATCCTCCCCGGTACCCTCGACCACCACCTCGTACCCATCCCGCTCGAGACCCGTGCGAAGCGCGGACGCTACCTTTTCCTCGTCCTCGACAACCAGGAGCCGAACCGCCCGTTTGAAGTTTTCGCTGAGCTGTTCCTCCGCGGTCATCTGGACAGCTTACCGAACGCCGTCCCTTTTCAGGGAATCTTCAGGCGATCCCTTGCGACGACGACATATCATAGAGAGCAGACCCGTCGAGGTAGCAGTCATGACGCGCTGGATCGCCCTACTCGTGGCCGGATGGACCATCTTGGGGGCCGCGATCTACGCGCACCACCCTCTGAGCGAGGTCTACGACGAGGAACAGACGCTGATTCTCGAAGGCGAGGTCTCGTCGTTCCTCTTCGGAGATCCGCACTCGATGGTGCACCTTCGCGTACGAGAGATCGACGGTGAAGAGCACACCTGGGCCGTCGAATGGCGCGCCGCCTTGCAGCTCGAACGACAGGGATGGAACGCCGGCGTCCTGAGCGAAGGTGAACGCGTCCGGATCTGCGGTCACCCGGGTCGGGACCCAGGCGTCTTCCGACTCTATCTGCGGAGCTTGACCCAGCTCGCGACCGGCCGCACCACGCTCTCTCCCCAGCCAGACGATTCAACTCCCTGCGCCCGCTAGAATCGCTGGTGCTACACTCCTCGACATGTCCCTGTTAGGACCACTGCGGCACGTGGCCGGCCATCCGATGCGCGCCTACTACGTCCCCATTCTTGGCGGCGTGGTCCTGGGCAGCAGCGCCTTCATGCCCTGGATCGTGGTCGGCTCAGACCAGTACGGCGGGGTACCGGACCTGGCCGGCTTCTGGGTACTGGGGCTGGCGATGCTGGCCCTGGTGCTGGCCGTGCTCAGTATCGCGACCCGGAAGAACTCCCGGCACCCACTACTGCTCGTCGGCTTGTTCGCCTTCGGTGTGCTCTTCCTCGGAGAGCGGCTGATGGAGCGCGCAGCCGCGCAGCAAAGCTGGGCCACCGAGCAGGCGCGCGCGATCGTCACCGGCAATGAGGCACGGAGCGTCTCCGAACCCTCGATGGCGCCAGGCGCCTACCTCGGGCTGGGCGCGTCGACCGTGATCGCGCTCTTTGGTCTGACCGTTGTCGTCAAACGGGCCCCCCAGATACGCGCCCTGCCCGAAGACGACGACGTCTAGCTAGCGCTGGCGTGGCGGCCAGGAGGTCGGGGCCTCGAGCCCCTCGAGAATGTCGGAGGCCCACCGGAACACATCGCGCCCGGCCACCACACGCCGCAACGCTCGCATCCGACGGTGCTTCTCGCCCTCGCTCATCCCCAGCGCGAGCTCGAGCCCGTCAGCGAAACTCTCGACATCGTAGGGATTGATGATCACGGCGTCGTGCAGCTCCTGCGCCGCGCCGGCCAGCTCGCTGAGCACGAGCACCCCGCCGAGGTCTTCGCGAGCGGCCACAAACTCCTTGGCAACCAGATTCATGCCGTCGTGCAGCGAGCTCACCAGGCAGAAATCAGCGAGCCGATAGAGCGCTACGAGACGTCGGACGCGTAGCGCGGACGTTCGATAGCGAATAGGACCATCGGTCGGTCTATGTCCGTGCTTGATGTTCAACTCGGCCACCCGGCAGTCGATGTCGGCCGCCACGGCGGCGTAGCTCTCGAGCTTGGAACGGGAAGGCACGGCGATTTGAACAAAGGTGAGCTCGTCGCACAACTTTGGCCAACGCGTGAACAGGCAGTCGAGCGCGTTCAGCCGCTCCGGGATCCCCTTGGTGTAGTCCAGCCGATCGACACCAATGCCCACCTTCGGCGTCTCGATGCGCAACTCCCGACGGAGGCGCGTCATTTCGGTGTCAAGCCCGGGGTCACAGGTCACACTTCGGATCCGATCGAAGTCGACGCCGATCGGGACCGCGCAGACGCTCGTGGTCCGATTGTTCAGATGCACGCGGCTGCGGCTCGCTTTAGCTCCGAGCTCAGCGCGAGACGCGGCAAGAAAGTTCCGGCGGTCCCGTTCGAGCTGGAAGGCTAGCAGGTCGGTGGCTACCAGTCCTTCCAGAATGTCGCGCCGATAGGGACAACTCCGGAACTTGTCTGGGTGTGGAAACGGAATGTGCCAGAAGAGCGCGATCGGCGTCTCCGGATGTGACTCGCGCAGATAACGAGCCACAAGCGTCAGGTGGTAGTCCTGTATGAAGACCGGCGTCCCGGAGTCGGGAAGCTCAGCCGCCACCGCTTCGGCGAACCGGCGATTGATCTCCTGATATGCACGCCAGTCGGCCGAGCGAAACACCGGCTCTACATGGGCCACGTGGCAAAGCGGCCAGAGGCCCTCGTTCGCGAACCCCTCGTAGTAGTGGCGCTCTTCCGTCTCGGTCAGCCAGATGCGGCGGAGGGTGTAGGTCGGGGCGTCGGGTGGCACCTGTACCCGGTCGGCCTCGTCGACTATGTCCCGGTCGGCATCCCCCGCCCCGTGCGCGATCCACACGCCGCCACGCTCACGCATGAGGGCATCGAGCGCGACCGAGACGCCACCGGTCGTGGGCGACCAGGTAACCCGGCGCTCGTCGTCGAACGCATGCAGATAGGGCTCGCGGTTCGACACCACAGCGAGCGGCCGGGTCGACCCGCCGTAACGAGAAGCCTCAAACCGCGACATCGCTCACAGGTGTACGCCGATCGCACGGGCGATCGACACGCGGCCGCCAGGAAAAACCTGGACGAAATCCGGCTCTACACGCCGAACGAGAGCCCGCAACCACACTCGGTCGTCGCGTTCGGATTTCGCAGCACGAGGTTCTGTCCCAGCATGTTCGGGTCGCAGTCGAGGACGGTGCCGTCGAGATACTTGAAGCTCTTAGGATCAACGAAGATGCGGGTACCGCCGTGGCCTTCGAACACCTGATCCCCATCCGCAGGAGCCTGCTCCCACTTGAAGATGTAGCTCAGACCGTTGCAACCGCCAGCCTTGATGCCCACGCGCAGACCGCCGTCAGCGATCCCCTCCTGATCCATCCCGCTCTGAATCCGTTTGGCTGCCGCTTCGGTGATCTCAATCATGATGTCCACGTCCAGTGTATCGCACCGCGGGCCAGCACCTGCCAGGCACCCCACCTCAATCGGACCAACCTGGCGGCAGCGGCTCGTCGGCGAGATCAAAGACCTCGATCGGCGCCCGGAGACGAATGACTAGGGTGCGGACCAGCTCGACCACGCGGTCGACCTCGTCGGCGGTGTTGAACCGGCCCAGTCCGAAACGGAGTGAGGCCTTGCTCAAGGTCGACGACAAGCCCAGTGCCTGGAGCACATGGGACGACCCTGCCGACGTCGTCGTACACGCCGCGCCCGACGACACGGCGACGTCTGTGAGTCCGGTGAGCAACTGCTCTCCACTGACCCCTTCGAAGGACACGTTCAGATTATGCGGAAGTCGCGCCTCCATCGAACCGTTCACGTGTACGCCGTCGAGCGCACCCCGCAGTCCGTCAGCGAGTCGATCCCGCAACGCCGCCAGTCGAGCCGACTCCTCGGCCATGCCGTCGAGGCCAATGCGCGCGGCCTTTCCGAACCCGACGATGGCAGGGACGTTCAGGGTGCCGGACCGGAGCCCGGTCTCGTGCCCGCCCCCTTCGACCAGCGGGGTCAGCTCCAGACCATCTCGGACGAACAACGCGCCGATGCCCTTCGGCCCATGAAGCTTGTGGGCGGTGAGGGACACCAAGTCGATCGGATCAGCCGAAACGTCGAGGTGGATCCGGCCCACGGCCTGCGCCGCGTCGGTGTGAAACCGTGCCCCCCCCGCCCGGGCCACCCGGGCTAGCTCGCCCACCGGGTGTAGGACCCCAATCTCGTTGTTCGCCGCCATGACCGAGACCAGGATCGTCTCTGGGGTCAGAGCACTGACCAGCGTATCCGTCTCGAGGAGCCCGTCGTCCCGAACCGGGAGATATGTGACCCGTAGTCCCTGTCGTTCGAGAGCCGCGCACGGATCGAGGACCGCCCGGTGCTCGGTCTCCACAGTCACGACATGGTTGCCCGCCGAACGCTCGGCGTCGGCAACCCCCTTGATGGCGAGGTTGTTTGACTCGGTAGCGCCGCTCGTGAACACCAACTCGCGGGCCGAGCTGCCGACGAGCGCGGCCACGTCTGCCCGGGCGGCAGCAACCGCATCCCTCGCGGTCCAGCCAAACCGATGATGGCGGCTCGACGCGTTACCGAAGTGCTCGTCGAAGAACGGGACCATCGCCTCAATGACACGGGGATCGACCCGCGTCGTGGCGTGCCCGTCCATGTAGATGGTCAACGACCCGACGCGGCTATCCGGGAGGCTGGACTGGTGGCGGAGCGAGGCGAGATGGCAATCGGCACCAGCGGCGGTTCATCCGCGGCCAGTTCCTTCAAGCTGTATGAAGTCAGCGCCCGGACGATCTGATCCTTGATACGCCAGAGCGGATCGCGGATGTTGCAGGTTGCGTACTGTTCGCAGTCGTCGTCGGAAGTCGTACACGCCGTTACCATCACCGGTCCGTCGATGGCTTCGATCACGTCGGCCACCGCGATCTTGGCTGCGGGGCGACCGAGCAAATAGCCGCCGCGGGTGCCGTGTTGAGACACCAATAGCTTGCGGCGGGCCAGGCGCTGCAGCACCTTGGCCATTAACTCCACGGGAATGCCGTAGCGGCTGGCGATCTCGCGAGCGCTGGCAGCCTCGGTCTCCGACCGTGAAGCCAGATCCTTGAGCGCCATCAACGCGTACTCGGCTTTCTTGGACAGTCGTAACATTGCTACTCCGGTGGCGCCATTGTATCGCGCCCCCCCACGGCCGCGTCAGTACTTAGGCAGACGGGGATCAATCTGGTCAATCCAGGCCAGGATCCCACCCTCCAAATTCCGCGCACCGGCGTATCCCGCCTCGCGGAGCAGAGCCACGGCCTTGCCGCTCCGCACACCGGACTTGCAGTGCACGACGAGATCCTCGGCACCTTCGAGCTCACCCAGACGGGTGGGCAGCTCCCCGAGCGGGATCAGGCGCGAGCCCGGAATTCGACAAATCTCGAACTCCCGGTTCTCCCGTACGTCGAGCAGCAGGAAGTCGTCGCCCCGATCGATCCGCTCCTTGAGCTCGGCCACCGTGACCTCACCATCGGCCGCTTCAGGAGCAGGAGGCGGTGTGGGCACGATGCCGCAGAACTGCTGGTAGTCGATCAGCTCTGTAACGGTAGGCGCATCGCCACAGACCGGACAGTCGGAATCACGTCGGACCTTCAGCTCGCGGAACCGCATCTTAAGCGCATCGAACAGCAGGAAGCGCCCGACCAGTGGCTCCCCGGCACCCAAGATCAACTTAATCGCCTCAGTTGCCTGCAGCGTGCCCACGACACCAGGCAGGATGCCGAGCACCCCACCCTCGGCGCAGCTCGGAACGAGCCCGGGCGGCGGCGGCTCGGGAAACATGCAGCGGTAGCAGGGACCGTCCGGCACGCCAAAAACCGATGCCTGACCCTCGAACTGGGAGATGCTGCCGTAGACATTGGGCTTACCGGACAGGACGCAGGCGTCGTTGACCAGATAGCGCGTCGGGAAGTTGTCGGTGCCGTCGACCACCATGTCGTAGTCGGCAAACAGCTGGAGCGCGTTCTCGGAGGAGAGCGCCATCTCGTGCGGCACGACGTTCACCTCCGGATTCAGTGCCTGCAGGCGGGAGCGTGCGGACTCGAGCTTCGGTCGACCGACGTCCGGGGTTCCATGGATAATCTGCCGGTGAAGGTTGCTGAAGTCAACCTCGTCGAAGTCGACGATCCCCAGCGTGCCCACTCCCGCAGCGGCCAGATAGAGCGCCACCGGTGAACCGAGCCCGCCGGCGCCGACGCAGAGCACCTTGGCGCCCTTGAGCTTCAGCTGCCCGTCCATACCGACTTGCGGCATGATGAGGTGCCGGCTGTAGCGGGCCACCTCGTCGTTGGTCAGGGGTACGACGCTCACCGTCCGCTCCCACCCGCCACCGACGGGATGATGCTGACCGTGTCATCGTCGGTCACTGGGGTCTGTTCCTTCTCGAGATACCGGATATCGTCGTCGTTCACGTAGATGTTCACGAAGTTCCGGAGCGACCCATCCTCGCCGTACAGGTGCTTGCGCAGCTCAGTGTGCTCGCTAGCCAGGTTGGCCAGGAGCTCGCCGACCGTGCTGCCGGTCGCCTCCACCTCCTCCTGGTTGCCGGTGTAACCGCGCAGCGGGGTGGGAATCAGAATCTTGGTTGCCATCGTCTTTGTCCGTCTTCGTTCTTCATACCCCGGCGTCCTCATCATCCGGGTCTGCCTCTATGAGCTGCTCTTGGTCGAACGCAGACCGATCGTTGCGGAGCCGCCATGACGTCATCTGGCCCGGGTCGCCACCGTCCACGCCGATGATCACGTACGAGAACACCGGCCAGGCATGCTCGAGGTCATAGCGCGATGGCCGAGCCGGTGCGTCCGGGTGCGAGTGGTAGAAGCCAAGCAACCCGGCGTCCAGCTCGGCCGCGTGCCGCTCGGCCGCCTGATAGTCGTTCGGACGCACCAAGAACCGCCGCCGCGGCCCATCGTCGGTTGTGTTGGGCAGCGCCAGGGCGGCCGTGACGAGTCCGCCGAGGCCGATCAGGGCCCCACAGCATTCGTGGGGATACGTCTCGCGACCGTGGTGTCGGATCGCGGACGCTGCCACCGGCCGCAAGGTCAGTCCGGACCGCACCATCTCACGCCGAGTCGGTCTCGTATCCTTTCTCTCGCCAGGCCAACGTGCCGCCGTCCATGCTCCGCACGTTGCGATAGCCGAGCGACTTCAGGAACAGCAGCCCCGACAAGGACGCATTCCCTCGCTGGCAGACACTGAAAATCGGCGCGTCCAGATCCTGGGGCAGGATCGCCTCGACCCCGCTCTCGCCGGCCAGGTCAGCGAGCGGCACGTTGTAAGCGCCAGGAATGTGCGCCTCGTCGTACTGCTCGCGCGGCCTGACGTCCAGTACGAACGGCTTGCTCTCGGTCCATTGTTCGTGCGCAGCGTCCACCCCGACGGTTAGCTCCGAATTACCACGGATGTTCTCGCGCATCCGCTCCATCAGCAGGTTCTTGCCCGCGCCGTTGGTCGCCCCCTGCGCCGCCATCCCTGGTAAATGCCGGACAAAGGAGGAGGCGTACTTGAACGCGTTGTCCGGAAAAATGACGACCACAATGTTGCCTGGCTTGTCTGGCACCAGCTTCAGCGCACCGGCCAGCGCCATCGAGCAACTCGGCCCGGCGGTGATGCTCTCTTCCCGGTTGAGCCGGAGGCACAGGTTGTATGCTGTCTCGTCGTCCACCTCGACAACCGCGTCGTACTCATCGGGCCGGAACAGCTGGGTCTGCTCGAGCTGGCGCAAGCTCCGGACACCAGGAATGTCGTGTCCGTCCATAGGATGGACGCCGATTACCTGCACGTCCACCCGCTGCTCTTTGAGATATCGTCCGGTGCCGGTGATGGTGCCGCAGGTCCCCAATCCAGCCACGAAGTGCGTCACGCGCCCCTCGGTCTGACGCCAGATCTCTGGCCCCGTGGTCTTGTAGTGGGCCTCCGGATTCGCCTCGTTCACATACTGATTGAGCATGTGAAAGTCGGAACGGTCACCGAGCTCCATCGCCTTGGCGATCGCCCCCTCCGGCGCCCCAGGGGCAGGGCACAGCGTGTCTTGCAGCTCCATGACGTCGGCGCCAAAGAACCGGAGCATGGTCCGCTTCTCCAGCGGAATCTCGCTCGACAAGGGAGTGGTCAGCGAGTAGCCCTTGGCGTTGGCCAGCATCGCCAGGGCCATCCCGGTATTGCCCGAGGTCGGCTCGACCAGCTTCTGGCCCGGCCCGACGGTCTGGCGCTCCTCGCCGTCTTCGAGCAAGTTGTCCGCCACCCGGTCCTTGACCGCACCGAACGGGTTGTACCACTCCAGTTTCGCGTAGACCTGGGTATGCTCGAAGCCCACCACGCGGTTCAACCGCACGAGGGGCGTCGGATTGTCCGCGTCACAGCGCAACCCGAGAATCGAGTCGTAGATCCGCAGCGCATGGTCGTTCATCGCGTGGCCTGTCCTGGTATGAACACGATGGCGGTCAGAGTCCGAACCGTACATGTTATGCCGCGGGAGGTCGTGCTTCAAGCGTTCCCCCGGAGAGGCCAAACACGCCGCAACGGCGAGTTACACTGTGGGACGCGTCACGACCGTGACCGGATCCGGCCAGCTAAGCGACCGGCTCGGCGGTCCGCCCACCCGGACGAATAGAGGACCTCGACGTGGACACTGTTTCGCTGCTCGTAGGCCTAGCCCTTGGCCTTGTGGTCGGAGGGACCGCGGGCTGGCTCCTCGCCAAAACTGGCGGTGGGAACACGTCGGCCGCCGCACAGGCCGCCGCCGCCCGGGCCCGGGCGGAGGAGATCGGCAAACGGGTGAACCAGCTCGAACAGGATCTGGCCCAGCGTGAACGGGAACTGAGCGAGGCCCGGCAGCACGCCAGCGAGCTGGCCGAACGGGTGATCCGGGCGACGGCCGAACTCGACGGCGAACGCCGCTCCACGGCCGAGCGGGTCCGACTGCTCGAACAGGCGGAGCAGACACTGCGCGAGGCGTTCGCGGCAGTCTCGGCCGAGGCGCTGCGCGCCAACAATCAGTCGTTTCTGCAACTGGCGAAGACCGCGCTCGGCGAGTTACAGAAACAAGCGACAGTGGACCTAGACCATCGGCAGCAGTCGATCGACAACCTCGTGCGGCCACTCCAGGACACCCTTGGTCAGGTCCAAGCGAAGCTGCAGGAGGTGGAACGCGACAGGGCGAGCTCCAACTCCAGGCTCGGCGAGCAACTGCAGACGCTCGCGACCGCCACGACCAACCTGGAGCGCGCCCTGCAGACCCCACATGTCCGCGGTGGGTGGGGCGAGGTACAGCTCAGGCGGGTGGTCGAGCTGGCCGGCATGCTCGACCACTGCGACTTCACCGAGAAGACGGCGGTCACCTCCGACGACCGCAAGCTCGTCCCCGACATGGTGGTGAAGCTGCCGGGCGGGCGACGCATCATCGTCGACGCCAAGGTGCCGTATGTTGCCTATCGCCAGGCGGTGGAGAGTCAAGGGCAGGAGGAGCGGCTCGCCCGGCTGAAGGAGCACGCCGGTCAGGTAAAGGCGCACATGACCGAGCTTGGCAGCCGGGGCTACTGGGCCCAGTTCCAGCCGGCACCGGAGTTCGTCTTTATGTTCCTTCCCGGCGAAGGCTACTTCAGCGCCGCCCTGAAGCACGACCCGGGACTGATCGAGTTCGGGGTAGACCAGCGCGTAATCCCGGCCAGCCCGCTGACCCTGATCGCGCTCCTGCGTGCGGTTGCCTACGGGTGGCAGCAAGAACGGATCGCCAGAAACGCCGAGACGGTCAGTCAGCTCGGGCGTGAGTTGTACGAACGGATCTGGCGGCTGGCTGGACATCTCGACGATCTGTCCAAGGGACTGACCAGAACGGTGGACGCCTACAACCGCACCGTCGGAACCATCGAATCCCGGGTCCTGGTGACCGCGCGCCGGTTCAAGGAGCTTGGGGTCAGTGCCGCTGAACCGATCCCGGAGACCAACACGGTCGAACGGACCCCACGCCCCCTGCAGGCGCCGGAGATGGCGGACATGTTCGGCGACCCTGACGACGAGGACCCGCAGTGATGCAGGTCCCCTCATTCGACCTCGAGCGCTGGCAGTCGCTCCACGAGCATCAGGTGGAGATCAACCTCTCGGAGAGTGGTGTCAAACCGCTCCGGCTGGAGGAGCTGACCGACGCAATCGGTGACGTCCTGGGACCGACCGAGCTGGGTTACGCGCAGACCAACGGCACCGCCGCACTCCGCGACCGGATAGCCACGCTCTACCCCGGAACCGGACTCGCCGAGATCCTGGTCACCAACGGCAGCTCCGAGGCTAACTTCATCTGCGCCTGGCACCTGATCGAACCGGGCGACGAGATCGTCGTAGTCCAGCCTAACTACATGCAGGTGGCGGGGACCGCCCGCTCGTTCGGCGCCACCGTCCACCCGGTCTGGCTCGAGGAAGGCCCGGACGGCTGGCAGCTTGATCTCGACGCTGTCGCCGAGACGGTCAGCCCCCGCACCCGCCTGATCGCCTTCAGCAACCCGAACAATCCGACCGGAAGCCAGATCGATGCTGCTAACCTCGACCGGCTGTGCGATATCGCGGCCACGCATAGTTCGTGGATCCTGGCCGACGAGGTATATCGCGGCGCTGAGCTGTCTGGACCACTCACCGAGACGGCGTGGGGTCGGTATGACCGGACGCTGGTGGTCAGCGGGCTCTCGAAAGCGTACGGACTCCCGGGCCTCCGAGTCGGCTGGGTCGTGGGTCCGACCGACACCGTGGCGGAGCTGTGGGGGTGCCGAGACTACACGTCGATCGTCTCCGGAACCCTGAGCGACCGCCTCGCCCAGCTGGCCCTCGATCAACGGGAGCAACTGCGGGCCCGGGCCCGCAGGATTCTCCTCGACAATCAGGCGCGGGTCGCGCGCTGGGTCGAATCCACAGACGGCTACCATCAGACACCGCCCCGGGCCGGTGGTGTGACCTTGATAGGCTATGCTGGTTCGGTTGGTTCCGCTGAACTTGCCGAGACGCTCTTGATCGAGCACGGGGTGCTGATCGTCCCGGGCTCCCAGTTCGATCTTGAGGGGTATCTCCGTGTCGGCATCGGTGGCACAGCGGCACCTCTTGCCGAGGGCTTGGCCCGCTTGGCTCTCGCTTTCTCGCAGTGAACGGACGCTGCCGGTTCACGGCGCGATCAGCATTCTTGGAGTGAGACAATCAGCATGAGTGACAACGCGACGAGCAATCCGACCAACAACGGCCCGTTGGCGGGACTCACCGTCTTGGACCTGACCCGGGTGCTCTCCGGCCCCTACTGCACGATGATGCTCGCCGACATGGGCGCCCGCGTCATCAAAGTGGAACAGCCAGGCAAGGGCGATGACACCCGGGGGTGGGGGCCGCCGTTCCAGAAGGGTGAAAGCTCCTACTTCCTCAGTGTGAATCGGAACAAGGAAAGCATCACCCTCAACTTCAAGCAAGCTGAAGGCCGCGCGGTGCTCGACAAGCTGATCGCCGAAGCCGACGTGCTGGTCGAGAACTTCCGCCCCGGAGCGCTGGGCCGTCAGGGGTTGGACTACACGAGTCTGTCGGCGTCGCGTCCGGATCTCGTGTACTGCTCCATCTCCGGATTCGGCCAGACTGGGCCGCGCAGCTCTGAACCGGGCTACGACGCGGTCATGCAGGGCGAGGGTGGCCTGATGAGCATTACCGGCCCCGCCGGCGGCACCCCGTACCGGCTCGGGGTCGCCATCGCCGACATCGTAACCGGTATGTTCGCTGCCTACGGCGTCGCGATGGGCCTGCTGGCACGCGAGCGCACCGGGAAGGGCCAGCACATCGACGTCGGGATGCTGGACTCAGTAGCGGCCGTCTTGACCTATCAGGCCGGCATCTACTTCGCCACCGGCCAAGCGCCGCCCAGACTGGGCAACCAGCATCCGACCATCGTGCCCTACGAGACCTTCAGCGCCTCAGATGGCGATATCGTGGTGGCAGTCGGCAACGACAACCTGTTCGTCAAATTCTGTGGTGTCATCGGCACGCCAGCGTTGGCCGAGGACGAGCGCTTCGCCACCAACGCAGGGCGGATCGAGAACCAGGATGCATTGCGCCCGCTGCTGGCCGAGCGGATCGGCACCCGGACCCGTACCGACTGGCTGTCGGCGCTCAAGACTACCGGCATCCCGTGCGGCTCGGTGCGGGATCTTGCTGAAGTGCTGACCGACCCTCAGCTCCAGGAGCGGCTGATGGTGCTCGGCGTCGATCATCCCAAGGTCGGACCAATGCAGGTCCTTGGCGTGCCAGTCAAACTGGCTACCACCCCCGGCGGGGTACGCACGCCGCCCCCAACCCTCGGTCAGCACACCGACACAATCCTCGAGGAGCTTGGCTACAACGCTGCCGCTCGTGGTGCGCTTGCCGAGGCGCAAGTGATCTGACGGGGCAAGGGCATGCAGGCCTTTCGGAGACGACGCGGCTTAGCTGCGCGTTGCCGGGCACGGTCCTGCTCACGGCCGGCGCCGCCTACGCGCACTTTCTGTCGCCAAGCGGAGGACCACTCCCGCTCGACCTCAAAACCCGCACCGTTTCTCTCAATTTCGTGGCCCGGCTCTTTCTGACGACCCGGATCGCGAGCGTGCAACCGCGTGTGGGCGTCAGGGCAACCCTGGGCTTCTGGCGCTAGACCGAGGCGGGCAACTTCGTGAACTTCACGGACCGATCCAGCTTCCGGGGCAGCTTCATCGATCAGGGTGTCGCAGTCGGACCGATGGTTCTGGGTGCCGTGCGCGTTCTCCTTGGCGAACGCGTGCTCGTGGGAGTCGCGGTTCGCTACCCGGTCAGCTACGCTTTCTGGATTAACCCTCTTACCGCGCCACGAAAACTTTGAGGGCATCCAGCAGAAACGCAAGGACGTGCTCATCGGTCAGCTGGCCAAGCGGAACGTCCGGCGCAAGCGGGCGTTCGACCCTGGACACGCGCCGGCCCCGTGCATGCGCCACCTCGGTCAGAATCGTGACCGGATCAGCGGTCGCGTCGATCGACAGGTCCACGTAGTCCTCCTTCTGCCGCTCCGAGACCAGCCGCACCGAACCGGCCGGCGTCGACAGACGGAACTCAAATCCTTCTACGCGAAGCACTCTTGCCACCTGCTGCATGACCGGCGTGGCGACCGACTCAAGGAATCGCTCGGCAGTGCCGGCGTCCTCCTCAGCTCGCCGTCGGCGCTCGGCAGCTTCCTGGCGCGCCTGCTCGATCATCCGTTGGAGGCGCTGGCGCACATCGGCTACGTCACTCATGTCTCGGCCTCATCGGGACGGTCCGCGCCAACCTCGTAGATCCGCACGAGCTCAACAAGCTTGTAGCCACGGGTCTGATAGGCCGGCACAATCCGCTCCGTCCGCAGATACTGCAGCATCCCATCATCGGCATAGTCCGGCAAACCAACGTCGTCAAGCTCGCCCAGCTCGCGCTCGAGCCCGTTCATAGTCATCACCGCTTCTTCCACCTGTCGTCGAACCGGAATCATTCCGAACCGACGTTGCCGGACTTCACGCTCGCGAGTCTGGAACCGTACGAACAGCTCGTTGCTAATGAAGTTGTACTCGACGTCCGCATGAGAAGAAGAGGCATCCTCGACCCGGACGAACGACACGGCGTCGATCGTGCGCAGGGCTTCGACCAGGACCTGGGTGAACGCACCCTCACCCGACCAGCTGTCGGTATCGAGCTCCATAGTGACCGTGTCGCAACGGCAGCCGCGTCAGCGTGGGTCGCCGACCACCTCAATGACGCCGCGCATCATCTCACGGTGCGGAGAACAGGTGTAGCTCTGCGTACCGGACCCCGCAGGCGCCTCGAGCTCGAGGGTGGTAACGGTGTCAGCCTCGATCGTACGAGTCGCCAGGCCCCAGTCGTCGATCGCGAGGTTGTGGTCGATGCCAGGGTCGAGGTTACGCAGCACGAACCGGACCCGTTCGCCCGCCTGGAGCCGAATCGTGGGGTTGGGTCGCGTGTCGCCTTCGAGGTAGAACGCCATGTCGCGGGTGACGAGCGTGATCTCGCGCGCCACGGGGGTACTGGTGGCGGCCAGGGGCAGCAGCAGGAAGAGCCCCACGAACACCAAGACCACCGCCGCCGCGACCACGCCGCGAGATCCGCCCCAACTATCGCCCCGACCGGACCGCTTCGGTCGCCACTCTTCGTCACGCTCCATCGTTGTCCTCAATCTCCAAGCTCGCCATCGAACGTCGTTCGCCTCATCCGACGATGAGACCCGTCACGTACATCACGGCTACCCCGACCAGTAGTCCACTCGCCACCGGGGTGGTAGCCAGATGCCGGCCAAGCGGCTGCTCACCGGCCGTCTGCCTGACCAGCTGCAGGATCACCTGGGCGATGGCACCCGCCCCCAAGGCCAGGCAAACCACCGACCAAATCGGCGAGTAAACGAGACCGCCGATCCAGGCACCCAGGATCGTCGGGGCGCCACCCAAGATGCCGAGGCGGACGAGCTGTCCCAGCCGGACGCGAGTCCTGGCCAGCGGCGCCACGATCGCGAGTCCCTCGGTCGTGTTGTGCAGCGTGAACCCAACAATGAGCACCGTGCCCAACGCCGCCTCTCCTAGCGCGAAGGCGGCTCCGATGGCCAGCCCTTCGCCGAAGTTGTGCAGCCCGATGCCGGTCGCGATCAGCAGGGCCAGCACCCAGCCGCGTCGCCCCGCTTCGGGTACGCTCTGCCGGGTGCGCAGCCAGGCCCCCACCATTTCCAGACCGAGGAACGAGGCGCCGGTGACGGTAAGAAACAGGGCGACAGCCTGGAACGAACCGGGCGCCAAGGCGGCCGCCTCGAGTCCGTCGTGCCCGGCCTCGATCAGCAGGAACAGCAACAACCCGGTGGTCAAGGCCAGGATGAAGTCTAGCCCCCGCTTCTCCATCCGCCCGACCATCGGCAGCCAGAGCAGGCCGATGGCGACCGGAATCACTCCGACATAGATTCCGATCAAGGCGAAGACGGCGAAGAACCGGACGCCCGCACGCGGGGCCTCCACCGCCACGGCGACCTCGTGATCGAACGTCACCCCGGTAGAGGTAACGATCCGCACGACGTGCGCGTCACCACTCACCCAGGGATAGGGAATGGTGAGTCTGGTCTGCCCAAGATGCCCCAAGGTTGCCGCGGGTTCGGAAGTGAACGACCAGTAGGCGTCGTCCACCTGCACCTGGGCAATCGTGACCGTGTCTGGCCCGTCGTTCAGCACGGTGGCCACGATCCCGTCTGGGCCCAGCGCGACCCGCTGAAACGCAAGCTCTTCGACCGGTGGGAAGTCCTCGCCTCGCACCGCGTCGGCCGGACCGTTCCAGTAGATGAGACCGAGCAACCCGGACAGCAACACCAGCGGCAGAAGGGCGCGGCCCCAGGCGAAGCCGGTCCCGGCTGATAACGCCGTCTCAGTCACTGTGGGTGCGCTCCTCGGCCCTGAAGAGTCCCATCCACCCCAGCTCAGCGAACTCGCTCTGGTGGGCGTGGAACATGAAGTCACCGGGGTGGCGGAAGGTGGTCTCCAGGATGGCCCGCTCGCCCTGACACAGCATGATCGTGTCGGTAGTCTCAGTCGGAACCAGGGTGGTCCCGGTCCGTAAGACATCGAAGAACATCGCGTGGAGGTGGAAGCTGTTAATGAGATCGAACTCAGTCAGATTGACGACATACATCCGCACCCGCTCGCCCACCCGCACCGTAACCGGCTCGTGCATGTAGAAGCTGGCCGCGGTGTTGACCGCATAGACCTCGTTCTCGGCGTCGAAGTTGGTGTCGAATGCGTTGAGCACCATGACGAGCTCGTCGGCAGGGGGACGCGGCGTCTCGGCAGGCGGATCGACGATGAAGGCGCCGTAGAGTCCCTTATGCACGTGGCGCTTCAGCGGATTAGCGTGACAGTGATAGAGGTGGACGCCGAACGGGTCGGCGTCGAACTCGTATACGAACCGATCGCCAGGCATCACCTGATGGGCCGGCAGCGACCCATCCATCTCTGGCGTGTGCCAGCCATGAAAGTGGATGGTGTGCGGATGGGCGCCCTGGTTGACGAAGTTGATCCGGATACGGTCGCCAGCCGTGGCGCGAATCGTCGGCCCTGGCACCTGCCCGTTGTAGGTCCAAGCGGGGAAGAAGACACCCGGTGCGATCTCGATCTCCCGGTCTACGGCAAACAGCTCGTACTCGCGGAGGAGCGTGCCGTCCTGGCGTGGGGTCTCCCGGTAGAAGCGCGCCCGCTCATCGGCCGGCAGGTCGGAGAAGTTCCAGGCTCTGAGAAAGGCCGTGGGGTCGAACGACTCGGTCGAGACGCGGCCGACCGGCCCCATGGCGTTGCCGAGATGGTCGGGACCCGACCCCTCGGGTCCTGCCTGACCGCCAGCGACCCCTCGCGAGGCCAGCGCGACGCCCCCGGTGAGGGAACCGAGACCGGCCGCACGGATCCATGCGCGTCGTGACCAGTGCCTGTTTTCGGTCTCTCCCTGGTTCTGCATTTGAGTCGTTGACAGTTCCATTTTGAGAAATCAAAATATAGGGTGAATAGGCTACACATGTCAAACTTCCGCCGAACAGCTCCGTGATGCTCCCTTCAAGCACCGTCGAGAACTACCTCAAGGCCCTGTATCAGGCACAGGTCGCACTCGAGAACGACAAGGCACTGGTGCCGATGGGTCAGCTGGCAAGCGCAGTGGGGGTGGCTCCTGGCACGGCGACAACCATGATCAAGGCGCTGGCCAAGTCCGGGCTGGTGGAGTACGAACCGTATCTGGGTGTCCGGCTCTCAACCGCCGGGACAGCGCTGGCGGCCATGGTCCTCCGGCGACACCGCCTTATCGAGCAGTTCCTGGTCGAGATCATGGGAATGAGCTGGACAGAGGTGCACGAAGACGCCGAGAAGCTCGAGCATGTCGTCTCGGACCGCCTGATCGAGCGGATGGACGCCATGCTGGGACACCCTTCGGTCGACCCGCACGGCGACCCGATCCCGACTCCTGATGGGGACATGGCGCCGCACCGCTATCACTCGCTGCTGACCTGTCCGCTGCACACCCAAGTGAAGGTGACTCGGGTTGCCGATCAGGACGCAACCTTCCTGCGGTTCCTGGAAGCGCAGCGGCTCAAGCCTGGTCAGGCGCTCGAGGTTGAAGCGCGGGACTCGGCCGCTGACAGCGTGCAGCTGCTGACGGAGGGGCAGCGGCGCATCACGATCGGCACCAAGGCCGCCTCGAAGGTGCTGATAGAAGTCGCCTAAGGGTGCTACCACGGAGACGTCGAAGACCCTCGATGTGGCGTCCGATGGGTGATTCCCGGCAAGGCTTCCTACTGGAACTGAGGCGATAGACGTGTTGCCGACCTCTCCTTACCTTCCCAACCGACCGATCAACTAGCGAGCTCGCCGCTAATTGCGCAAGAAGTTTCCTGTAGAAATGACCCTCCGTACTCATTCACCAACCAACTCGCACAACCTCTCGATTCGGTAGGGAAAAAATCCCTGCGGTGGTGGAAAAATCTCCGAAGGCCGCCTCGTGGAAGCTAAACCCGATCTTCGGGTTCGGCCAGAACTCGACAGTGTCTATTTGTGTCTTAATCTATTGCCACAAAAAACGTCACTCGTTCGAGGACGATGAGCCAATACGCTTAAGCGGCGTAGGTTGCCGAGGAGGTGGGCGTTTCCCACACGGTAACCCGTGTCACCGGCAGGCCACTCGCGCGCGCCTGCAAGTAGATCAGCTCGGCTAGACACTCAGCGGTTGGGTTGACGTCGACCACAAACACTGGCTCCCCCATCCCCCGCAACGCGTCGACCAGCGGGTCGTCCCGGCGAAGGATCATCTTGTGATCCAGCTCGCGATCGACCCACCCACCGATCAACTCCGAGATCTCACGAAAATCGCGCACCATCCCGCGGCGATCGAGCTCCTGAGCAGACACCTCGATCTCGACCACGGCGTTGTGGCCATGCGGATGCCGGCAATCGCCGTCGTACTCCATCAGGCGGTGGCCATAACAGAACGAGATCCGTTTCATCACAGCGTGCATGGCAGTGTCAGAAGTTCCATGGATCGACAAACTCGATCGCCGACAACCTGCTAGTCGCCCCCATCGCCCTCGGCACGGGCCCGCGCCTGGCGCTCAAGCTCCGCCACGAGCTCGTCACGGCGGTGGACAAGCTCGCGACGCGGCCGACGCGCGTGCGAGGACCCTACCGCGTACTCACAGAAGATCGGGAACGCTATGGTCGTATCGCAGTAAGCCACCACGGCGTCCGGCAGCATGCCAGGGTTTACCTTCCCCCAGCTAACAGCCTCCGACGGTGTCGCGCCTGAGAGCCCGCCCCAGACCACCTGATCGGTCGTGATCTGAATGAAGTACTCGTTCCCGCCCTTCGGAATGCCGTAGATCTCCCACAGCGTCGGCTGGCCCTGCAGGTAGAAGTTCTTTGGCGACCCGCCTCCCAGGATCACGCAGCCGTTCCGGGTGCCGGAGAGGATGATGGCCGCGACCTCGTTGACATCTCGGCTGGGGTCGATGACGCATCCGCCACCCGCGCCCAGCAACGACTGCCAGGCGACGTTCATGCCAATGGAACTGTCGCCTGGTGAGGAAGTGTAGACCGGCACGCCCGCCGCTGAGGCAGCCGCCACCAGCGAATGCGACTCGCAACCGGGGTGACACTCCCGTAGGTCGTCGCCGAGCGCCTGATGAAAGGTGGCCGACGCCACCGGGCCCTCTAGCCCGCTCCGCACCAGGAAGTCCCGGACGTAGGCATCGGTCTCGAGCAAGACATCGGCCGGGAAGAGCACGTCATAGATACGGATGATCCCGTCTTCGTGGAGCTCCACGTCATCGAGAAACGGCGAGCCGCGGTGCAGTGTGAAGTTCAGGGCATAGTGGAGGTCGTGGTAGAGGTTCGCGCCAGTGCTAATCACAAAGTCGACCAGCCCCCGCTCCATCAGCTCGATGACGCACCCGCCAAGCCCAGCCGGAGTAAGTGCCCCGGCCATCGTAAGGCCGATGGTCACGTCATTGCCGGGGTCGAGCATCTTGTCACTATAGACCCGGCAGGCTTCCGACAGACGACCGGCGTTGAACGCCTGAAAGCCGTCGTCGACGAGGCGGCGGATTTGCGGCTGACCGGTCGGCCGGTAGTACTTGATGGGCTGTCCCGAGAGATGACGGCTAGCGCCAGACCGGCCCGAGGGAGCTGATGGACGATGGGGCACGGGCTTCGCGTCTTGGAAGACAGGCCGACGTCACCCATGCGCCGACTCGTCGGGGCGAGAGTGTACCACTTTTCGACAGTGACCCTGACAGGAGCTGGGTTAAGGGAAAAAGTATCGATGATGGGCCAAGATCCTCGAGATCAGCCGAGGCACGCTGTATCGCAAGATCGTGGAATACAACCTCGAGCCCCAGTCGGACTCGACGGCGGGGTTGGACTGACGCGTCAATCTGAATCGAGCGGTTCGTCAGGATCTACCCAATCCGGCCGGCGACCAGCGACGCCGGTCAACAGCAGTGCCGCTCCAGTCCCGCCCGCTATTAGAGTGAGACCATCGGTCACCCAGTTCTCGAACGTAAACTCCCCCACCATCAGCGCTACGGCTGGAACCAAGAGCACCGCCCCGGCTACGACCGCCGTGGCTCGATGCATGACCAACCTGAGCAGGGTCCCGCGCACGCGGCGGATGGTGACGCTCATAGCTCCGGGCCGCCGCGGGACACCGACCCGATCATCTCGCGAACTGGAGCCGCGAAGAGACCTCGCGAACCCCATCGCCCCTCTTGGTGAGCGTCGGGGCGCGCCCCTCGATCACGACCGACTCGACCATGCCGGAGAAGGTTACGATGCCGCGCACGGTCTCGGCCTCGATCTGCACCGTAGCGGTACCCGGTTGGTTTAGGAGCGCCCCGCGCGCACGAGCGTTGATCGTCGAGTCGTGCAGGCTGGTGGAAGCGAGGGGGGTGACGCACCCGCTGGCCAGGAGTAGCACCGCCGAGAGCAGGAAGAACACGCGAGGCATCAGACCACGCGGCTGAGCGACTAGCGGGAGCGGCCTTTCCCCCGGTTCCGCTGGCTTCGGTTTTGGCGTTCGGCCCTGTTCCCTGAACTGCGATTCCGCGAGCTGCGCGAGTTGCCGTTCTTGTTCTGACCCTGGCGTGTCGTCTGGCCCTGATGCCCGTCGCTGCGGTTACCGTTTACCTCACCACCCGAGCGGCCGCTGCGTCGTTTCCGCGAGGGCTGTTGGGACGTCGGGGCGACGTTTCCGCTCGCTCCCCGCTCGAGGATCGCGTCGCGACCGCTCTCGCGAATCGTGAAGACCGGAGGCACGCGGGCCGGCGGCGGTGTGCCCTCGGGCCGGGCGAGAGAAGCTCGAATCAGTGGACGGTGCGTCGAGTCGCTGGGCGGCGGTGGCGGCGACGAGACCGGCTCAATGTCCTCGACCTCAGTCATCGCCGCCGGGGGGGCTGCAGGAACAGGGGCCGGTGCCGGCTCCTGTTGCTTTGCAGTCGCGGCCAGAGCGGGGGTTGGCCCGTCCTCCGACTTCGAGAGCGCAGCTACGAGCTTGGTTTGTCGTCGTGGTGGCACTTTCGCTTCCTTGTAGGGATGCTCGTTGTCACAGGTCGTGCATCGCGTTAGCTTAATCTCGTCGCCAACAATGGCGACGACGGCGTGGTTGGTCACGCGTCGTTCGCGGGGGCAGTAGTCGTCAAGGACGTCGCCCAGGCGAACCTGGTGCTGCTCCATGAATGCCTCTCTAGCAGTGGGTAGCCGCTACACGCTGGCATTGGCAACCAGCACGTACTTGCAGAAACAGGCCCAAGTCACACAACACGGTGAAGCACTAGTCCGTCGCTTCAAGAAGAGTTAGGTTTGCGATTCGCAGCAGGACGGCGTCTAATCAGCCAGGCGGCCATATACCCTCTTCGCGGGGGGCGGCGTGGCTAGACTGCGAAGCGCAATGACCCCATTCTACTACTCAGAGGCGGGATCGTAAACGTTTTCCGTATCCGCCGAACCGACCCGCTCGGTCAGCCAACGTCTCGTCTCATCGAGGGCGGCGGCCACAGCGTCTGGGGCGGTCGATTGCGGTGTCTGCCGAGCCTCGACCGAACCACGCGCCGAGATCAGCGCGGCGGCCTCGACGTCCAGTCGCTCGTGGTAGCCGCGCCACTCGTCTGGCGACAGCGCGCTGAAGTCGCGACCAGCCTCCAGCAGGTCGCGCACCATCCGGCCGACGACTTCGTGCGCCTCCCGGAACGGCACCCCGCGTGCCACCAGCAGGTCAGCCACGTCGGTGGCCAGTGACAGACCCGACGCCGCCGCATCGGTCCGCACCGGGTCGAGCGCGAGGGTACGCACCACCGCGGCCACGGCCCGCAGCGACCGGCGGACTGTCACCTCGGTGTCGAAGACCGCCTCCTTATCCTCCTGCAGATCCTTGTTGTAGCCACTGGGCAAGCCTTTCATCGTCGCAAGCCACCCGCTCAGTCGACCGATCACCCGTCCCGACTTTCCGCGAACGAGCTCTAATGGGTCGGGGTTCTTCTTCTGAGGCATGAGACTGCTTCCCGTCGTGACCGCGTCAGACAACGCGAAGAACCCAAACTCCTCGCTAGTGAACAGGATGAGATCCTCGGCCAACCGGCTCAGGTGGATAAGGGTTCCCGCGGAGGCGTGCAAGAACGCCGACACGAAGTCCCGGTCGGCGGTGGCGTCGAGGCTGTTCGAGACCACGCGCGTGAATCCGAGCCGCGCGGCAAGGGCGACCGTGTCCACCGCGTAGCTCGTGCCCGCGATCGCGCCAGATCCGAGCGGTAGGGCGTCGGCCTCATCGGCCGCAACGGCGAAGCGACGATCGTCGCGCCGAAAGGCCGCTGCGTGCGCCAGCAGATAATGACTCACCAGGATCGGCTGAGCGCGGCGCAGGTGGGTGTAGGACGGCATCAAGGCAGACCCGGCGGCCTCGGTCTGAGCCACTAGCGCCCCGACGAGGGCCGCCAGCTCGCGGCGCAGCCCGAGAATATGGCGCCGGAGGTAGAGCCTGAGATCGAGCGACACCTGCTCGTTCCGGGACCGGCCAGTATGCAGACGCTTGCCCGCGTCACCAATGCGAGCGATCAGTTGACGTTCGACGAATGCGTGGACATCCTCGTCATCGCCATCGATGAACGCGGGGTCGGCCCGGCCAGCCGCGAGTATCTCCTCGAGCGCGCAGCGGATATCCTGGGCGTCGTCCTCCGAGAGTACACCGGCAGCGGCCAGAGCCTCGGCCCAGGCCAGGCTGCCCGTCACATCGTCCTCGAACAACGCGCGATCGAAGACGAACGACGACTGGAACTCGAAGACTTCTTTGTTGGGGGCCGAGTCGAAGCGACCGGACCAGAGATGAGTCATAAGACGCGTCCTCGTTAATCACGCCCCGGAGCGACCGCGGACCCACTCGATGAGCCGCCGCTCGAGCCCTGTGGCATCGCGAGCCGAGCGCGTGACGAGCAGGATCGTATCGTCTCCAGCGACCGTCCCGACAATCTCGGACCAAGCCGCGTGGTCGAGGGCGTAGGCCAGGGGCTGCGCCTGCCCCGGATTGGTCTTCAAAACCAACAGCTGGTCGACGCGTTCCAGACGCCGGAGGTAGTCGAGCACGGCCTTGCGGATCCGCCCCTCGGACGGAGCCTTGTCCGAGAGAGCCTCCGCGGTCTGATAAGCTCCATCGGCTGCCCGCTTGACGAGACCCAGCTCTTTGATGTCACGTGACATCGTCGCCTGGGTCGCCACGATACCCTGTTCGGCCAAGCGCCGGCGAAGGGCGTCCTGGCTCCGGATCGCCTGCTGGGCTACCAGCTCGAGAATCGCTGATTGGCGAAAGTTCTTCATAGTTATTCAGAATGCTGGAATACTATACATCGCCCTGGAAACCATGTCACCAGTATTTCCAGAGCCTTCCCGGTTGACGGGTAGGATAGAGTGACGTATAAATACCCCTAGATAAGAATAAGTATTCATGCCTGAAATTTCTATCGGCGTCGCCGGCGCAACCGGATACGCGGGGCAGGAGCTGATTCGGCTGGCCGCCCGACATCCCGCCGCCACCGTGACCTGCGCGATGGCATCGGCCTCGACCGATGGTAACCGCCGCCTCCCCGCGCTGACACGCATCTGGAACGGCGAGGTGGAACCGCTGTCAGTGGACCGGTTGGCTGCGGAGTGTCAAGCGGTGTTCATGACGCTGCCTGACGCAGTGGCCGCCGAAGTGGGACCGGCGCTGACGGAACGAGGAGTCCGCGTATTCGACCTGGCCGGAACGTTCAGACTGCGCGACCGCTCGCTGCGGCTCCGGTGGTACCCGGCGACCCCGGACCTGGACGAACCGGCGGTCTACGGACTGACCGAGTACTACCGAGACGAACTACAGACAGCTCGCCTGGTCGCGTGTCCCGGCTGCTACCCCACGGGCGCACTACTGGCACTCCGACCGCTGACTGACGCTGGACTCCTCGAGGGTGACATCATCATCGACGCCAAGTCCGGCATTTCCGGCGCCGGCAAGAAGCCCTCGGAACGGACCCATTTCTCTGAGAACCATGGGAGCGTCGCGGCCTATAGCGTGCTGGGTCACCGGCATGGGGCCGAGATCGAGCAGGAGCTCGATCGACCGGTAACGTTCACACCGCATCTCGTGCCACTCGACCGAGGCATCCTGGAGACCATCTACGTCCGGACCCGGCCGGGACTGAGCGCCGCCGCAATCGCCGAGGCGTTCGACGCGGCCTACAGGGACGCCCCCTTCGTCCGAGTCGACGGCGACGTACTGCCCGAGATCAAGCACGTAGTGCACACCAACTTCTGCGACATCGGCTGGCGCTGGGACCAGGCGTCTAGACGCCTGGTTCTTGTTGCCTGCCTCGACAACCTGGTCAAAGGGGCGGCTGGTCAAGCCCTGCAAAACCTGAACGTGGCCTTCGGACTCGATGAGACGACGGGCCTCTCATGACCGCCGGCCTGACCGTTCTCAAGTTCGGCGGCGAACTGCTCGAGACCGATGAGCGGCGCGGCGCGATGGCGACCGCGATCCGGCGCGTGTCCCAGGCTTCGGCGCTCGTAGTAGTCCATGGAGGCGGACGTGAGGTCGACGCCGACATGGCAGTGCACGGCATCGACAAGCGCGCGGTAGACGGACTCAGGATCACCGACGCCCGGACCCTCGAGATCGTCGTCGGAGTGCTCGCGGGACGCGTAAACACCCGCCTGGTCGCGACGCTCGGGAGTATGGGAGTGCGCGCCGTCGGCCTGACAGCGGCCGACGGCGATGTCGCCAGCGTACAAGTGGCGGCGCCCTATGCGGCCGCCGACGGCGCGACGGTTGACCTCGGCTTCGTTGGTCAACCCTTCGGCGACGGGTCACAACTGATCGAAACGCTCTGCGCTGGCGGATTTGTGCCAGTCGTAGCGAGCATTGGCGCCAACAACGACGGCCAGCTTCTGAACGTCAACGCCGATACCCTAGCGGGACACCTCGCGGCGTCGCTTGGCGCCGACCGGTTGCTCATCGCAGGCGGCACGGCCGGCGTGCTTGACCCGGACGGCGCGACCATTCCGGTGGTGGACGGGGCGCTGATGGACCAGCTGATCGGAGACGGCCGGGCCAGCGCGGGGATGGTGGCCAAGCTGACGGCCTGCCGCGCTGCGGCCAGGAGTGGGGTCGCGCGCGTAGACATCGTCACCGGCAAGCAGACCGCCGACCTGGATGCCAGCCCTGGTACTCGAATCGAGATCCCCTCGATGGACGGATCGGAGTCGACAGAGTCATGACCACCGACGCAGCCGATATTCAATCCCTCGAAACTGAATACCTGCTCCAGGTGTACCGGCGCATTCCCATCGTACTCAACCGAGGCGAAGGCAGCCACCTGTATGACACCGCAGGGCAACCGTATCTCGACTTCATCTCCGGTCTCGGGGTGGCCTCGATGGGTCACGCCAATCCAGTACTGGCGGAGGCGCTGGCTGATCAGGCCAAGACGTTGCTCCACACGTCGAACCTCTACTTCCACCCCCTCCAGGGTCAGGTGGGAGAACGCCTGGCGAGGCTCTCGGGTCTGGCCCGCGTGTTCTTCTGCAACAGCGGCACCGAGGCTGTCGAAGGCTGCCTAAAGTTCGCCCGGCGCTACTGGTACAGCCAGGACGTACACAGCCGCACCCGGTTCGTCGCGCTGGAACGTTCCTTCCACGGTCGCACCCTAGGCGCGTTGTCGACCACGGCCGAACCGGGGTATCGCGCTCCGTTCGCCCCACTGCTGGACGTGACCTTCGTCTCGCCCGATGACCCATTGGCACTGGAGGCGGCACTGACCGACGAAGTCGCGGCCCTGATCGTCGAACCAATCCAGGGTGAAGGCGGGGTGTGGCCGCTGTCGAACGAGCTGGCCGAGGTGATCACGGTCGGGTGCCGCCGAAGCGGCACGCTGCTCATCGCCGACGAGATTCAGTGCGGACTCGGCCGGACCGGCGCCGCCTTCCACTCGGCGACGTTGGGGCTCAAGCCAGACCTCATGTCGCTGGGTAAAGCGCTTGGCGGCGGCGTGCCGATCGGAGCGTTACTGATGAGCCAGGCGGTCGCCGACGCCGTGTCCCCGGGCGACCACGGCACCACATACGGCGGCAACCTGCTTTCCTGCCGTGCGGCCCTCGTATTCCTCGACATGCTGGAACAGGGCGGCCTCGAGCGCGTCCGCCAAGCGGGCGATCGGCTGAGCCAGGGTCTGGAGGCGATCGCCGCGCGACACGAGGTGGTCCAGGAGGTGCGTGGGGCCGGGCTCATGCGAGGCATCGCGATGACCGAGAAGGCCGCGATCGCTGTGGTCGCTGGTGCCCAAGAGCGACGCCTGCTGGTCAATCGCACGGGCGGGAACGTCGTGCGGATGTTACCGCCGCTGACGGTCACCGACGACGAGATCGACCGGGCATTGGACATCCTGGAGCAGGCGCTGGCCAACCACACCGGCTAGACGGCGCTGGCGGAGCGAGATCATGGTGGAACGGATCGAGGGCGGCATCACCGCACCAGCTGGATTCACGGCTGCTGGCGTGGCGTGCGGAATCAAAGCGTCAGGGCTGGACCTGGCGTTGCTAGTGGCCACGCCCGCCGCGCGCGCTGCCGGGATCTTCACGACCAACCTGGCCGTGGCGGCGCCGGTCGTGGTAACCCGCGAACACCTTGCTCGCTCGGGCGCAACCACTAGGGCCGTGGTGGTCAACAGCGGATGCGCCAACGCATGCACGGGTCCCTCTGGACTCGACGTCGCCCGGGCCATGGCCGACGACACGGCCCTGGCGGTAGGGTGCCCGCCGGAGCAGGTGCTGGTGTCCTCCACGGGTGTGATCGGGGCGCCACTCGACCCGGCCAAGATCAAGGCTGGCGTCTTGAGTGCCACCCAGACCCTTGGACGAGACCAGCACACCGCTGCGGCCGAAGCGATCATGACCACCGACCCCTGGTCGAAGGAAACGGCGGTGCGCGCCGACACCCCGGCGGGGTCGTTCCGGGTCGGCGGGATGGCTAAGGGGGCGGGCATGATCGAGCCGAACATGGCGACCATGCTGGCGTTCCTGACCACCGACGCCGAGATCAGCCCAGGCGGGCTCCACCGTGCGTTGCGCGAAGTAGCAGACCCAACCTTCAACGCCATCACCGTGGACGGTGAGACCTCGACAAACGACATGGTGCTCCTACTCGCTGGCGGTAGCTCCGGCGTGCAGATCGACGAGGGCCTCTACCCGCACTTCGTCGAAGCGCTCCATGCAGTCTGTCACGAACTGGCGTTGGCAATCGTGCGCGGCGGCGAGGGTGCGTCGAAGCTGGTCTCGATTCACGTCGCCGGCGCGGGATCGGTCGACGAGGCGCGACAGGCCGCCAAGGCCATGGCCAACTCCCCGCTCGTCAAGACGGCGGTCCATGGCGAAGATCCGAACTGGGGACGACTGGTGGCAGTGGCGGGCCGCGCCGGGGTGGCCTTCGAGCCGACTCGGGCCAGAGTCTTCGTCGGGCCTGTCGAGCTCTTCGGCCACGAAACGGTGTATGCCGATCGGGAACCGGAAGCGGCCGCGCACCTAAAGCAGGATGAGGTCTCCCTAATCGTCGACCTTGGCACCGGCGGCACAGCGTCGTTTACCGCCTGGACCTGTGACTTCAGCGCCGAGTACGTGCGGATCAACGCCGACTATCGGACCTGACCCCTACGACCATGACGACCACATCGCCTACGCCCAAGTCGAACCAGGCTGCCCGGACAGCACTCCGAGCGCCGGGCCGGACCTACCTGTCCGTACTCGATCTGACCCCGAGCGCGCTCGAAGCGGTGCTCGCGCTGGCGGGGCGTCTGAAAAAGGAACGGGCGCTGGGGCCCGACGCGCCGACCGCGCGCGCCCTGGCGGGGCAGTCATTGGCCCTGCTGTTCGACAAACCCTCGCTCAGGACCCGTACCGGATTCGAGATCGCAATGCGGGAGCTCGGCGGCAACGTCACGTGCCCGCCGTCGGCGGACGCGCTCGGCACCCGGGAGACGCTCGCCGACGTGGCCCGCACCCTGGAGCGATGGGTCTCGGTGGCCGCCATCCGGACTTTCGAGCAGTCACGGCTTCAGGAGTTCGTCAACGCCACGGCACAACTCAGAGTGGTCAACGCTCTGACCAACGAGGAGCATCCCTGTCAGGCCCTGGCCGACTGCCTCACCATTGCCGAACGCTGCGGCTCGGTCCGGGGACGCACGCTGGCCTACGTGGGTGACGGCAACAACGTCGCCACCTCGCTGACTCACGCCGCCGTCACGCTGGGAATGAACCTGAGACTCGCGTCGCCGGAGGCCTATCAGCTACCTGAATCGACCCTGGCCGCGGCACGGGCCCGCGGTTCGGGAGGGATGGAGATCGTCCAAGTCACCGACCCGTCCGAGGCGGTGGAGGGCGCCGATGCGGTGTACACGGACGTCTGGACCTCGATGGGACAGGAAGCGGAAAGTGCCCGCCGGATGCAGGCGTTCGAAGGCTATCGGGTCTCATCCGCACTGATGGATCTGGCAGGACCGGATGCCTTCTTCATGCACTGTCTGCCAGCCCACCGTGGCGAGGAGGTCGATGCCGACGTCCTCGACGGGCCACGTTCAGCGGTCTTCGACCAGGCGGAGAACAGACTCCACACCCAAAAGGCGCTGCTGTTGACGTTGTTGGGGCGGTAGCGAAGCTGGTTTCCTCAAGGCTGGACCAGCTCGGCCGCCGCCTTCTCGACCTTGGCGGTCTGCTTCACCCGGTAGGCATCTACCTGCTCCGCCACGGCCGGATCGCCGATAGCGAGGATCTGAGCCGCCAGCACGGCGGCGTTGGTTGCGCCCGCCTTGCCGACGGCCACGGTTGCGACCGGCACGCCCGGCGGCATCTGCACCGTGGCGAGCAACGAGTCGAAACCCTTTAGCGGCGACGAGTCGATCGGCACCCCTATGACGGGCAGCGCGGTGTGCGCCGCCACGACGCCGGCCAAGTGGGCGGCAGCACCGGCACCGACCACGAACACCTTCACCCCTCTGACGATCGCCTCCTCCATCACCTTCTGGACCCGAGCCGGTGAACGGTGCGCCGAGGCCACGGTCATCTCGCTCGAAATGCCGAGGTCGCGCAGGGTGCGCACGGTATTGGCCATCACGTCCGCGTCGGACCCGGACCCCATCAGCACTTGCACTTGCAGATCACTCATCTCCCTCACCCTTCTCCGTCAAGACCGCAGGGCCTTGCGTCCGATATCGGTCCGCACCTGCTTATCGGTAAACGTCACACACTGCTCCGCCGCATAGGCCCGCGCAATGGCGGCGCCATAGTCTGCTCCCCGGCCGACCACGGTCAGCACCCGGCCGCCGGTCGTCACCACCGAGTCACCGTCGAGCCTAGTACCGGCATGGAACACCAACACGCCTTCCTGTTCGGCCGTCTGGTCGAGTCCACTGATCGGCAGGCCCTTCGCGTAAGCCCCAGGATAGCCGCCCGAGGCAAGGACCACCCCGACATGCGGGTCAGTCGTGTGGCGACACACCGAGGTCGAGAGACTGCCAGCCGCGGCCGCCGCCAGCATCGGCGCGAGCGAATCCTCAACCATCGGCAGAACGACCTGCGCCTCCGGATCTCCGAGCCGGACGTTGAACTCGATGACCTTGGGCCCATCTACGGTCAGCATCAAACCGACATACAGGAACCCGTGATACGCCGCTCCTTCGGCGGCCAGCCCCTCGAGCACCGGTCCGACGATCTCCTCACGGATGCGCCGCTCGACGGCCGGGGTCACCAGCGGACTGGGCGAAAACGCACCCATCCCTCCGGTGTTGGGTCCCTGGTCGTCGTCGTAAGCGCGTTTGTGGTCCTGGGCCGTCGGTAGGGCGAGCGCCGCTCGCCCGTCGCAGATGGCGAAATACGAAGCCTCAGGACCAACGAGACATTCCTCGATCACCACCCGACGGCCAGCATCGCCAAAGCGATCGTCAAGCATCGCCTCCCGGATCGCCGCCTCGGCCGAGCCGCGATCCGACGCAACGGTGACGCCCTTTCCAGCGGCCAGGCCGTCGGCCTTGACCACGACTGGAAAGCCGAACTGCTCGCCCGCCACAGACGCCAGTGCCCCCTCGGCTGTGTCGTGCACGGCGAATCTAGCAGTCGGCACCTCGTGTCGCTGCATGAATTCCTTGGCAAACGCCTTACTCGACTCGAGTCGCGCGGCAGCCTGACTGGGACCGAACAGGACACGCCCGGCAGCCGCAAACCGATCCTGAACCCCTAGCGCCAGGGGTAGTTCGGGTCCCACCACCGTCAAGTCGATGTCCTCCGCCTCGGCCAAGGCCAGGACGGCCGCCGGGTCGGACATGTCGAGATCGAGGGCGCGCGCCACCTCACTGGTGCCGGCGTTGCCCGGCGCGCACACAACCTCCCGGACGCCGGCTTCACGGCCCAGCTTCCAGGCGAGCGCATGCTCACGCGCGCCGCTACCGACCACCAGTATCTTCATGAATCAGCCTCGAAATGGAACGCCAACGCCACCGACCTCACGTGGGTGGGGCGGGAACGTCGGTTGCCCCGGCCGCAGACAACCTGTCGCGCCCGTGAATTCTGTTGCGCCACAACACAATAGGGCACTAGAATTTCTGTTTGCCCCTTAAGCAAGCGGGGCAACCAATGCTCGTTCCGGCCAGCTGGCCGGGGCTAGCCTAGCACACTCGATGAGCTCCGGCACCGCGGATGCCGGGCCCCCGCGAAGACGGCATCGCTGACCGCGCGAGGGAGGTGTCAAGCAGTTTGGCTGAGGTCAAAATCAATGAGGGCGAATCGGTTGAGAGCGCGTTGCGCCGCTTCAAGCGAAAGGTCCAGCAGGAAGACATCATCAAGGACATCAAGAAGCACTCGTACTACTTGAAACCTGGTGACAAGCGCCGAGCGAAGCAAGCCCTTGCTCGAAAGCGCACCCGCAAGAAGCAGCGTCGCGAGACCGAGTAGGCCGACCGCCAGTGTCAGCGTGTATTTGACAGACCCCAGGGATCATAGTACTTTTTTCAGCGGCTCTGAGTCAGTTAAAGCTCAATAGCACAGGGTCTTACGGCGTTTCATACCGCGCCGGGAACTCAGTGGGAGAGTCTTCATGGAAATCGAGGAAAGAACACTCGAGAACGTCGTCGTGCTGGATCTGAAAGGGAAGCTCACCATCGGCGAAGGCGACGAGCTCCTGAAGGAAAAGATCAACAACCTGCTGCAGCAGGGACACAAGAACCTGCTACTGAACCTCGAAGACGTTCCCTACGTCGACAGTGCCGGTCTCGGCGAGATCGTGCGGACCTACACGACCGTTAGCCGCCAAGGTGGCACTCTAAAGCTCGTGAACCTCACGAAGCGGATCACCGACCTGCTGGCCATCACCAAGCTGTTGACGGTGTTCGACACCTTCGAGTCCGAAGCCGACGCGGTCAGCAGCTTCAGCAGCTGACCGTCGGGTCGCCCCGCCCCGCTCCGGCGCGGGGCGCCGGACGCGATGGCGCACTACAGCTCCGAGCACGGGATGACCGACGTCTCGCCCCACCGGGAGACGTCGGCCTTCAACCTAACGGCCGACCTCGTCACCTCCCTCCGGCCGGACCAGTGGACCAAGAACCTGATCGTGTTCGCCGGGCTCGTCTTTGGCGGGCAACTGATGGAACCAACGTCCGTCTTCAGGGCGGCCGGCGCCTTCGGCGCGTTCTGCGCACTGTCGAGCGCGATGTATCTCGTCAACGACCTAGGAGACCGGAGAGCAGACCGGCTGCATCCGGTCAAGGCCAAGCGCCCGATCGCCGCCGGACGTATCTCAAGCGGCGTGGCGATCGGCGCCGTCGTGGTGTTGCTGGCGCTTGGTCTCGGTGCCGGCTTCGTTCTCAACCCGATGCTGGGCGGGCTATCGCTGCTGTTCGTCGCGTTGCTCACGCTCTACTCACGGCTCCTCAAGCACATGGTCGTGCTCGACGTGCTGACGATCGCGGTCGGCTTCGTACTCAGGGCGGTGGCTGGCGCCGTCGCCGTCGGCGTTCCGTCGAGCCAGTGGCTACTGGTCTGTACCTTGCTGGGCGCCCTGTTCCTCGGCCTCACCAAGCGGCGACAGGAGGTGGACGCACTGGGTGAGCATGCGACCGAGCATCGGCCGGCGCTGGGCCGCTACAGTGTGCAGGGACTCGACCAGATGGTCACGATCGTGGCCGGAGCCACCGTGCTGAGCTATGCGGTCTACACAACCGACCCGAACACGATCGCCACCTTCGGCACCGATCTGCTGACCTTGACGATTCCATTCCCGGTCTATGGGGTACTCCGCTATCTGCTGATCATGCGAGAACACCCGCTGGCCAGTCCCTCCGACCTGTTGCTACGGGACCGCGGGCTGGCCTGGTGCGCCGTGGGCTGGTCGGTAGCGGTCGCCCTGATCATCTACCGCCCGCTCGGATAACGCCCGCATCAACTACACTTATCTGGCACACAATGGCCGAGTTCAACATTCAGTCAGATTCCGTCGACGTCACCCGGATCATGGAGCAGATCCGCGAACGTATCCGTGAAAAGCGGGGCGCCGACTACACCGAGGAGCATGTTCGCGAGCTCGCCTCGGTGAAACTCGAACGCTTTCTCGACCCCCGGCAGGTCCGCTCGGGTCTGGTCGAGCAGTATCGTCAACTGGATGCTGCGGAGGGGCAGGACCCGATCGACTGGTCGACTCCGTCGCTCCTGGGACCGCCTCCCGAGTCGTTCGAGTTCGACACGGAAACCATCTACAAGTCATCCCGTGGACCTACGGGCAAAATCATCCAGATGATCCGGAAACTCCTGAATCCGTTTCTCAAACTACTGTTCAACCCTGACCCGATGGTCCATGCCCTGACTCGGCAGGCCGAGATCAACGCCTACACCCTTCAGCTCTTGCAACAGCAGACCGACCTAGCCGAACGGGTCACGAAGCAGTTCGAGCGGGCCGGCGCAAAATTCCAGGCACGCGAAGAGCTCGATTCGCTGAACTACGAGGTGCTGAACAACCTCGTCGTCGAGATGACCCGACTGTCAGTGGACATGAAGAACCACATGATGCGGGTCGAATCGGTGGCCGGCCGACTAGACTTCGCCGAACGTCGGGCGCGTGCGCTGGAAACCGTGGTACAGCACCGCTCGACCCCGTCGACTGACGAAGCCGGGTCGAGGGACGGCGACAGCACGAGCGGCTCTGGGTCGGGACGCACCCGGCGGCGGCGGCGACGGTCACGTCGCCGGGGCGGCGGCTCGGGCGAGGCGGACGCCCCGGCGGCAACCCAGCCAGCGACCGACGGCGGAAACGGCGACACACCGGTGCCAACAGACGCGGCTCCCGAGCCGAGCGGCGGCGGCACGTCGGCCGAGGCAAGCGCACCGGCCGTCGACACAGACACAGCGAGCCCGACGCCGGAGGAGCCGGTCCCGAGCGCGGCGGCGCCAGAGACGGCTCCATCCGTTGAGACAGCCACGCTCGCCTCGCCACCGACTACAGGCGACGCCGGAGGAGACGCGGGTGGTCCCCAGGACACGCCAGTATCGGCGGACCCGGAGCCGGGAGAACGCTCAGGCGATCCCGACGAGCAGTGAAGCTTGCCGTCGTCGTCCAGCGCTACGGCGCCGACCTGAACGGCGGCGCCGAGCTCCACGCCAGATACGTTGCTGAGCACCTCGCTCCACATGCCGACGTCGAAGTGCTCACCACGAGCACGACCGACTACATCACCTGGAAGAACGACCTGACCCCTGGGGTCGAACAGGTGAATGGGATTCCGGTTTGTCGCTTCCCGGTGAGTCGAGAACGTGATCCTGACGACTTCGGACGACGGTCCGAGCACGTGTTCGGGGAAGAGCACTCCATCGGGTCCGAGCTCGCCTGGCTCCGCAGCGAGGGACCGACCTCCCCGGCTCTCGTCAAGCACCTGCGACGGCACGGGCACGAGTACGATTTCTGCGTCTTCTTCAGCTATCGCTACTACCACGCCTATCACGGGGCGCGCGTAACACCGGATCAGGCGGTGCTCGTGCCTACCGCCGAGCGGGATCCGGCACTCGGCCTCGAGATCTTCGGTCCGGCGTTCCGTGGCGTGCGAGCGCTGATGTACAACTCGCACGAAGAGCGCGCGCTGATCCAAGGTGTGTCCGGCAACGAACGGGTCCCTGGCGTGGTGGTGGGCATCGGCTCGGAAGTGCCGTCGGATCCCCAACCCGACCGGTTTCGTCAGCGAACCGGACTACATGGCCCCACCCTTATCTATGTTGGCCGCATCGACGAGAACAAAGGGTGCAAGGAACTCTTCGACTTCTTCCAACGATACGCCAGGATCGACCAGGCCCTGACACTGGTGCTCATCGGCAACCCGATCATGGCTATCCCGGAGCATCCGCGCATCCGGCACCTTGGCTTCGTCAGTGACGAGGAGAAGTTCGACGCCATGGCGGCCGCCGAGCTCCTTGTGATTCCGTCCTACTACGAAAGCCTGTCGATGGTCACGCTCGAAGCGTGGGCCCTGGGGCGCCCCGTGCTCGCCAATGGTAAGTGCGACGTTCTGTGCGGGCAGTGCGTCCGCAGCAATGCGGGTCTCTATTACGAGAACTACGAGGAATTCGCCGAGTCGCTACACATAATCCTGACGCAGCGCCGGCTCCGCGAAGCGCTCGGCGCCAACGGACGGATCTACTTCGACCGGCACTACACCTGGCCGACCATCGAACGGAAGTATCTGGACATGTTCGACCGGCTCCAGCAAGAAGATCCGGCCAACCGACCGGCTCGGGAAGCAATACCTGGCTGGTTCGGCCGTCGTCGCCGGACCGTACCACCGGCGAGCGACGTGGTCGACCGGCTCCCCCGCGGACCAGCCAGCGGCGAGGGCGGAGCGGCGGCGTCATGAGTAGCGCCAGGTCGGGCCGCCCCCCCGCGGTGCATCAGGTGCTCGCCACGCTGGGCTACGGAGACGCCATCGGCAACGAAGTCCTGGGCATCACCCGCGTGCTGCGCGAGGCAGGGTACGAATCGGAGATCTTTGTGGAAACCGCCGATCCGCGACTCGAAGATCTCACACTGGACTACCGCGACCTTATCGATGCCTCGCACCCGGACAACATCCTGATCCACCACTTCTCAATCGGATCCCGGGCGTCACGCATCGCCTACGCGCTGCCGGACCGCATGGCGCTCGTTTATCACAACATCACGCCGCCGGAGTACTTCGTCGGCGTACATAAGGATCTCGTCCGTTTCTGCTATAGCGGACGGCGCGAGCTCCAGGCCTACGTCGACCGCTGCGATCTTGCCCTGGGAGATTCGGAGTTCAACCGGCAAGAACTCGCGCGCTTCGGTTTCGAGCGGACCGGCGTGCTTCCGGTGGTGCCGAGCCTAACCCATCTCGAGGAAACCCCAGACCTGACGCTCGTCTCCGAATTCGATGATGAACGGGTAAACCTCATGTTCGTGGGCCGCGTGATCCCGAACAAGCGGATCGAGGACGTCATCCGCTTCTATCACGCCTACCGCGCCAAGTACCAGCCCCGATCGCGGCTTCTGCTGGTCGGCTCCTGGGGTGGGTTCGAGTCCTACCTCGCGTCTTTACACCATCTGATCGCAGATCTCAGGGTGCCTGATGTGCACCTGCTGGGCCACGTTTCCAACGCCGAGCTGACCGCCTGCTACGACGTGGCGGACCTCTTCTTGTCGGCCAGCGAACATGAGGGATTCTGCGTCCCGTTGATTGAAGCGTTTTCGAAACGGGTCCCGGTAGTGGCCTACGCCGCGGCGGCGGTACCGGCGACAATGGATGGCGCCGGCGTGCTGTACGAGTCGAAGGACCCGCGTCATGTTGCCTCGATCCTGCACACCGTGCTGTCGAACCCCACCCTCGAAGAGGAGATCGTTCGCGAACAGGATGCCGCGCTCAACCGCCTGCTGGCGCGCGACTTTCGTGGGACGCTGCTCGCGGCGATCGACCGGGTGGTCGAGACGCCACGAAAGCCCCGTCCACGGGTGCGAGACGACTTCTGGGATCGGTTCGCGGAATGGGAGCGACTCGAGGAGCTACGGCTATACCGACCATCGGCTTACAAAGCACTGCCGTTCGCAACAGGTGAGGGTAGTGAGAACCCGTGACCCGGCGCCACCATTCGTGAACCAATGATCATCAACCAATGGTTGCCCGCAGCGCACCGCGGCGACGCGGTCGGCGATAGCGCCAGGCGAGTCCGCGCGCTTCTGCGCTCCCTCGGACACGAATCCGACATCTTCGCGCTGACCATCGACGAGGACCTTCAAGGAGAGATCCGCCCGTTCTCGGATCCCGAGGCTCGACGCGGCGACGTGACGATCCTGCACTTCGCCATCGCCTCACCGTTGACCGAAGCCCTGGCCAGCCTGGAGACGGGGCGAGTCATTCAGTACCACAACATCACCCCGGCGCATTTCTTCGCAGGATACGACGCCAGTCTGGTCGGTCTGGTCACCCGAGGACGTGAAGAACTCGCCAGCCTAGTCGGCCGGGTTGATCTGGCCCTAGGCGACTCGGAGTACAACCGCCAGGAACTGGAGGCGCTCGGATTCGCCGAAACCGGCGTGTTTCCGATCGCCGTCGATACCGAGCGGTTGACGTCCGCTCCCCCGCGGCCGGCCCTCGAGCGCGTGCTCAGAGACGGACTCACCAACATCTTGTTCGTAGGCCGAATGGTGCCAAACAAGAAGCTCGAGGATCACCTGCGCCTGGCCGAGCAGTACAAACGCTACATTGACGCGTTCTACCGCTTCATCTTCGTGGGGCGGGAAGACGCATGTCCTCGCTACTACTCGATGATCCGGGCGCTAATGAACGAATACCGGATGACGAGCGAGCGCTTCTGGTTTGTGGGCTCGGTCCCGGACGCCGACCTGGCAGTGTTCTATCGCACCGCCAGCGCCTACGTCTCACTCAGTGAACACGAAGGCTTCTGTGTGCCGCTCCTCGAAGCGATGGCCACCAATGTCCCGGTACTGGCCTATGCCTCCACGGCTGTGCCAGAAACCTTAGGCGGGGCTGGCATCGCCTTCTCACCCAAGGACTTCGAGTACGCCGCTGAGACGCTCGGGCTCCTGGTGTACGATGACGGGCTGCGCGCCCAGGTCATCGAGGGTCAGCGGCGACGGCTCCGTGATTTCTCTGACGCGACCTTTGCCGGTCATCTTGATCGACTGGTCGCGCAATTCGCCTAGAGGATACGGTGAAGATCGCGTTCGTCATACAGCGTTACGGCGCGGAGCTCATTGGCGGCTCCGAGTATCACTGCCGTCTCATCGCCGAGCGGCTTGCCACCCGCCACCAGGTCGACGTGCTGACGACCTGTGCCCGCGACTACATCACGTGGAAGAACGAGTATCCGGAAGGCGAGGATCGGATCCGGGGCGTGACGGTGCGACGGTTTCCGACCGATCGGACTCGCGACCTCCAGTCATTCAACGAGTACTCGGACTGGATCTTCCACAACGAGCACACACCGGCCGACGAGCAAAAATGGCTCGAACAGCAGGGTCCCTGGAGCCCAGCACTGCTCGAGTATCTCAAGCAACACCATAAGCGCTACGATACCCTCATCTTCTTTACCTACCTGTATGCGCCGACGGTCCTCGGTCTCAAGATCGACCCGGCTCGGAGCATTCTGGTACCCACGGCCCACGATGAACCAGCGATCCGTCTCGGCCTATATCGGGAGGTGTTCTCGCTCCCGGCGGGCATCGCCTACAACACCCATGTGGAGCGCGGTTTCCTGAAGCAACTCTTCAATGTACAGGCAAAGGTCGAAGAAACAGTTGGCTGCGGTGTCGAGCTCCCCCCGTCGAGACTGCACGAGCTCCCGGGTCATGCGCGTGGCGGCACCCAGGAACCCGAAGCGGCGGCCGAGGAGGACGACAACAGCGAGTCAAACGGGGACCAGCCCCTCGGGAGTCCGTTGACAGCGCGGGGAGCCGTCTTTCGGCGTCGGCATCGACTATATGAACCATTCGCGCTCTACGGCGGTCGGATCGACCCGGGGAAAGGGTGCGAGGAGCTGCTGGACTACTTCGGTTCCTACGCGGAAGCGAACGGCGATGCGTCGCTGGTCCTTATGGGCCTCAAGCTCATGCCGATTCCCGAGTCACCGAGTGTCCGCTTCGCCGGCATGCTCTCGGAGACCGAACGCTTCGAAGCACTCGAGGCGGCCACGGTCGTCGTCGTACCGTCTCCGTTCGAAAGCCTGTCGCTCCTGGCCCTCGAAGCGTTCTCAGTGGGAACCCCGGTGTTGGCCAATGCCCGGAGCGAGGTGGTCATGGACCACTGCCAGCGCAGCAACGGCGGGCTCTACTACGGCAGCCGGGAAGAATTCCACGAATGCCTCCGCATGCTCGTGGCCGACGACCGACTGCGCGCCGTGATGGGCCGGCACGGCAGACAGTATGTCCGGGCGAACTACCGGTGGGACGTCATCATGGACAAGTACGATCGTCTGATTGGCGGCGTACGACGTCCCCGTCAGGAGGGACGCCAGCGCCGGGGGCGCCGTCGAGGCGGGCGCAAGAACTAGGTTTCTCGGCAATCCGCCAAAAAACCGCCCAAGAACCTTTCTTCATCACCGGGGCCAGCCCACTACACCCGCCGGTTGACCCTCGTCCGCCCGGGCGCTAGGTCTTGACTTGCTCCACCGTCCCCGGGGCCTGCATCGAGCGTCGCCTTGGCGCCCGCCCGCCTACGCCGGGGTCGCATGTCGTGACGCTTGATCATCTCGTTCAGCGTCGTGGGCTTGATCCGCAGCATCTCGGCCGCCCGCTTCTGCACTCCCCCCGCGGCAACGAGCGTGCGTTCGATCAGCTGGATCTCGAACGCGGCAATGACCTCCTTGAAGGAGATTCCTTCAGGAGGCATCACGAACTGTGGAATCTGGAACGGCCGCGATGTCCGCACGGCATCGGGGATCAGCTCGGGGCCAATCCGGGACTCGGTCGAGAGCACGACCGCCCGCTCGATGACGTTCTCGAGTTCCCGAACGTTGCCTGGCCAGTCGTAATCCTCCATGAGATCGAGCGCGGCCGCGGTCAGCTCGAGGTCCTGCTTCTCGTTCTCCGCTCCGTATTTTTCGAGGAAGTGCTGCGCCAGCAGGCGAATGTCCTCCCGGCGCTCGCGCAGCGGCGGCAACTTCACCGTAATGACGTGGAGTCGGTAGTAGAGGTCCTCGCGGAACCGGCCTTCCTCCACCATCCCCTTGAGGTCTACGTTGGTCGCCGCGATGATCCTGGCGTCCACCTTGATGGTGTCGACCCCGCCCAACCGCATGAACTCCCGCTCCTGAATCACCCGAAGCAGCTTGGCCTGGGTCTCAAGCGGTACACTGCCGATCTCGTCGAAGAAGATGGTCCCCCGGTCGGCGAGCTCAAACAATCCCTTCTTCGGCGCCACCGCGCCAGTGAAAGCGCCCTTCAGGTGTCCGAAGAGATTCGACTCCAGCAGGTCCGGCGGCAGGCTACCAGAATTGACGGTGACGAACGGTCGGTCGGCGCGGGGCGAATTCCCATGGAGCGCCCGAGCCGCCAACTCCTTGCCGGTGCCGCTCTCACCCTCGACCAGGATAGTAGTCCGGCTCGGGGCCGCCTGCGCGATTAGGTCGAAAACCTTTCCCATTGGAGGGCTCTGGCCGATGATTTCGCCAAACTGGCTCGTTCGGGCACGCAGATTCTCGCGCAGGGTACGGTTCTCAGTCACCAACCGTCGACGCTCGACGGCGTTGCGCAGAACGACCAGCACCTCTTCGTTCTTGAACGGCTTGGTGACGTAATCGAACGCCCCACGCTTCATCGAAGCGATGGCGTTCTCGACCGAAGCGAAGGCGGTGATGAGGATCACTGGCAGCTCGGCGTCGAGCTCGTGTAACTCGTCCAGCGTCTCGATCCCGTCGATGCCAGGCATCATGACGTCGACAACGACGACATCGAAAGCGTGCGATCGGGCCAATGCGAGCCCTTCCTCGCCAGACGCCGCCACCGACACGCGGCATCCTTCTCGGTCGAGGAGCGTTTGCAGGATCTCCCGCATGATCTCCTCGTCGTCGATGACTAGCACCGACGCCCCTTCCAACATCAGCGTGTCAACCGCCGGATCTTCGACGCCGCTAGCTCTGGACACCGGACAGCCTTTCCGTGCTCGAGACCATCGGGAGGGTGACGCGGAATCGCGCTCCTTGATCCGGCCCGCTCTGACATTCGATCGATCCGTTGTGTTCTTTGATCACCCCATAGGTGATCGAGAGTCCCAGCCCCGTCCCCTGTCCGACCGCCTTGGTCGTGAAGAAGGGGTCGTAGATCCGGGACAGCGCCTCGGCCGAAATACCGGTGCCGGTGTCGGCCACCTCGATGACGGCCTGGTGCTCTTCGGTGCGGGTCACCACCGTCAGCCAACCCCCGGTGGGCATCGCATCCCGCGCGTTGAGGAATAGATTCAAGAACACCTGCTGGAGCTTGAACTCCACTCCCTGCACCATGGTGGGCGTCGACGACAGCTCGCGACGAAGCTGGATGTTGCCGGTCTGCAGCTGGTGCTCGAGCAACCCCAGTACATCGTTGATCACGGCATTGACGTCGACCGGGCCGGCCGCATCGGTGCGACCCGGCCGGGCAAGATTAAGGAGTCCATTGACTATCTTGGCCGCCCGGAACGTCTGCTGCTCGATCTTCTCGAGCAGCTGGGTCCTCGGATCTTCGGTGTCTGTGCTCTCGAGCAACATCTGGGTAAAGCTCGAGATCCCGGTCAGCGGCGTGTTCACCTCATGGGCAACCCCGGTCGCCAGCAAGCCGATCGACGCCATCTTGTCCGATAGCTGGAGCTGCTCTTCGAGCCGCACGCGAGAGGTGATGTCCTCTAGGATCACCATCGTCCCCTCGGTTCCCCCGTCGGAGGCCCGCAGCGGCGCTACCGCCGCGTTGACCAGCAACTGTCGACGCTCGTCCTCATGCCGCGACGAGAGTGGCACCCGATAGAGGAGCGTCCCGGCCGGCTGCTCCCGCCGTGCCTGACCGAGGCGCTCGACAAAGCCCGCATCGAACAGCTCGCCCAGTGGCTGGCCGATCGCCTCGGTGCGGGACACCCCGTGCAGACGCCCCAATGCGCGGTTCCACCGCACGATCCTGTCCTCGAGGTCCAGCACCACTAATCCGTCGTTCAACGACTCAATGATGTTCTCGTTGAACTCCCGGATCTGATCGACCTCCGACGCCTTGTCTTGCAGCTGCGTGTACAACCGTCCGTTCTCGATGGCGGTCGCCACCTGGGCCGCCACCGCAGCGAGGAGCGCCACGTCCTCGCTGCTCAACGGCTCGCCGCTGGTTTTGGCGCCAAGCGCCAGCACCCCGATGGTGCCACCCTCAGAAACACAGGGAACGAAGTAATGGATCCCCTGGTTCTGCCAGAACTGGACATCCTCTACAGGCTGCCGGCGCATCACAGCCGGTTCATCCAGCATGAGGGTGTGGCCCTCGACCAAACGGCGGCCGATGCTCGACTGCCGGTCGAGTGAGGGCCAGCTGGCAACGGGCCGCTCGCCGGCCGCGCGAAACGGCACGAAGGCCCCCGCCCCCCCGTCAAGCGGCGACAGCATCAAGACCGTATGGTCGATGACCAGCGTCTCGGTCACCCGGTTCACGAGCCGGGCGGCCAGACGGGGAAGATCGAGATCGCTGTTCAGCTCGCGCGCGAACCCCACGAGGGCTCGCCGATAGTCGTAACGGTCACGGTAGTAGACTCGGTCCAGCATGGACTGGATCGCGTTCTTGACGGGACTCGCGACCAGGACCACCACGGCCGTGGCCAAGAGCGCGATCACGGCGTTGTAGCCATCCTCTTCGTCGAGAAACACCTCGGTGGCCAGACGCTCGAGCACCATGTAGATGGCGACCATCGCCGAGACTGCGGCAGTGTAGACCAGGCCTCGCTTGATAATGACCTCGACATCCCGGAGACGGTAGCGGACGATGGCCGACGCAAAGGCCAACGGGATCAGGCTGAGAGGAATCGCCGTCAGATCGAGTGGAGCGGTGTCGAAACCGAAGGCCCAAGGAAAAGCGTAGCCGAGGGCGAACGGGAGGCCGCCAAGCAACGCGCCGCCGACGATCCACCGGAGCTGCCGCTTCGAGGTCATCGACGGCACGCGCCGCAACGTGAGAATCATCAGCGCCAAGCCGGAGACGACGCATACCGCCAGATAGGCGAACTGCAGCCGCCAAATCGTCTCAATCGAGGACGAGAATAGGGCCGTCGACGCATCGGCCATCAACGCCATCGCCTCGGCCACCCCGAGCGCCACCGCCGGACCGTAAACCAGCGGCAGCAGGGTACGCCCGAGGCGATCTCGAATCCAGCCCGTCGCCCGCTCCGGGAACACCAGCGCGAAATGGACGAACATCGGAGCCAGCAGTAAGGTGGAGATCGCGTCGGCCCAGTAGAACAGCCAGTCCAGCCGATCGAGCCGACCAGAGAACGAGAAGGCGAACATGCCGAAGAAAGCAACGCTCAACCAGAAGAAGTGCAAAGTGGCCGGCGTCCCGGGTCGACGCAGCCGCACGAGCGTGCCTACCAGCAGAGTGAAGACTCCTATGGCAGCCAGTACGAAGTACACCTGGGGCTGGCCGGTGGGCACCGGCCGCAAGGACAGCTGCAACAACCGGGACTCACCCAGCCGAAGCAACGAGTAGGTCAATGCGGCGCCTGGCCGGCTCGCGTGGAGCGCGACCGGCACGTCGTCTTCGGTCTCGATGGGCTGGTCGCCGATGAAAAGGAGAACGTCGCCCGGTTCCACGCCGGCGAGGGCGCCGGCCTCGCCAGGACCGACTTCGGCCGCCATGACGCCATCGGGACCGGTCGTCCAGAGGACGCCATCGACCAGTTCGCTCCAGTTGGAGCGCACGACGACATTGGCACCAGCGAGACAGATGAGTGACGCGACGAGCGCCACGGCCAGACCGGCTGGTATCCACCCCCGCCAGCGCTGTCGTCGGCGGACCGACGCGGCAGGCAGGTTCACGCGCACCCCCCCAGACACATCTGCGATCCACGTCGATGCAATCGTCGTTCCACCTTCGACTGAGACACCTAACTTAAATCATAGCAAATAAGTCACTTGCATGGACAAAGCTGCATCGGAGTGAGCCAGGGATCCAAGCGAATGATTATTAGATCCGAAAATATGAATCTCTTGACTGGGTGAAACGGGTTCCCGGCACGCTATGGAGTCGCACCCTTGCACTCTTGGGGGTTGGAGCGCCAGTCAGAAATGGACGACGAGACCGCCGACGACCTGCTTGGGAGGCCGCGTGACGAGCAGCTCGTCGAACATCGAAGCGGCGCTCTGGGGTCCGAAGAAGAGGCTGCGCACCGCGACCAACGCCTCCCAGCGCCCGGTGTCGAGCGGTGAGAAGGGCAGCTCCTGCCGTACCCGGATGTCGAATCGCGGTTCCATGCCATCGGCGTCGCCAGGCTCGGTCGGCACAAACCCGCCGCTGACACGGCAGCGCACGTAGATACTGGTCGAAGTCTCGGGGATCACGGCCTGGACGGTGGCACTCAAATCATGAAACCACTCGGTAGGCGGACGGATGGCACCCGGCACCGCGAGCCCGAGCTCGGTGTCGACGCTCGACTGGGCCCAGAACGCATCGGCCATTGCATAGTCGATCGAACCGTTGATCCGGTCACCAAATTCACGCCGAACGCTGAGGATCCAGCCCCGGCTCATGACACCGCCAGCTCGGGCCAGGTAGTAGTGACCGGTCGGCGCGACCCCCAGCTCATCGACGCCGAACAGTGTAGCCATCTGATCGGTGACGTCCTGGTAGAAGCGCCGTACACCGACGACGTAACCATCGGTGACATCGCCTTCGATACCAATGTCGAAGTGCCGGGTAACCTGCGCATGTAGCCCGTACTCGGGCGACAGGGCAGCGAACGTCCGCTCGGGGGGCAGCCACAGTTCACTGTCCACCGGAGGAAGAAACTCCTCGGCGCCAGGCGCGGTCACCTCACGCGAGCCGGCGATACGCAGACGAATGCCCTGTGTGAACTCGTAGTCCAGGGCTGCTCGAGGGCTGAACAGACCACGCTCCTGCAAGTAGCCATAGGTCGCGTAGCGCGCGCCCAGCTCCGCGGTCAGAGTCGGGCTGAGCGTCCATCGGTCAGACACCCCGAAACTGGCGGCGTACCGACTCTCGGAGGCGACCGTCAGTGCGGCAGGATTCCCGCCGTAGTACTGCTGCCGGCCATAGGACACGTCGAGGCCAAGCTGATGCGGGGTGTCCGAATCGGCGATCCACTCTCCCGCCACAACCCACGAACTCACGTCTCCCGTGGTCATCGCCCCTTGCGCCGACCAATCGCCACCCCACACCGGGGCCCCGACCGACAGGTTGGCGATCCCGGCTGGCCGTGGCTGGCCCACGTCGAACAGGGACGGCGACTCGAAGGAGCTCCGAGTGAGCAGATTGACCTCTGCGCGCAGCGGTATGCGCTCAAGCGGCGTCGGTCCCAGGTTGCGGGCCATTGCCATGTGACCCGCGTTGTCGGTGTCGCCGAGAAATCCGCTCGCGGAGACGTCTTTAAGAACACTGCGTCGCGCTCGACGGAGCCGCCATGCCCGCTCGCTGTGATCGTGGGGCGCCGTGGTCCCGACCACGTCCTCGGTGTCTGCCTCGTCCTCAGCTTCGTCCCGTACACCGATCGCCCGGGTCGGAAGAGCCGCGCCCGCGAGCAAGGCGGCCGACACTTTGGACGCCTGGGACAAGGTGACCGGCAACACGACGGGGGGCCCAGGCGCAACCTGAACCAACTCACGACGCGACGCCGCGTAACCCGTGCGGTGCACTTGTACGAGATAGGAGCCAGGAATCAGAGACAACAGCGAGAAACCACCGTCGCGATTGGACCTAGCGAGCTCGGCTCCCGAGGGACCAAACACCGACACCAACGCTCCAGACAGCGGTTCGCCGGCGACGTCGGTCACAGCGCCCACGATCTCACCGGTCACCACCGCCGCGGTCGTCAATCCGGAGGCAGGTGCCGATACCGGCACCTGCGCAGCGACCGCGGCAACTCCCAGGGAGCCGAACCACACGCCGACGGATACGCTGACGAGCAATCGGTGAGGAACATGCATCGTGACTGCCTCAGGATGCCGACACCGAGAACTCGATGTTTCGGGTCAGCGTTGCGCCATTTGTCTTGTCGGTCACCGTGATGTCGAGCCGATAATCTGCAGCCGGAAACGCTGTGAGCGGCACCGCCTGCCCGGCCACCAGTTGGTGACCGGCGGCCAGATCGAAGCCGGGTGGCAACGTCTGTTCGTTGAACACCTGCGGGTTGGTCTGGTTGAAGTACTCGGCCCCGGCAGCCCCGTGGGTATTAAAAGTATAGGTGACGTCGACATCCGGCAAACCGGACGGCGTTAGCCCAACGTTATAGACGAGAAACACTATCGACAGCTCGTCGGAGGTGAGATAGGTCGGCGTCGATTTAGGCACGATACGCAGCGTGCCCAGCGTGTACGGATTCGCCAGCTGCTGGTCGACCGGCGGAGGTTCGGTCAGCGGTTCGATACGGCTGGCCTGGATGACGCTGCTGGTCGTCAGCCGGGTGCCCCACATATCGGGAACGTCGACAGACTTCTTCAGCATCATCGTTGTCGCTTCAGTACCGTCTGGCACACTGCTCTCGCTGAGGGCAACGTATACATCGTAGCTACCGCTGGGAGCCCAGAAGCCACGGCGAATCTCGTACATGCCAGTAGGCGTCGGCGCTCCGAGATCGACGTGATAGGCGTCCTCGAAGGCCGGTTCGGGCAACTCCGGCACCGCGCCTCCGTCCACCGCCGGCCTGGCCACTGCGCCTTCTTCGGCTACGAAGATGTACATGGCCACCGTAGGGGTACTGAGCTTCGCCTGCTCGATGGAGAGCGTGAACGGGATGAAGGTGGTCCGTTCGCTGCTCTTCAGGTAGTCGTTGACCCACTCGAACGGTTCCTCGGTCGGCACGATCTGCCCCTGGAGCGCCGCCCCGACAATGGTGGCGAGCGAGACGATCTCCCTGTCCTCTTCCTCGGTCTGTTCCCGTTCCTGAGCCTTTAGGCCCGTGCCGCAGGCCACGGCGAACGCCACGATCCACATCAGCGCCCGGGCTCGGGATCCCACAATCGACTCCATATACCGAACTCTCCTTCGAACGATCACCTGTCCCCCGTTGAGCGCGCGGGAACAGGTCGATACGGATCGCAACCGCTACCAGCGCGGTCCGCACTTTCTCGCCCAGCTGGCTGGGGCCTGACCAGCAGGAATAAACCGAGACGTCGTCGATCTTAGTGGACCCGCAAGAGGCAAGTCAATGTGACCTTGAATGGCCACAACCTGTTGATTCTGCGAGAGTTCACGCCCGGCGCCGTTCTCCGGCCACGTGATATCATCCGGCCGCGAATCTGCCTGGCAATCCATGACCAGCACTCCTCGACCTATCGTCCTCGTCGTCTTCGACGGCTGGGGCGAAGCGGCTCGCCCCGAGGGCAACGCGATCCGGACCGCCCGCACGCCGATCTATCAGGCACTCCGCGAAACGTATCCCTCCTCGCTCCTCACGACATGTGGTGAAGCGGTCGGGCTCCCCGCCGGCCAGATGGGCAACTCTGAGGTGGGTCACATGAACCTGGGTGCGGGACGAGTCGTGTTCCAGGATCTGACGCGCATCGATCAGGCGATCGCAGACGGCGCGCTCGACACCAACGTCGCCCTCTCCGCCACACTCGAGCACTGCGTCAGTCAGCGCCGAGCCCTTCATCTGGTGGGACTCGTTTCTGACGGCGGCGTGCACTCGCATCAGCGGCACCTCGAGGCCATCGTGCGTCTGGCAGCTCGACGGGGCGTCGAGCGGGTCTTCGTTCACGCCTTCACCGATGGGCGCGACACGGCTCCAACCGGAGGCAGCGGGTATCTAGCCACGCTAGATCAGGTTTGTCGTGAGTCCGGCCGCGCTCGAATCGCCAGCATCTGCGGTCGCTACCACGCGATGGATCGAGATAAGCGCTGGGAACGCACTCAGCGGGCCTACGATGCGATCGTCTCGGGCATCGGGACCACTGGCACGGATCCGATGGCGCTGGTCGCGGAGTCCTACGCCAACGAGGTAACCGATGAGTTCGTCGAACCGAGCGTGGTGGTCGACGAGCGAGGGACTCCGATCGGGCGGCCGGACGACGACGACGCTGTGATCTTCTTCAACTATCGCGCGGACCGGGCCAGACAGTTGACGCGGGCGCTAGCCTTCGACGACTTCGACGGGTTCACACGCTCGAGACGCCCTCGACTCCGGATGCTGACCCTCACCGAGTACGACGCCACCTTCAGCATGCCGGTGGCCTTCCCACCGCAGGCCTTCTCAGGCAACCTGGCTGACGTACTGAGCCAGCACGGACGCACCAACCTTCGTCTCGCCGAAACCGAGAAGTACGCCCATGTCACCTACTTCTTTAATTGCGGAGAGGAAACGCCCACAGCCGGGGAAGAGCGCATCCTGGTGCCCTCACCCAAGGTGCCAACCTACGACCTCCAGCCAGAGATGAGCGCCGCCGGTATCACCGACCATCTGGTCGCGGACCTAAGAGCGCGCCGGCACGACGTGATCATCTGCAACTTCGCCAATGCCGACATGGTGGGACACACGGGCGACATGGACGCAACCGTTGCGGCGGTCGAGAGTCTCGATCAGTGTCTCGAACGCATCGTCACAGCAGTACTGGGGGCCGACGCCACCCTGTTGATAACCGCCGATCATGGCAACGCGGAACAGATGTGGGATGAAGAACGCCGTGGTCCGCACACAGCGCACACCACCAACCCGGTGCCCGTGCTGATGGTGGCCCAGGGACTGAAAGCCGGAATGCCGATGCGGAACGGGTCCTTGCGGGACGTGGCCCCGACGATGCTCGGGGTACTAGGAATCTTGCCACCGGCACAGATGACCGGTCGCGACCTCCGGGAGTGGTCGTAGAGGCGAACCCCTACGCCCGCGGTGTCTCGTCGGCGGCGATCCGGAGCGAGCGCAGGAAACGGCGGTCGTTGGAGCTCATGACCTCAGCGGCGGCACGACGCACTCCGCTCGACTCGGCCTGATTTTCATTGGCTGCCGATGCATCCGAGGCCGTTTCGCCCTCGGCGCGTACCGCCGCAGGCGCGAGGCGCTTCTCATCCAACCGACTCGCAAAACCGATCACCGCCTCGAGCGAGACCTTCATGTCGTAGCCAGCCGCCCGAGCCTTCTCATGGCAGGCTTCTACCCGCTGATCGTCGGCTACGGCAGCGGCCATCGCGGTAGCGAGTTCTCGAGATAAACGGTTCACGACATCGTCCATCCTGGAACCTCCTCGACGGGCGGCATGGTGGCCTGCCGCCAGGCGGGTCTGGGGCCGCCGTATGGCACATGTGCTGTGGACACCCCGGTCTGACCGGCGAACGATGCCTCTTGGCGAGGCTGAAACCGAACCAGGATCATCAAGGGAGGCAACTAAATGTAGAGCCGATGGGAATCGTAGACACTATATATAGTTATGTCAAGACCATGACGGCTGTAACTCCATCGTCGCGGTTCGCGGATCTACTACAATCGGCCGCGATGGAGTCGAAGACGGTGACAGCGGACAGCCTGCGCGACTGGCGCCCCGACGAGGCGCTCGGCGCCCCTGGGGAGTTTCCGTTCACCCGTGGCATTCACCCGACGATGTATCGGGGTCGGCCATGGAGCATGCGCCAGTACGCCGGCTTTGGCACCGCGGCCGAGTCGAATACCCGCTACCGTTACCTCCTGGACCAGGGCGTGAGCGGACTGAGTGTGGCGTTCGACCTGCCGACGCAGATCGGCTACGACTCAGACCATGCGCTCGCTGCAGGCGAGGTGGGTCGGGTGGGCGTCGCCATCGATTCGATCGAGGACATGGCGGTTCTGTTTGACGAAATACCGCTCGACAAGGTCTCGACGTCGATGACCATCAATGCAACGGCCATCATTCTGCTGGCACTCTACGTTGCGGCGGCACGCCGCCAGAGCGTGGCGCCTGGGTCACTGGCCGGAACCGTGCAGAACGACATCCTTAAGGAGTACATCGCGCGCGGCACCTACATCTTCCCGCCGCGTCCATCGTTGCGCATCGTCACCGACGTGGTGGCCTACTGCGGAGCAGAGATCCCAGCGTGGCACCCGGTGTCGATCAGCGGCTATCACATCCGCGAGGCAGGCGCGACGGCAGCCCAGGAAGTGGCCTTCACTTTCGCCGACGCGATCGCCTACGTTGAGGCCGCCATGGCGGCCGGGCTCGACGTGAATCACTTCGGGCGGCGCCTGTCCTTCTTCTTCTCCGCCGACAACGACTTCCTCGAGGAGATCGCTAAGTTTCGCGCTGCCCGGCGGCTCTGGGCGCGGCTAATGAGAGACCGTTTCGGCGCCACCGAGCCGAAGGCGCAGCAACTGCGGTTCCATACCCAGACCGCGGGCAGCACGCTGACCGCACAGCAGCCGGACAACAACATCGTGCGGGTGGCCTTGCAGGCGATGGCCGCGGTGCTGGGCGGCACTCAGTCTCTTCACTGCAACGGGCGGGACGAAGCGCTCGGGCTCCCTACCGAAACGTCGGCCCGAATCGCGCTCCGTACGCAACAACTTATCGCCAGCGAGACGGGCGTCGCGAACACGGTCGACCCGGTGGCCGGGTCGTACGCAATCGAACAGCTCACCGACACCATCGAGCGGGACGCGACCACGCTACTGGCCGAGATCGATGAGCAGGGCGGCACCCTTGCCGCCATCGAGCGGGGCGCCATCCAGCGCCAGATCCAAGACTCGGCGTACCGGACCCAACAGGGGATCGACGCGGGCGAGCGGATCGTGGTGGGTGTGAATCGCTACCTCGACACCGATCCGGTGCAATTCGACGTGCTCAGGATCGACCCTCGGGTCGAGGCGGATCAACGGGCGCGGGTAGCGGCGGTACGGGCGTCACGCGACGACACCATCACCATACGAGCGCTCGATGCGGTCGGGGAAGCGGCCTGCGGCGATACCAACCTCGTCCCGCCCATCATCACCGCTGTCGAGTCCCATGCCACGGTTGGGGAGATCGCCGACACGCTCCGCGGGGTGTTTGGCGAGTATCGCGACGACAGCTGAAGACTCCACGACCCGAGATCACGCCAGGGCCCAGCTTCCAGAAGCGGACACTCGGCCGAAACGCCAAAACTCACGTCACGCATCGCCGGCTAACTGCGGCTGCCGAGGGGAACGCAGTGGTGAGGTTTCCTCAAGTCGCATGTGCGAATAACGGGGGCTCAGGGCGTAGCGCCCATGGCGGGCGAACGGTGCGCCTGGCGTACATCCTCCTCCACCTGGCCGTCGCGAAGGTGAATAACCCTGTGCGCGTACTCGGCGATCTCCGGTTCGTGCGTGATGAGCACGATCGTGTTGCCGGTCGCGTGCAGCCGCTCGAACAGACTCATGATCTCGAGCCCCGTCTTGGAGTCGAGGTTACCTGTCGGCTCATCCGCGAGCAGGATCGACGGGGTATTGACTAGCGCCCGCGCGATAGCGACACGCTGTCGCTGACCACCAGAAAGCTCATTCGGACGATGTCCGACTCGGTCGGCCAACTCGACCCGCTCGAGTGCCTGCAGGGCCTGCGCGCGACGGTCCGAGCCAGCTATGCCGGCGTAGACGAGCGGAAGCTCGACGTTGTGAAGAGCGGTCGCGCGAGGCAGTAAGTTGAAGGTCTGGAAGACGAACCCGATCTCTTCGTTCCGGATCCGGGCCAACTCGTCGTCGTCAAGCTGGCGCACCTGATGGCCGTTCAGCAGGTAGCTACCTTTCGACGGCGTATCGAGGCACCCGATCAAATTCATTAGGGTGGATTTGCCGGATCCCGATGGACCCATGATGGCGACATACTCGCCCCGCTCAATCTCGATGGACACGCCTCGCAGCGCATGGATGTCCTCGCTGCCCATGCGGTAAGTCTTCCAGAGGTCGCGGGTTTCAATGATCGCCATGCGCGTGACACCTTGTGTTCTAGCACTTCTATCTTGTGCCCCAGCACTTCTATGGAGCTTCCCGCCCCGGAGCGAATCGAGCAGCTGACTCATGGCACGGCTGTGGCCGAGGGGGGCGACCCAATCACCCGCGGCTTGTTTCGGCGGAAGAAGAGCGCGCCCAGCAGACCACCAAGCGTCGAGAAGATGGCGCCAATGACGAGTGAGAGGAAGAAGCTGATCATGGTCAGGAGCAGCCCGTTGCCGGCGATCAGCGCTTCGACGTCGACGAACTGCAGCATCTCGGGCGGCAGCGTCCGCAGCTCCTCCTCAATAGAATCGATCTGCATTGGCGCGGTTACGATCCCCACCAGGCCGATGATAAAGGCCCCGACGATACCGGCCAGGAACCCACCGAACGCTCCGTCATGAAGCTCGATCGGTCGAGGCGTCCGTTCCTGCAGGAGGTAGGCCGTCACGACTCCCCCGCCGGTGACCCACAGACAGCAGCAGTTCCCCAGCGAGATGAACGGCAGCGACGAAAGCACGCCATTAAACAAACCGCCCAGGAGGACCGGCTGAAATGGGGGCATCGTGACCCTGGTGGCAGGCGTCTAGTCGTAGTACTCGAGGCCGAGGTGCGTGATGAGCTCTTCGCCGCGCATGTAGCGCAACGTGTTCTTTAGCTTCATGAGCTGAATGAAGAGGTCGTGCTCAGGATACAGCCCGGGGGCGTGAACCGGGCTCTTAAAGTAGAACGACAGCCACTCCTGGATGCCGCTCATGCCGGCCCGCTTGGCCAGATCGAGGAAAAGCACAAGATCGAGCACGATGGGCGCGGCGAGGATACTGTCGCGGCACAGGAAGTTGATCTTCAGCTGCATCGGATAGCCAAGCCACCCGACCAGATCAATGTTGTCCCAGCCTTCCTTATTGTCGCCACGCGGAGGGTAATAGTTGATGCGGACGACATGACAGAGTTCGTCGTACAGCTCCGGATAGAGGTCGGGCTGGAGGATATAGTCGAGTACCGACTTCTTGCTCTCCTCCTTCGTCTTGAACGACTCGGGATCGTCTAGCACCTCGCCATCCCGGTTCCCGAGGATGTTGGTCGAGTACCAGCCCGACACCCCGATAAGACGAGCCTTGAGCCCGGGCGCCACGATCGTCTTGATCAGGGTCTGACCGGTCTTCAGGTCTTTGCCGCACACCGGCGACCCCATATCGAGCGCCAGCTGATCGAGCGCAGGCACGTCGGCGCTGAGGTTCGGCGCAGCGTTCGCGTAGGGGATCCCCTCCTTCAAGGCCGCATAGGCGTAGACCATGCTCGACGAAATCTCGTCGGCATTGGCCGCCATGGCCGCCTCGAACGCCTCGAGCGACTGGTGCGCATCGCTCGGTGTCATGAAGATCTCGGTGCTGCCGCACCAGATCATGACCAGCCGCTCGACGCTGTGCTCCTCCTTGAAGCGACGGATGTCGTCACGCAGCTGTTCGGCCAGATCGAGCTTGGTAGGGCCGGTCTTCACGTTGGTGCCAGCCAGACGTTTGACGTATTTCTGATCGAACACCGCCGGCCACGGCGTGATCGCCTCAAGTTCCGGGCGGATCTGCTCGAGGAGCGCCGGCTCGATCACGCCGGCGGTAGTGGCGGCCTCGAAGCCGTTCTCCTCGAAGATATCCCAGGCGCCGAACACGAGGTCGTCGAGCCCGGCAAGCTGCACAAACTCCTTGATGAGCGGCGAGCGTCCCTCGTTGCGTTTGCCTAGACGAACGGTGCCCATCTCTGCGAGCGAACCGATGGCCGGCGCCAAACCCCTGCGAATCAGCAGAGTGCCGGCGATGAACGTGGTGCTGACCGCACCCATCCCGACAAGCAAGACTCCGAGCTTGCCCGAGGCGGGGGCGATTTCGACTGGGTGTTTCACGGCCGGTCACTATATCATGGCGCCCAGGGGGACCCGGACGCGGGCTCCGTCGTGACCGGAGCCCGCGTCGAGTCGGGTCGTCTCTCCAACATGTCCTTTTTCAAGAAGATCCGCGGAGAAGAGGACCTGCGTACGGTCATGACCGGCGTCAAGATGGGCGACCGTGTCCTCCAGGTGGGCGCCGAGGACCCTAAGCTCGCCGCGATGCTTGCGGCCAAGGTCGGATTGAGTGGCCAGGCGGCCGCGCTGGTCCCCGATCAGGGTGGGGCGGACCAGGTGAGCAAGGCCGCCGAACGCCAGGGCGTCCTCGTGGAAGTCAAAGTGGCGCCCCTGCGCACTCCACCCTTCGCTCAGGGCTGGTTCGACGCCGTCGTCGTGCCCGAACTGATTGGCTCGATGCGCCCTCACGAGCGTGTCGGCACCCTACAGGCGGTAAACCAGGTGCTACGGGTGGGCGGCCGGGTGGTCGTGATCGAGACTGCGCCACGGGGTGGACTCGGAGCGCTGTTCTCCTCCCGCACCATGGACCCGCACTACCGGAACCAGGGCGGTGCCGAAGCGGCCCTGAAGGCCGAAGGCTTCCACCCGGTTCGCACGCTGGCCGAGCGCGAGGGATGGCTATTCACCGAGGGGATGAAGCCAGGTCAGGACGCCGGCGCCTGACCTCTGCAGGACACACTCACCCCCACCGACGGACGACCGTTTCACATCGGCGGCACCCCCTCGGCCAGCCGTACCCAAAGACCCGGCGTCAAATGTCCGAGAAGCCTAGTATTCGTGTTCTCTCGGACCCGGCAAGAGTCTTGCAATTCTGGAACCTCGACTACAGCGCGAGGTTGTGCCGGACCACACGGATCGGGCGCACCGCGCCGGACTGGAGGGCGAGATCTGGCTTGAGATTGTCGTGACCGCCGAGGGCTCGGTCGATAAGGTGCATGTACTCCGCAGGCTGGGATCGAGTCTAGATGAAGAAGCCGCATCGACGGTGCGACAATGGTGGTTCTCGCCGGCGAACAGCCAAGTCACCCCGGTGGCCGTGCTCGTCGAGGACGCTGTCGGTTTCTCGTTCGGTAGCGCGGACTTAGAGGTTCGCGCCGAGGAGACGGACGCATGGATATCGCGCTGTTCGCCGTTACCGTGATCTCACTCACGATGGCCTTCGCGATGGGCATCGTGACCTGGCGTCTGCTGAGGGAAGAGCGGCGCCGGGCCGATGCAAGAATCGCCAGCCTGATGTCGGAGCTAGAACGCGTCCGCTCCGGCCGCCAGGAGCCCCTCGACCGACCCGCGGGCCGGCCAACCGCGCGTGGCGTGGGGGACACACCCCCGGACTCCATCTACACCGTCCCTTCCGGTAGACGCAGCATCCTGCCCGACAACGGACTGTTCGCCACTGAGGCCACCGATGCCCCCCCCCCGG
>DEAA01000044.1:92708-165867 GCA_002346545.1 Acidobacteria bacterium UBA2994
CCCCCCCCGGGTCGACCGCTGCTTGGCGTGGCGGCCGTGGGAGTGGTAGCCACGGCAATTGCCATCGGCGCCCTCTGGCCGTCGGCCCAGACGGCGGCCCCGGCGTCGACCAGCCTTCCGGTCGAGCTACTATCGCTCGACCACGCTCGTGAAGGAGACTTTCTCGCTATCCGCGGCACCATTCGAAACCCAGCCGACGGAATGGAACGACGGCAGCTGAGCGTCGCCGCGACGGTCTTCAGCCGTGACGGCGACGTGGTGGGCCGGGGGCAGACGCCGCTCGATATCGAGGTGCTACAGCCGGGCAGGGAGATTCCGTTCAAGATCGCGCTGCCGGACGCAGACCGAATCAACCGCTATCGGGTCAGCTTCATCGAAGCCCAATCGAGTCTGCCGCACATCGATCGACGCGGCGCAGGAGATCAGCCGTGAGTTGGGGACGCCATCAGGTCGTCGTGTTGGCCACGGCGGCTACAATCCCGATCGTGGTCAGCGGTCAGCAGCCGCCGGACACCCCTCCGGAAGACACAACCTTCGTCTTCCGCACCGGCATCGAGCTGATCAACATCTCGGCCACCGTGACCGACCGACGTGGCCGATTCGTGAACGGTCTGACCCAGGACGACTTCCTCGTCTACGAGGACGACCAACCGGTCGAGATCACGCACTTCAACAACGACCGCGTACCGGTCAGCCTGGGGATCGCGCTGGACACGAGCGGCAGCATGGACGGCCGCAAGATGAACGCGGCCTGGGACGCGCTCGACCGGTTCCTCTACGACCTGCTGGGTCCCGATGATGAAGTGTTCGTCTACGAGTTCAACTACACCCCTCAACTGGTGCAGGACTGGACCACGAATCGGGATCGACTGAGCCAGGCTTTGCGCACTCTCCGTCCGAACGGCGGCACGGCGATGTACGACGCGGTCGCCGAGTCGGTGCCCCAGGTGGCAGAGGGACGACACCGGAAGAAGGCGGTGCTCGTCATCTCGGACGGTAACGACACCAACAGTGAGATCAACGTCCGCGAGCTCCAGTCGATGATCCGGGAAAACGAAGCGCTCGTGTACGCCATCGGGATCGACGGTGATTCGCGGCGCCGAGGCTGGAACAGGGGCGGCCCGCAGATCGGGATCCCACCCTCGACCCCGCTACCGTTTCCAGGCGGAGGCCGCCGCTCCCCGATTCCGCAAGGGCGCCGGCAGATCAACCAGAGCCGAGACGATCGGGTCAATGTTGCCGCGCTCCGCGACCTAACCGACGACAGCGGGGGACGAACCGAGATCATCCGGAACGCCGACGACCTTGATCCGGCCACCGAGGGCATCGCGCGCGAGCTGAACCAGCAGTACTACCTAGGCTATCCCGCCCAAGCCGAGCGAGACGGGCACTGGCACAGCATCCGCGTCGAGGTAAAGGACCGCCAATATCGGGTGCGGGCGCGCCGCGGTTACACGGCCACCCCGTGATCCGAACGTTCGCGATAACATCTCGCGCGTGGAATTGCTCGCTGCGGTCGGTCTGAGTCTGCTGGGGAGCGGGGGCGGTGTGGTCCTGGCCGCGCCGCTGCTCCTAGTTGAGCAGCGACGCCGGCACCAGGTCGTCCCCGGTCTAATTAGCTACGCTGTCGGCACGCTGCTCGGAGTGGCGATGCTGGCCCTGGTGCCCGAGGCGCTCGAGAGCCTCAGCACGACGGCGGCCCTAGGCGCGCTCCTCGCTGGCATCCTCACCTTCTTCATGCTGGAAAAGTTCGTCCTGTGGCGGCACTGCCACACGGACGACTGCGAGGCCCACGACGCGAGCGCGCCGCTGGTGCTGATCGGCGGAGCGCTGCACAACCTCACCGACGGCGCCGTCGTCGGCGCCGCCCTCCTAACGTCGGTCCCCTTGGGCCTGACCACGGCACTCGCAGTCGCGGCACATCAGATCCCACAGGAGGTCAGCGACTACGCCATCCTCCTCGATGCCGGTTACTCGCGCGCGCGCGCCTTCGCCTTAAATGCCCTGTCGGCTTCGACCTGCGCCGTTGGGGCGACCGCCGTCTGGGGGGCCTCGAGCTGGACCCCGCTCGTACTTCCCTACATCCTGGCTTTCGCCGCCGGGAGCTTTTTGTATGTGGCCATGTCTGACCTGATCCCGGGACTACACCGCGACGCGGTGGACGTCGGCGCGGTTCGCCAGGTGGTGTTCATCGTCGCCGGCATCGGGACGATCATCTTCGTGTAGCTCCCTCGACCCACATCTTCCGACCGACCTGCGAGACGACGCCGCCCGCGTGAGCTTGCGCGCTGGTCCACAGCGCACTCTCTACCTGACGCTCAGCAGCACCCAAACCCTTACCCGCAAGACCCGCTCGCCCCGCACCAACCGCGCTCTGAGCGCGGTATATACTGCCTGCCTTCCAGATGTCCTCAGACCAGCGGCTGTTCCTGATCGACGGCAACTCGCAGATGTATCGCGCCTATCACGCGATCCGGGAACTGACCGGCCCCGACGGGCGGTCGACCAACGCGGTCTATGGGTTCATCACGATGTTACGGAAGCTGCTGGAAGACCACGAGCCCGCCCTGGTCGCGGCGGCGTTCGACCTGAGGGGTCCGACGTTCCGGAACGAACTCTCGGCCGACTACAAGGCGAACCGGCAGCCGATGCCGGAAGACCTCGTCGAACAGGTGCCGTGGGTCCACGAGGCGTGCACAGCTTTCGGCGTGCCGATCGTGACTCACAAGGGAGTCGAGGCGGACGATGTCATCGGCACCCTCGCCACTCGGGCCACCGCGGACGGTCTGCAGGTGGTGCTGGTCACCGGCGACAAAGACTTCTTCCAACTGGTGAACGATCAGGTTCAGGTGTTCAACCCGCGTGACGAGGGTGTCTGGTACGACGCTGCTGGTGTCGTGGAGAGGTTCGGGGTCAGGCCGGACCAAGTGGTCGACGTGCTGGCGCTGATGGGCGACTCCAGCGACAACGTGAAGGGGGTGCCTGGCATTGGGGAAAAGGGCGCTCGCGAGCTCATCACGACTCACGAGACGCTGGACCGTCTGCTCGAGGCCGCCGCCGAGCTCACCAAGAAGAAGTATCGGACCGCGCTGACCGAACACGCCGACGATGCGTACCAGAGCCGCGCGCTGGTCCAGATCCGCACCGACGTGCCAGTGCCCTATGAACCAGACCGCTACCGCTACCAGGGCGCCGACCGCGAGCGCTGCTTCACGCTCTGCACGGAGCTCGGTTTCAAGTCGCTGGTGGCCGAGTTCGCGCCAACCGCCGAGAGTGTCACGACTGAGTACCGACTGATCGACGACCCGGACGGACTCGACGCGGTGGTCGCGAACGTCCGCGAGCACGGGCGCTGCGGGGTGGGGCTGATGACCACTAGCGGTGCCCCGCAACCGGACGGACTCATCGGGATCGCGTTGTCTACCGAGACTCGCACCGGCTTCTACGTGCCGCTGGCGGCTAGTGGGGGACTCGCACTAACCGAGCATCTCGACCACGCCACCGTGTTCGCGCGTCTCGGACCGCTCCTCGAAGACGAGACGACCGCCGTCGTCGGCCACGATCTCAAGCAGATCATGCTCTGGCTCGCACCTCACGGGATCCGCTTGAGAGGACTGGAGCTGGACACGATGCTGGCCGGCTACCTGCTGGACGCCGCCCGCGCGACCCCCACCCTCGAGACCATCGCGCTCGAGCACACGGGATATCGAGCTCGCACCGCGGAGGACATCCGCGGGAAAGGCGCCAAGGCACCAGACTTCGACCGGATTCCGCCCGACGAGGTGCTGGGCTACGCGTGCGAACGGGCCGATCTCCCGCTCCAGGCAGCCACGCCACTCCAAGAACAGTTGGAGATCCATGGCCTGGCAACGCTGTATCGCGAGCTCGAACATCCGCTGATCCCGATCCTGGCCGACATAGAGGAGGCAGGCATCGCGATCGACGTCGATCGGCTGACTGAACGATCCCAGGAGATGGAAACGGAGCTGGGAAAGCTGCAGGCGGCGATCTTCGAGCAAGCTGGCGAAGAGTTCAACGTCAACTCGCCGAAGCAGCTGGCCACGATTCTGTTCGACAAGCTGGCGCTCCCGACCAAGAAGAAGACCGGCAAGACTCGCATGGCTTCGACCTCCGTCGAGGTGCTCGAGGAGCTTGCACTGCAACATGAGCTGCCCAAGCTCGTGCTCGAGTGGCGCGCGATCCAGAAGCTCAAAGGCACCTACGTCGACGCGCTACCGCAGCTGGTCCGTGGCGACACCCGCCGGGTGCACACCTCGTTCAACCAGGCGGTTGCGGCCACCGGGCGACTGAGCAGCAGCGATCCGAACCTCCAAAACATCCCGATTCGGACCGCCCTGGGACGTGAGATCCGTCGAGCATTCGTGGCCCGCGACAGACATGTGCTCATCTCGGCCGACTACTCGCAGATCGAACTCCGGGTGCTGGCCCACCTCTCGAAGGACGCAGCGCTCATCGAAGCGTTCGCCAAGGATGAAGACATCCACGACCGAACCGCCATGCACGTCTTCGGCGCCGACAGCGGGCTGGACCCCCACGAGCTGCGCCGGCGGGCGAAGATCATCAACTACGCGCTCCTCTACGGAAAGACCGCCTTCACGCTGTCGCGCGACATCGGCGTGACCACAGGACTCGCCCAGGAGTTCATCGACGCCTACTTTGATGGCTACCCGAACGTACGCGGGTTTCTCGAAAGTGTGGTGGAGCAGGCGCGTGAAACCGGTGAGGTCCGCACGATGTACGGGCGACGCCGATTGGTACCGGAGCTCCGCAGCCGGAACGGCCAGATCCGCGCCGCCGGCGAGCGAGCCACGGTAAACATGCCGATCCAGGGCACGGCAGCAGACATTCTGAAGCGGGCGATGCTTGACCTGGCCGACGCACTCCCCCCCACCGCACCGATGATCCTCACCGTCCACGACGAGCTGGTGCTGGAAGTGCCGCGGGACGACGCCGCGGCGGTCTCGGCGCTGGTGCGGAACCGGATGGAAGAGGCGGCCAGCCTGCGGGTCCCGCTGAAGGTCGACCTCGGGGTCGGTGACGACTGGATCGCAGCCAAAGGCTGAGTCGAAGACGCGCAGATCAAGGCGGTTGTATAATCGTCGACCGATGGCGGTGCCGATAAATATCCCTCGGTCGGAGCACCCCGTTTCAAGACAGCACATCGACGACGACGCACTGAAGGTGATCTATCGCCTGCAGCAGCACGACTTCGAGACCTACCTCGTCGGCGGCGGCGTACGCGACCTGCTGCTAGATCGACGACCGAAGGACTTCGACGTTGGCACCTCCGCCCACCCACAGCAGATCAAGCGGCTGTTCCGCAACTGCTGGATCATCGGCCGCCGTTTCCGGCTGGCCCACATCAAGTTCGGGGACAAGACCCTGGAGGTTGCCACCTTCCGGAAACAGCTCCCTCCGGAGACCGACACCGAACGGGCTGCCCGGGAGGCGGAGCGTGAGCGGGCGAAACGGGAGGCGGAGCGCACCCGCGTGCGACCGAAGCGGTTTATTCCGCGGGACAACACCTTCGGCACAGCGGAAGAAGACGCTTTTCGTCGCGACTTCACGATCAACGCGCTCTTCTACGACGCCTCCACCCGCGCGATTCTGGACTACGTCGGCGGGATAGAGGACATCAGGCGACGGATGATCCGGAGCATCGGCGATCCGAACGAACGGTTCATCGAGGACCCGGTCCGTATGCTCCGCGCGGTAGTACTCGCCGCGCGCCTCGACCTGAGCATCGACCCAGCGGTACAGGCGGCGATCCGCAAGCATCGAGGCGAGATCGTGCACAGCTCCCCCGCTCGACTCGTCGAAGAGTTGTACAAGATTGGACGGAGCGGATCGGCGGAGCGGATCATCAACGATCTAGGCGAAGCCGGCTTGCTCAGGCATATCGCGCCCGAACTCGACAAGGCGCGTGCCCAGCCGCTGTGGCGATCGCTCGCGGCTCTCGACCGATACCGCCGTCATTACGAAGACAGCCCACCCACGCTGAGCAACCCGATCCTGCTGGGCAGTCTGGTCGCACCGTTCACCCAGATCGAGCCGCCGCGACGGCGCGCGTCGAAGGACCCGCTCGCAAAGCGGCCACTGGAGGTCAAGCTTGGTGTGCTACCGGTGGCGCGGCGAGACGTAGAAAGGCTGCGCCAGGTGCTGGACCTGCAGCGCCGGCTGGCCGGCGAGCACCTGACCCCACGCGTGCGGCGCGGTCTCCTCAACCGGAGCGCGTTCACCGATGCGCTTACCTGGATGGAGCTGCACGGGCAGACACCGGAGCTGCTCGAGTCGTGGCGAGACGCGGCAGCCCACGGTGTGGAGGGCGCCGACGAAAAACGCCCACGGCGGCGCCGACGACGGCGCCGACAACGGCGTCGACCTTCGGGTGAAACAGAACAGAGCGGGAGCCAAACGCCGTCAACCCAAGAGTATGGCGGTCACCCGAACGAACGAAAAACCGACCCCGACTAGCGTCAGCACGATCAGCGCGAGCGACCCCAGGAGCACCCAGCTCGAGTCCTGGCGGTCATCATCCAGGTTCATCGCCTCGGCCACCAGCCACCCAGTCGCGAACCCGCCGCCGTGGGCCCAGTTGTTGATCCCTGGCATGATGAAGCCGAAGACACCGAGGATGATCGCGTACTGCCACAGCTGCTGCGTCATCACCGAGCTTCCCCGGCGACGGCCAAAGACGATCAGGGCAGCCAGCAGACCGAAGATACTGCCGGACGCTCCGATGGTCGGGACCCCGCTGGCGAGATTTGAAACCAGGAAACCACCGGCGCCCGCGGCGTTGAACAGGAGAAAGGCCCGTCCAGCGCCATAAACGTCAGTCACCGCCGGGCCCAGGTTCCTGATCCACATCACGTTGAAGATGATGTGGAGCAAGCTGCCATGGAGATAAATCGCGGTGAGCAGGGTCAGCCACCAGCCTTGCTGCCAGGCTAGGCCGCCTGTCATGCCGAGCTGATAGAGGGCCCGGCCACCAGGCGAAAGGATGGACATCAGCCCGGACGGCTGGAAAATCGCTTCGGGCTGAAGGAGCAGCGTGAGGGCGTAGAGCGTCACGCAGGCGCCGACAATCAACGAGAACAGATCCAGGCGACCACCGAGTAACCGGCGGAGCACGGTAGCCCAGCCAAAGAGACCGGGGCGCCAGGCGCCGCAGAACGGGCACTTCTCCTCGTTGACGCCGACCAGCCGCCCGCACTGCGCACAGACGACCGATCCATCCATCTGTCTCACGGTGGGGTGCTCCTCGCTAGCCGTGGGTTCGTTCGAACTCGCGCATGAAGGCCACGAGCGCGGCGACGCCCTGTTCAGGAAATGCGTTGTAGATCGACGCTCGCTGTCCCCCGACGGACCGATGTCCCTTCAAACCAGACAACCCGGCCGCCGTGGCCTCTTGGACGAAACGGGCTTCAAGCTCCTCTGAGGGCAGCCGGAAGGTCACGTTCATGAGTGAACGGCTCTCCGCCTGCGCGGTCCCGCGGTAGAAATCGCTCCCATCGATCGCGTCATAGAGCAGCGATGCCTTCCGCCGATTCACTGTCTCGATGGCCGCAAGGCCGCCCTGCGCCTTGAGCCATTGCATCACTAGCCCAAACAGGTAGATGGCGAAGACCGGCGGCGTGTTGTAGCGAGAACCGTGCTTGGCGGCCACTGCGTAGCGCAGCGTCGCAGGCAGCGACTTCGGGCCGCGCTCGGCCAAGTCCTTCCGGATGATTACCAGCGTCACCCCGGCCGGGCCGAGGTTCTTCTGGGCACCTCCATAGATCAGGCCGGTACCGGCGACGTCGATAGGTTTCGACAGCAGGTCGGATGAAGCGTCGACCACGAGCGGCGCGTTTCCGGTGTCCGGGAGTGCGGGCCATTCAGTACCGCAAATCGTGTTGTTCGACGTCACGTGGACATAGGCGGCCCCGGGTGTCAGGCTCAGCTCGCCAGGCATCGGTACCCGGGTGAACGACTCAGACTCGGTCGAGGCGCATACGTTGACCTCACCAATCTTTGCCGCCTCGGCGGCCGCTTTCTTTGCCCAACTGCCAGTCAACGTGTAGTCGGCGACCGCGGCCGCGTCGAGCAGGTTCATCGCTACCATCGCGAACTGCTGGCTCGCGCCACCCTGTAAGAACAGCACGTGGTAGTCGTCGCCGATCCCGGCCAGCTCGCGCAGGTCGACCTCGGCCTGTTCGAGAATGCGATCGAACGCCGCTGACCGGTGGCTGATCTCAAGTACCGACATGCCCACTCCGGGCAACACCATTAGATCCTGCTGCGCCTGGGCGAGCACCGGTTCAGGAAGCACCGCCGGGCCAGCGCTGAAATTAAAGATACGGTCGGTGGACGACATGGAGCTCCTTGGATCGTGGTCGTGTCCGCCGCCGGACACGATCAGAACAGGTGGGTCAGCAACCCATCTCGCAACTTCGGCTCGAACCAGGTCGATTTGGGAGGCATGATCGAGCCGGCGTCTGCCACGGCCAGCAGCTCGGCCACGGTCACCGGCGCCATCGAAAACGCCACGGCTGCCGCTCCCCCGTCGACCTGACGTTCGAGCTCAGACGTGCCCCGGATACCGCCGACGAACCGCACCCTGGGGTCGGTTCTGATGTCAGCCACCTGGAGCAGCGGACCGAGAATCTGGTCCTGTAGTCGGGCCACATCCAAAGAGCCCACTACATCGTCTGAGCTGGCCGGGGCAACCAGCCTCATTCCGTACCAGCGGCCGGCGAGGTACATCGAGGTATGACCCCGGTCTGGCACCGGGTTCACATCGGGCGTCACCTCAAGCCGACCGGAGACCGCCTCGAGGAAGGCGTGCGGCGTGGCGCCCGCCAGATCCGACAGCGTCCGGTTGTAGGCCAGGATCCGGGTCTCGTGATCGGGAAACGCTACGGCCAAGAATCGATCCCGCGCTCCGGCGTCACCGACTGCCGCAACCCGTCGGGCACGCGCGGCGCTGGCCGCCCGGTGATGCCCGTCGGCGATGTAGAGCGCGGGCACGGACGCGAACGCCTCGACCAGCGCAGTCATCAGCGGCGCCGGCGCCCTCCACACCGTGTGCTCGACGCCATCCGGCGCGGCGAAATCGAACAGCGGTTCGCCCCTGGAGATCTGTGCAACGGCGTCGTCGACGGTCGACTGCTGTCGATACGTCAGGAAGACCACACCTGTCTGGGCTTCGATGGTCTCCATGTGACGGGTGCGATCGTCCTCCTTGTCGGGCCGGGTCCGCTCATGCTTCTTGATGACCCCGGCGTCGTACTCGTCCAGGGAGTAGCAGCCCGCCACACCCGTCTGGACATGCGAGCCCTCTCGGAGTCGATAGACGTAGAGTGATGGAGTCTCCTCAACCACGAGCGGCGCCTGGTCGCGCAAAGCGGCCAGGTTCGCGCGCGCCCGCTCGTAGACCGGCGCGGCATACGGATCGGTGTCGTCGGGCAGGTCGATCTCGGGCCGGGTCACATGGAGAAAACTGAGTGGCGTGTCGGCCACGAGCGAACGTGCTTCGGCGACGTTCACGACGTCATACGGCACCGACGCCACCAGTGACGCGACGTGGGGGACGGGGCGCAAAGCGCGAAACGGACGGACGACGGCCATGTTTTGGTCTGCCTCGATCAGGGGGATGGCCAGGACGAGACGGGAGAGGGCCCACGTCTCTTCTCACTCTATCAGGAGCGCGGGCCAGATCGGAACCGTCGCCCCGCGAAGCGCTACTGGGTGGTCGCGACCAGGAGCTCGTCGCCGGACGGCTGCCGGCCGGCCATCTGCGCGATAGCGCGATCACGCACGGTAAGGAAGGCCTCCATCTGCTCGTCGGGAATCGGGTCGCCGGGTGGCATGTTCCGCAGTTCAGTCAGCGGGTTGACGAACGTGCCGTTCCTGCGAATCCGGTAGTCAAGGTGCGGCCCCGTGGACAGCCCTGTCGAGCCGACGTAGCCGATCACCGACCCCTGCGCGACCCGGGCGCCGCGGCGCATCCCCTTCGCGAAGCGAGACAGGTGGAGATAGTAGGTCTCATACCCATTATTGTGGCGAAGTCGCACCATGTTGCCGGAGCCGCCACTATTGGCCGCCGAGACCACCGTGCCGTTAGCCACCGCGATGACGGGCGTCCCGGTGGGCGCCCCGTAGTCCACACCCAGATGGGGACGATGCGTTCCGAGCACGGGATGCAGCCGGCGGTAGGAGAACCGCGAGGTAACTCGGGGATCAAATCGGAAGGGTGACTTCAAGAACTGACGCTTGAGCGACCGGCCTTCGGTGTCGAAGTAGGCGGGCGCTTCACCCGGGACCTCGAACCGGAAGCCGAATACCTGGCGGCCCTCGTTCTCAAATGCCGCGGCCAGGATGTCTCCGTGGGTGATGTGAATCTCGTCACGCACGAACCGCTCGTATAGCACGGCGAAATTGTCTCCCAGGCGGACCTCGGTGTTGAAGTCGATTTCTCCGCTGAAGATCTGGGCCATATCCACGGCGATCTGGGTGTCGCCGCCACCCGTCATCATCGCCGCGAACAGCGAGTTGTTCCGCTGATTGATCTCCCCCCGCATCGAGACCTGCTCACGCCGCTTCTCATAGTCGACCAGGACGGCGTCGAAGCTCGTGGGTTTGGCGAGGCTTTTCACCTGGAGATAGCGGTCGTCGTCGACGTGATACTCGAACCGCCGAAACCGACCGTCAGGACCGTAGACCAGCTTGTAGGGATGCCCTGAGCGGAGGTCCCTGGGATCGAAGACCTCGCGGAGCGCCTCCACAAACTGGTAGGCGAAGTCGCTCGGCATGTCGTGCGAGGCCAGCAGGGTCGCCAGCGTGGCGTTGCGCGGCACCGCATCCTCCACGACCGTCGTGTCCGGCTTAAGGAAGACGTCTGGGCCACTGGTCGGCTCGGGCAGCGGGGCCTCCTTGAAGGCGCACCCGGACAGACCGACCGCAACGACCAGCAACAAAAACGACAGCCGCCTGAACATAAGTTTCTGAGTGTAACACACCACCAGCATGGGACTTGCGGGTTCGGTGAAGGTGCGCGCCAGACCGCACGACGGCACCCGGCCGCATTCCGTTCGGCGCCGGTCAGGGAGCGATCAGCGTCTCGACTCGACCGGAGGCCAAGTCGACCACCCGGACGGCGTGGTTGTTGGTATCGGCGACATACAGCCGGCCAGCGCCGGCCGACAGACCGGATGGCTCGTGGAAGCACGCGTGCTCAGCGTCGCCATCTTTATGCCCGAGCCGCCCAGACCCCGCCACGAGACCGACCTCGCCCGACCCCGGATCGACCCACTTGATCCGATGATTGTAGGTATCGGCGACAAAGAGCCGACCCTGAAACCAGGCCACCCCGAGGGGATGCTGGAACCGAGCCTCGTCCCCCACCCCGAGTTGGTCACCAAACTCGAAGAGATCCCCCCCGGCGAGGGTGTGGACGCGGTTCCGTGGCGGCAGCTCGACCCGCCGAATGACGTTGGACTCGCTGTCGGCCACGAAGACCGCTCCTTCGGAGCCGGTCAGACCGGACGGCTGGGCGAACGCGCTGTCGTCGAGATCCCCGTCCTGGCGCGCCTCCATCCCGGAACCGGCTAGGGCGAAGACCAGCCCCCGACCGACGTCGAGCACCCACAGCTGATGCACGCCCGCCATCGCGATGAGGAGCAGCCGGCCAACCGGACATACGTCCCAGGGTGAACTGAGTGCCGTCGAATCGACCCCTCCGCCCCGGTCGCCGGGACGCGCCTGCGCCCCCGTCCCGGCGATCGTGGTCACCGCCCCACCCTCCGGGTCTGCAGCCCGGATCAGGTGGTTGCCCGTATCGGCGACGAACACCAGACCGTCGGACGGCTGGACGGCGAGCCCCTGCGGCCGAACGAACCCACACTCACCGGCATCGCCGTCCACGGCGGACGGCCGGCCACTGCCGAGCCGACCCACCTGGGCACCATCGGTGGTCGCAACGAGCACCTGGTGATGGCTGGTGTCGGCAATATACAGACGGTCCCGCAGCGAATCGCACGCCAGCCCGCCCGGGTATGCGAGCGGACCGAGCGCCGACCCGGTCGCCGCCCCACTCGAGCCGAGGCGTCGGCTCCGGTCGAGCTCTCCTCGTTCGTCGAAGACCTGGATGACCGCCCGGATCGCTCGGTCGAACTGCGGGAGATGCCCCTCACCGGAGACCCCAGCCACCAGATAGCCAGCCGGGTCGATTAGCACCAGCGTGGGCCACGCCCGGACCGTGTAGGCGCGCCAGATCCGGTAGTCCGGGTCGCTGGCCACCGGATGAGTGATCGCGTAACGCTCGATCACTCGACGCAGGTTGCCCGTCTCCCGCTCGTTCGGGAACTTCGGCGCGTGCACGCCAATGACCACGAGCTCGTCGGCGTAAGCCTCTAGAAGTTCGCGGAGACCCGGCAACTGGTGCAGGCAGTTAATACACCCGTAGGTCCAGAAGTCGAGCAGGACGACCTTGCCTCGCAGATCTGCCAGCGTGAGTGGCACGTCGACGTTGAGCCAGGCTGCGGCGCCATCGAGTTCGGGGGCCCGAACTGGACCTCGTTCGGCGATCGGGTCGTCGGAGGGCGACGAAGGATCGCTCACCCGCGTAACTCTTCCAGCCGACGACGCACCAGATCCGCGTGCCCCTTGGTTCGGGCTCGCTTCCAGTGGTGAGCGACCTTACCATCGGGATCGACGAGCACGGTGGAACGGATGACACCGACAGTGCGCTTGCCGTACAGCACCTTCTCGCCGTACGCGCCGTAGGCGGTCATCACCTTGTGGTCCGGATCGGACAGGAGCGAGATCGTCAGCCGATGCTTGGCGATGAAGCGGCGATGACTCTCAGCATCGTCCGGGCTACACCCGAGCACGACCGCGTCGAGCGCCTCGAAGCCGGCCAACCTCTCGGAGAAGTCGCACGCCTGGATAGTGCACCCGGGCGTGTCGTCCTTTGGATAGAAGTAGAGCACGATCCACTGGCCCGCGAACGCGCGGACCCGGACCGGATGATTGTCCTGATCCTTCAGTGTGAACGCGGGCGGCTTCTTCCCAACCTCGAGCATACGATCTCCGTCCTTGTCTAACCCTCATCACGAGGCTTCGCCTCAAACCCCACCCGGGCGCGCCCGGGGGCTCGGTGTTCAGCAGCCTACTGCCCGGCGTCGGTCACGCACACCGGAGCACCATCGGTCCGGGTCCGAACGACACCAATCTCAGCGGCCGCGTCGTAGCCGGCCGCGCGCAACGCCGCGAGACACGGCTCGGTCCGATCCTCAGGCACGCCGGCGAGAAGACCACCCGCGGTCTGTGGATCGAAGAGCAGGCGATACGCTGGATGCGCTCCAACCCGGTCAACGTCCTCCACCGCACGACGGAGGCGAACGTTGTGCGGATGGAGCGAGCTAAGCCAGCCCGCCGCGCTAGTCTCAAGCGCGCCGGCGAGCGCCGGCACCGCGTTCAGCCGCAGCTCCACGTTCACGCCAGACGCCCGGGTCATCTCGACCAGGTGACCCAGAAGGCCAAACCCGGTCACGTCGGTGCAGGCCACCGCACCATGCGTAACGAGCAGATCGGCAGCGTCTCGGTTTGACTGCAGCATCGAGTTGGTCGCACCATCGATCCAGCGCCCTTTGGCCTTCAGCCGCATGTGGGCTGCGAACAACGTTCCGGTCCCGAGTGGCTTGGTCAGAATCAACCGGTGCCCGGGCTGCAGGCCCGCCTTCCGAAGCGCGCGGCCATCATCGACGAGACCAGTCAGCGACAATCCCAGCGAGAGCTCCACGCCCTCGGAAGTATGACCGCCGACCAGGGTGGCACCCGCCTCGTTCAGCATCGCGACCGCGCCCGCCAGCAGGTCGACCAGCGTGTCCTCCACCTTGTGATCGAGGCCAAAGGGCACAGTGGCGACAGCCAGCGCGGACTGCGCGTCGGCCCCCATCGCGAAGATATCGCCGAGACAATGGTTAGCGGTGATCTGGCCAAAGACATAGGGGTCATCCACGATCGCGCGGAAAGCGTCAACGGTGCGCACCTGGACCTTACCGGGAGGCACCCGGATGATCGCCGCGTCGTCGGGAGCGTCGAGCCCGACGATGACGTCATCTCGTTGGATCGGCTCAAGCCGCTCCAACACCCGTTCGAGCGGCGTGGCGCCCACCTTCGACCCACACCCTCCGCAGCGCATCGCGGCGGTCGAGATCTCGGCCAGCAACTCCGGCGACGCCAGGCCAGCCTCGACGTCCGGTCCCTGATTGGAACGCATCTCCGGCAGGTCGCGATAGCGACTCATGAACCGCCGGTCGATCCAGTCCTTCCACCGCCAGGCCCAACGCCCCTCGAACGCCAACCAACCGCGTGACCCGACCGCATAGCGATCACCAGTGGATATCAGCGTGAGAAATCGGCGCTGTGGACGGAACGGTTTCAGCGGCTGGCACAGGAGCGCCCGCCGAAGATTCTCGGTCAGCGGGGGTCCTTGACGCACGGCGAACACGCCGGCCTTCTCCCGAGGATGGTCGACAACGGCCGCGACGTCCCCCACGGCAAAGACGCCGGGGTGCGACACCGACTGGAGCGTGGCATTGACTTCGACAAAACCAGCGTCGTCCACCGCCAGACCGGACTGGCCCAGCCAGGGGGCGGCAGTGGCCTGGGTGACCCACAGAATTTCATCGAACGCCATCGTGGAACCGTCGGCGCGTGTCACCTTCCCGGGAGCAACATTGGTCACGGCCTGCCCCAGATGTACCCGGAGACCGTGACGGTCCAGCTGATCCTGCAAGCGTTTCCGCATACTCCGGTTGTGGGCAGGCAGAATCGCAGCGCCGGCCCCGAACAGGTGAACCTCGGCCAACGATCGGGGGCGACCCAGCGCTTCGAGCTGGTCGCCAAGGGCATGGTTGACCGCGAGGGCCAGCTCCACACCGCCGGCGCCGGCACCAACCACTCCGACCCGGACCGCCCCGGACCTGGCGGTAACCCGCTCGCGGAGCCGGTCCCACCGCTCGACGAACCTGCTGATCGGTTTGACCGGAACCACACCGCCGGCTGCCCCGGGTACCACGTCAAGCGAGGGTGTCGCCCCTATGTTGATCGACAGCAGGTCGAATCGGATTGGAGGACGGTCGGCGCAGCAAACCTCGCGACGCTCCAGATTCAGCCCGGTGGCGGCGGCGTGCACGAGCCTCGCCCCGGCGAAACGGCACAAGGGCCCCAGGTCAATGTGGGCCTCATCGAACTCGTAGTGCCCGGCCACCAGCCCGGGCAGCATGCCCGAATACGGTGTGTGCACGTCGCGGGCCACCACGGTGAGCCGAACCCCCGGGATCGGGCGCATGCCGAACCGCCGCAGGACGGCCACGTGGGTATGACCACCGCCGAGTAACACGAGATCCTTCAGGATCGGGACCGGGGAACTGTTCATCCGGACGCTCTGGGCAGGACGCGGGCAACGGCGTCCCGAAACTCCTCCGTCGGCGAGAGCAAACTCAGAATCAGGAACGACTCGCGGGGGAAATCATAAAAGTAGCCCGGGTGCACGAGCACACCGTCCTCCTCGAGCAGCCCGAGCACGAGCGCCTCTTCTGAACCGAGTGTCGGTACCTGCAGTACAGCGTACCACCCGCCCTCGGCCCGCAGGCGCTGGATACCCGGGTACCGGGCGACCGCCTCATCGAGGAAACCGAGGTTATCCCTGACCCTAGCCCGGATCTGGTCCGCGACGGGACGCCCCGCCCTGAGCAGCGTTCCCGCGGCCAGTTGGACGGAGGTCGAGACCGAGAGAAAACTGTCGCAGATGAAATCCAGCCGCTCGAGGGCCCGCCGGACCAGGCGATCGGGGCCACCGACCACCATCCAGCCCAACTTGACCTGCGGTAACCCCACCGCCTTCGACAGTCCCCCCAGCGTGAAAGTCAGGAGATCGGGGTCGTTGACCAGACCACCGGCTCGATCGGCAACCGCCGGATCCCAGGTGTAGCGATCGAACACCTCGTCGCTCACGAGCGCCACGTCCTGCCGAAGCGCGAGCTCCCGAACCCTGGCTAGGTCGTCAGCCGCCATCCAGGACCCGGTGGGATTATTGGGATTAACCATGAGGAGGGCCCTGACCCTTGGCTCGAGACCCCGCTCGACACTGTCCAGGTCCACACGCCAGCGACCGTAGTACTCGAGTTGATACGGGCTCGACACGACCCCCTCGAGACGGGATAGATAGTCAAAGAGCGGGTAGCTGGGTTGTGGCACCAGCGCGAGGTCTCCCGGGTCACACAGCAGCTTGAAGAGCACCGCATACGACTCACTGGTGCTCGCGGTGAGCACGATCCGCTCCGGAGACACCTCGACACCCCGGCTGGCCAGGTCGTCCGCCACCGATCGGCGAGCCTCCAGGTGGCCGCGCGGATGCGGTCGGTAGACAAGTCCGTCGGGGACGTCGAGGCTCCCGAGGAGGTCCGGGGGGTAGGTCAGGCCGACCGTCGTTGGATTCGAGGTAGTCAGGTCGAGTAGCGGTCCGCCGCCAGCGCGTAGCCTGGCCACGACGCGAGCCACCCGACTCGACCCCAGCGGCGGCACGCGAGCCGAAAACATGTCGGCACCTGGCGCCCGCAGGGCTACGCCTCGGACTCGTGGGATTGGTCAGACTCGTGAGGACGGCCTGGCTCAAGCCACCACGTAACCTGCCCGACCATCCGATGGACCTGCTCGGCGACCGCCTTGTAGCGACACGGCGATCGCCCGTACGGATTAACCTCCTCGCCGGTGCCGACGAAGACTCCGCGCATCTCACCCTGGGCGTTCAGGCGCACCACCTTCGCATCGCGCTCGACCCGGCGGCCCATGGGGAGGACACGATCAGCAGGCAAGCGGCGCGACAGTGGCCGCGCACGATGCCCAGAAATCTCGAGCCCGAAGGGCAGCATGACTTCTACCGGATTAGTGCAGGAAAGATTGCCGTTTAAGGCGATCGTCCCTGCGGAGCCGACCTCGATCTGCTTGACCGCCGGATGGCCGTCGGCCAGGTGACGGAACAACGCCTCCGGCGGCGGGCTTCGACAGATGTTACCAGCGCACAAGAACAGCAACCGGTTGACCTAGCTCATCGGAAAGACCCGCGCCCGCACTGGGAGAGCCGCCGGCCACGATCGGCAACCGCGACGATCACGGTCCCCGATTATAATCGCGGAACCCCTCACGTCAGGAGTACGTCATGCGTCACCCTTCAACGCCGGGTCTGCCGTTGCTCTCAGCGATAATCGTCGGCGTCGCCGCGCCGGGGCTGGCGCAGACTTCGCCGGCGTTCTTGACCCCGCCGCCAGAGATCGTCGAGATCCTGGACGCGGCCCCGATCCCGGGCGCCGTGGTGAGCCCCAACGGGGCGACCGTCGCCATGCTCCATCGCCGATCGATGCCTCCCCTTGCCGAACTGGCACAGCCAATGCTCGGGCTAGCCGGCTACCGGATCAACCCCAGGACGAACGGCCCACACGCGACCAGCCAACGCCAGGGCCACCGCATCACGGTGACCCGGGTCGCCGACGGCGCCGAGCAAGCGTTCGACGCCCCGCCGGAAACGTCGCTGAGCGGACCGGAGTACTCGCCCGACGGCAGCCGCCTGCTTTTCCTGCTTACCCGCTACAACGGCATCGAAGCCTGGATGATGGAGGTTGAGACCGGCCAGGCCCGCCCACTCACCGATGCGTCGGTCAATGCCGTCTGGAACGATCCGTGCGACTGGCTCGACGAGAACGCGACCGTTGTCTGCCTCGTCAAACGTTCGGCGCGGGGGTCACCGCCTTCGGCCCCAGACGTTCCCACCGGCCCGAACATCCAGCAGCATGACGGCGGAGCGGCTCCTATCCGCACCTACCAGGACCTACTGCGCAACCCGCACGACGAAGCGTTGTTCGAGTATTACTTCGAGAGCCAGATCGCGACCATCGAGCTCGCGACCGGCCGACGGACCCCTGTCGGACAACCGGGTCTCTTTCAACAAGTGAGCGCGTCGCCCAACGGTCAGTACTTCCTGACCGTGGAAGTGGAGCACCCCTACTCGTGGCTAGTCCCGGCACGCAGCTTCGCCCGCGACGTGACCGTGCGAAATCGGAGCGGCGAGATCGTGGCAGGGGTCGCTCGCCTTCCTCTTGCCGACGCGGTGCCGATCGGCGGCGTCCCGACCGGCCCTCGAGGATTCAACTGGAATCCGACCCTCCCCGACACCTTGGTGTGGGTCGAGGCGCTCGATGGCGGGGATCCCGGGCGAGACGCGTCACCCCGCGACCGGGTATTGACCCAGTCCGCTCCGTTCACGGGAGAGGCGAGCGAGCTCGCGACGACTGAGTTCCGTTTCGCCGGGCTCCGCTGGACCGAGGACGGCACGGCGCTGCTGACAGAGAGCGACCGCCCGAGCCGGCGGACCCGCACCTGGCTCCTGAGCGATAACGCCGCGCCGCGCCCGCTCTGGGACCGGAGCTCACAGGACCGCTATGCCGATCCCGGGACGCCGCTGGCTCGCGCCCGGCCTGGCAGCAGCGTCCTCCGCCAGTCGGGACGCAGCATCTGGCTGGCTGGCGCCGGAGCCTCGCCGGACGGCGACCGGCCCTTCTTCGATCGTCTGGATCTGGACAGCCTCGAGACCACCAGGCTGTTTCGCAGCGCCGAGGATGTCTACGAAAGCGTGGTCGCGCAGCTTGATGAGCAGACGTTCTTGACCCGTCGGGAGTCGAGCACGGAGCCGCCCAATTACGTGGTCCGGTCACTAGAGGGAGACACCCGGGCGCTGACAACGTTCCCCGACCCGGCGCCGCAGCTCACAGGCGTCACGACGCAGCTCGTGACCTACGAGCGAGCCGACGGGGTCCAGCTCTCGGGTACCCTCTACCTCCCGCCCGGACACGTCGAGGGACAGCCACTTCCCATGGTGATGTGGGCCTACCCGCGGGAGTTCGTCGACCCTCGCGTGGCTGGCCAGGTCAGCGGGTCAAACCACCGGTTCACCACCATTCGTGGGGCCTCTCATCTGCTCCTGCTCACCCAGGGCTTCGCGATCTTCGATGGACCGACCATGCCGATCATCGGTCCGGGTGAAACCGCGAACGATACCTACGTCGAGCAGCTCGTCGCGAGCGCAGAGGCGGCTATCGACGCCGTCGTCTCACTGGGCGTGACGACGCGCGGCCAGATCGGTATCGGCGGACACAGCTACGGGGCCTTCATGACGGCGAACCTACTAGCGCACTCCGATCTATTCCAGATGGGCATCGCGCGCAGCGGCGCCTACAACCGCTCGCTGACTCCGTTCGGGTTCCAGAACGAGCGTCGGACCTTCTGGGAGGCCACCGATATCTACGCCGCGATGTCGCCATTCTTTCATGCGGACAAGATCAACGAACCGATCCTGCTGATCCACGGCGAGAACGACAACAACTCCGGTACCTTTCCGATCCAGTCAGCCCGGATGTACATGGCACTGAAAGGCCATGGCGTCCAGGTGCGCTATGTCACCCTGCCGCACGAATCGCACGGCTACGCTGCCCGGGAATCGGTGCTGCACACCGTGGCGGAAATGCTGCGCTGGGCGACGACCCACCTGACCGAGTCCGACGACTCCGACACGGGACCCTAGAGGTTTCTCGTCGAGACGGGTCACCAGTCTGGTTTGCAGCAACATGCTTAAGTCAGGCTGGGGCGCAGCTCCGGGACCCGGCGCGCCCGGGTGGCCTGCTCGAACCCGTAGGCGATCCGGATCAGGAGCGGTTCGCTCCAGGCCCGGCCGAAGAACGACACTCCTACCGGAAGCCCGTGCACGGCCCCGGCCGGCACGCTGATGTTCGGATAGCCAGCGACGGCGGGATAGACCGAACTGCTTCCGCCAAAGTGATCACCGTTGACGAGATCGGTCGTCCACGCTGGGCCGCCGGTCGCCCCAAGGATGGCGTCGAGGCGGTGCTCGTCCATCGTCCGATCGATGCCTTCGTCGCGAGCGAGTCTGCGGGCGGTGGCCAGCGCCGTGAGATAGCGCGGATCAGACTGCGGCCCACGGGCCTCCGCCTCCAACAACCGTTCCTGACCGAAATATGGCATCTCCTCATCGGCGTGCCGCTGGTTGAAGGCAATCAGCTCGGTGAGCGAACGTACCTCCGCCTCCAGCGGACGGGCCGACAGATACGCGTTGAGCCCTGTCTTGAATTCGAAGAGCAGCACTTCGGTCTCGGCGGCGCCCAGCGACATCCCGGAACCGCCAGTCGCGCCGAGGTCCACCGGATCGACCACGACCGCGCCCAGGTCCCGCAGTACGGCAATGGCCGACTCCACCACCCGGTCGACCTCCTCATGGAACCCGAGGAACCGGCGCGCGACACCGATACGCATGCCTCGGGCCCCGTCAGCATCGAGGAAGCCGGTGTAGTCGGCGAGTCCGCGATCGCCGGCCTCCTCCGTGGCAGGGTCACGGGGGTCGACGCCGGCGAGGACCCCGAGCAGCACCGCCGCATCAGCCACCGTCCGGGCCATCGGCCCCGCGGTGTCCTGGCTCTCCGAAATCGGGATCACGCCGGAGCGGCTCACGAGCCCCACCGTCGGCTTAACTCCAACCACACCGTTGGCCGAGGCCGGGCAGACGATCGACCCGTCGGTCTCCGTCCCGACCGCGAGCATGGACAGATTGGCCGAAACGACCACCCCAGACCCGGAGCTCGATCCGCACGGATTGCGATCGAGCACATAGGGATTCCGGCACTGGCCGCCTCGCCCGCTCCAGCCGCTGGAGGAACGGGTGGAGCGGAAGTTGGCCCACTCGCTAAGGTTTGCCTTCGCCAAGATCAGTGCTCCCCCAGCCCGGAGCCGCTCGACCAGTCCCGCGTCCCGTGGTGCCAGCCACCCCTGCAGCGCAAGCGAGCCGGCGGTGGTCGTCATCTGATCCGCGGTGTCGATGTTGTCCTTCAGAACAACCGGCACCCCGTGGAGCGGCCCCCGGATCATTCCCGCGCGACGCTCCCGGTCGAGCTGATCGGCCTGCGCGCTGGCCTCGGGATTAACCTCGATGATGGCGCGAAGGGCAGGACCAGCCTCATTCATTTGGTCGATCCGCTGGAGGTAGGCGTCGACCACCTGGCGCGAAGTCCATTCGCCCGCCGCCATCGCTGTGCCGAGCGCCGCCACGCCAAGTTCCTCGAGCGGGAAGTCGCCAGTCTGGACCTGCACTGTGGCCTGCGCCGGCGGGGGACTGCAGGCGAGCGGCCCCACCCCGGCCATGGCGCCGGCGGCGGCCGAGGACCGGAGGAACGTCCTCCGGGTGATGCCAGCCGTCGAATGACAAAGGGGTGGGTGCGGAAGTGAGCGGTTCGCCATGACGACTACCCTACACGGTCCGACGACGTCGACAGAGCGGGGAGTCGTGAAGCGGTGGGAGGTTAGGCCGGCCGGGGCGGCGGACCCGGGTGACGCATCACGAAGGCACACAGGCTGCCAGCCGCCCCGACCACCAGCAGCCCAAGAAACGATACGGCGTAGCTGCCCGTGCTATCGAACGCTACCCCGGCAAGCCACGGCCCGAGACCTCCGAGCACGCCGGTGCAGCTCATCCGGATGCCAGTCGTCACCGCAAAGGCCTGTCTCCCGAAGAAGTGTGAGAAGACGACCGGAATGCTGACAAAGGCAATACCGAACCCGACGGCCACGAGCGAGACGGCCAGCAGCGCCAGTCGAAAGTCGGCGGCAAGCAGGAGCGCCCCAGCCCCCAGTCCCTCGATGGCCAGGGCGACGGCAAGCATGCGCTGCGGAGACACCCAGTCGCCGAGGGCGCCTCCCAGACGACCCGCGATGCTGATCAACGCCATGGTGCCTACGAAACCTATGGCGGCCGTCTCGGCATACCCGACATCGATGAGATGGAGCGTCAGGTGGGCCACGACCGTGTTGTAGGGCACCGCATAGGCCACCCCACACACCAGCATGAGCAGGAACTGCGGTGTGCGCACGGCCTCGGCCGCCGTCCAGCGGTCCGCCTCTGCAGCTAGTGTCGCCCGATGAGCGGCCGCGTCTTGGGAGGTCGTCACACCATCTCGGTACTGTCCCAACGACTCGGGACGTTCCCGCACGAACAGCGCTGCGACCAGCGCCAGCAACAGCGACAGTCCGGCGATCAGGAGCCACCCGGTCCGCCAGTCGTAGTGCCTGAGCACCCAGGCGTCGGCGGGCGCGACCAGACGACCGACTAGACCGCCAACCGCGAAAATGATGCCGATGACGAGGGCACGCCGACGCAAGAACCAGTTTTGCCCCAGGGTTTGAGCCGGAACGATGGTGGAAAAGCCGATGCCGATACCGGCGAGCAGCGAGAAGCCGAGATAACTGTCGGCGACCGTCTCGGCCCGAGAGAGCAGAAACAGCCCCAGCGCGGTCGTGCAGAACCCGACCGCCATGACCGTACGAAGCCCGATACGGACAATCGCCAGACCGACCAGCAATCCGACCAGCTGGTAGAGCACGTTAAACAGGCCGAAGACGCCGCCGATGTCCCCGCGATCCACACCCAGGTCGGCGACCATCCTGGGGGCGAAGATGCTCCAACTGTAGAACACGGGCGACATCCCGAACCCGTAGCAGAGTCCGGCCACCGGCACGATGACCCACCCGTAGAAAAGTCGTGACCTTCCGGTCCGATTCGTCACGCGAGCGCCCCCGGTCAACGAGAAGAGACAGGTGCGGGCTTGCGCGGGATCAGGTCATCACGCATGGCAGTGTTGTAGGCAAAAATGGCGGCCACCACGGCCATCTGGACAGCGTCCTCACGCTGGACCCGATCGACGACATCCATGTTGCTGTGGTGCGTCCGAGAGTTGTACTCGAGACGATCCTGGATGAACTGAAAACCGGGCAGGCCCACCGCATCGAAGGGCACGTGGTCGGTGCCCGACACGCTGCGCGGTCCCATAGTCGTCACGCCGAGGTCTCGCATCGACACAATCCAGTCCTCGAACACGGCAGCGGCCGCCGAGTTGCCCTGGAGCCAGATGCCCCGTAAGCGGCCGGCACCGTTGTCGATGTTGTAGTACGCCGACAGCCGCGCATGATCCGGACGCAGGGCATCGCGGTTGGCATAGTGCCGCCTGACGTACTCCCGGGACCCGAGCAGCCCTTGCTCCTCCCCCCCCCAGAGCGCCAGCCGGATCGTCCGCCGCGGCTCTGCCCCAATGGCCTTAAGGATCCGCATGACCTCCATCATGGCGGCGACCCCGGCCGCGTTGTCGGTCGCCCCGGTCCCGGCGTGCGTCGTATCGAAGTGGGCCCCGATCAACACCACTTCATCCGCCAGATCCGTACCCGGAAGCTCGGCGAGAAGGTTGAATGCGTTTTGGGATTCAGGGGCGGACGCTTCAGGATGGAACTCGGTCTCGACGTGTAGCTCGACGCTGACCGAGATTCCCTTATCGAGCAGCCGGACCATACGGTTGTAGTGCTCGACGGCAATGGTCACGGCGGGCACCTGGGAACCCGCCCGATCGTCACGGGGACCGCCGCTGCCTACGAAGATCGTTCCGCCGTCGGTCCGCTGCGTGCGAATGGGCAGATTGCTCCCGGCGCCAACGGTCACGTCGTCGCTACCGCGGTCGAGGATCGCGACCACGCCCTCGTCGCGATAGAACTGCTGCACCTGCGCCGCGAAAGTCCGAGCCGCTGAGGCGGACGCGCGCCGGGGGGGCGCGGGGGGCGGCACCTGGGTGCGGCTCGCATCGGCGAGCTGCGCTTCCGACATACGGAGCACAACGTTCCCTTCGAGCATCGGCACCTCGCGCGCTGTTTGCGGGAGCACGATCTTGCCGGCCAGGGTGCCTCGCAGCCGCTCGAGATCCTCCCCCGTACGGATATCGATCCGCACGACTTCGGCGGTCACCGTACCGTCGGTACTGGATGACCAGGACCGCGGGAACCCGATGATCGGCATCACCTGTGGCTCGACCATGTGGGCGTGAAATCGCACCAGCGACCAGCCGTGGCCGAACCTAAACCGCTCGGTGCGCACCTCCAGCCCCCAGTCCTCAAGGACCTGCCGGGCCCAGGCGCCAGCCGCCTCGATCGCGGGGGTGCCGGTGACCCGGGGACCGTAGACGTCCGAGAGCCAGCCGATGTGGTCCATGACCTGCGAGCGGCGGAGCCCTTCGTCACGAATCTCGGCCAACGTATGGTGGTCTGGAGGCTGGGCGCCGACCCTCGTTACACTCCCGACCAGCGCCACGAATAGGCTCATTGCGAGCCAACTGCGGGACCTGCGCATCTCCCCTCCTGCCCGACTGATCAGAGCAACCAAATCATGATCATACCCACGAGATCCGCTGCCGTACACCGACCGCACCCCGGGGAACCAACCATATCGATACTGGATCCAGCCCAGGCAAGCACCTTGCGGCTATCTTAACCAGCGTCAGCCCTACACTCCGCGTCGACCCAATGATCACGCTCCGGCACGGCTGAGCCTGCAGGATCGGCGTCTCGCGACCGATACGAGGACTGCAGAGGTGGAACCCTAATGCGAATCGGACGCCTGATTAGATATGGAATTGTAGCGGGCCTGGCTGGCGCAGCCGGATTCCTGCTCGGGGGCGGCGAGATGCCTGACGAGTTGGAGCAGGCATCGGCCGCGGTCACAGAGAGAGCGCGCGACCTAGCCGAGTCACTGCCCCACGAGGACGACGAGGTGACCGGTGCGCTCAACGATGCGCGCGAGACTGTCGCAGACAGTCTGAAACGGGTATCCGGACTCCTCGACCAGTAAACGCAAGCGGGCAACGCTCGAGACTCACCCGGGACCCACCGCCCTGATGATCTTGACCACGTCGAGATAGACCGGCTCGACCCGCACGTTCGTGAAACCTGCCCGGGCCACGTTCGTCACCGTGTCCCGATTCATCTCCGGCCCGAAGCGCCGTGTCAGCAGCGTCATCACCTCAAGCATCACCCCGAACGGAAAGAGCCGGCTTCGAGTGTGCTCGAACATCCCGAGCGTACCGCCCTGCTTCAGCACTCGGCGCACAGCCTTGAGTCCCCCCACCGGATCGGGCACAGAGCAGAACGTGCACGACGTGAACACCTGGTCGAAGCTCCCATCCGGATAGTCGAGGTCGTGGACATCCAACCGGCGGAGTTCCAGGGAACCTTCATAGGCGTGCGCTCGAGTCGTGGCCACCGCGAGCATCCGGGCACTGATGTCCAGGCCGACAATCTCCCGTCCGGGCGGGAAGAACTGAATGTCCTGACCCGTGCCAATCGCAAGAAATAGCACCCGGCCCGACATCTCCGAGAAGAGGCGACGCTTCCACGGCGCCCACCGCCACTCCGGACCGAACCCGTTCATCAGGTCATAGCCGCGAGCGGCCTCGTCCCACTTCCGGCTGGTCTCGAGGTCCATAGCGCCAGCCCTTCAACCAGCCTCTCGCCGATGACGGGCGTGCACGTAGCCGTTCAGCAAATAGGTCCCAGTGAACACCACGACGCCGCTCAGGGCCCCGATGAGGGTTCCGTTGCTCGTGCCCACGCCGTCGCCGGCGGCCACCATACCGGCGGCCATACCTGACACCATCCCGGTCAACATCAACGGCAGCATCAACTCCATGGCCCCCAACAACGTGGTCAGAAGAACAGCCGCGGGCAGAGCGATGAGGTCGCCGAGCAGCATGCCGACGCCCATCCCCAGCACCATCGGCCACGCCCCATCCACCACGGCGCCGGTGGTCGCGGCCACCAGCGCCCCCACCAGCAGGTTACTGGCGAGGTCGCCCATCACGAAGTAGGGTCTGCGTTCCATCGAACCGGCCTCACTCTACCCCATGCGGAGCGGCTCGCCGGGCGTGGTCGCGCGGCCTACTACTACTCGCAACTCGAGCACGACTCGCAGTGGATTCTGTAGGGCGGGGCTTGCGCCACGCCTTCGTCTAGCTAGGCGCGCAGATACGGCTCGAGCGCCACAAACCGGTGCTCGATCTCATCGATCTGGGCCTTGGAGAAGCTGTACTCACCGCGGCGCGATTTCACCGTCTTGAAGATGCCCCGCTTGCGCAGTACGTAGAGGCGCACGCCGGGCACGAGGCTGTCCAGGTTCAGCATCTGCAGCAACCGGCCGTTGAGCTCTCTGAGCTCATCGTGCCGTCCAGCCAGATACAGATCCCACATGGTGGCGTAGATGTCGGCATACATCACGCCACCGGTCATCACCCCATCGGTACCAAGCCGCATCTCATAGACCCACTCGCGTCCAAAGTTGGCGCCGAGGATCGTACGAATCGGGTCGGGTCGATGCTCGGCGAGCTGGAGCATCCGTTCCTGGACCGGCGGATGCTCCTCCTTCACGTAGCCGCACTGCGGGAAGTCACGCGCCAACGACACGATGAAGTCGACGGTCGGCTCGATGTCGGGCGCGCCGCCGCTGGTCTGCACGAAAACCGGACGATCGGTCACCTCGCAGAGCGCGGCGTAATAGCGACGGAAATCGTCGAGCGAGGTCGCCGTCCTGGGCGGAATTGCGATCATCGCGTCTGGTGCGAGCGATTCGGCGTGGCGGGCGTAATCGAGCATACCGGCCGTGTCGTCCGCCTGGACCCCCAGCACGAGCGCCGGAGCGCGTCCTTCATTCGCACGAGCGAGCGTGTCGAAACCCCGCAGCCGCTCGGCCTGACTCAGATACCGCTGCTCGCTGGAGTTCTGGGGCCAGACCACCGCCTCGATGCCACACCGCTCGCAAAATTCCGCCTCGCCTGCCAGGTCGTCGAAGTCGACCTCGCCCGTCTCGCTGTAGGGCGTGCTGAGGATCATGAACGCCCCACGCATCGACTTGGCCTCGGCCGCACGCAGCCGCATGCCAGGCACCAACGCTGCCGTGGCCAGCGCGGTGAGACACTCACGACGGGTTAGGGTGGGTCTGGAATCTGACATCGCGCGCTCCTCTGTCTACGCCGCCTCACGGCGCGGACGCGGCCAGCTTGAAGACATACAAGGCGTTCCCGAACGATGGGTACTGGATCTCGGGGCTCAGCAGCGTCGGCACCCGGCGGGGACTCCCTCCGCCGACTCCGGCCGTCACCGCGATGTACTGACTTCCGCCGACCTCGAACGACACGGGGAACCCCTGTACTGACGTCCCAAGCCGCGTTTCCCAGAGCGGCTCGCCGGTCGCCACGTCGAGCGCTCGGAAATACCGGTCTACGTCGCCGGTAAAGACCAGCCCGCCCGACGTGGTAAGCGACGCAGTCAGGATCGACGCCCGCTGCTCGATGCTCCACCGCTCCTCGAGCGTGTCGACGTCGTAAGCGGCGAGCTTGCCGAGGTTTCCGGCCGTCCCGGGCATCTCGAACCACTTCCGGTCCGCCTGGGTCCCCCCGGAGCCCGGTTCGAGCGCAACCTCGCGGCCGGCGATCTCCAGACAGCTCTGGCTCAACGGGATGATCACTGTGCGGGTCTCGGGACTGTAGGCCATCGACTGCCAATTGTGGCCACCGGCCGTGCTGGGACAGACCGAAACCCAGTCGCCGACCCCAGCCGCAGCGATATCTTCGCGATAGGTCACCGCACCGGTCTCGGGATCGATCTGGTCGAAGACGTTCTGGAACACGGTTTCGGCGTGGCCGAGATAGGCGCCGCTCTCGCGGTCGAGCTTCCAGAGAATGCCATGCTTGCCGATGGTCAGGAGCGCTCGCCGGCCGTCCCGGTCGTCGACGAGAACCTTCTCGAACGCCTCGTCGAGGTCCAGCGCCTCACCCGGTACGTGCTGGACATACCACCGGATGGCACCGTTGGAGGGGTCAATGGCTAGCGTCGCGTTCGTGTAGAGCGCAGCGTCATGGACGGTAAGACCTCGACTCGCGGGCACCCAGGGCTTGGCCTGCGCCACCGGCCAGTAGATGAGATCGAGATCGGGGTCGTAGCTCCCGGTAATCCACGAATCGCCGCCGGCTCGAAGGGTCAGCGACAGATCACCCCACGTGTCCCCACCCGGCGTCCCGGGCCTGGCGATGGTCAGCGTCCGCCAGAGCTCTTCTCCAGTTTGCGGGTCGTGACCGGAGATGAAGCAGCTGTCTGGCTGGAAACGGGTGCACCCGTTGATGCCGTTGACGAGCACGCCACCCGCCACGAGCGGGCCCGCCGAGTTACTGTAGCCGTCTCGGTAATCGGCCAGGCGGGTTTCCCAGCGCACGGCACCGGTGCGCGCGTCGAGCGCGACCAGATACGCATCCTGGGTCGAAAGATAGACGAGGTCGTCCAGGACGGCGAGGTTCCGCGACACCCCGGCCCGCAGACTCTGGGGTAACTCCCGCCGGTACTCCCAAAGCAGGGTCCCAGTGCCCGCCTCGAGCGCCTGCACCACGTTGCCAGGGTTGACGAGATACATCACGCCGTCCCGCACAAGAGGCGTTGGCTGATTGCGCCCATCGGTCATCGACCACACCCAGGCCAGCGACAGCTGATGGACATTATCGCGCGTGATCTGGTCGAGCGGACTGTATCCCCAGCCATCGTAGGTCCGCCGGAACATCAGCCAGTCGCCGGGTGGAGGGGCACGTAACTCGTCCTCCGAGACCGGCCGGAACCTCGACACTTCCGCGAAAATGGCCGTCGCCGGGGACGGGTCGACTGGAGGTCGGGCTGCGGTCGAGACCGGCGGGGACACAGTAGCGGCGCCGAGCAGGCCGTTGACCTGGAGAATGTAGGCCGTGATGTCGGCGTAGGCCTGCGCCGACAGCGAACCACCCTGGCCGGGCGGCATCGACGCTTTGATCAGCTCAATGAGCTCCGCCGTCGGGCGCTGTCCCCACAGGGCCAGGAAGTTCGGTCCGGCGAGCTGCGGCGCCTCGAAGGCGCCGGCCAGGTCACTGAGATGACAGACCGAACATGATTCCTCGTAGCCGGCCTGACCGGCCTCGGCCGAGCCCGGCGCCTCTCTCGTCTGGGCGTTCCCCATCGCGGCGCCGGCGGCCAAACCGGCGGCAACCATCCAGACCAGCCGCACTCCTGTCATACCCATTTGCCGCTTACGGCGCGAAGCTGGAGCGCGCTTGCACTCCAATGTGGCCATCACGCGTGGTCACGAGATAGAGGGCCTCGTAGCTGGACAACGTGGCTCCAGTGGGACTCAACCGACTGTAGCGAACGGCCACGTTGACCCCGCCGCCGCCAACCTGCACCGCCTCGGCCCAGTCGAGACGGGTGCCGGCCCAGGTCCGCAGCCGCCCCGGCTCGGGACCCGCGAGATACTGCGCAGCGCTCTCCCACAAAACCACCGTCCCGTCAGCGACGCGGACATGCGGATAATTGAGGGTGGCGGCTACCGCCTCGGGAGCCGTCGGGTTTCCGAGCGCCGCGAAGAAGGACTCGACCGCACCCAGTGCCGCCGACTCGGACGCCGCTGCCTGGTCGGGACCGACATCGGCGGAGCCAGCGGCGAACCTGGACTGCACGCCCCATCGGTCACCCTGGCGGGTCACGACGTAGGTCACAAAGGTGGTCCGGATCCGCTCCCCGTCCTCTGTGTATCTGGAGTAGTGACCGGCCACGTGCGCCTTCGCCGGACCGTGTTGCACGACGTCGTAGCTGTCCCACATGCTCCGGTGCCAGCCGGTGGCCAGCACCCGCTTGAAGTCGACGCCACGCGCGTACTCCTCAGGCGTTCGTGTGAGGCGAAAGTTCCCCGCCCCTGGTCTCACATGGGGAAAGTGCAGCGAACCGGCCCAGGTCATCGGGTTCCGGCTGTTCCAAGTCTCCAGATAGCGATCGACGGCTCGAATCGCCTCTGAATCGACGGCGGACGGCGCAGGCTGGGCGACCGCCGCGGACGACAGCGCACAGAGCACCAGCGCCACCGCCAGCCGGCCCGCCGGGGCACTGCCAGGCCATACCTTAATCATCAGCCGCACCTCTCTGGAGATCCGCCTCACTCTACCACCGTCGCCCGTCTGGCCGTCTTCGATCCGACCAGCAACGGCTCGGCCACGTCTGATTGGGTTGGGCCTAGCGATTGACCCTCATAAGATAGAGGGTTGGAGGGTCATCCCGGACCCCGGAAAGGAACCACGCGTTCACGATGCATCACGACATCGAAGCGATTCAGGAACGGATTCACGGAGAGAGCGCCTTTGTCAGCCGGCTCATAGACGAGGTCGGTCGGGTCATCGTCGGCCAGCGAACGATGATCGAGCGACTGCTCATCGGTCTGCTGGCCGACGGCCACGTCCTAATGGAAGGGGTGCCCGGCCTGGCCAAGACAATGACAGTCAAGACGCTGGCCAGCGCCATCAGCACAACGTTCCGCCGTATTCAGTTCACGCCAGACCTGCTGCCAGCCGACCTCATCGGCACCCTGGTCTACGACCCGCAGCAATCGGAGTTCAGGACCCGAAAGGGCCCCATCTTCGCGAACATCATCCTGGCCGACGAGATCAACCGGTCGCCCGCGAAGGTCCAGTCGGCACTCCTCGAGGCTATGCAGGAGCGGACGGTAACGATCGGCGACAAGAGCTATCGGCTCGATTCGCCGTTCCTGGTACTGGCCACCCAGAACCCGATCGAGCAGGAGGGCACCTACCCGCTGCCCGAGGCACAGGTCGACCGCTTCATGCTGAAGCTGGCAGTGAGCTACCCCGGCAAGGAGGATGAACTCGAGATTATGCGGCGGATGTCAGCCGGATCCCCGCCCGAGGTCAGCCCCGTGGTGACGTCGGAGGAGATCCTGAGCGCTCGGAAGGCCGTGGAGATGATCTACATGGACTCGCAGGTCGAGCGCTACATCGTCGACCTTGTGTTTGCCACACGGCAACCGAGCGATTATGACCTGGGAGATCTCACCGAGCTCATCGGTTTCGGCGCCTCGCCACGCGCATCGATCAACCTGGCGCGAGCGGCGCGGGCCCACGCCTTCCTGAAGCGGCGCGGCTACGTCACGCCCGAGGATGTGCGGTCGGTCGGTCTCGACGTGCTCCGTCACCGCGTGCTCCTCACCTACGAGGCTGAGGCCGAGGAGGTCACGGCCGACGATGTGGTCAACAAAGTGTTGAACAGCATCGAGGTACCATGAGCGCTGAGGTCGAGACGCGTGCCACGGGCATTCCGCGGGAAGTCCTCAAGCAGGTGCGGCGGGTGGAGATCGCCACCCGCGGACTGGTGAGCGAGGTCTTCTCGGGCGAGTACCACTCCGTGTTCAAGGGCCGCGGCATGAACTTCGCCGAGGTGCGCGAGTATCACTACGGCGACGACATTCGGAACATCGATTGGAACGTGACGGCCCGCACCGGCGCGCCGTTCGTGAAGGTCTTCGACGAGGAGCGCGAGCTGACGGTCATGCTCGTGGTGGACGTCAGCGCCTCGGGCAATTTCGGATCACGCAATCGGATGAAGGGAGAGGTCGCAGTCGAAATCTGCGCGGTGCTCGCCTTCTCGGCCATTACGAACAACGACAAGGTCGGATTGATCATCTTCAGCGATCGAATCGAGAAGTTCGTGCCGCCCCGCAAGGGGCGCCAGCACGTGCTGCGCGTGTTGCGAGAACTGCTCTACTTCAAGCCGCACGGACACGGCACGGATGTCGGCGGCGCGCTCGAGTATCTCGCCAAAGTCGTGCGTCGACGGGCGGTGGTGTTCGTCGTCTCGGACTTTCTTGCTGACGGCTTCGACAAACCGCTTGCGGTCGCTGGGCGCCGGCACGACACCATCATCGTGCAGCTTGGTGACCAACGTGAGCGTGAGTTTCCTCCGGTCGGGTTTCTGGAGCTCGAGGACGCCGAGACCGGCGAGCGACTCACCGTGGATGTCGCCGACCCGACCTTTCGGTCGGCCTTCGAGCAAAACGTGGCGAGGTCGACCGAAGCGCTGGCCCACCGATTCCGACGGACCGGTGTCGATGTGATCAGGATCAGCGCTGATAGCCCGTACGCCGATCGCCTGATGCGCTTCTTCCGACAGCGGGCACGACGATTCCGATGAACCTTGCTCCGTGCACCAGTCTCGCCGTGGCTATCGCTCTGTGGATGACCTCCGCGGCAACCGCGCAGCCGTCGCTCGACACGACGGTCGAGCCGACCACGATCACCGTCGGGGATCCGATCCGTCTGTTGGTCACGGTCACCCACAAACCGGACGAGACCGTGAGCTGGCCGGAGCCACCGGACGTCGCTCCCTTCGAGGTCACCGCCCAACAGGCGCAACCTGCTGCGCGGCCCGATGACTCTACGGTCTCCTTACTCCAGCTCGAACTCACAGCCTTTGAGCTTGGGGCATTGGAGATCCCGTCGTTCGAGGTCGTCATCAGCGGTACCTCAGGCGAACCGGTCACCCTCACGACCGGCGTCCAGCGCGTCACTGTCGCGAGCGTGGGCCTAGACGAAAGCGGCAACATCCGGGACATCAAGGCGCCGATCGGGATCCCGTTCGACCCACTGACACTCGTGCCCTGGGCACTCGGACTGGCGGTGATGATCGCGCTCGCCGTGTGGCTGTCTCGACGCTATGGCCGTCGTGAGGCACGGGCGCCGGTCGCGCTTCCACCCGTCCCGCCCAGACCGGCCCACGAGGTCGCCTACGAGTCCCTCGCCGCCCTCGAGGCGTCAGGCGTGCTTGAGCTGGGCGAGGTCAAAACCTTCCACATCCGTGGCTCGGACATCGTACGGATCTACCTCCAGGGCCGTTTCGGGATCGACGCGATGGAGATGACCACGGCCGAGGTGCTCGACCAGGTGACCCACCAAGACGTCGGCACCCAGATTCGCCGCGATCTGCGGCTGCTGCTGGAGCGCTGCGATCTGGTCAAGTTCGCCAAACTCCGCCCGGAACAGGCCACCTGCCGCGGCCTCATTGCCCAGGCACGTGGCATCGTCGATGCCACCCGCCCAGCCGAACCGGCACCCGCGACACTCCCGGCCCAGGAGCGAGGCGCGGCATGAACCTCCTGCGCTTCGCTGATCCGTGGTATCTCCTGCTCCTGCTCGTGGTGCCGGCACTTGTCTATTGGTATGTGGCCCGGGGGCGCCGGCTGACCGCTACCCTTCGCTACTCCTCGCTAGCGACAGTCCGACGGGCCGACCAACGCCGGACGGGACGCTATCGCCACACACTCTTCGTGCTCCGGGCCCTGGCGGTGACCGCCCTGGTCGTAGCGTTCGCTCGCCCCCAAAGCGGAGTCACCGCCGAGGACGTCACCACCGAGGGCATCGACATCGTGCTGGCGCTCGATCTGTCGAGCTCGATGCTGGCTGAAGATCTCGAGCCGAATCGAATCGAAGCGGTGAAAGAGGTGGCAAGCGACTTCGTGCGAGGTCGTCGTACCGACCGGATCGGTCTGGTGGTCTTCGCGGGCGATGCGTTCACGCAGGCCCCGCTGACACTGGACTACGACGTGGTCACCACGTTACTTGAGGAGCTCGAGGTCGGCATCATCGAGGATGGCACCGCGATCGGCATGGGGCTGGCCACCGCGGTCAAACGCATCGCCGATTCCGACGCCATGTCGAAAGTCGTCGTGCTGCTCACCGACGGACGAAACAACCGTGGCTCGATCGACCCGATCACCGCGGCGCAAACCGCGGAAGCACTGGGCGTCCGGGTCTATGCGATCGGGGCAGGCACCCAAGGCACCGCACGAGTCCCGGTAGACGACCCAATCTTCGGACGGCGATACGCGCAGATGCGCGTGGACATCGACGAATCCACCCTCGAGGAAACGGCCCGCTTGACCGGCGGGCGCTACTTCCGGGCAACCGACCGTGAGAGCCTTGCCCAGATATACGCTGAGATCGACGCGCTCGAGACCACCGACATCGACGTCGAGCAGTTCACGCGCTACGGCGAGCTGTTCCATCTTCCGCTGCTCATTGGGCTCGGTGCACTTCTCCTGGAGACCGGGCTCTCGCGTACGCTCCTGAGGAAGATACCGTGACGGAGGGGCAGGCGTAGATGTTTCGTTTTGCCGCCGAGTCAATGCTTCTCGCCTATCTGGCGGTGCCGGCAGTGGCTGCCCTCTACTGGTGGGCTTGGCGGCGGAAGCAGCGTGACATGGCGCGACTGATCGACAGTTCCCTCCTGGCGCGCCTCACCGGCACGGTCAGTCACCGCCGACGGTGCGTTAAGACAACGTTGCTGCTTGTGGCCCTGGTTCTTCTCGTGACCGCCCTGGCACGACCGCAGTTCGGGAGCCGGGTGGAGACCGTCCGACGGGAAGGACGGGACATCATGGTCGCCATCGACCTGTCGGCCTCGATGGCGGCCGAAGATATCGCACCGAACCGGCTCGATAAGGCGAAGTTCGCCGTGGCCGACCTGATCTCGCGACTGGCCGGAGACCGCGTGGGGCTGGTCGCCTTTGCCGGGGAGGCGTTCGTGCAGAGCCCACTGACGCTCGACTATGGCGCGGCAAACCTCTTCCTGAACGCGATGGACCTCGACATGATCTCGGTCCAGGGCACCAATCTGGGTCAGGCAGTGGAGGTCGCTCTGGATGGGTTCTCGGACACCAACCGGAGACATCGTGTATTGCTCGTGATCACTGATGGCGAGGACCACGAAGCGGCGGTAGACGAGGCGGTTGAACGGGCAATCGCCGAGGGTATTGAGATCTTCACCATGGGGATCGGCTCGACGGTCGGAGTGCCCATCCCGGAGGTCGACGACAGTGGCCGTCCCCAGGGCTTCAAACGGGATGTCGACGGCGCCGTGGTGACAACCAGCCTCGACGAAGCCAGCCTCCGGGCGATCGCGACCCGGACCGGAGGCGACTACTATCGCGCTTCGCCGGGTGGCGCCGAGGTGGCGTTGCTGGCCGAGGAGCTCAGCGCCGGCGAGGGCCAAGAGTTCGAGACCGAGCAGGTGACGCTGTTCGATGAGCAGTACCAGATCTTCCTGGGTCTAGCGCTGCTGCTGCTCGTGGCCGAGACCCTCATCCCGGAGCGCCGGAGGCTCCACTCTGCCTGGACCGGGAGGTTCTCGTGAGCCGGACGATACGCGTCGCGGCAACCGGGCTCGTGCTGGCGCTAGTGTGGCCACTGAGTGCTTCGGCACAACCGGGACGGCGCGCGGTGGCAGAGGGAAACCAGCTGTACGACGAGGGCCGCTACGACGAGGCGCACGAGCGGTATCTCGAAGCGCTCCGGGAGGCTCCGGACTCGCCGGTGGCACCCTTCAACAACGGCAACGCGCTCTACCGGACCGATGAGCTCGAGCGAGCCATGGACGCCTATCGCCAGGCCGCCGAGAGCGGCGACCCGGCCGTCGACGCGCGGGCCTGGTACAACCTGGGTAACGCGTTGTTCCGTCAGCAACAGCTCGAGCCAGCCCTCGACGCCTACAAGCAGGCGCTTCGCAGGGATCCGACCGACGCGGACGCGAAGCACAATCTCGAGCTGGCGATCGAGCAGTTACAGCAACAAGAGCAGCAACAACCGCAGGACGGAGACAACCAGGAACAGCAAGAACAACAGGACCAACCGGAACAGGACCAACAAGAACAGCAGGACCGACAGGACGCGTCGTCCTCCGAAGACCAAAACCAGGAAGACTCACAGGACCAGCAGGACGAGCCACAGGACGGCTCTCAGGACCGACCCGACGAGCAGGACCCCACCCCGGAGAACGAAGCGGAGCCGCCGCCAGCGGAGAACGCCCTTGGCGAGCTGAGCCGCGAGGAGGCGGAACGTCTCCTCGATGCCATCGCTGAAGACCCGAGTCAGGTACAGCGGCAGCGGCGCAGCACGACACCCATCAGGCCGGTGAGGAGGCCCTGGTGAGGCGCATGCTCAATCTGATCGTCTGGACACTAGGACTCCTTACGGTGGCCGCCGCAGCCGAGGCGCAGTCCGTCCGGGCCTACCTCAGCCAGCCGCAGGTGGCGGTGGGACGCCAGTTCGTCCTGAACGTGGAAGTCACCGGAGTTCAGCAGTTCGACGAGGATCCGGTGGTCCCCGACCTGTCGACGTTCGCGGCCTTCCTCGGTTCGGGTACTTCGACGTCGATGCAGATCACCAATGGCCGGACGGCGATGTCGCTCACCATCAAGTATCGCTACCAGGCCACCACCGAGGGCACCTTCGACATCGACCCCGTCGAAGTTCAAGCGGCGGGCCAATCGCTGGCGACCGAGCCCTTGTCGATTGCAGTCTCCAACGCGCCGCCGCCGAGCACGAATGGCCGACCCGCCGATGAAAGCATTAGGCCTGAGGATCTGTTCTTGACGGCGACCCCCAATACGACCCGGGTGTATGTCAACCAGGCCGTGGTCGTCGAGTATCGGATCTTCACGAGGGTCGACGTCGAGGGGTATGACATCACCCGGCAGCCCAGTACGAGGGGGTTCTGGGTTGAGGAGCTTGGCGGATCCACCGGACAGGCGGAACAGGTGGTCCGTGACGGTGTGACCTACGCCAGCGCAGTCATTCGTCGGGTGGCACTGTACCCAACTGGCGCGGGCACCAGAACGCTGGAGCCACTGACGGTGGAGACGCAAATACGGGTCCAGCAACGTGGCCGGAGCGTCTTTGGCGATCCGTTCGACGGGGTTTTTGGTGGCGGCCTGTTCGGCCGCCGAGTTCCGGTGGTCGTTGGATCGGAGCCAGTCGAGATCGAGGTCCTCCCCCTACCACAGGGTCCACCCTCGTCGTTCTCAGGCCTGGTCGGCGCGCTCGACGTCTCCGCCTCGGTCGACCGCACCACGGCGGAGGTCAATGATGCCCTGACCTACCGCCTGTCGGTAACCGGTACCGGCAACATCCGGACGCTGCCAGTATTGGAGCTGGCATTCCCGTCGTCGCTCGAGGTGTATCCCCCCGAAGTTACGGAACAGATCGATCCGACGCCAGATGGAATTCGTGGGTCGAAGACGTTCGAGTACGTGCTGGTACCTCGCTCTCCGGGCACGGTCACCCTCCCGCAGGTGGAGCTGTCGTATCTTGATCCCGACACCGGGCAGTATGCGGCGGCGGCCACCGATGTCATCACTCTCTCGATCGCGGGCGATCCCACTCAGGCCCCGGCGGGCCCCGCGGGTCGCCTGCGGACGGAGATCGACCTCGAACGCCAGGATATCCGTTTCATCCGGATCGCGAGCCCGACATTCCACCCGGTGGGAGGGGCTCTGCTCGGCAGCACCTGGTTCTGGGTAGTCGCGCTCTTCCCATTGGTCGCGCTCGGTGGAGCGGTGGCGTTCAGGCGGCATGAGGACCGGCTTCAGGGTGATGTCGGATACGCCCGCCGACGCCGGGCGTCGCGGGTGGCAAAGCAGCGACTCTCGCATGCCGAGTCGCTCCAGTCTCCCGAGCAGCACCGGGAGTTCTACGCCGAGGTGGGTCGAGCGCTGCAGGGGTTTCTCGGCGACAAGCTAAACATCGCCGAGGCTGGCATGCTTCGTGACGAAGTGCGGACTCGACTCGACGGCCGAAGCGTCGATCCCTCCCTCGTCGAGCGATACCTCGGCTGTCTGGAAGACTGCGACCGACAGCGTTTCGCGCCGACTTCGCCCGACCACGCCGCGATGGAGGAGTTCCTGACCCGTGCAGGTCAGGCCATGATCGCACTGGACGAGGCACTCTGATGAGGATACGAGTCACCGTGTTACTCGCGGCGGTCGTGGCCACCGGCCTGACTGGACCGAGGGTCGACGCGCAGGAGGCGTTCTTCGACGAAGGGAACCAGCGGTATCAGGAAGGGGACTTCCGGGGCGCACTCGACCGCTACGCCCAGATCCTCGACCAAGGACTGGAAGGCGGAGAACTCTACTACAACGTGGGAAACGCCTACTTCAAGCTGGGCGAGCTGGGCCCCGCGATCCTCTACTACGAGCGGGCCAGGCGGCTGATGCCCGCTGACGAAGATCTCGCGGCCAACCTCGAGCTTGCTCGGTCGCTCACCACCGACGCCGTCACGCCACTTCCGGAGTTCTGGCTGTTCGGGATCGTCGGTTGGTGGGTCAACCTCCTCCCCCGTCCGGCACTCCTGTGGTTCGCGGCGCTGGCTTACCTCGCCGCCATGACGGGGCTGATCGTCACCATCCTCAGACCCACGACGCCTGTGGCGGCTTTGGGAAAACGGGTTGCCGTGGTGGGTGCAGCCACAACGTTCCTGCTCGGCATCAACCTGGTCGTACGGGAGCTGTCGTTCGGAGCCGCCGAAAAGGCGGTGGTAATGAGCGCCGAGGCCACCGTGCAAAGCGCGCCATCTGAAGATGTAGCCTTGCAGATCTTCACCGTCCACGAAGGCACGAAGGTTCGGATCGACAGGCGCTCGGACGACTGGGCCGAGATCGTGCTCGAGGACGGCAAGGTCGGCTGGACCCGAGCCGACCATCTGGAGTCGATCTAAGCGGGCACCCCGTGACTGGGCCACGCCCCCGCAACTTTGTGGATCCACGCCTGGAACCGCTACACAAACGTGGCCCTAACCCGGACCGTCCCTAGCCAACGCCAGCCAGGCACTGCGAGATCCGACTACAAACACTGCCCCGCTCCATGCACCGCGCCGATCCGGCGGGGGCGTCCATGTAGTTGGCCTGAGGCTTGCGGGCTGGAAGAGGGGACGCGAGAACGCGGACGCCGGCGACTCCTCCTTGAGCCGGCGAACGCAGTCGCGGCCAGGATGGGCCGAAGACTTGGCGCATGCGAGGCACCAATTGCGGGGTCTTCGGCCCACCCGCCTTCTCCTAACCTGCCACGGTAGAGTACGCCGTGATGTCCTCGCGCAGCGGGCCCCGTCTGGTCGGACTGGCCGGCGGCTCGTGCTCGGGCAAGTCCACCCTGGCCCACGCCCTGGCCGACGCAAGCGGCGGCGTCGTGCTTCCCCAGGATGCCTACTATCGCGATCTTTCGGAGCTGACACCGAACGAGCGGCAGCGGTGGAACTTCGACATCCCCGCGGCGTTCGACTGGGACCGCTTCGCGACAGACCTCGCGCGGCTGGCCGACGGCGCTGCCGTTCACACTCCGGTCTACGACTACACCAACCACACGCGCGCAGATCGCACCCGACTGGTGACCCCAGGGAGCCTGGTGATCGTCGAGGGACTGCTGGTGTTCCATGATGAGAGGACGCGCGCCATCTTCGATCTGACAGTGTTCCTGGACGTCCACGAGGATACAGCGCTCGCACGACGCGTTGCGCGCGATCTGGAAGAGCGCGGCCGCGACGCCACCGAAGTCCGCGAGCGTTTCGCACGTGACGCGCAGCCGATGTTCGAACGGTGGGTCGAGCCGACCCGACGCTGGGCCATGCTCCAGCTCTCTGGCACCCGTCCCGTCGCGGAGCTGGTCGCCAGCGTGCAGGAGCGGCTCGCTCAGTCGAGCGAGTAGAGCTCGGCGGAACGGAACTCCGGATACGCGTCGAGGTAGGACTCGATCCGGGGTGTCCGGGTAGACGCCTCGGCAATGAACGAGACGGCGGCGGTCAGACGCTCATCCGGCTGGGCGCAGCTCAATCGCAGGAAGCCAGCCCCCGCCTCGCCGAAACATTCGCCCCCGAGGCACGCGACACCGACCTGGTCGTCTGCCCCTTCGAGCAGATACATCGCCAGGCCGTGTGAGGTGATGCCGACTCGATTGCAGATAGCTGCCACCGAAGGAAAGACATAGAAAGTCCCCCCCGGCATCAGACAGGTGATCCCGTCCACCCCGTTGAGGCCAGTCACCAGCAGCTCGACCTTCCGCTGAAAGTCCTGTATTCGAGCATCTCGGTAGGCCCGGTCATGCCAGAGCGCCGCCGCGCCCGCAATCTGCGTGAAGGGGGGGACACAGGAGAGAGCCGTGTTGGTGAGCAGGTCGAGCACGGCGATGTTCTCGAGACTCGAGACAGCGTAGCCAAGCCGCCAGCCGCTCATGCTAAACGACTTGCTGAAGGTGTAGGCCGCCACCGTCTGCTCGAGCATGCCGGGCTGGGCCAGCAGCGAGTGGTGACGTCCCGCCCAGACCATGCAGTCGTAGGGCTCGTCGCTGAATACCGCGACATCCCGTCCTCGGACGAGGTCGGCCAGGCCAGCGAGGTCGGCCTCGGTAGCGACGCCTCCGGTGGGATTGTGCGGACTGTTGAGGAAGATGGCCTTGGGCCGCGCGTCCTCCTCCAAAAAGCGACGCACATCGTCGAGCGACGGACGAAAGGCATCGGCGGCCCGCAAACTGGACAGCACCATCCGCGCCCCTCGACGCGCGATGTTCGCCGCGTAGGTCGGAAAGTGGGGGCTGAACACGAGCACACCGTCATCGGCCTCGAGGAACGCCTCGCAGAACAGCTGTTCAAACGTCTTGGCACCAGGGCCGGCGATCACATGCTCGGCCTCCACCGAGAAACCGTGCTCCTCGTTCACATAGTCAGCCACCGCCGCCCTGAACTCGGACAGCCCGACCGAGGGGCCATAGCTGGTGCGGCCATCCCGAATGGCCTGGATACCGGCCTCGACCGCGCCCTCGGGCGACGCATACGGGCTATCGCCGATCTCCAGTTCGATGACGTCCTTACCCGCGGCGGCAAGCTGCCGCGCGGCAGCCAGCACGGTAAACGCACCCTCCGGCTGGACACTCAACGAGAAACGGGTGAAGGACGGGGACACCGGCAGCGACTCCTTTCGCGGAACGGATCCTACCCGCCTCACCCAGACCACGGGAAGGGAATCGCGCTATACCGGCGCGCGGAGGACGCCGATGCAACTGCCCGACCGACGAATCAACCGTAGCGTCGCAGGCCGAGGTGACTCCCTAGTCGCCGACGACGGCCTGATAGACGAGGCTGCGCGAAAGCTGCTGCACCTCGTTGATGGCCGGTCCGTTCGCCTGGATCATACCGACGAAGACCAGGTCCTCCTCGGGGTCAACCCAGAACCAGGTGCCGGCGATCCCCAGCCAGTAGAAAGATCCGTTTGACCAAGCTTCACCCGAGGCAGCCGCGTCGGTTACCACCGAGAAGTTGAGGCCCCAGGTCTGGCCGGGCCGACGGTAACCGCTCTTCTCCTCTTCGGTGAGGTGATCGCTGGCCATAAGCTCGATCGAGCGAGGCGACAACAGGCGGACGCCGTTGAGCTCGCCGCCGTTGAGCAGCATCTGCGCGAACCGGATGTAGTCGGGCGCGGTACCGTACAGGCCGCCACCGCCGGAGGGGCCGGCCGGCGGCTCGGTGCGGAGCGCCCCACGACCTTCGTAGGTGGGGCGGAGTCCACCCTCGCGGGTGGGCGCATGGATCGAAGCCACCCGGTCCTTCTTGGACACGGGCACGTAGAACGCCGTATCCACCATGCCGAGCGGCCTGAAGATCTGCTCCTGGAGGAAGTCGGCAAGCGGCTGCCCCGAGAGATGCTCGACCAAGTAGCCCTGCACGTCGACCGACGAGCTGTAAGCCCATGTGGTCTGCGGCTGGGCAATCAGCGGCACCTTAACGATCTTGTCGACCATCGTCTGTAGCGACGCGTTTGCATCGAGCACCGCGGTCTGCTGGAATGCCCGGGTTACCGGATGCCGCGGGTTCAGCACGTAGCCAAGTCCGGCAGTGTGCTTCATTAGATCACGCATGGTGATACGCCGGCCGCGCGCTAGCGGCTCGGTCTCCATCATGCCGTCCGAACCCTCACCCGTGTAAACCTCCAGGTCGGCGAATCCGGGAATGAACTTCGAGACCGGGTCGTTGAGCTGATACTTACCCTCTTCGTAGAGCATCATCATGGCCACGCCAACCACCGGCTTGGTCATGGAGTAGATGCGGAAGATGGAGTCGAGCTCGACCGGCGCATCCTTGGCGATGTCGAGCTTACCGGCCGCGTCGGTGAAAACCACCTTGCCGTGACGAGCGAGCATGGTAGCTACGCCAGCCAACTTGCCATCATCCACCATCGCCTGCATGCCAGCGTCGAGCCGCTTCAGGCGCTCGGATGAGACGCCGACATCCTCAGGCGTGGTGAACTCGAGATCGCGCGCCTCCGCCTCGACGGCCTGCGGTGCAACATCGACGAACAGGGTGCCAACGACGCCCACCGCCACCAACAACGCGAGGACGAAGACCACCGGCCGCCAACGGATCACGGTTGCTCCCACCACAACACCTCCTTTGATCCCGAAACTCGGACCATCTAGCGTAGTTCACCCGGACACCGGCGCGGGACAAAACCTTTCACTTTTCAGTCTCGCCTCGCACCACGCATGCGCTCGAGCCAGGAGAATGGCTTGTGACAGGTCTGTCGTCACTCGGCCGCTCGCCCACGCACCTTTCGGCGCGCCAGCGGCCCCGACCCGGCGCGCGCTTCGAATGACGCAGTCTCCAGGTCAAAGCCGGCAAGCTAGGCGATCGTAGCTGCCGCAGGCCGCCTACCGGCGCTTCGGGTTTTGGGAGTTCTCTCTTGGTTCTGGAGGGCTGGGCTCTAACCCTGCGGATCGGCCTACAGCAACTCTAGTACACAATTACGAACGAACCGTCGGGGTAGCTCGCCATGGTTGGCACACTGCGGGCCGGGATCGGATCGTGGCCGCCGGCCGGCCCGCCGACGGCGCCGCCCCAGCGGTCGAACAGCTGCCAGTGAAAGGCACCACCGGACTGATAACCGGGACCGTCGCCCCAGGCGAGCAGGAGGTCACCTGCCTCGTTTGTCGCCACGGTCGGGTTCTTCCTCCGGAACGCGCCCTCGCCCGGCGGAGAGAAAGGCTCTCCGAGCGAGGCCACATCGGCCACGTGTACCTGGCCCTGGGTCTCCCACGCCACCATCGTCCGCTCGGCTCCGACCGCGAACGTAGTGGTGGCCACCGGGCAAGCGCCGATCTCCCACGGCTGGATGAGCGTGTCCTCGAAAGTGCGTCCCTGGTCGACGCTGGTCAGCAGCCGCATGCTCCGATGGATGTTCCCGCCGGCGGCCCGATACGCGGTCCGGAGCACGCCGTCATGATCAACCGAGGCGCTGAGGCCACAGCAGCCGCACGCGCCATGCTCTGGCGGGCTCACCGGCCGGGGCAGATCAAAGAACACGCCGTTGTTTCGCGAGACGGCCAGGTGCACCCGGCGGCCGGCTTCCTCTCCCTTTCCGGAGTGCCAGAAGACATAGACGTTGCCCTCATGATCCACCGCCACCGTCGGAGCCGCCTCGATGCCCAACTCGTCGTGCATGGAGAGCGTCTGCTGCTCCTGGAACATACCGGTGTGGTCGGTACGGGCGTAAAAGAACCGGTTGGGATCCTTGTGGAACCAGGTGGCATGCAGAAGGCCGTCCGGACCGATGGCCAGCTGGCCTCCGTCGATGGGACCCAGACCATGCACTGAGTGCGGGGTACTGTTGACCCGCCTGGGCGGTGACCAGTCGTCGTCTTCGGGCGCCCGACTGACGTGCCAGAGATCTCCGCTGCTCATCGAACCGGTGTAGTAGATAAGCTGCAGCACACCGGCCTCGTCGATGACCATCTGCGGTAGTGAGGCGCCGTCAGGCGCGCGCAGCACGACGACCTCGGGCGGGGGCCCACCGCAGGCGGCCGCGCCAATCAGCACGATCGCGACCAAAGCGTGACGTACGGTCACGGCATCGCCTCTATTCGATACAGCTTAGTCATGGTTCGTATGAAGAGCGCTCCGTCAGCCACCGCGGGCGAGGCAAAGGCCAGCTCGTCGAGGCCGTTCACCGCCAGCTCCTCGTAGCTGTCGCCGGCGGCGATGACGAACGTGTCGCCCTCTTCGCTCAACAGATACACCTTGCCATCGGCAGCCCAGGGCGACGCCGAGAAACCACTGCCGCCGCCACCGACCCGCTTGCGGTAGACCCGTTGACCGGTATACGTGTCGAAGACGTTGAGGATACCGTTGTCGAAGATCGAATAGAGACGCCCGCGATAGACCAGCGGTGACGGCACATCGGGCATGCCGCTGGGCTGGAACCAGGCGACCTGCTCGCTGTCGGGCAGCTCCGCCCCGTCAGCAATCGCACGACCGGCTGGGCCACGGAACTGTGGCCAGTGCTGGTCAGCCGCAAGCTGGGCCGCCCCCGGCTGGGTCGTCGCCAGCAGTAGCGCCACCACGAGCATCCCCCGACAGGTCACCTCTCTATGGTAAGACAGTGGCTGGAGATCAAGTGCTCAGACCTGATGCCCGACGCTGGTTCTTTCTCGTCTGCCCAACGCTGTTGACCGTGCTACTGGTCACGGGCTGCGACACCCCATCCCCGCCGGTCGAGCCTACGCCGACCAGCACCTTTCCCGAGCTGGCCCACGAACGCTACACCCTGGACAACGGACTCGAGGTGGTGCTCCACGAGGACCACTCCGATCCGATCGTGGCCGTGGCCACCATCGTCCACGTGGGTTCGAGCCGCGAACGACTCGGCCGCACCGGATTTGCGCACTTTTTCGAGCACATGTCGTTCAACGACTCGGAGAACGTCCCACGCGGCGCCAATCGAAAGCTAATCCCCGAACTGGGTGGCACCCGCAACGGCGGTACCAGCCAGGACATGACCATCTACTACGAGGTGGTACCCAAGGACGCGTTCGAGAAGATCCTCTGGATCGACTCTGACAGGCTCGGCTTCATGATCAACACCGTAACCGAGGCCGCCCTGGAACGTGAGAAACAGGTCGTCAAGAACGAGAAGCGGCAGCGGGTCGACAACGCGCCCTACGGCCACACCCGAGCCGTCCAACAGGCAGCACTCTATCCCGAAAATCATCCGTATCACTGGACCGTGGTCGGGTCGCTCGACGACCTGCAGAGCGCTACGCTTGAAGACGTGCAGTCGTTCTACACACGGCTCTACGGCGCCAACAACGCCACGCTCGTGATTGCCGGAGACATCGAGATCGGGGAAACGAAGCGGCTGGTCGAATACTGGTTCAGCGAGATCCGGCAGGGTCCCACGGTGACCGCACCCTACCCGCAGCCGGTCTATCTCAAGGCCACGCGGTCGCTGATGTACGAAGACACATTCGCTACCCTGCCTGAGCTGCAGTTGGTCTTCCCCACCGTTGAGCAATTTCACGAGGACCACTACACGCTAGACCTACTGGCGAGCCTGCTGGCTGACAGCCGAGAGTCGCCGCTCTATCAGGTGGTCGTGGAGGAGCAGCGGCTGGCGCCGGCTGTTGTGGTTGGACATCGTGCGGCCGAGATCGCCGGCGAGCTCGTGTTCAGGGTGCGCGCCGGCGGCGACACCGACCTCGACAGCGTCGTGGTCGCCGTCGACGAGGCCCTCGCCAGATTCGAGCAGGGCGGCATCGACGCCGAGGCACTGGCACGGGTCAAAGTGCAGGCCGAACGTAGCCTGCACGAACGGATCGGCAGCGTGCTCGACAAGGCGTTCGAGCTGGCGGAAGGGAACGAGTTCGCCGGCGACCCCAACCACATCGCCACCATCGCGGACCGGACTGAAGCGGTGACCGCCGAGGAAATCATGGGGGCGTACCAGCGGTACATCAAGGACCGGCCGCGCATCATGACCAGCTTCGTGCCGCGCGGTCGCCCGGAGCTGGCGCTCGAGGGCGCCGAACGGGCCCGCGTGGTCGAAGAGGAGATTCTCCAGGGCGCCGAGGCCGAGGTCAGCCAGGGTGAAGAAGCGCGCTACCGCCGCACGCCAACCGAGGCGGACCGGTCGGAGCCGCCACTGGGTGACCCGCCGCTCGCCAGCGCCCCGGAGGTCTGGCAGAGTCGGCTCGACAACGGTCTGGAGCTGTACGGCATCGAGCATCGCGAGAGCGAGCTCGTCGAGTTCGATCTCACGATCCCCGGAGGCCAACTGCAGGATCCAGACGGCAGAACGGGCGTGGCCGGACTACTCGCCTCGCTCTTGCAGGAAGGCACCGCCCGCCGCTCGCCGGCCGAACTCGAGGCAGCCATCGATCTGCTGGGCGCGCGGATCAACATCTCGGCCGGTCGGGAAACAATTCGCCTGAGCGGCAGCACGCTGGCCCGGACGTTCGAGCAGACGATGACTCTGGTCGGCGAGATGCTCCTCAGGCCGCGGTGGGACGAGGATGAATTCGAACGTCTCACCCGAGAACTGGCTACGCGCTTAAAGGACCGAGAGTCGAGCCCGCCTGCCATCGCCAGCGACGTCTTCTATCGCCTGCTCTATGGCGACGACCACGCATTCGGTACGCCGCCGGCCGGCACCCCGGCAACGACTGCCAACATCACCCTGGCCAACCTGCAGAATTACTACGAACGTGTGTTCTCGCCGTCGCTCGCAACCTTCCACGTGGCCGGCGCCGTGAATCGGCAAGACGTAGAGGGTGCTCTCGCGGAGCTGAGCACGGACTGGGCGTCAAAACCGGTTGATCAGCCGCCGCAGCCAACCCCAACATCGGCCGAGTCGGGTCGCATCTACTTCGTGGACGTGCAAGACGCCAAGCAATCCGTACTGATGGCTGGCCGGCTGGCGCTGTCGGCGGAAGACGACGAGTGGATCCGACTGGACTTCGCCAACGAGCGGATCGGCGGCAGCTCGAGCGGACGGCTGTTCCAGCTACTCCGGATCGAGAAGGGCTATACCTACGGAGCACGGTCAAGCATCGGCACCACGCGCGAAATAGCACCCTGGGTGGCACAAACGAGCGTCAGAGCCAACGTCACCCTCGAGTCGCTGAGCTTGCTACAAAACCAGATTCGCAACTACGCCGACACGTTCACCGAATCGGACGTAACTGTCACCACAAACCAGGTAATCAAGGGCAACACTCGCGCATTCGAGTCACTCGGCGCCAAGCTAGGGCTACTGCGACAAATGAGCCGGCTGGGCAAGCCGGCTGACTTTGTCGAGCGGGATCAGGAGACACTGCTCTCGATGACGCTCACCGACTTCCGCGAAACGATTACGACACACTTGGACGAGGACCAGATGATCTACGTCGTGGTGGGGGACGCCGAGACCCAGCTCAGCCAGATTGCCGAGCTAGGCTTGGGTGAACCGGTCGAGGTGAGTCACGACCGGTAGACCGGCACCCTACTCGATCGCCAAAAGCTCAACCTCGAAGAGGAGCGCGGCGTTGCCGGGGATGCCGGGACGGCCCTGGGGACCGTAGGCGAGGTCGGGCGGGCAGATGAGCTTGCTCTTTCCGCCGACAGCGATCTGTTGCAGTCCCTCGGTCCAGCAGGGAATGACCTGGCTCAAGCCGAAGGTCGCAGGCTCACCGCGGTCGACCGAGCTGTCGAACACGGTGCCGTCCCGGAGGGTGCCGTGGTAGTGGACCCGGACAGTGTCGGCGGCGGTGGGGGTGGTGCCGGTCCCGGCCGTCATCTCCTGGATGACGATGCCCGAGTCGGTGCGCACCGCACCAGCGATGGCCGCCTGCTCCTCGATAAAGGCATTCGCCAGCTCGAGCTCGCCCTCGGAGGCGACGGCGACCCGGGCCTCCACGAAGCCCTGGATCTGCGGGCCGAACTCGTTCAGCGCGACCAACGCTTCTGCACCCAGCACCGCATCACTTAGCCCGCGCTGCACGTAGGCGAGCTCGTCGGCCGTCAGTCCGGCCGGTATCACGTTCTGGGCCAGCGCCTGCCCCAATGCGTTCAGAATCCGCTGGTCGTCGGTTTCGGGCACGCCGTCCGACATCGGCGCGGACGAAGATCCACCCAAGCCGGCGCCCCCGGTTCCGCCCTGACCACACGCGATCAGGAAACAGCCGGCGGCAATCAGAAGAATCATGGAAAGTGCGGTCCGCATGGCTGGTTCCTTTCGGGAGAATCGCGACGCTGAAGCGCGCCGCGATCGCGGCGAGTGTGGCCGGATCTTACGTCTTTCCGGGCGCCGAGGTCACGTCTTCTAAGCTCGTCGGCGGCAAACGCCAAGCGGGTCTTAGCCGCCGGATAAACAGATGCTTTTGACCTAGCTGCGACAGACCGCGAATCGCCCAGGTCGGAACGCACTGCCGACGCCAGCTGCGGCAAGTCGCCGAGGGGAATGATTGCCGACGACCACCGATTAGGACCACGGACAGCCGTAGCGGGACGCTATCTCAGGAGATCGCGGCCTGGGCGCTGCGTCCGCGGAACCACTGTATCGCGACATAGAGCAGGACGGCGCCGAGCAGAACGGCCCCCACCAGCGGGTAGTTCTCTTGGAGCGCCTCGAGGGCGCGGTCACCCAGCCGGACGGCCAGATACGCTTCAGCACTGAACCGGATCATCCGGGCCACGAAGACAGCCGCCACGAAACGAGGCCACGGCATGCCGACTAGGCCCGCCACCAACATGAACACCTTGGTAGGAAAGGGCGGCGGCGCGAGCAACGCCACCGTCACGGCCGCCACGTCGTTTTCGCGAACCTTGGCGGTCACCCGCTCGACCTTCTCCGGGTCGAGCCGCCGCACCGCAACCTCTCCGCCGGTCCGGCCGATCCGGTAGAGCACCAGACAGCCTAGGGTGGAACCCACGGACGCGATGAACGCCACCAGGAGAAAGAACGACGGCTGCTGCCAGGCCAGCAGCATCAAGACGATGTCGACCCCACCGGGCAGCGGGATCCCGGCCGAATCGAACATGGCGATCAGAAACAGCCCGGGGAGACCGAGGGTCAGCAGACTATCGCGCAATGCGTCCATGAAAACGATGACCAGGTCGAGGTGACGGCGAGATTATAGTCCTGCCGACCCTCCGTGTCGTGATATTCTAGAGGCTGGAAATCGAGCTGGCCCCGGGTGGTTGGACCTCGGAGCCGATGGGTCTTCCAACACGCTTTCCCCACAGCGCGTCGCTCTTGACAGACCCCTACGTCTGCTCCGGCAGGGCCTCATCTCGCCACAGGAGGTGCGTATATGGCAACACGCGGACGACCGACTCAGCAGAAACGGCAACGTGAGCGCGCCCGGCAGGAACAGCGCAAGATAAAGGACGCGCGCCGACAAGAGGCCAAGGAGCGGCGCGATGCCGCCCCGCCGCCGCCGCCCGGAACCGATCCAGACCTGGACGGTATCGTGGCGGGTCCCCAGCCCATGAGCGACTGGCAGATCGAGGGCCTCGCGGAGTTCGAACCGAAGGACGACGAAGAAGAAGAGGCCGTCACCCAGTAGGCGCAGGTCAGCGGCGGCCCGACCACCCGCCACTCGGTCGTCCTGGCGAAACGCCACCATCGGAGTGACCAGGGTCGCCTGACGGGCCTGGAAATACGACGCCAACGCTGTTCGCATTGAGCGATGTCTCGAGCAGGTGCATAAAGTCCTCACTCGCTGGCGCGGACAACTTCGTCAATCGAAGCGACCGCGATCGGATGATAGCCTGGCCGTGCGCGCTCGTAGATAGCGGCCGCACGGACGCGCCCTTCCGGCGTCGTGACGAGCTTGTCGTAGAGTGGTTTAATCAGTTTCCGTCGACCAATTTCGACGAGATACCGCTCGAGCCGTGACCAAGCCGGCTCGTACTGGTTGCAGACAGCGATCAGCAGCCAGGCGTGCGCCACCTCCGCGTTGCCAACCTCGGTGAGTCCGAAGGCAGCATCAAGCTCGCCAAGCTGAGCGGCCGACAGATTGGGCGGGAGCGAACGGAGAAAGTGGAGCCACTCCTGCGTGGTCCACTCCGCGGCGGACAATGTCGACGCCTCCCGCTCGCCCGCGACCCACTCGCCCGCCAAGGTAGCCACCCGGACGAGCATGTCCGACTCGCTTGTGGGCGCGTCATCCGGCAATCCCGCCTCTTCGATCCATCGTTCGACATCGATCGCGGCACGTATGTCGGCATCCTCGAGGTGCTCGTCGAGGTAGGTGACGAAATCGGCTGTGGCGATGCTCTGGAACGCGAAGTGGTCGAAGTAGCCGCGCAAGAACCGGTCGAAACGCTCCCGACCCGTCACCTCTTCAATCCGTCGAAGAAACAGCTCTCCCTTCAAATACGGCACCTGGGTAAAACCGTCGTCGGGATCGCGTCCGGTAAGGTCGACGTGCAGCACCTGATCGGCAGGCGGAAGCCGATCCAGTTCCTCGGCGAGGGTCTGCCAGTCGAGCGTCGCCTCCATCGCCACCCGCTCGGGTCCGAAAACCGCCTCAAGGATCCGGCGCTCCAGATACACCGTAAACCCTTCGTTCAGCCAGAAGTCGCGCCAGCTGGCATTGGTCACCAGGTTGCCCGACCAGGAGTGCGCTAGCTCGTGTGCGACCAAACCCACCAGGCTCTTGTCTCCGGCGATCACGGTCGGAGTGGCGAAGGTCAGCCTCGGGTTCTCCATACCACCAAACGGAAAACTCGGCGGCAGGACCAGCAGGTCGTAGCGCTCCCACCGATACGGTCCGTAGAGCCGCTCGGTTGCCACCATCATCGCTTCGGTGTCGTCGAACTCGGCCGCGGCGGCTTCGACCACCGACGGCTCGGCCCACACCCCGGTCCGGTGGCTCATAGCCCGGAACTCGAGAGCGCCGACGGCCAGAGCGATCAAATACGACGGAATCGACTGCCGCATCTCGAACCGGAACTCACCATCGGACGGCGCGTCGAGATCGGTGTCCGCGCTCATCACCGCGCGGAGGGCAGGCGGCGTACGAACCGTGGCGGTGTAGGTCACCCGGACTCCGGGCGTGTCCTGCAGCGGGATCCAGCTGCGGGCGTGGATGGCCTGCGACTGCGTGAACATGAACGGATGCTCACCGCCGGCGGTTTGTGACGGCTCCAGCCACTGGACCCCCGAGGCCCCCACGCTGGTGCGATAACTGATACGCACTCGTGTGGCATCGGCGTCCAGGGTGATCCGGAGCCCCGCACCAAGCACCGGGTCCGCCTCGCCGAGGATGAACGCGGCCGCACGCCAAGTCCCGTCGGCGCTCGACTGCTCCACCGAGCTGACGGTCAGATCCCTCGTGTCGAGCCGGAGCTCGGCGGCGTCTGGCACGACTCGCTCGACCTGCAGCGTGGCGCTACCCTCCAGGGTCCGATCGTCGAAGCGCACGTCCCAGTCGAGGTCGAGGTGACGAACGACGATCTGGTCCGGGGTAGCGTAGGAGTGGGCATCAGATCCGTGCGGCATGATGGCATCCGATTCGAAAGGAGTCGTCGCCTGGCGATCACAGGACATCGACACGCCCCGACGAACAGTGCGAGAACGATCCGGTGCAGAGCCGAGCACCCCATCGTGGTCAGGATACCAGCGGGCCCGGACGGTTGGGGTACACTGAGGGATGGCGCGAGACGTTGTGGGATCTCCCACAGCGGTGTAAGCGTCTCAAGAACGAGAAGCGGAGACGCGCCTAGGTAGCCAGGGGAAGGAGAACGGACGATGGCTTCGGAGCATACGCTGACGTTCACCGATGCTGATTTCGAGCAGGCGGTGTTGCAGTCCGACAAGCCGGTGCTGGTGGATTTCTGGGCCGAGTGGTGCGGCCCGTGCCGGATGATTGCGCCGGCCGTCGAAGAACTGGCAGACGATTACGACGGTCGCGTGGCGGTGGGCAAGCTGAACATCGATGAGAACCCGAACACGCCGACGCAGTTTGGGGTGAGGTCGATCCCCACGCTGTTGCTCTTCAAGGGCGGCGAGGTAGTCGAAGCCACCGTTGGCGTGGCCGGGAAGGAACAGCTGGCTGCTCTGCTCGACAAGCACGCTGGCCAGAGCGCCGCCAGCGCGTAACCCCTACCTGCCGGCTCCATGTTCACGGAAGGCCCGCTCTTCAGAGCGGGCCTTCGCTTTGTACGAATCTCACCGTCCCAAAGCCAGACGCACTCAGAAGACGTCCAGGTCCCGGCCGTAGAATACCTCCCCGTCGAAGCTCAGACGGACCTGCTCGACCATTTCCACGTCCGTGTCGCCGCTCAGATGCAGCTGGTGGGTGAGGATCACCATGCCCACACCCGCCTCGGCCGCGATCTGACCGACCTTGACGGCCGAGGTGTGGAACGTGCCGTGATATTGCTGCGTGGGCGCCTCACGCTCGCGCAACCCCGAGGCACCGTAGGCCTCGTGCACCAACACGTCCGCCCCGCGCGCAATCTCAGCGAGTTCGTCGAACGGACCGGTGTCTCCCGAGATCACGATGGTGCGGTCGTTGGTGGTCAACTTGTAGCCGAAGGCGTACTCCCAGGTACCATGTGGCACCGCGAACGCCTCCACCCGGATGGCCTCATCCTCGTAAACCACGCCTGGGCTAATCTCTTGCGGCTCGACGACGAGCAGGTCCCGGCGCAGCTGTTCCGGGCCCTCGACCCGCACCCGAATGTCTTCGCTGAAGGCGTCGAGAAGCGAGTCGGTCATCTCTCTGAGCCCCGGTGGGCCGAAGGTCTGGAGCGGCGCGGCGCGACCCAGTACCCAGGGGGACAGGATGAGGTCGGGATAACCGAGGGTGTGGTCCGAGTGGAGGTGGGTAAAGAACGCAATCCGCAGGTTCTGCGGCTGCAGTGCCGTGAGCCCGCTCACGATGGCGCCGGCTGCCGCCCGCCGGACGACACCGGGACCTGCGTCGACCAGATAGGCGGTACCGCCAGCCACCACCGCGGTAGCGGGTCCGAAGCGGCCCGGCTCGGCCCCCGGGGTCCCTGTGCCAAGCATGATGATCCAGGTCCGCGACGGGTCGCGGGCCTCGGTCTCGGCCGGCGTCACCGGCAGCTCGACCCGCTCGGGCGGCGGGGAAGAAGCTCCGCTGTCGCCGGAAGGTACCGCCGTGCAGCCCAGACCGGCTAGGAGCCCCAGGACCGTCACCAATCCGGCCGTTCGTGGTGTTCGCATGGGCCGGATTATAGCTGTGGGTTTTGTGCGGTATCCTGAGTGCTACTAGCGTTGAGGAGCCGCGCGATGACAGATCCCCAGGACTCGATCCCCCTGAGCCGGTCGGCTCGCCTAGGGACGCTGTTCGCCTGGCTGGTGGCCCTAGCTGGCGCCGCCACGGCAGGCTGCAGTGTAGATTTTACGCCGTCGACGCAGGCAATCGCCGAAGAGCCTGAGGCTCCGGCCCAGCAGGTCTCCGGCGACAAGGACCGGCCGAGCGCGGCGCAGCTCTCGGACATCCCGCCGCCCTACACAGATCTTCGCGCGGACGAGCAGGCGCGGATCAACCTCTTCGAGAACACGAGCCCGTCGGTGGTCTACATCTCCACGGTCACGCGTCGCACCGACTTCTTTGGCCGGGGCGTCAATGTGCCTCAAGGAAGCGGCACCGGATTCATGTGGGACGACGAAGGGCACATAGTGACCAACTACCACGTGATCCAAGGCGCCTCGTCGGCCCGAGTCGTGATGCACGATCAGACGAGTCACATAGCCCTGTGGGTGGGCGGATCGCCCCGGCATGACCTGGCCGTTCTGAAAATCGACACGCCCGCCGACACCTTGAGCCAGGTCACGATCGGTGACAGCGACCGGCTGCGTGTCGGGCAGAGCGTCTACGCCATCGGGAACCCCTTTGGTCTGAACGCGACGCTCACCACCGGGATCGTGTCGGCTCTAAACCGGCAGATTCCCGGGCTGACTAGTGGCGACATCATTGAGAATGTGATCCAGATCGACGCGGCGATTAACCCGGGCAACTCAGGCGGGCCGTTGCTCGATAGCCAGGGCCGACTCATCGGCGTGAACAGCCAAATCGCCAGCCCGTCCGGGGCGTCGGCTGGTGTCGGATTCGCGGTACCCGTCAACACAGTCGAACGGGTGGTCCCCCAGCTGATCGCCAACGGTGAGTACACGCCCGCGCAGCTCGGTATCAGCGCCGCCTCGGGCCGCCTCAACCAGCTGGTGGCCCAACGGCTCGGCGTTTCAGGGGTGCTGATCGCCCAGATTGTCCCTGGATCGGGCGCCGACCGAGCCGGACTCCAGGGCACTGACCCCAATGCCGATCAACTCGGCGACATCATCGTCGAGGTGGATGGTGACACCGTCTCGACGCTCAGCGACCTCCGCATCGCGCTTGATCGGTATGAGCCTGGCGACGAAGTCGACGTGTCGCTCTATCGGGACGGCGACGTCGGCCGGGTGGAAACCGTCCGCGTCCGTCTGATGTAGTGAATCCAGACGAACCCGCAGACTGCAAACGAAGTAGACGCCATACCCTCAAGAAGTTCGGCCGTAGTGGCGACGTTGTGATTGACTAGCGCCCGGCCGTCTTCAACTGATGCCAGGCGCTCAGCCCCGGGTCCCGGAGGACGCCGAAAATCCGTTCGTGGTCAACCCATACCCGGGTGCCGGTGACGTCGACACCGGCAAAATCGCAGTAGACAAGCGCGAACGCCACCGCGTACTGCGCGGGGAGCCGATCATCGCCCACCTCGTCGGCGATCTCGTCGTAGGCTGGGTCCGCCTCGGCGATCCAGGCGGCAGCCTGCTCGAGGCCCTGAGCCCTAGGTATGTAGAGCAGCGGCGAGTCGGCAACCCGATACGTGCCAACCTGCATGGCATACATCAGTGCGCTCAGCTGCGGATTCTGTCCCGGGGGCACCGGCACCAGCGTCTCGTCGGCGCCGGACGGCGGTAGATCGCGCTGACGCCCCACCGCGCGCAGCTGCCAGGCGAGTGGCTCGTCGTCGAACAACCGTACCCAGCCATCGCGGCGAGCCACCATGTCCCGGCGGCCCTCGGGGGCGACGAACGACATCCCGACCGGCGAGGTCACGACCAAACGCGCACCACTCAGATTCCGGACGTTGATGGTGACGCTGGACGCGTCACGGCCGCGCACCTCGGCTTCAACCAGCCCCCGGGCCATGGCATCGAACAGATCGACGCTCTGCACACGTGCACCGGGCACAGTGGCATCGTCGGCCCTAGTCAGGATAAACAGATGCTGACCAGGCAAGAACTCGTGCAGGTCGACCAGGGCGAAGCCGGCGGGCAGCCACTCGGCCAGCACCTGCCGGACCGACATCGCGTGGTCCGCCTTAAGGTGGTCGCCGGTCCCATCCTCGACCCGATACTCGAGCAGCGCCACCCGACCGCCCGGAGCGAGCGAGGCGCGCATCCCAGCGAGCATCGCCTCGTAGTCCGACATCTCGTGGTAGACGTCGGCCAGGATGATCCAGTCCACATCGCCCGCGGGCAGATTCGGGTCGTCCGGCGTGCCCAGCACCGGCACGACTCCGTCCACACCCTCCTGGGCGGCGAGATCCCGCATGATGTCCAGCATCTCGGGCTGGATGTCGACGCAGTACACACGTCCAGCCGGCGCCACGTGCGGCGCTATCCGCCGGGCGTAATAGCCCGAGCCACACCCGATGTCGGCGACCACATCGCCCGGCTCGAGGCCCATCGTCTCGAGCACTTCGTCGGGGCGCTCCTCGGCCACCCGCTCCGCCCGCTCGAGCCACTGTGCGCCGCGGAAACTCATGAAGTCGGCGGGCACCCGATGGCGCTCGGTCCGATCGGGCTCGCTCACCTGCGCCTGGGTCCACACGGGAGTCAGGAGCCCGCAGGCGAGCGACAGCACGATCCAGCTCCACAGGGTCCTGGTGTCGGTCATGGTGGTGATATCCTCCGCTGGTCCCTCCAGCATAACCTCACCACCGTCTGATACGCTGCCCGCAGGATGGGGGGCGAAACTCCGTCGGCCGCGCGCTAGCTGTTTCTCACCATGATCTCTGCACCCTTGGATCCAGCCTCGCTCTACCACAACCGCCTTGCGGAACGGCAGGCTGAAGCTCGCGCCCTCGACGCACAGGCGGATCGGATAGGCACCGGACGGCTGGTAACGTTCCTGAGCGGAGTGGCCCTGGGCTGGGTCACCATCGGACCGGAGTGGCTGTCGCCGGGGTGGCTAGTGGCGCCTGCAGCAGTGTTTGTCGGCCTGGTGGTGGCCCACGACCGAGTCCTGCTCTCACGAGACCGGGTACGGCGGGCCGTGTCGTGGTACGAGCGGGGACTCGCCCGAATCGATGACAGCTGGCCGGGACAGAGCCCCGGCGGGGACCACTTCGTCGACCCGGACCACCTGTACGCCCAAGATCTTGACCTATTCGGTGACGGTTCGCTCTTCCAACTGCTCTGCACCGCTCAGACCCAGGGCGGCGAACAAACCCTGGCCGACTGGCTCACCTGCCCGGCTGGGGTTGACGAGGTGCGGCTCAGGCAGGAGGCGGCCATCGAGCTCCAGCCGAACGCGCTTCTCCGCGAACGGCTCGCGACCGCCGGTACGGCGGCTCGAGAGACAGTCCATCCCGCCGCGCTCAAGGCCTGGGCCGTGGCGCCCCAAGCGGTCTCCGGCCTGTGGACACGCCTCTTGGCGGTAGGTATCTCCCTGCTGGTGCCAGCGACCATCTTTGCCTGGAACGAAGGCGCGCCGGTGCTGGCGCCCATCGCCGCCTTGCTCACCCTGGGGGTGTTCGCCAGGCGGTGGGCCGGAGTGACCACCCGGATCATGGCAGGCGCGAGCGCTCCGGCGGCGGAGCTGACCGTGCTGGGCGACGTGAGCGCCGTAATCCGCACAGAAAGCTACGAGGCCGCCCGCCTCCAGGCGCTTGCCCACAGCCTTGAGACCGCGGACGGGGATGTGGGCGAAGCAGCCCGAAGCCTGCGAAAGCTCGTGGAACTCCACGACTGGCAACGCAACATCCTGTTCGCACCGCTGGCGGCGCTGCTGTGCTGGCAGCTGCATCTGGCCTATGCGGTCGAGGCCTGGCGCGCCCGACATGGCGGCCAGGTCGCCGGCTGGCTCGGACACCTAGGCGAAATGGAAGCACTGGCCGCGCTAGGGACCTACGCCTTCGAGCACCCGGACGACCCGTTTCCAGAGGTGGCTGAAACAGACGGGGTGCCGCACTACGAGGCTACCGCACTCACCCACCCGCTGCTCCCCTCGGCAGCCGCGGTGGCCAACGACGTTAGCCTGGGCGCAGCGCCTCGGGTTCTGATCGTGAGCGGGTCGAACATGTCTGGGAAGACGACGTTCCTCCGCAGCATCGGGGTCAGCGTGGTAATGGCTCTGATGGGAGCACCGGTCCGCGCCCGACACCTCCGTGTCTCACCACTCGCGATCGGCGCAACGCTCAGGATCGAGGACTCCCTGCAGGCGGGCCGCTCTCGGTTCTATACCGAGGTGCTGCGCCTCGGGCAGGTTGTAGCCCAGGCCCGTTCGGAGCCAACTCTCTTCCTATTCGACGAGCTGCTCCACGGCACCAACTCGCACGACCGAACAGAGGGCGCCCGCGGACTGCTCGACTCGCTCCTACGGCGCGACACCATCGGCCTAGTTACCACCCATGACCTGGCACTAGCCGAGATCGGTGACCAATTCGCTCCGGCAGCGAGCAACGTGCACTTCGATGACCTACTAGTGAACCTGGAGATGCGGTTCGACTATCGGCTCAAACCGGGACCGGTCACGCGGAGCAACGCCCTCGCTATTATGCGCGCCGTCGGCCTCGACATCCCGGTAGCGGAACCGCCTGACCCGGAGGCATGATAGGGCGTGACGATGGGCAGGCGACAAGGAGAGACAGGCGCCGGACGCATGCTGGCCGCCCTCGTGCTCGCCACTGCGACGCTCGCACTTCCGTCCATCGTCTCGGCGCAGCCCACCCTCGACCTGGTCCTCTCCCGGACCACGGCCTATGTCAAGCGGTTCGTCGAGCAGCTCTCCACGGTCGTGATGGAAGAAGACTACCGCCAGAGCTTCTTCTCAGGGGGGCGCAGTAACCCTACCCGCTTGCGGCTGGTGTCCGAGTTCCTGCTGCTGCGGCTCGACGACGCGGCGTGGGTCGGGTTCCGCGAAGTCTACGAGGTGAACGGCCGGCGCGTTCGTGACCGGCAAGACCGTCTGGTGTCGCTCTTCGCGGGTAATACCGCCCAGGCGCTGGAACAAGCCCGACGCATCTCTGAAGAGAGCGCCCGCTACAACATCGGGTCGACCAGCCGAACGATGAACGTGCCAACTTACGCCCTTTATTTCCTCCACCCGGCCAACATCACCCGGTTCGAGTTCGAGGCCGACGGTGAGAACTGTGCAGACCAGCGCGGGGCGTGGCGGATCCGGTTTGAAGAGGTAACGTTCCCGACCTTAACCCGCGGCCTGCAGGGTATCGACCTACCCGCAGACGGGCACATCTGCGTGGACCCGGCTACGGGTCGCATCCTGAAGACCGCGCTGGCACTGCACCACCCGGGGCTAGGCACACGCCCGGCCACCGAAGTCAGCGCCACGGTCCGGTTTGGCGCGGCCTCTGACCTCGAGCTCTGGGTCCCTGTGGAAATGCGCGAGAGCTACTGGGAAGCGGGCAGCCGGCGCCGCACCAACAGTACCGCCACCTACCGTGACTTCCGTCAGTTCCAGACCGGAGGGCGTTTAGTCGACGTCCAGGAAAACCCCGAAACGCCCGCCGCGCAGACGAATCCACAGTAAGCTACGTTCTCGTCCCGACCTGGACCACACACGACCGAAGAGGAACCCGTGTCTACACCAACCGCGACAATCACATCGCTGGACTCCACACTGCTCCGCGACCAGTGCTACATCGGTGGCGTCTGGCGGGCCGCCCGGAGCGGCCGCACCTTCGCGGTGACCAATCCGGCCAACGGCGATCAGGTGGGCGAAGTGCCCGACTGCGAACCGGCTGACGTGGAAACCGCCATCGCCGCCGCGGTCAACGCCTTCGACGACTGGAGACAGCGGCCCGCGGGTGAGCGCGCAGCGTTGCTGGACGGCTGGGCCCGTCTCATGTACGCGCATCAAGCGGACCTAGCGCATCTGATGACGCTCGAGCAGGGCAAGCCGCTGGCCGAGTCTAGTGGCGAGGTGGGCTACGCCGCGCAGTTTCTGGAGTGGTTTGCCGAAGAGGGCAAGCGCGCCTATGGTGAGGTAATTCCGGCTCCCCGGCGCGGTCAGCACATCCTGGTGTTGCGGCAGGCGATCGGGGTCACGGCCGCGATCACGCCGTGGAACTTCCCAGCCGCGATGATCACTCGGAAGGCCGGAGCAGCGCTCGCCGCCGGCTGCCCCATGATCGTCAAGCCGGCCGAGGGTACGCCGTTAACGGCGCTGGCGGTTGCTAGTCTAGGCGAACAGGCCGGGATCCCGGCCGGGGTGTTCTCTGTAGTGACCGGTCTGGACGCCGCCACGATCGGCCGCACCCTGACCGAAAGCGCGGACATCCGAGCCCTGAGCTTCACCGGGTCGACTGAGGTGGGCCGCAAGCTCATGGCGCAGTGCGCCACCCACGTCACCAAGCTGTCGCTCGAGCTGGGCGGCAACGCGCCGTTCATCGTCTTCGACGACGCCGACCTCGACGCGGCAGTGGCCGGCGCGATGGCCTCGAAGTTCCGAAACACCGGCCAGACCTGCGTGTGCGCCAACCGTTTCCTGGTGCAGGACGGCGTCCACGACGCCTTCGTGGCCAAGTTCCGCTCCGCCATGGAGGAGCTGTTGGTCGGCAACGGTATGGACGAGGGCGTGACCCAAACCGCGCTGATCGACCAGCAGGCAGTAGACAAGGTCACGGCACACGTCGCAGACGCCGTCGCGCAGGGTGCCTCGGTTGAGTTGGGCGGTGCGCCCCACAAACTGGGGGGGACTTACTTTCAGCCGACGCTGCTGACCGGCGTCCAGCCATCCATGCGGTGTGCGCGGGAGGAAACGTTCGGCCCGGTGTCGTCGGTCATCCGCTTCGAGACCGAGGCCGACGCCATCCGACTGGCCAACGACACCGAGTATGGTCTAGCAGCGTACTTCTACAGCCGGGACATCGACCGCATCTGGCGCGTGGCCGAACAAATCGAAACAGGAATCGTAGGGGTGAACGAAGGGATCATCTCGACCCCGGTGGCGCCCTTTGGCGGTGTCAAGGCCTCGGGGATCGGCCGGGAAGGTTCACGCCACGGGCTCGACGAGTACACGGAGCTGAAGTATCTCTGTATGAGCCCGACCACATCCGGCTGATCAGCCGGGTAAGCGTGATCCGGCTCCTGTTGTCTGAAGCCAAGTAAAGGAGACCAAGAACATGAAACGCGGAGTCTTGTTCGTCGTCGGATTGAGCCTGGTGGCCACGGGCGCCTTTGCCCAGAACCAGGCTGCCATCGACAAGGCGCTGATGGCGGCGCCGAATCGCGCCAAGGAAGGCGCTGGCGTCATCAGCTGGAACGCCAGCGGCAACCGGGTGGTGCTCAAGGAGAGCACCAACGGCATGGTCTGCTACGACCGCTCAGACAACCCCGGCACGCGGCCCTTTGCGGTGCAGTGCACCGACCAGGGCAACCTCGACCGGGCCGAGCAGACGCTGAAAGCATATGCGGACGGCGGCGACCGGCAATCAGGCCAGAAGCTGCTAGACGCCATGGAAGAGAACGGCACCAGGATCGCGCCGATCTACGGGTCGCTCTGGCACACCATGAACGGAGACGACGCCGCCAGCGCCGGCACCCACATCACCATCGCCGTGCCCGGCGCCACCGCTGCCGACCTCGGCATCCCAGAAGGCAACAGCGCGACGCTGATGTGGATCATGGACGCTGGCACCTCCACCGCCCACTTGATGCTTCCGGGACGGTAGGGTAACGGAGGCTAGCGGTCGCGCCAGGGTGCACGCGGAGGGACGGCCCGTTCAGCCTCGGGCAGCCTTCAACATCTCGACGAGGGCGGTCCGAACCTCCCGCGTGGTCGACATCTCGACCGGGAACGCGACCCGCACCGGTCGCGGTCCGTCCGGTGTGATCGCCGACATCTCGAACCCGTAGCGATCCACCCCGGTCATGCTGGCCTCGGCAATGCCGCTCGCTCGTGAATAGGCGTTGCAGTAGAGCGGCAGCGCATCAGCATGGTCGTCGTTCATGTGGGCGATGATGCCAGCGGCCGCCGAGGCGAGCGGGTCCGGCTCCGCCGCATGCCAGTCGGCCGCCTCGACCCACGACATTCGGCCATAGCCGCCGATATAGCGCACCGACATCACGCGCAGTTTCCAGAACGCGAAGTCACCAAAATCCACGTAATACGCTGCGTTGGGATGGGTGGCGAGAAATGCCTCACGCTCCGCTCCGCTGTCTTCAGCGACCCGGGAGCACGGCCCGAGCAGAGTCACCCGCCCGTTGGCCAGCGGATCCTCCTGCTCCCGTTCGGCCACCAGCAGCGAGGCGCGCTCGTCGTGCTGGAGGTTCCGGGTATGCTCGGCCATCGTGCTCACGAGAAACACCGGGTCGCCGGCGTCGAAGGCCATGGTCACGAACGAACCGTACGGATAACCCTCGGGGTCGGTGGAGAGTGTCGCGAGCGTACCGGTCGTGAGACGGGCCGCTAGCGTCCGTGCCCGCTCGGCGTGCGACGGGGTCGGAATATTGGGATCATAGAGCGGCTCGGCCGAAGCCGGCACAGGGCGCGCGTGGACCGAGTCGTCAGAGGAGGACACCTAGCAACACCTTTCCTGCCGTGAGCAGCAGCGCCATCAGGAACGTCATCCCGAGCGAGGAGATCTCGAAATCCTCGATGAGCCGGTCAGTCAGCCACAGAAGAAACGCGTTGATCACCAAGCCGAACAGCCCCAGGGTCAGCAGCATGGGGATGAAGGCAATCAGCGCGAGCAGCCAGAAGAGCAGGTAATTCAGGAGCCCGTAGACCAGGGCGACCGTCATGGCGGTCCCGAAGGTTTTGACCCGGACTCCGGGCAAAAGCTCGGCCAGCACCCAGAGCAGGCCGGACATGACCAGCACGTCGACGAACAGAGCAGACACGATGCACGCTCCCGACGGCGAGACGACCGGGCCCGCCCCGAGCGGGCCCGGCCACCAGGTATGCGAGTGCGCCGCCGTCCAGGCGGGGCGCTAGTTGGCGACCTGGAACGGGATGGTCGCGATCTTAGTGTCCCACCAGACGGTGAGGTTCCCGCCCTGCTGGCTCATATCGGTGAACGTGATGATCAGCTGGTCTGCGCTGACCGGATGCTCACTGATCGTCATCTCGGCCCGTAGGGCGTCCAAGTCCGTCGTGTAGCCGTAACCGCCCCAGACTGCGTTCGGCGTCTCTTCCCGGAAGCTCTGCTTGGCGCCCAGGTTCGAAAAGACGAGCGTCCAGCCGTCAGCAGAGAGGTCGATGAACATGCTGTACTCACCGGCCGCCAGCGACTTGCCATCGAACACCAGGTCCGCTTCGGTGTTGATCCGGGTGGTAACGTCGGCGCCAACCCGCCAGATGGGCGCACCAGCGTAGATCCGCGTCGCGTAGTCGTCACCCTCGCCGAACATCTGCCCGTTGCGCCCACGAAGAATGGGGCGACCATAGGTGATCTCAATCCAGTTCCCACCGCTGTATCGACCCTCATCGTTGAAGCTCCCGCCGACCTGGGTCGAGGCCTGGCCGCGAGGGCTCGCGGGGCGGTCCTGCGCCTCGGCGATGCTCGCCACCAGAACCACCGCCAACACGCCGAGTCCGATCTTCGTCATCCGCATCCTTTTTCTCCTCATAAGACGAACCGCCTGTTCCAGAGACCGCTATTCTCGCCCTACCGTTTACGACCGGGTCAAAGTGACAGGTCGAGTTTCCATGAGTGGTGTGAAGAAGTCGTTACCCTTGTCGTCGATGACGATGAATGCGGGAAAGTCTTCGACCTCGATCCTCCAAATCGCCTCCATTCCCAGCTCCGGATACTCGTGCACCTCGACCTTCTTGATGCTGTGGTCGGCGAGACGGGCCGCCGGGCCACCGATCGACCCGAGATAGAACCCGCCATGACGCCCGCACGCCTCGCGGACGGCGGCCGAACGATTCCCTTTTGCCAGCATCACCATGCTGCCGCCCCGGCTCTGGAACAGATCGACATACGAATCCATCCGTCCGGCCGTAGTCGGACCAAACGAGCCAGACGGACGCCCTTCGGGACGCTTAGCCGGTCCGGCGTAGTAGATCGGGTGGTCCTTGAAGTACTGCGGCAGATCTTCACCCTGCTCAAGACGCTCTTTGAGCTTCGCGTGCGCAATGTCGCGCGCCACGATCACCGGCCCACGGAGCGACAGTCGCGTGGCAACCGGGTACCGACTGAGCTCGGCCAGGATCTCCGGCATCGGGCGGTTCAGATCAACACGCACGACCTCACCCTCGAGTTCGTCCGGCGTAACTTCGGGCATGAAGCGGGCAGGGTTCTCCTCGAGCTCCTCGAGAAACACCCCGTCGCGCGTGATCTTGGCTATCGCCTGCCGGTCGGCCGAGCAGGACACCCCAAGGCCGATCGGGCACGAGGCCCCATGCCGCGGCAACCGGATGACCCGTACGTCGTGGGCGAAGTACTTGCCCCCAAACTGGGCACCGATCCCGATGTTGCGGCAGATGTCGAAGATCTGCTGCTCGAGCTCGAGATCGCGGAACGCCCGACCATGTTCGTTCCCACTGGACGGCAGCGAATCCAGGTAGTGGGTACTGGCCAGCTTGACGGTCTTGAGCGTGAACTCGGCCGAAGGACCCCCGATGACGAGCGCGAGGTGGTACGGCGGGCACGCAGCGGTACCGATGCTCCGCATCTTCTCCTCGGCAAACGCGAGCAGCGACTTCGGGTTCAACAGCGCCTTGGTTTCCTGATACAAAAACGACTTATTGGCCGAGCCGCCGCCCTTGGCAATGAACAACAGCTCGTACTCGTCGCCCGGCTCCGCATACAGCTCGATCTGCGCCGGGAGGTTCGAGCCGGTGTTCTTCTCGGTGTACATGTCGAGCGGAGCCATCTGCGAATAGCGAAGGTTCCGCTGGTCGTAGGCGTCGAACACCCCTTGTGACAACGCCTCGGCATCGTCTCCGGCCGTCACAACGTTCTGCCCTTTGTGTCCGATCACAATCGCGGTACCAGTGTCCTGACAGCCCGGAAGCACCCGTCCCGCCGCGATGTTCGCGTTTCGGAGCAGTTCGAGCGCCACGAAACGGTCATTGGCCGACGATTCCGGGTCGTCGAGAATAGACCGCAACTGGGCCAGGTGCGACGCCCGCAGGAGGTGGGCGATGTCGTCGAACGCCGTGCGGGCCACGAGCCGGAGCACGTCAGGGTCAACCACGAGCAGCTCGCGTCCGTTCATCGAGGTGGTGGATACCCCGTCGGTCGTGAGCTGCCGGTACTCGGTCTGGTCCGGTCCAAGTTCGAACAGTGGTTGATAGTGAAAGTCGGCCATGATCACTGTTTTGCGACGTTGCTGATCTGGAGTTAGGTCTCCACCCCGGCGCCGGAGGACGGTCTCTCAGTATAATCTGGTCCGCGTCGCCACCTCCGAACTCCAAGCAGTCATGTCCCTGAACCTATACGCCCTGGTCGCGCTGACCGCGCTCCTGGGGGAGCTGGCGTTGACGGCGGTTGCCGGACTGCTCAACGTCCGGGCAATCTCCGGCGCGGTTCCGGACGAGTTTCGAGACGTCTTTGACCCGGATACCTATGCCCGGTCGCAGGCCTACACGAAAGCCCGGACCCGCCTCGACCTGATGCAGTCCGCGACCAGCCTCGCGGTACTGCTGGCCTTCTGGTTCGCGGGTGGATTCGGCTGGCTAGACGGGCTGGCGCGTTCGGCAGAACTGGGGTCAGTGGCTACGGGCCTGCTCTTCATCGGCGGGCTCACGTTCGGCTCGGCCGCGCTGGGGCTGCCGTTTCGGGTCTACGGAACATTCGTCGTCGAAGAACGATTCGGTTTCAACCGAACGACCGCCGGCACCTTCGTGGCCGACCTAGTCAAAGGCCTCGTCCTGAGCGTCCTCCTGGGCGGAGCGCTGCTGGGAGCCATCCTGTTCTTCTTCGATTGGGCGGGCCCGCGTGCCTGGCTCTGGTGCTGGACGATCACCACGGTGTTCATGCTGGTAGCCCAGTTTGTGGCGCCTACCTGGATTCTGCCGCTCTTCAACACCTTCAGGCCCCTCGGCGAGGGAGAGCTAAAGACGGCCCTAGTCGACTACGCACGCTCCGTACGATTCCCGTTGAGCGAGATCTTCGTGGTCGACGGCTCACGCCGCTCCGCCAAGGCTAACGCCTTCTTCACCGGTTTCGGCGGCCGCAAGCGGATCGGGCTGTTCGACACCCTGGTGGACCAGCAGTCCACCTCGGAACTGGTCGCGGTGGTCGCCCACGAGGTCGGGCACTACAAACGCGGCCACCTACTGAAGGGCCTTCTGCTCCGTCTCGCCCACTCGGCGGTCCTCTTCTGGCTACTGTCGCTGTTTCTTGACCGACAGGGTCTGTTCGACGCCTTCGGCGTCGCCGACCCATCGGTGCATGCCGGGCTCGTGCTCTTCGGGATGCTGTTTACGCCGATCGAGCTCGTCCTCTCACTGGTGGTCAACCGCTTCTCTCGTCGGTACGAATTCGAGGCGGACGCGTTCGCGGTCGAAACCACCGGACAGGCGGTGCCGCTGATCTCAGCGCTCAAGAAACTCTCGGCCGACAGCCTGTCGAACCTGACGCCACACCCGCTCCATGTGCTGCTGCGCTACTCCCATCCCCCAGTCCTAGAGCGCGTGGCCGCGCTCCGCGCCCTGGATCCGACACGACAGCCTGCGGGGTGAGTCAGGCGACGGCCGGCTCTCGCGGCGCGCGAACCTGTCGATGGCGAGCGGGGCGCACGGGGCAACACCGGATCCCACGCCCATCGCCTCCTGGTGGGTAACGGCGGTTCAGCCGCCAATCCGATACAAGTGGGTCCCGGTCCGGATGAAGAACGAGCCGGCCGCGACCGCCGGCGACGCCAGCGTGACGCCATCAAGTTCATTGACGGCCAGCTCCAGATAGCTGTTCCCTAGAGCGACCACGGTGGTGACGCCTTCCTCGCTCTGGAAGTAAATCCGACCGTCGGCAAAGACAGGCGAGGCCGAGTAGTTGCCTCCGAGACGATGCTGCCACTGCACCTCACCCGTGCGGGCGTCGACGCAGGTGGCCACCCCGAGGTCGCTCACCAAGTAGAGGAGGTCATCGACAAGCAGAGGTGACGGCGTGTGCGGCGCGCCACGCCGGAGGGTCCAGGCGGTGTGACTCGCGGTAACATCTCCGCGACCGTCGGCGCGCACGGCCAAGAGCGAGGGCACCTGGAACCCGGTCGCGATGTAGACCAGCCCGTGTCCGTAGACGGGAGCGGGCACGTTGGAGAATCCGTCTCCGTAAGACACTTCCCAGACCTCGGCGCCCGTGTCCGGATCATAGGCAGTGGTGCGAAATGCGCCGATGCTGACCAGTTGCGACTGCCCGTCGACCTCGATCGCCAGGGGTGTCGAGTAAGCCTGTGATACCGGCGCCCGCCGCAGCGTCCTCCACCGCTCTTCACCAGACTCGGCATCGAGCGAGACGACATACGCGGTGTCGTAGCCATCGATGCTGAGAAAGAGGTGCCCATCGTAGAGGAGAGGCGACCCACCGTTGCCATGCTGGGTCACGTACGGAAACCGGGCGGCCCAAACGCGCTCCCCGGCAGTGGTGAGGGCGGCGGTGCCGTCGGCGCCGAAGTGCACGTAGACGCGGTCCCCGTCGACAATCGGGGTGGGCGAGGCCAAGCTGTTCTTGGGATTGGGGGATGCGGCCACGTCGACCCGGAACACCTCGACGTCGAGGACGGGGTCGCCCGACTCGATGTCGAAGGCGAGTAGTCGAAGGGAGCCGGCGTCGTCGCCGGTTGCGGTGGTCAGCCAGACCTGCCCATCAGCCACCACCGGTGAGGACCAGCCGCGGCCCGGCACCGGGACCTTCCAGTGGACGTTGGCGGTCTCGCTCCACTCGACGACGAGGTCGCGTTCGGTCGAATGGCCCTGACCGGTCGGACCCCGGAACGCCGGCCAGTCGTTCGCGCTGGCCTCTCCGAGTGCGAGCGCCAGCATTACCAGCCCCGCGAGCAGCCTTGCCATGATGGCTATTCTACAGGTCACAGCCCAAACCTTTCCGGCTGCTCTACGTCGATCGGCTCAAGAGGACCGACGAAAGTCCCGCAGGGCGACACACGCCGACCTCGCCACACTGGTGACCGGTCCTCCTGGCATACACTACAGCCATGTCTGTGAAACGTGCGGGCCTCTGGCTGCTTGCGCTGGGACTCGCGCTGCTCTGGGCGATGCCGCTGGCCGCACACCCCATGGATGCGGCCAACGCAGGCTTCGTCCAGTCGGTGAACGGCCCGGCACCAGGACCGTTTCTCTACCTCGGTGCGAAGCACATGGTCACCGGCTACGACCACCTGTTGTTTCTCGTGGGGGTCATCTTCTTTCTCTACCGTCTGCGCGACGTGATCCTCTACGTCAGCCTGTTCACACTCGGCCACAGCATCACGCTCTTGCTTGGCGTGCTCGCCGACCTGAACGTCAACGCGTACGTGATCGATGCCATTATCGGGCTGTCGGTCGTCTACAAGGGATTCGAGAATATCAACGGGTTCGAGCGGCTATTCGGAGTTCGACCGAACACAAAGATCGCCGTGCTGATCTTCGGCCTCTTTCATGGTCTCGGGTTGGCCACCAAGCTGCAAGAGTTCATGGTGTCGAGCGATGGCCTCGTGGCCAACATCCTGAGCTTCAACGTCGGGGTGGAGATCGGCCAAATCCTCGCGCTGGCCGGGGCCATGGCGCTACTGGGCTTTTGGCGCACTCGAGACAGCTTCGCGACCTACAGTTTCGCCACCAACACCGCACTGATGATCGGCGGCTTCCTCTTCGCCGGAGTCCAGATCGTGGACTACGTGCTGTTCTCCTGATCCCGAACTCATGGCCAACGCCAACGCCTCTGTCTCACCATCGTCCGTAAAGAAGATCCTTCTCTCCACCTTCGGCGCGCTGGTCGTGGCTGTCGCGCTCCTGTTCGGCGCGATCCTCCCGGCCGAGTATGGACTCGACCCGCTTGGCACCGGGAGCCTACTGGGACTCAACGCCCTCGGCCAGGAGCAACCGATCTCGACCCAGCCCGGCGAGTATCGGGTCGATTCTGGAGAACTGAGTCTGTACCCGGCCGAGTGGGTGGAGTATTTCTACCGGCTCGACGAAGGCAGTAGCATGCTCTTCAGCTGGGAAGCGAACGGACCTGTCGAGTACAACTTTCATGCTGCCCCCGATGGCGCGCCGCCCGGGTACGCGGAGAGTTTCGACGCGCAGGCACAAAACTCGGGCTTTGGGACCTACACCGCACCGTTTGACGGTATCCACGGCTGGTACTGGGAGAACGTCGGCACCGAACCGATCACCATCTCGATCTCAACGGCCGGCTTCTACCTCAGCGTCCAGGAAGGGCGAGCTCGCGCCTCCGGTTTCAAGGACTTGACCGACCTGCGCGGCAACCCCATCCCGCGCCAACCAGAGAACTAAGCGCAGCGCGGATGCGTCTTATTTCCCGCTCTTGGTTCGTCGACATCGTGTCGGCTCGGCCGGAGGCCTGACCCGCCTCATCGCCAGTCTGTTGTCCGGGAGCGACGCCTAGAACCCAGCTGCGTTCATGATCGTGCCACTGATGCTCACGCCCGTCGCGCTGGTGGCCGTCATGTCTCGGCCCGCCGGGCGGACTGAGGCGTCGAGACTACTTCCCGAGCCGGGAGATGCCGGAGGACACGGCGAACCCGGCCGTTACCAGGAGGAACCCGACACCCAGCTGCACGGCCGACGGGGCCACTGCCACCCGGGCGTAGTGACGCGCCTCCACCTCAGCCACCATCTCAGCCGTCAGTAGTTGGGTCCCGCGAACGACATCACCGATCTGGGGAATGACCGGATCGGTAAACGGCCACAGGCCGATCACGGCCCCCAGCAGCAAGCCCAGCAGCACCCCCAGCGTCGCCCGCTCGTAGCGCGCCAGCAACAGCTTGACCAGATTGCTGACGCCAACCACGCCGATCACAACGCCGATGCCCACCGGCACAAGGACATGCAACACCTCAAGCGCCAGTTCGATGTCGACCGCACGCGCCGCATCGGCGGCCGTCGCCACCGCATCGACGATAACCCGATACTGCCCCAGCACCAGCAGCACATAGGCCCCAGACATGCCCGGTAGGATCATCGTGGCACCCCCGGAGAACCCAGCCACCATCAAGACAGCGTAGGCCGAGACGCTCCGTCCGCCATCGCCACCGACGCCCTCCGGATCGGCAAACGCGAGCAACGCCATCAGCAGAATGCCGACCGCGGCGCCGGCGATCACCACACCGTCGAGCGGACGGAGCGTACCCCAGAGAATCGGCACACCCCCCAACGTCAGGCCGATGAAGACGCAGTACATGGCCCACTGATAGCTGTCGAGCAGTGCGCCAATCAGCCCCGCGAAGCCAACGATGGCCAGTCCGGCGGCCGCCACCACGCAGCCAAGCATGAGCACTACCTGAGGCCGGAACCGTAAGGTCGACACCTCGGCCACGCCGCCAATGAACTGCGGGTAGACGCCTACCGCGAGCAACATTGTGCCCCCCGAGATCCCAGGCACGAGGTTGGCGAGCCCCATGAACATGCCACCAACGAGACTCCGTAGCACCAGGGCGCGACCGCGATGCTCCACACCGGAGGCGGACGGAGAGGTAGTCGGCGGTTCGGACGACGTTGACGCGTGGCTCACAGAGAAACCTGCGGAAGGTTCACGGTACGGCCGGACGCTGGGTTTCCCGGATCGCTCGGAACTCGCTGGTCTCGCTCCACTCCGGCCATTCGTCGCCCGAAGCGAGGCGAGCGCCCATCTGGTACATGAACGTCAGATCGTCGAGCGCGCCGGACAGATCCCAGTCAGGTTTCACCTCATCCGAAACGGCGTGGTAGTCGTTGGCCGTGTACTCGTTCCGCTTCTCAATCCCGTACCCCTCTGGCTTGTCGAGATACTCCACACCGGAGTCGGTGTAGAAAGCGGGAATGCCGACCCGGGCGAAGGAAAAGTGGTCCGAACGGTAGTAGAACCCCTTCTCTGGCTCCGGATCCGGCTTGATCACCCGCCCTAGACGAAAGGCGACCTCGGCCGCGAGCTGGTCGAGCTCGGACTGGCCCATTCCAACGACGGTCAGATCCCGAGTGCGCCCCCACTGGTTCAGGACGTCCATGTTGAGAGCAGCCACGGTCTGTGCGGCAGGGTAGAGCGGCTGCTCGCCGTAGTAGCGCGACCCTAGTAGGCCCTGCTCTTCGGCCGTCACCGCCAGCAGCACCACGGTACGCCGGGGCGGCTCGCCCTTCTTGAACGCCCGTCCAATCTCGATAAGGCCCGCCGTGCCAGTCGCGTTGTCGGCGGCACCGTTGTAGATCTGGTCACCCTCGAGCGACGCGTCGGTGCCGAGGTGGTCCCAGTGCGCCATGTAGAGCACGACCTCATCGGGCGCCTCGGTGCCCATGATCTTTGCGACGACGTTCTGCGAGTCAATGGTGCGAAGCTCGTTCCGCACCCGGGTCGCGCCGGTCACGCCGAGCGCGACCGGCTGGAAGTCGGCCCGCGCCGCCTTCGCTTTCTCCTCCTCGAAGTCGAGACCGGCCAGCTCGAATAGCGCCGCTGTCGCATCACGCTGAATCCAGCCCTCGATCGCGGCCCGTCCTATGTTCTGGTCGTCGGCCACGAGGTCGAACGACTCGCCATAGGGGCTACTCCCGATCACCTCCCACGGGTAGCCGGCCGGACCGGTCTCGTGAATCACCAGCGCCCCGGCCGCGCCCTGCGCCGCCGCGATCTCGTGCTTGTAGGTCCAACGACCGTAATAGGTCATCGCCGGTCCGCCAAAAAGGTCCTCACTGGGCGGATCGTTGACCAAGAAGAGCAGAATCTTGTCGCTCACGTCGACACTCTTGAAGTCATCCCACTCGTACTCGGGCGCGATTGCGCCATAGCCGACGAACACGAACTCGGCGTCGACCTCAACCTGATCGACGACCCGCTTGGTGTAGGCCAAATAGTCGGCGCCGGGCGTGAGCCTGCGCGTCAGCTCTCCCGCAGTCACCGTCATCTCGTCCCCTTCGAGCGGCGTAATTCCGACCAGCGGCACGTCCTGCACCCAGGTCCCATCGGGGTTGCCCGGCTCGAGCCCCGCCATCTGGAACTGCTCGGTCAGATACTCGACGGTCCGGCGCTCGCCCTCGGACCCAGGCGCCCGTCCGCCGAACTCGTCTGACGCCAGCATCTCGATCGCGGCCGTCAGAGCCTCGGCGTCGATGCCATCTGACACCGGCGCTAACTGGCCGGTTGTGTCGGGTTCGGCGTCCACGACGGGCGCGGCACCGTCGCCACAGCCGAGCACGAGAAACAGACTTCCGGTGATAAAGAACCTACGCACTTGCTTGTCTCCTGTTGGATGGTCACTCGCCCGGCGTGATCGCCGGCTGCTCGGCCGCATTCCCTGACAGCACCCGGGTGAGGAATCGGCCAATCTCCTGGACCTCCTCCAAACAGACCTGATGGGCCATGGCGTAGTCGTGCCAGGTCACGCCGTAGCCGGCGGTACGCAGGACGGTCGCGGTCCGATCGCCCAACTCATAGGGCACCACGTCGTCGTGCCGACCGTGAACCATCAGAATCGGTAACTCGAGGTTGACCGCATGCGCCTCCGCGGGCAGGGTTTCGTGTAGCGGCAGATACCCAGAGAGCGCCACCACCCCGCCCAACCGACGTGGATACCTCAGGCCGGTGAAAAGCGCCATAGCCGCCCCTTGAGAAAAACCGGCTAGCACGATGCGCGACGCCGGCACTCCCCGCTCCTCTTCGCGCGCGATCAGGGCCTCGATTTGCTCACCTGAACGACGGATGCCTGTTTCGTCCTGCCCGCGCGCGTCGAGCGATTTGATGTCATACCAAGCGCGCATGCGCATGCCCATGTTGAGGGTCACAGGGATGCTCGGCGCGTGGGGAAAGACGAACCGAACCAGCAGATCCGGAGCCAAACCGAGCTGCGGAGGCATCGAGACGAAGTCGTGGCCGTCGGCACCAAGGCCATGCAACCAAACGACCGACGCCTGCGCCGCGCCGGACGGCGCCTGCTCGACGGTTTCGAGAACGGGAAGGGTAGAGGTCACTATGGTCTACTCGAGGCTTTGGCTAACGTTCGTCGAAATACACTCAGGTCGGTAAACTCTGTAAGGTCGCTACATCGCGTCCCTTCCAGCGCTCCCTAGTGCGTCATCGCGTGCACGATGAAGTTGATACCGACGGCGTAAGAGGTAACCGAAAAGCGGTAGAAGAACTCGTAGTCCTCGCCTTCGCGCTCCCACCCATCGGCGATATCGGTGTTGTGCGTCATGAGCACCATCAGGCGCCCATGCTCATCATAGATGCCACGCACATGGACTTCAGCGCTCTGATACCCCCGCTCCGACGTCTCGGTGCCGCCCGTCCGGCGATAGTGCTGGATTGACGGCACCTGTGGCACCTCGGTGATATCGAACATGCCATGGTGAATCGGATCGGTGATCGGAATGTCGACGATCGGATACTGCCCGGGCGGCAGCACCTTCCCGATCTCGGCCGCCCATTGTTCCCACGCGTAGGGCCCCCAGAAATCGTCCACCCAGAGGAAACCACCCTTGCGGAGATAGTTGGTGAGCCCCGCCACCTCCGCATCGCTGAAATAGGCCGTGCCAACATCGGACATGAACAGGAACGGGTAGTTGAAGAGCTCGGGGTCGGTGAGCTCGACCACGATGTGGTCGGGTTCGCTGTCCGGCGCCAATCCCACAGGGGTGGTGGTGAGCTCCGACAGCCGGATGGTGAAGTTGATGTCTGCGTCAGGGTAGTCGGTAAACCACCCTTGGCCGCCCCGCTCACGATGGGTGCTCTGGTAGAGGCCGCGGGTGAAAGTGAACAGCCGGTGCGTTACCTCGCCGCTTGGGAACCGCGGCGGCATTCGGCGACGCCACCCCCACTGGGCGGTCGCTGACGCGGCAAGCGACAGCGCCACCAGCGCGCAGGCCACCGTCCGACCGAACCGGATCACTGTTCCCCGGCCAGCGCCTTGAAGTACTCATCGATCAGATCACGGAAGCCGGTAGGCACTTCGTCGCTCCCGGCCAGGAACAGCTCTTCGCTTTCGCCGTCGACCTCGCGGCGCAACTGGTACTCGAACCGCTTCAGCTGTTCCAGCACGTAGGTCTGCCGACGAAGAAGTTCCTCGGCATCTTCATAAATGCGTGGATCGTCCAACGCACGCATCGCCTGGATCACCTCGCCCAGGTCGCCAACCTCGCCCAGGTTCTCGGCACGAAGCATCCGCTGAAGCTCCTGCGCCTCAGCTCCGCGCTCCTGATACTCGCGGCCCCACTGGCGCACATCACGAGGGTTGAACTCCCAATCTTCCGGGCGGACGCTTCCCCCGCCCCAGGCTCCGCCGGCACGACCGGCATTCTGCCCCGACTGACCACCAGGCTGGTTGCCTCCGGGCTGGCCTTGCTGGCCTTGTTGGCTTTGTTGGCCTTGCTGGCCCTGCTGGCCCTGCTGG
>DEAA01000044.1:166183-182558 GCA_002346545.1 Acidobacteria bacterium UBA2994
CTGGCCCTGCTGGCCCTGCTGGCCTTGCTGGTTCGACGCCTGCTCGCCACTCTGGCGGATCCGCTCTTCGAGCGACTCGAGCCCGCGCATCAGGTCACGGGTCTGATCCAGTGCCTGATCGAGCTCGCTGCCGCGTGAGTTCCCCACCGCCTCGGCGGCCTCGTCCAACCCCTGCTGCAGATCGGCGATGTCACCGCCGATCTCCTCCTCGAACTGCCGCGCGTACTCCGGGGAACGGGCTCGTACAAGCCCGCGCGAGTAGCGGACCTTCTCCTTTAGCTTGCTCTCGCGGATGCCGTTCGACGCCTCCTGGAGCGCCCGTGACGCGTCGCGCTCCTCACGACGGAACTCCGCCGAAGTGGAGTCGAGCTCTCGCTCAAGATCGGCGATCTCGACGCCCATCTCATCCTTGCGCTCGGTCAGTCGCTGAACCTGCTCCTGCCACCCGCCGCTCTCGCGGTCGAGGCCTGCCACCTGGTCGGCAACCTCGGACTGCTCCTGGGCCAAGTCGTCCGCGCGACGCTGCGCCTCCTCGATGTCTCGAGCCAGCCGACCGCTCTGCTCGGTCTGCAGCTCACGCTCGACATCGCGCAACCGGTCAAGGGCCCGGGCCGCCTCGGCGAACCCCTGGTTGTCACCGTTGGCCGCGGCCTGCCGCATCGCGTCGGCGGCCTCCTGAAGCCGCCGGGCAGCCTGCTGCATCTGCGGTGACTGCTGCTCGCGCGCCAGCCGCTCGAGTTGCCTCGCCGCCTCTTCAGCCTCTTCGGCGAGCGCCCGCTGTGAAGCGCCGCCGCCGGCCTGAGCCGTCTGCCCGCCCCGAGCACGGCGCCGCTGCCGCTCGGCTTCCTGCTCCTGCCGTCGGGCAAGCTCGCGAAGCCGCTCCATCAGCTCGTCGACCTGGTTGTCGGCCGACTCCTGCTGGCCCCGCTGCACCGTCTCGTACTGGTTCTGTAGCTTGTCCAGCTCCAATTCGAACAGGTCGGCTAAATCCTCAGCCGCGTTCTGGCCGCCGCCTCCGCCACCACCGCCACCGCCCTGCTGCACCCGGACCTCGTCGTAGGCCTCTTCGGCCCGCTGTAGATGCTGCAGGGCGCGCTGCTCGGCCGGCAACGCGGTGTCAACGTCCTGCTCTTGCAGCGCGCGCTCGGCCGCCTCCATCTCCTTGGACGCCTCGGGAAGGATGGCCAAGATGCTGCGAAACGCCGGGTCGGCTGGCATGACCCGGCTGTTCATCCGGCGGAGCAGGGTCTCGACCTGCTCTCGCAGTCGTCCCTGCGACAGAGTCAGGAACACAAGGTTCTCGCGATACTCCTCCTCGGAGAAAGTGTCGCGGTCCCGTACCACGTTGAACGTCGCCGAGATGACCTGACGCTGCGCCTCGGAGAGAGCCCGCGCGTCGCCGCCGCCGCCTCCGCCTCCAGCACCGCCGCCCTGGGACTGGGCGGCCCGGAAGTCGCGACGAAAGGCACGGATCTGGAGAAAATACAGGTCGCTCTTGACCACGCGCTCGCCGTTGTTCCCAGCCTGGTTGTCGCCGGCGCTGCCGTAGTAGGACACAAAGTCGCCCGGTTCGAGATCGAACTCTTCAAGGAAGAGCGTATGCCCAGCCGAAATTTCCTTGAGGCCGCCCTCCTCCGAGTCAAAGAGGCTGACCGTCTCCTCAGGCCCTCCGTTGATCGAGTAGGTCAGGCTGAGCGACCGCACGCCGAAGTCGTCGTCGGCGCGCGCCTCGAGATAGACCTCCTCGATGGCGTTGGCGTTCGTGTCACGGCCCGGCTTGGTGAACATCACCGACGGCGCCTGGTCGGTCAGCACGTCAATCGTGAACTGAGGCGACGCGTCGACCCGCTCCCCGCCCGGCCCCTCAAGCTCGACCTGATAGAACCCGTCCTCGTCGACCACGAAGCTCGCCGTCAAAACCCCGTCCTCGCGAACCCTAAGATCGGTGGACGTGGTCTCGTCGAACACCAGTCGCCCGGCCGGGGTCGCCATGGTCGGGAAGACGCGGACGTTGACCTCTGTGCCGCGCAAGACCGCGATATCGCCGCCGTCCTGGACCAGGCGCGGCTCCAGGCCTGTATAGGCCGGGAAGATAAACTCCAACTCAAGCCGGTCGACATAGGGCAGGTCGATGACGTCTAGCGTGAACGTTTCCGACTGCACGCCAACCGCTTCAATGAAATAGTCGGTCTCGTCACGCACGTCGAACAACACCGCCTCAAACCCGAACACCGGCTCAGCGTCAGGCTCACCTTCCGCAGGAATCAACGGTACTCGTTCGAATGGCGCGCTTGGCGACGTACGCATGAACAGATTGACATCGTTGGTCTCGAACCCGAGGAGCCGCGCCGTCACGGCCTGATCGGACCCGCGCGCGATCGTGGCGTCACCCGGGAGCACCTCGATACGATACGGGCTGGCGGCCTCGAGACTCCCTGTCGGGGTCATCAGCGCCGACGCGCCGTCGCGCAGATAGGACGGACCGAAGATGAACGCCAGCAGCGCCGCGGCCGAGACGAGCGCCAGGTAGCTCGACGACTGCCGGATCTTCTGACGTTCGACGTCCGATCCCCAGTCGAGCACGCGAACCTGATCAACGGCCGTCTGAATCAGCCGGTCGACGAGCGCGGGAGAATAGTCCGGACTCGGGTCGCGGTCGGCCAGCTTCGCCTCTTCGAGCGCACTGAGCACGGCCGCCTGAAGGGAGGGATCATGCTCTTCGAGATACAGCGCGACCCGCTCGTCCGGAATGGGACGGGCCAGCGGACGGACGAGAAAGTAGTAGGCGAGCCCCGCCAGGGTCACATAGGTGAGCACCCGGAACACAACCACCGACGTGGCCGAAAACTTGAAGAACTCTAGGCCATAGGCGGAGAGCAGGAAGGCGCCGAGACCGGCCGCGAGCAGCACCGCGGCACCGCGAAGCGCGATGCGCAGACGCCAGCGGTTCCGGACCCGCCGGATAACATCCATCAGGTCATTGCGACCGCCTGACGACCAGGGATTGCTCAGCATGCTAGGCCTCGTTCCAGGGGAATGTCCCCATCTTACCCGCGTTCCGTCGACGGCTTTCCGACTTCTTGCTCATGCGCTAGTCGTCCGGATCGATCTCGGCACGAGATAACCGATTCGAGATGACGTTCTCGGTCGCCAGAAATCCCAGCGCACCGATGAGCAGATACCACCACAGTGTCTGGCGACGCTCGAGATCTTCCGGCGCTAGCTCCCGGTCGGCCACCACCGAACGATCGCCCGCGGCACGGCCGGTGGCTGTCGCCACAAGCTCCTGTGGATCGACACGTTCGAGATTTGCCTCGGTCAGATCCACATTGACCGCGACCGTGACCGGCTCCGAAGCACCCGACTCGGTGTCGCGAATCTCGTAGAACCCCTGTTCAGCCAGATCGATGAACCCGACCCGACCTTCACCCCCCGCGCTCACACGGTCCTCGTTCGGATCGCGCACCACCAGGTTGGCGCTGGCCAGGTCGATCTCCTCGGCCGCCGGATACTCCGACAGGTCCAGCACCTGACCCACCGTCAGGAACGGCGTCGGCGACCGATAGGCCGCCAGATACTCGACCAGCTTATGGGCGAACGGCAGGTAGATCGGCTTCAGGGCAAAGTCGTTCCAGAAAGTATCCAGAGTCGACGACCAGAGCAGTACCCGGCCAGCCCCGACCGAGTGTTCGACGAGAGCCGGATCGCCGTTGTCGTAGCGCGCCAGCACCAAGGCGTCGGCTGGCACGTTCACCGGCCGATACCGGAAGAACCGAGGGGCCGACAAGTCACCACTGCGGGGTGTGCTGAACACCTCGAAGACGGGGTGGCTGTAGTCGACGAACCCGAGCGTGCCGCCGCGGCCGTCGCGATCGGCCGGCTCGTCGATCGGGCCTGGCAGCAGCGTCAAATTGTCGCCCGGCCACCTGACTCGCTCGCCGAGTGCCACCAGCAACCCGCCCCCATTCTCGACAAACCTGGTCATGGCTTCGCCGACCGCTCCTACCGGAAGCCCGGCGTCGTTGAGCACGATCACGGTGGCGGCGGCCACGTCGTCGGTCGTGACCTGATCCACCGAGCGGACCACCACCTGGAAAGACGGGATGGTACCGATGGCGAGCGCCCGTTCCAGATAGAGGTTGGCCTCGGCTTCGCCAGGGCTGCCGATCACGAGTACCGGCACCACGTCGCCCGGGGTCACCGCGAAGTGGAAGACGTCATCATGCGGGAGCGGGTCAGCAGCGACCCGGACCGAGACGGGCATCCCGCGATCCTCGAGCGTGAACGGATCGAAGGTCACGGTGGCCGCCGCGCCAGGCTCCACATCCACTTCGCGCGTCTCGAGCTCGCGGCCGTCCAGTTCCAGCACCACCTGAAGCCCGCTCACCGTCGACCCGCCGCGGTTCGCCACCCGAGCCGTCACCGCCGCCCGCTCGCGACCCGAGAAGAAGTCGCGCTGTACGGCGGCGCCGGTCACGCTGATGTTGTCCACCGGTTCGTCGTCGGACACCGAAACCGGGGTGAGCACGGTACCCGGCGGCAGCAGCGTGTTGGCGGCGCTGTCAACGCCGATGCGCTGAAAGTCACTGATCAGCACCGCCTCGAGCAACGGCTGATCCGAGTCCTCGAGGACCCCCTGCGCCAGCTGCAACGCCGGCCCGTAGCGAGTCGCCCGCGCGCTTAGCTCAGCGCCGTCGATGGCGGCGAGGAGGCTAGCGCGGTCGGTCGTGGACCGGTTCGCGGCCTCAGCGCCGCTGTCGAAGAAGATGAGGGTCGCCTCGTCGTCCGGCGCCAGCCTTTGGACCACCTGGCGCGCCGCATCGCGGGCCCGCTCCCAGCGGTTATCAAACCCCATGCTGTAGGACCGGTCCACAAGGATGACGACCTCGCTCGACCCCCCGGTGGCCGCCACGAGCGCGGCCGATTCAAAGAAGGGACGAGCGAACGCCGCCACCAGCAGCGCCAGCGCCGCGCAACGGAGCAGGAGCAGGAGCCAGTGCCGGATCCGTTGCCGCCGCAGCGAATGAAACGGGATCTTCTTGACGAACATCAACGACGGGAACTCGACAACTTCGGTGCGCTGCCGCTGAATCATGTGCAGCAGGACCGGCACGCCGATGGCGGCGAGCGCCGCGAAGAACAGAGGGGCGAGGAATGACATCTACCGCACCTTGGTCAGCTTGTGCCGCATCATCAAGTACCTGAGTAACGCGTGGTCGAGCGGCATCTTAGTATTCATGAAGGCGTAGTCGATCCGGTTCTGGCTGGCGAGCTGAGTAATAGCCTGGATGTGCTCCCGTACCAGTTCACGATACTGGTCCCTGAGCTTATCCGGCACCACCGGGATCTTGCGCCCCGTCTCGAGGTCCTGAAAGCTCGTCGAGTCGTCGTATGGGAAGTCGACCTCGGCTGGATCCAGCAGGTGGAACATGATCACGTCGTTGCCGGCGAACCGTAGCGGCTTGACCGCGTCGAAGATCTTCTCCGGCTCCTCGTAGAAGTCCGAGATGACCACAAGGATGCTCCGGCGCTTGAAGAACTCGGTCGCCTTGTAGAGCGGAGGTCCCAGGGCGCCGGGTCGACCGGCCTCGATCTTGTCGAGCGTGTGGAGCGTGACATCGAAGTGCTTGGCGGACGGCGGGACCCGTTCGACGATATCGTCATCGAAAGTCACGATCCCGACCCGGTCCCGCTGCTTGGTGCTCAGATAGCTCAGACAGGCCGCCAAGTAGCGGCCGTAGTCGAGCTTGGTGATTCCTCGACTCCCAAAACTCATCGACTTGGAGACGTCGAAGAGCACCGAAAAATTGGTGTTGGTGTCAGCCTCGAACTGCTTGACGTAGAACCGGTCGGTGCGGGCGAACAGACGCCAGTCGATACGCCGGATATCGTCACCAGGCATATAGCCCCGGTGCTCGGCGAAGTCGATGGACACGCCGAGGTAGGGCGCCTTATGCAGGCCGTTGATGAAGCCCTCCACCACGAACCTGGCCGCCAACTCGATGCTACCGAGACGAGCCAGCACGTTCGGGTCGATGAACCGGGCGCCGGGTGCCGTGGTTACCTGAGTCGCCATTCCGTGCAGCTACATCTGTGACACGGGAACGGGAACCGCCTCGAGCAGCTGATCGATGATCTGGTCAGAGGTGATGCCCTCGGACTCGGCGTGGAAGTTCAGGAGGATCCGGTGACGCAGGACCGGATGCGCGAGCGCCCGGATGTCCTCGAAGCTCACGTGATAGCGCCCCTGGGTGAGAGCCCGGGCCTTGCCCCCCAGAATCAAATACTGCGCGGCGCGCACACTGGCGCCATAGGCCACCCACTTGTTGGTGAACTCGGGAGCATCATCCCCCTTGAGCCGACTGGTCCGCACGAGACTCAGCGCATAGCGCATTACCGGCTCGGAGACCGGCACCTTGCGCACAAGCTGGTGGAACTTCACCAGGTCTTCTCCGGTCACGGCGCGATTGAACTCGGGCTCGCCGCCGCGGGTGGTGGACCGGACGACCTCGAGCTCCTCATCCTCGGGCGGGTGCTTGATGACGATGTGGAACATGAAACGGTCGAGCTGCGCCTCGGGGAGCGGATAGGTACCCTCGAGCTCGATCGGGTTCTGGGTCGCGAAGACGAAGAACGGCTCCTCGAGCGTGTAGGTGCGGCCCTGGACGGTAACGCGGTGCTCCTGCATCGCCTCGAGCAGTGCCGACTGGGTCTTGGGTGGCGTCCGGTTGATCTCGTCCGCCAGCAGAATGTTGGTGAAGACCGGACCGGGGGCGAACACCATCTTCCGGCCACCCGTCTTCGGGTCTTCCTGGATGATGTCGGTACCAGTGATGTCCGACGGCATGAGGTCCGGCGTGAACTGGATCCGTGCGAACTTCAGCTCGAGCACCTGGGCCATGGTCTGGATGAGCAGGGTCTTGGCCAGGCCGGGCACGCCAATGATCAGGCTGTTACCGCCGACGAACAGCGTGAGCAGGGTTTCATCCATGACCTCCTGCTGCCCGATGATCTTCTTGCGGAGCTCCGCAAGGATCTGCTGCCGCCCTTCCTTCATGCGGTCGGCCAGTGCGATGTCGTCAGCGTTCTCCAACTCGGTCGGTTCGTTCGCGAATGGATCCACGGGTTGCTCCTGACTGCTACGAGCGCGCTCAGTGAGTAAGCGCGTACATGATGTAGTTCACGCCGAGCTTGAACGCCTCATTCGAGAGGTCGATCGGCACCCAGCCGCTCATCGACCACTCCCACGCGTCGCCGATGTCGTTGTTGTGATTGGCCACCGCCAGCAGGCGGTCACTCGTATCATTGTCCTCGAACAGGCCGTAGAAGATCGGGTCGTAGCCGGGATACGCCTGCTCGTACTGCTCGAGCGTCTCGATATCGAAGAACGAGTGGTACACGGGGTGGCTCGCGTCGAGCTGTACCCATCGCAGCCCCGGGAGCACCCGGCGCATCTGCGCCTCGAGGTTGTTCCAGTGCTCGTCGCTTCGCTGGTCGTCGAAGATCAGGAACCCACCCTTGAGGAGGTAGTTCCGCAGCCCCTCGGCCTCGCGCTCGGTCACGTTCCAGTAGCCCGGCTCGGACATGTAGGCGAACGGGTACTTGAACAGGTCCGGGTCATCGAGGTCAACGATAACCCCGCCGTCGCCGCCAATGTATGGGTTGAGAAAGGTGACCGACTCGAGGATCCGCATCAGGTTCGACTCGGCCCCGGGATAGTCATGCGCCCAACCCGGTTGGTTCTGTCCGTTGTAGTAACCGGGCACGATGTAGGCATCCGCGTAGCGGACGCGCGCGAACACGAACTGGCCACTGTCGTACCGCTCTGGACCCGACAGCGGACCGTCGTCGAGCGCTGCTATCGCCACCGCGCCACCCGCGGCCAGCATCAGCACCACGGCCGCCACCGGCCGCCGCCAGCGGTCTGACGTCGTCCTCATCATGGTCGGTCTCACCGCTGGGGAGCGGGATCGCCTTCCATCTGGCGGATCTCTCGGCTCTTGAGCGCGATGGCCACGAGCAGCTCTTCGAGCTCCGCCTGATACACCGCGTCGTCGATACCGCCTCTGGTCGCCTGCAGCGTTTCGATCTGCGCCTGAAGCGCCAAGCGTTCTTCGTAGAGAAGGCGTAGCTCAGGATCGTCGGGCAGTCCCTCTATCGACGCGCCGTCGGCCGCCGTAAAAAACAGCGTTCGCGCCATGGCGCCGTCGGTGGCCGCGGCCAGCGGATCTGGATCCCGGGTCCCTTCGCCGTCTCCGTTGTCGTCGAGCAGGGCGTGCTCGGTCTGTAGCCGACCATCCGACTCGTAGACCTGCTCGACCCTCCTGGCGGCGTACTCGAACGCCTCAAGGACCGAGACCCGGCCGTCCTTATTCTGATCCGACTCGGCCTCCCCCCCCCCACCGAAGGCCGCCACGAAGTAGCCGCCGAAGACGGTTTCGTTCCACTGACTCCCGCTGCGAGTGGCAGTCACTACCGTCCGGCCCTCGCCGGACAGCGCCTCGATAAAGCCGCCGCTCGAGGTGGCCGCGTTGACGAAGGTGACCCGTTGCGCCGCCAAGGTGGTCAACAGACGGTCGTAGTCTTCGGCCGTGAAGTCGCGACCGGGGAGATTGAACCTGGATTCGCCGCTGTTGTAGCTCCCGTGTCCGACCAGCAGGATGAAGACGTGGTCGTTCGGCGCCGCCCGCCCGCCAATCACCTCGATCGCCGCTTCCACCTCTTCCTGCGTCGACCGCGCATACACCCTATCCGGATCCACCTCGACCTTCTCGGCCAGGTAGATCACCTGGTCGGGCGCCAGCCCGTAGCGCTCAACGGCCGCGTCGATCAGCGTCGTGGCCCAGGCGTGGAACTGCTCAGCGTAGGCGGGATCGCCGCTGAGGCCTGTGATGACCAGTAGCTGCGTCTGCTGAGCGGACGCAGGCGCCACCCCGGCCAGCAACGCGCACACGACCAACCCGGCCCACAGGCGCCTCATGCGAGCCCTCGCGCCCGCCGATATCCCCATTCACCCAGGAGCAACAGCAGGAACAGCAGCAGCAGGGCCGGCATATCCCAGAGGTCACGCTCTTCGAGCACGGTTACGCCACCGCCTACGGTCTGAATATCGTCCACCAGGCGGTCGACTGTCTCGTCCGTATAGAACCGGCCGCCGGTCTCTTCGGCCACCCGCTGTAGCAGCGACGCCTGCATGGTGGAATCGTAGTACTCCGAATCGCTGGGCGCCACGCGCAGATAGGCCACGTCGCTCCCGAGCAGGTCGTCGTCGGTGTAGGCCTCCATGCGGACCTGGTAGAGCCCTTCCTTCTGGGGCGCGAACACCGCCGCGTACTCGCCATCGCGGTCCGCCGTCCAGTCCATGGAGACCTCGATCAGTTCCTCGTCCGGATCGGTAATCCAGGCGGACACCTGGCTGGTGTTGATCTCCTCGTAATTGGCATCGTCCACCTCGGCCCGCAGATCCAGCGTTTCGCCCAGTTCGACCCGGTCCTTGGGAACGTCGGCCACGACCTGGTCCGAAACACCGTCAACGAGCCAGCGGAGCAACCGGCGCCACAACGTCTCGTGGGTGAGATCGTCCACAGGGATGTCGGCGTGCATCTGCCACATCCACGAGTCCTGCACCGGGAACGCGAGCGCCTTGCCCGCGCCGTATCGCTGGAAGGCCAGCACGACCAGCGACTCGTCACCACTAGTCAGGAGCGACGTCGCGCCTGGCTTGACCTCCTGGATCTGGTTAACCAGCGTCACTGGCGGCAACTCCAGCCATCGCGCCTGCGATGCGTCTTCGGTCTCGGCGATCTGGGTCGAGGGGTGCGTCCCCCCGGCGCGGGTCGCGCGAACATCGGTCTCCACAAAAAAGTTTGACTCGCCGTCGATCGCCGACTCGTCGAGCACGACCGGCAGCACGTCCTCCACTGGGGTGCCGACATAGCCGCCCTCGGCAAATGAGCGCTGACCGCCGAGCATCAACAGTCCGCCGCCACGTTCGGCAACGAAGTCGGAGATCATGCGCAACTGGTCGGGGGTGAAGTAGTTAGCCTCGATGCTACCGAGCACGAGCGCGCGGAACCGGAACAACTCCTCGCGCGTGCGTGGGAATCCGCCCACCAAGCGGTCGGCGTCCTCCACCGGCCCAATGCGCATGAACTTGTTCTCAGCCGTGCGCTGCAGCACCGTGAGTTGCAGGTTCTCGTCGTCCCGAACGGCCCGCTGTAGAAATTTCACCTCCCAGCGGGGCTCACCTTCAAAGTAGAGGATCTTCTCGCGGTTATCCTCCACGACGATGAGCGCGTGACGCTCGTTGTTCTGCGTCACCATCTCGTCAGGCTGGGCTGCGATCCGGAAGGTGAAGAGTCGAGGGCCAGCGTCGGCCGCCGTGAACCGGACCCGGGCGGTGGCCGGCTCGCCGTCGTCTGGCAACGTTAGCTCTTGGTCGGCCACGATCCGACCTTCGTCTTCGACCTGCAGACTGACCTGCTGGCCGGGATAACCCGTCTGGGCCACCACAACGTCCACCACGAGCGACGCGCCCTTTAGCACCGAGCGGGGGGTATCTACGCGGCTCAACTGGATGTCGCGCGTGTATTCCTCGCGTCCGAGACCCACGGTGAACACCGGCACCCCGGCGGCCTGCAACGGCAGCAGCGACTCAGCCAGCGGATTATCCGCATTGTCGGCCCCGTCTGAGACGACGACCAGTCCAGACAGCGGCACGCCGGCCAACTCTTCGTGCACCCGATCGAGCGCCTGCCCGAGATGAGTCTGGGTGCCATCGAATCCGACCTCGTCGGCGCGCGCGATCCGGCCCGTCGAGGAGGAAAAGCTGAACATGCGGAGGGCGAAGCGATCCGCCAGAGCCTCCTGCAGCGGCCCGACCGTCTCGCCCTGCCCGAACTGCTCCCGAACGAAGTCGGCCCGGGTGGTCCCGTCCCGATCGGCGATCTGCATACTGCGTGAGTCGTCGATCAACACGCCCAGGAAATTCTGCTGGGCCACCACCTGGGACAGCACCAGCACCGGCCGGAAGAGACAGATCACTAGCAGCGCCAGGATGCCGAGCCGCAGGGCGCTCAGGACCGTGCGGTCGATGGGCCGGCTGTTCGCCCGCACCTGCTGATAGGTGCGCAGCGCCACCACTGCCGCCGCCAGCACGAGCAGCGACGCCACGAAGGTCGCCGTAGTGGGGCGGAACGCCAGCTCGCCTTCTTCGAAGACGATCGGCCGGTACTTGAACAGGAACTCGAACAACGACTCAAACATTTAACTCTTTAGACACGATCGGGCCGGTCGGCATGACCTTCGTCGGTCATCGCCCCGGCCCGACTCTTGCTCCCCACGGACACGTCTCCAGCGCGCGCCCTAGTGACTCATCGCATAGACAATCGTGTTTACCGTGATCTCGATCGCGTAGGTCGAGTAGCGCAACGGATAGTATGGGCTCTCGGCCCACTCCCACGCATCACCAATATCAGTGTTCCAGTTGATGACCACCATCAACCGGCCGGTCTCATCAAAGATCCCCCGTACGATCGGCGTAAAGCCGTCACGCTCCCAAGTCCGACCGTTCATCGCGTTATTGATGGCCGGCACCTGTACGATCTCTTCAATGTTGTAGAAAGTGGTGAACAGTGGGTGGTCAATCGGGATGTCGATGATCGGATACTCGGGCAGAACCCGTTTAATCTCCGCCTCGAAGTTCTCCCACTCCCACGTGCCCCAGAAGTCGTCGATCATCAGGAACCCACCGGCCTGCAGGTACTCCCGCAACCCCTTGACCTCGGGTTCGGTCATGTACATGTTCCCGACTTCCAGGGCATAGAGGAAGGGGAACTTTCTGATGTTCGGATCATCCAGCTGGACGGCGTTCTCCAACTCGTAGGCATCCATATCGACCAGCCGGTCGAGGATGGTCAGGAACTGACGGTCGGCCTTGGGAAAATCGGTCGCCCAGGCTCCCCAACGGTAGCCACCGCCGTTGTAGATGGCTCGGGTGAAAACGAACTCGCGGCCGGTCTTGCGCGCGTTCTGAATGCGTCGGCGGACGTCGTTACGGTCCAGGAGGGGTCGGGCCTGTTGCGCAGCGAACGAGACGCCGACGACCACGCTGGAGGACACGGCAGACGATGCAGTGGGTGCGGGTTCCTGGCCCGCCTCCTCAGCGGCCCACAGCCCTACCAACCCGACACCGATCAGTGCCGTTGCGACGACGCCCGCGCGCACGAGATACCGTGGCCGCAAACAGACGCTCCAGGAGATGTCGACCCGCGTCGTGCGAGTCGTGAGTCGGCACGCGCCAGCGCCGGTCCAAAGCCCAAACGACATCCTCAACGAGCAGAGCCACAACTCGCCATGGGATCGACTCCCGACTCTATGAGGAAGTTAGCCGCAGCATAGCACATGCTCCTCGGCGGCGCCCGACTACCCAAGAAGGCCAACTCGGGCGTACCGGAAGCAGTCTCGTCGCACCGAGAACCCGCCCGGATCCGCAGCCACGAGCCTCCGAATGTCATCCTCTGGAAACTACCCCCGGACACCTGTATCCAGATATCGCGTACCCCTTCGGCGATGACCCGACAGCGGTCGGCGTCGGTGTCGCCAGGAGGATCGCGCTACGACTGGCACCGCGAGGCTCAGCCGTCATCATCCCCTCATCCTAATTTTTGTTCAGCTCGCTCCATCAGGAGACCACCGGCCGGCCTCCATCCACCCAGACCTCCCCGTCTACGGTCACCGTCGTGTCGGTGAAGAAATTCCAACGCACGTAGCCCCCGTCAATCTCGCCCCCCAGCTCCGAGTTGTCACCAAGCGACAGCCGGACCACGCCGGCGCCATAGCCATAGTACGGGATCCAGGGCACCCGCTCGGGCACCGCCAGCAGGGGATTGAAGCCAAGGGCGAACTCCCGGAACGCGCGTGCCTCGGCGGCCGCCTGGCCCCGGACAGCGCTGACTCCGACGACCCGACCGGCCTCGATCGTGATGGTCAGACCGTCCACAGGCCGGCCATCCCACTGGGACAGTGGGAACACGATGACGCCGTCAACGCTCGACTCGATCGGCGCCACCCGGATCGCCCCGGCTGGCAGCTCGATCTCGCGGTCGATCAGAATCATTCCCTGATCGGTCCGGGCAGCTGAGGCGTCGCCATCCTGCCGGTTCACCGGTCGGTCGCCGATTCGGAACCGGAGATCGGTGCCCAGTGGCGAGGTGACTCGTATCTCGGCGCCCCGCATTGCCTGTTCGAACCGTTGCTGGAGTGCCGCCAACGCCTTGTAGTCGGTATCGAGCAGCGCACGCTGGTAGACCGCATCGATAACATGGCCCGGGGGAAGCGGCTGACCCGGGAGCGGAAACGCGCTGCCATTCTCGACCCAGCGGAAATGAATCGTTCGGCCCTGACCCTCGCGCAGCAGATCCTGCAACGCGGCGTAGACCGGATGGTCCGGACGGGCGCCGGGCAACATAATTGACGCATCGACACCCGCGAGCATCTCCCGGTAGGCCGTCCGCGCCCGGTCGACGCCGGGCGTCAGCACATCGCCGAGCCACGCCGCCTGCCACGGCTCCTCTACGACGTCGATCACGCCAAGGTCGATCGCGCCCGCCTCCATAACCGCATAACGAATGTGAGGAATCAGCGCGTCAAAGAGCCCGGGCCGCGCGACCAGGAGCACCGACTCGCCTGGCGCTGGATCCAGCTGGCCGACCAGGCGGGCGGCCACCGCGGGCCAGTCAAACGAGAACTGGGGCGGCTGGGCGACCACTGGGGCCGACGCCGCGATCGTCAGGGTCAACGCAACCATCGGGAGGATCGATCTCGACATGCGCTAACCTTACCTCCATGACTCAGCATCATTCACGTCGTCTGTGGATCGCAGTGTGCGCGGTCGGCCTGATCCTCGGCACTGGCGCGCCGCTCACGCTCGTGGGCGCCGAGGGCGACTTTCCGCGGGCCTCCCCTAAGGAAGTTGGACTCTCAGCCGAAAGGCTCGAGCGCATTGGCGGGGTCCTCCAGCGCGCCATGGACGCCGACACCATCTCTGGCGCGGTGACCCTGGTGGCGCGCCGGGGCAAGATCGCCCACTTCGAAGCCCACGGCCTGATGGACATCGAAGGGTCGCGGCCGATGGCACTCGACACCATCTTCCCCATTGCCTCGATGACCAAGCCGGTGACCGGCGTGGCCGTGATGATGCTGGTAGAGGAAGGACTCGTACGGCTGACCGATCCGGTCTCGAAGTTCATTCCGGCGCTGGCCGACCCGCAGATGGCTGTCTGGACCGGAGACCGTCCACCTCGAGGCGCCGATGCCCCCGAGCCCTACACCATCCCGGCTGCTGCTGAGATCACCATCCGCCACCTGATGACCCATACCTCCGGACTGGGCAGCGGCGGCGCTGGCACCCGGGGGACCCAGCGGGTCGCGCCGCGGGACACGAGCGGCACGGTCGGCGACTGGGCACGACTGCTGGGCGATGCGCCTCTCGATTTCCACCCCGGCACGCACTGGGCGTACAGCGGTCTAGCTGGCATCGACATGCTCGGTCGAGTGGTGGAGGTCGCTTCGGGCCTGAGCTTCGACGAGTTTCTCCACCAGAGAATCTTCGAACCGCTCGGGATGCACGACACTGCTTTCTTCCCGGCCAAGGCGAACGCCGACCGCGTCGTCACACTCTACCGTCGCTCCGAGAACGGTCTGCGCCGAGTCGACGTGCCCGGTTGGGTCGACACCCGGACCTTCTTCTCCGGCGGCGGCGGCCTGTGGTCGACCGCGGAGGACTACCTGCAGTTTGCCCAAATGCTGCTCAACAAGGGCGAGTTGAACGGGACCCGCCTGCTCGGGTCGCGGACGGTCGAACTGATGGCCTCGAACCACGTCGACGATCTCTACGCCGAGGCGGGCACGACGGGCGGCCGCCCCGGACTCGGATTCGGACTGACGGTGAGAACCGTTGACGATGCGGTGCTGGCTCAGGATGCGCAGTCGACGGGCAGCTTCGGATGGAGCGGCGCGTTCGGCACCACGTTCTGGGTCGACCCGAAAGAGAACTTGACCGCGATCCTAATGGTGCAGACACCGGGCGGTCCGCTCCGGGGAGACTTCGCGAACGCCGTAATGCAGTCGATCGTGGATTAGGACGCGGCCGCTCTTCGGACCGCTACTGCTCGACGAACCGAACTTCGAACATCTTGGGCCACCACTTCCCGGTGAGGTAGAAGGTCTCGGCGTCGGGGTCGAAGGCTATCCCGTTGAGTACCTCGGCACCGAGGAGGTCGTCGCCCGATAGGAGGCCCTCGGCGTCGATGTAGTCGGTCACCTGGCCGGTGTCGAGGTTGATGCGGACGATGAAGTCCTCTTCCCAGACGTTGGCGTAGACGTCACCGGCCACACACTCCAGCTCGTTGAGCCGAGAGAGCGGCCGGCCTTCGAGCTGCACTCGCCGCTCACCAATCGGCTCAAACGTGACCGGGTCGCGGAAGGTCAGTAGATCGGTCCCGTCGCTCATGACCAGGCGGTCGTCGTCGAGACACAACCCCCAGCCTTCGCCGCGATAGCGATAGGTCTCGAGTTCGGCAAGTGACTCGCGATCGAAGACGAACGCCCGCTCAGCCCGCCAGGTCAGCATGATGAGGCGATCGTCGACCAGGGCGAGCCCTTCACCGAAGTACTGGTCTGGAATGGCGATACGCTGCCGGACCTCGCCGGTCTCTGGGTCGAGGCGCCGCAGCGTCGACTCGCCCTCACGTCCGGTGCTCTCGAACAGCTCCCCCTCGGACCACAACAGCCCCTGGGTGTAGGCGTCTCGCTCGTGGGGAAAGGTGCGGATCACCTCAACACGTCGCCTCCGCGCGTCCTGGGCTGGCACCCATCCGGCGATGGTAGCCATCGCGGGCCCCGATGCTTGTGGTTCCGAGGGTGTACGGAGAAGGAACGCTCCGCCCGCGACCAGGAGCGTCAGTAGTGCCAGCGCGAGCCAGTGGCGATCCGGACCGGTCGAGGGTGCCGAGCGGCGGCGGGCGACAGTCTTCGCGCGGTTGGTACGACCCATCGGAAAAGCCCAGTGTAACCCGCCCTCATAGACGCAGCAGCACCGCTCGAGCCGGCTCACCGGTCGCCGCCGAGACCATCTCGGCGTAGAGCTGGACCTGCCGCCGATACACGTCCAGGGCCCCCTCCAGTTGGCGGTCCGTCTTGAAATCCACGACCCACCACTCCTCCCCTTCGCGGAACGCTAGGTCCACGACCCCTTCGGCGAGGACGCCGTCGGCCTGGAGCATGGCGACCGGCACTTCGCGCCGGCAGGCGCCGGCCGCCGCGGCGTGTCGAGCCCGGTCAAGCAGGGCGTGCGAACTGAGGCAGACTGAAGCGA
>DEAA01000039.1:0-24638 GCA_002346545.1 Acidobacteria bacterium UBA2994
CGTCATTCTCAAATCCCCTTTCTTCGAATACGGCCCGCGCTTCGCGGCTGCTACCGGCACGAGCCTCATCGAGGGCTATGCTCGGGTGGGGCGGTGGGCGCTCTGGCTGTATCTGGTTATCACGTTGCTCACCGCGGGAGTGATCCAGTCGGCCGTAGTGATGTTCACGGCTGTGCTTGTGAGCTTTGCGTTTGGTTTGGACTGGTCGGTAGCCGTCATCGGTGCCCTTGTCATGGTTGGCTGCGGACTGCTTCTTTGGCGAGGCCGGTTCCCCGCGCTCGACTGGTCCATCAAGATCATCTTGCTGTTACTGGCCATCTCGACCGTGTTCGCCGCGACGGTTAGTCTGCCCCGCGCCGACTTCTCGACGCTAGCCCAGTCGCCGTTCTCGCTGGTGGGTGGCGTTGTGCCGTTCGCTTTTCTGCTCGCTTTGGTGGGCTGGATGCCGACCGCGATCGACGTGGCTGCCTGGAGCTCGCTCTGGACGTTGGCGAAGAGCGAGGCTTCCGGTCAACGAGTGTCAGTGGAAATCGCCCGGAAGGATTTCCTTGTGGGGTATCTCGGTACCACGGCGCTGGCGTTCACCTTTCTGGTATTGGGGGTGGGCGTCATGTACGGGTCTGGAGAGACCTTCGCCGAGGCCGGGCCGACGTTTTCAACCCAGCTCGTGGATCTCTACAGCGAGACGCTTGGCGCCTGGACTCGACCGGTCGTTCTGGTGGCGGTGGTGACCACGATGCTGTCGACGTCGCTCACGGTGATGGACGGGGCACCCCGTGCTCTCGAGCGGACGCTCCACGTGCTGCGCCATGGGGTGGACCGCCCGGCGCCGTCAGCCGGTCCGGTGTACTGGTGGGCCCTCATCGTGCTGACGGTGCTGACGGCCGTGGTGCTGGTACTGTTCGTCGGCAATCTAACCGCCATGGTCGATTTTGCCACCACCGTTTCCTTCCTGACCGGGCCCATCCTTGGTTACCTGACGTTACGTGTGGTGACGTCCGAGCAGATGCCAGCGCACCATCGGCCCGGTACAGCCATGCGCCTCCTTTCATGGGTCGGTTTGCTGCTGCTTGGGGGGACCGGCCTCCTTTATCTCGTGGGGATACTCGGATGAAAATTGCGATCGCCTCGGACCATGCCGGTTTCGACTATAAGACGATGCTGACCACGTGGCTCCGTACCGCTGGATACGAGGTGGTCGACTATGGAACGGACAGTAGCGAGTCGGTCGACTACCCGGACTACATCCGGCCGGCGGCCGAGGCTGTGGCGCGGGGCGATTGCGAACGCGGCATCGTTTTGGGCGGATCCGGCAACGGCGAGGCGATGGTGGCCAACCGAGTCACCGGCGTCCGATGCGCGCTCTGCTGGAATGTCGAATCCGCCCGCCTGGGTCGAGGTCACAATGACGCCAACATGGTGTCACTTGGCCAGCGAATGATGACCGAGGAGACCGCCCGCGCCATCGTGGAGGCGTGGCTCGAGGTGCCGTTCGACGGCGGACGACACGCCCGCCGTATCGAGAAGATCGATTCCGAGTAGTCTTGCCAAACTGTCCCGTTCGTCAGTAGCCAGCAGAGTGTCAGTTGGCCGTCAACTCGTCGTACACGTCTTGCAGTCGCACCGGTGCCAGTGGCCAGCCGAGATCGCCGGTCTCCACCTGATCGGCGATCGTGTCGCGGGTGGCCCCATTGTCGATTGCCGCCTTGGTCCTGTCGAGCACCTTCTCCACGTTGTCGCGAAACGTCCTAACGTCGTTTTTGGTCAGCGTCTCGCCGTGTCCAGGGATCGCGGTGTTGAAGTCGAGCGCCAAAACTCCGGTGAGCGTGGCTGGCCATTCCACCGCGCTGCCGCCGTTGCGGACGTCCCAGAAGGGGGCCAGGGTGCTCCCGTCGAGTCGCTGCCCGTGAATGAACAGGTCACCGGTGTGGATCGCCCGTAGATCGGCGAAGTAGATCACGGCATCGCCGTTCGTATGCCCACGGCCGAAGTGATAGGCGTGCACCTCAGCGTCACCGAGATAGACGGCGGTTTCGTCCGCGAACACGACCCGTGGTGCACCCGTCTGGTTATTACGGAGGATGTTGGCCCGGACGTTCTTGTGCGCGATGACCTCGGCGTTAGGGAGAAAGTCGGCGTTGCTGCCGGCGTGGTCACCGTGATGGTGGGTGTTGAGGATGTACTTGATCGGCTCGTCAGTGACGCTCGCCACCTGCTCGGTGATGAAATCGAAGCTGTAGGGGAACTTGTTGTCGACGATGATCACCCCATCGCCGGTGACCCGCACCGCCACGTTGCCACCCGACTGACCACCATCGAATCCGGGAATTACATACAGCCCGTCCATTACCTGCCTGATTTGCAGGCGCGCTTCCTGCTCAGGGGTGAAGTCTGGCCGCTGGCGTTGCCAGGCGGTCACGGCTAGGACGGCACCGGTGAGTAGGACCAGCGACAGGACGGTCGTGCGTTTCAGGTCGCGCATGATGGGCTCCATCCAGGTCAGTTGGTCGGGACGATGGCTACGCCCCAGGGGCGCTCGCCGACCGGAACGGTCGCCACGACGGTCATGGTTTCTGTGTCGACTACCGAGACGTCGTTCGATGGACCGTTAGCGGTATAGAGATAGCGACCGTCTTTAGTCAGATCGATTCCCCATGGCCGTTCGCCGACCTCGACCGACGCCACCACTTCGTAGGTCGCGGTGTCGATGGCCATGATGAGTCGACCACGTCCGGTCGAGACGTACAGCCGGCTTCCGTCTGGAGAGACACGTACTTCCATCGGTCGGATCAGTTCGCCGGTCAGCTCGATGGTCTCGATGACCGTGTGATCAGCCGTGTCGACGACCGACACCGTTCCACCGTTCTCTGCCGTGACATAGGCGCGAGTACTGTCGGGGGAGAAGCTCGACGAGCGGGGCCGGGCACCGACGTCGAAGGCGGCGATCACCTCGAGTGCCTCGGTATCGATCACCGAGACGCGGTTCTCCTCCTCGGAGGTGATATAGACCCAGGCGCCGTTCGGACTCCGCGTCACCCCTTCCGGTTCGCCGCCTACCGGCAACTCCGCGAGAATCTCACCGGTCGCGATCTCGACGATGCTGGCCAGCGCGGCGTCTTCGTTCGCCACGAAGACGAGAGTGCCGTCGGCGCTGATCGCAACTTGCTCTGGGTCGGTGCCGGCCTGCAGTACGTTGATGATTCGCCCTTCGGCGATGTCCACGATACCGATCCCGTCAGCCGAGCGGTCTGGCGGCGGCAGACTGTCCTCGTCGGTTCCGGGTGGGGCCGGGGGAGAACCGCTGAGCGCTACGAAGAGCCGTGCGTTATCTGGGCTGACCTTGATCCCGCGCGGTCGCTTGCCGAGTGGGATGGTGGCCACGACCTCGTGCGTGCCGGCGGCGATGACGGTCAGGTCACCGGATGTCTCGTTCGTCACATACGCGTGGAAGGCAGGGGGCGGAGCATCGGCCTCTGGTGCCGGATCAGACGGCGCCTCTGCGCCTCCGCAAGCGTTAACGAGGAGGAGAAGGGCCAAGCAGGAGAGTGGTCGTCGCATCGATAGCTCCTCATGCTTCTGACGGCTTTGCCGCCGGAGGGGAGTCGGTTGTAGAAGTGTCGCTGGAGTTAGCGTCAGTGTGGTCGGCTGTTGAGGCGTCGCTGCCGGTAGAAGCCGGGTCGGGTTCCGACGGGGCTACTCCCACCGCCAGGTGGGCGATGTCCACGAGCACCCGGCTGTAGGCACCTGGGTCGGGCAGCGTGCCGCCCTCGGCGAGAATCGCCTGGCCAAATAGGAGCCGAGCGTAGGTTTCCAGCGTTGACGCCGGCGTGTCGCCAGCTTCGAGCTCCGAGAGTCGCCGGATGAAAGGATGCGTCGGGTTAACCTCGAGAATACGCTTGGTCTTCGGCGGATCCTGTCCGAGCTGGCGCATCATCTGCTCGAGCTGCGGGCTAAGATCGTTGGCATCACCGATCAGGCAGACAGGACTGTCGGTCAGACGACTGGACACGCGGACGTCCTTTACCTCATCCTGTAGGTATGTGCGCAAGGCCTGCAGCAGACCGTCGAGCGCTGGAGGCGGAGTGGGCGCGTCCCCATCGTGCTCCTCGGGCAATTCACCGAGGTCTAGCTCGCCCTTGCTGATCGACACCAGCTTCTTGTCTTTATAGCTCAGCTCTCGTTCTAGCCAGAACTCGTCGACCGGGTCGGTAAACAGCAGAACTTCAAGCTTTCGCCTGGCGAAGGACTCCAGCAAGGGCGACTGGCGGATCGCATCGGTTGAGCTTCCCACGAGGAAGTAGATCGCCTTCTGGTCCGGCTTCATGCGGGCGAGATAGTCGTCGAGCGAAGTCAGCTCATCTCCAACAGTGGACGCAGCAAGTGTCACGCCGAGCAGTCGGTCTCGAGAGTCGTCTTCGGCGGCTGCCAATCCTTCCTTGAGCACGGCCCCGAATTCCTGCCAGAGGGTCCGCATCTTTTCGGGTTGGTCTTTCTTCAGCCGGTCAATCGCTTCCAACGCCTTCCTGACGGCGAAGCTCCGGATCGCCTTCACTTGCCGGTCATGCTGCAGGATCTCGCGGGAGACGTTGAGCGACAGGTCTTCGCAGTCGATCACCCCCTTCAGAAACCGCAACCATTCCGGGAGGAGGGCCTTCCAGTCGTCCATGATGTGAACCCGCTTCACATACAGTTGGACACCCTTGGTGACACGCTCCCGGTGATAGAGGTCGAACGGTGCTTTCGAAGGGATGTAGAGCAGGATCCTGGCGTTGAAGGTCCCCTCCATGGCCGCGGGGATCGTGGCGACCGGGTCCTGCCAGTCGTGCGACACGAGCCGGTAGAATTCGTGATATTCCTCCTCCGAGACCTCGCTTTTCGAGCGGGTCCATATTGCTTTCATCGAGTTGAGTGTCTCGTCCTCGACGATCTTCTTCGGCAGAACCCCTTCGACCGGAGTGCCGGTGTTGTCGAGCACGGGTTCCTCGCGCTCGACCTTCATCCGGATCGGGTGGGCGACGAAGTCCGAGTGTTTCTTGACGATGTCGCGGAGCACGAACTGGTCGGTGTAGTCCCGGAGCCCGTCTTCTTCGTCGGCCGGTTTCAGGTGGAGCATCACCGTTGTGCCTGCCCAGACGCGTTCGGCGGTGTCGAGCGTATAGGCGCCGTCCCCGGCCGATTCCCAGCGGAGTGCCGAGTCGGTGCCCGCTCGTCTGGTCACCAGACTCACCCGGTTGGCGACCATGAAGGTGGAATAGAAGCCGACCCCGAATTGTCCGATCAGGTCGGCGGTGGCGGCATCCTGCTCGGCAGCCTGTTTTTGACGCAAGGAGCTCAGAAACTCCCGGCTACCCGATCGTGCGATGGTGCCGATGTTCTCGATCACCTCGTCCCGGCTCATGCCGATGCCGTTGTCCGAGATGGACAGCGTGCGGGCCTCTGGGTCGACCTCGAGACGAATCTCTAGCTCGCCTTCGGGCAGCAGGGCGGGATCGGAGTGTCCTTCCACCCTGAGACGGTCCAGCGCATCGCTGCTGTTCGAGATGAGCTCCCGCAGAAAGATGTCCTTCTGCGAATAGAGCGAGTGCACCATGAGGTTCAGGAGTTCCTGGACCTCGGCGGTAAAGTTATGTTGCTCGGTCATTATCGTTTGTTCACGCAGTCGGTATTGGGCGTGCGGCTCGAAGGGCCGGCGGCGCCGGCCGGATGGTTGGTCCGGGACTTCAGTCGGGCGCGTTGGCGTTCAGGGCTTCACGTTCCCACGGCGCGAGGTCCATGGGGCGTCTGCTCCCAGCGGCCGGGTCCGCGCCGAGGCTTTCGAGGAGCGTGACCAGATCGGGGTGCCGGTTGAAGGTGTTGGGATAGAAGACCCCTTCGGCTATTGAAAGCGGTGTCCAGCCGGTCTCGTTCACCGCGTCTAGCTTGGCGCCCTTGTCGTGCAGGAAGCGGACGACGCCCTCCGCGCCTCGATGAATCGCGCCGTGGAGCGCGGTGTCTCCGTTGCCATCCACCGCATTGACGTCGTTGCCGAGCTCCCAGGCTAGCTCGACCGCGGCGAGCGCCTCGTCGTTGGTGCCCGGGTTCTCGCCGATTTTCCATATGCCGACGCCGGCGGCCGCCATCATCGGCGTGGCTCCGTTGTGGGTGGTCAGAGTCGCGTCCGCACCGAGTTCGGCCAGCAGACGCATCATCTCCACGTCGACCGCCTTGGCTGCGAGCAGGAACGCCGTGGCCCCCGCGCGGTCCAGCATGTTGCGGTTGCCGTCCCGCGGTTCTTTGACCTGTCGATGATTCGGGTCGGCGCCGTGTTCGACGAGCAGTCGCGCCATGTCCAGTCCGTCAAGTCGGCCCAGCGGCACCGGGAAGGGGGGATTGCGTCCGAGGTTCGGTCGGCGCGTCCAGACCACCTGATGCAGCGGAACCCAGCCCTGGCCGTCGGCGTTCGCATTCGCACCCGCTTCGAGCAGAAGCTCGGCCGCCTCATACTCAGCGTTGTAGACGGCCAGTCCTAGTGCGCTCGTGCCGTTCGGCAAGGCGTCGTCAGGGTTCGCGCCGGCTTCGATCAACGCGGTGAGCGCATCGAGATTCCCCTCGCGCGAAGCAAAGAGTAGCGGGGTATACCCGCCTGACGAGGTGGAGTGCAGGTTCGCGCCGCCTCGTATCAGAGCCCTAGCCGCCGTGCCCTGATCTGCCGCCGCCGCCCACATCAGTGAGGTCTGCGCCCGCCATCCCTCGACGGAGTCAATATCGGCGCCATGGGCCAGCAGCACCTCGATGCCAGCGGCGTTGCCGGCTCGGGCCACCGTCATCAACGGGGTCTCGCCCTCGCCTGTCGTCTGATTGGGGTCGGCGCCGGCTTCGAGAAGGAGGCGCAAGATATCCGGATGTCCGAGTGTCGCCCCGAGTCCGAGTGGCGTGACTCCGAGTCGTGTGGTGGCGGTCGCGTCGGCGCCGGCGCCGAGGAGCGCCTCGAGCGCGACGCCGTCGCTACGATAGGCGGCCCAGTGCAGCGCGGTTGTTCCGTCAGGGTCGGTGGCGGTTACGTCTGCGTTCAGTCCGACGAGTGCCACCACGCGCTCGGTGTCGCCGGTCTTAGCCGCATCGAGCAGGGGAGAGGTCGCCGACTGAGTCGCCGCCGTCGCGGAATACGCCAGGACGAGGCCCGCCAACGCGGTCCCTCTCGCTCGGTTGGTCGAGCCCATGTCTAGACGCTCAGTGGCTCGAGGTTCAGGACACCGGTGCTGTCACCGAACTGTTCCGGGTACACCACCCCCGCCTTGTCCAGCATCGTCAGTAACAGGTTCGCCATCGGCGTGTCGGTCGGATAGCGGAGGTGACGATTGCCGTGCACCTGACCGCCTCCGCCGCCGGCAAGGATCAGCGGTAGGTCGATGTGCGAGTGCTGGTCGCCATCGCTTATGCCGCCGCCATAGAGAATCAGCGACTGGTCGAGCAACGTGCCGTCACCGTCCGGGGTGTCGGCTAGCCGTTTCAGGAAGCCGGCAAGCAGGTCCACGTGGTAGGTGTTGATCTTGGCGTATTGCTCGAGCTTGGCTGGGTCCATCTGGTGGTGCGACACGGTGTGGTGGGCGTCGGGGACTCCAACTTCCGGATAGCTCTGCGCGGTTTGCTCTCGGCCGATCAGATAGGTGAACACCCGTGTGATGTCGGCCTGGAACGCCAGCGCCTGCAACTCGAACATGAGTTGGGCGTGCTCGGTGAATGACTCCGGGATGCCCACGGGCCTGGCCAGATTCTCCGGCAAGGTTGCTTCGTCGGCCTGTGACTCGACGCGCTGTATGCGGCGCTCGATCTCCCGTACGGCGTCCAGATACTGGCTCACGCGAGCGCGGTCGCCGGCCCCGAGCTTCCGCTCGAGACGGGTCATGTCGTCGCGCACGGCGTCGAGGATGCTGCGATCTTCCTGGAGGCGCGCCACTCGCTGTTCGGTGGTACCACCCTCGCCGAACAGGCGCTCGAATACTACGCGCGGGTTGTGTTCCATCGGAAGCGGGGTGGTCGGCGTGCGCCAGGCGATCGTGTTGGTATAGACACAGCTGTAGCCGTTGTCGCAGTTACCAACAACAAAACTGTTCTCGAGCGAAATCTCGAGAGAAGGCAGCGGCGTCTCCTGCCCGAGCTTTGCCGCCGCGATCTGGTCGGCGGTGGTGCCGGCCTGCACGTCGGAGCCCTCAGTCCGCTTCGGATGGACGCCGTTCAGCCAGACCCCGCTTGCGCGGGAGTGCTCGCCGTTGCCGTCACCCCAGGCCTCAGCTTGCCGATGGGCGAGGCCGGTCGGTATCACGATCTGATCCTGTACCGGCGCAAGTGGGCTCAAGATGGGAGATAACTCCAGGCCCCCCTCGGCTGCCGGCGTCCACTGAGACATGTTCGCGCCGTTCGGGATGTAGATGAAGCCCAGCCGCTTGGTGGACCGTGCCGGGGTCTTGGCGAGCGCTGAGCCAGCCGGCACCATCGCGTCGAGGAGCGGGAGCGCCAGTGTGGCGCCGAGGCCACGGAGGAACGTGCGACGAGGCAGTGACATTTTGGTGATGATCATGACGAGGTGCTCCTCATGCGGAACGGAACGCTCTTGACTACACCCATGATGAGAGAGGTCAATCGATAGTCGTCGCGGGCGGCTTCCCGGGTAATAGCTCTCACCGCCGTGGCGTCGTAGTACTCCACGCCACGTCCAATGGCGTAGATCAGTAGCTTTTCGGTCACGGTGTTGACGAACCGCTCCGGGTGATCGAGGAGCGCGGTTTTCAGACCAGCTGGACCGTCAAAGACCGTACCGTCCGGCAGCTCGCCGCGTGTGTCTATTGGCTCCTTGGTCTCGTTCGGGGTGCGCCAGCGACCAACGGCGTCGAATGGCTCAAGCGCGAGTCCCATCGGGTCCATCACCCGGTGGCAACTTGCGCAGACCGGGTTGGCGCGGTGTTGCACCATGGCCTCTCGCATCGTGAGCTGTTGGCCGCTGGTCGTTTCTTCGAGCGCCGGCACGTCGGGGGGTGGGGGTGGCGGCGGGTTGCCCAGGATGTTCTCGAGTACCCACTTGCCTCGCACGACGGGAGACGTTCGGTTGGCGTGCGAGGTGACCGTCAGGATGCTGCCATGGCCGAGGAGGCCACCACGCGCGGGATCGTCCAGTGCGACACGACGGAACTCGCTGCCTCGGACCCCGGGGATGCCGTAGTGGGTGGCGAGGCGCTCGTTCAGGAACGTGTAGTCAGCGCTCAGAAGCTCGACCACACTGAGCTCCTCTCGGAGCACGTGTTGGAAGAGTAGCTCGGTCTCGCGGCGGAACCCGTGGCGCAGGTCTTCGCCAAAATCTGGAAATTCGTCCTCGTCTGGGCGGACCGCCGCGGCGTTCCTGAGGCTCAGCCACTGACCGGCAAAATTGGTGACCAACGCCTCGGCGCGCGGGTCCGACAGCATTCGCCGCGTTTGAGCCTCGAGCACCGCGGGCTCGTGCAGCCGCCGCTCGATGGCGAGGTCGAGGAGTTCGTCGTCTGGAATACTGCTCCACAGGAAGAAAGACAGCCGCGAGGCGAGCTCCAGGTCCGAGATCTCGTACGGGGTATTCGCCGCCAGCCCCTCCGGATCCTGTTCAATTCTGAACAGGAACTCGGGGCTTACGAGAAGGCGTCGCAGGGCCAGGTCGATGCCTCCATCGAAACCAGCTGACTCGGCACCCTGGTCGTAGAACGTCAGAAGTTGATCGACGTCGGTGCCGTCCACTGGGCGCCGGAACGCGCGTCGAGCCAGGGTGGTCAGAATCTCGTGGGCGCAGCCACGGGTCGCGACGGCGTCGTTGGCGGTCGGAGCGCAGGAGAAGATGCGAGCGCGGCTCGGCGTATCCACGGCCGGCCTGGTGCCGCGCGACTCGAAGGGACCGGCGATGGTCACGGCCTCAACATATGGCTGGTAGCGGGAGTCGCCACCCGATCCTTCTCCGGTGAAGGGGCGCAGGTACAGCTTGCGGCTCCGTTCCGGCGCCGCTGCGCTCTTGGCCAGGAACGCGACGCCGAGGCGGTGGGGACCGGCCGCTACCCGAACCCGGACTTCTCGTGGGTCGGCCTCGGTCGAGTACTCGCGCGGGCGCTGTCCCGGCTCCAGCCGTCGGCCGACACTGAACAGCTCGACGCGTTCCCCATCCAGGGTCACTTCGAGCTGATGCTCCTCGATATACAGTGGACCGTCGGGTAACACCGAGATGGCGTATTCGGCGTCCTCTGGGAAGTTGTAGTCGATGAACGTGCCGCCACGCGTGCCGAACGGGAGTCCAGCGATGTGCCGGTCCTGATCCAGGTCGGACGGGATGCGGAAGGTCTCGGCGGTCGCCGACGGGACGGGCGAACCGATCGCTAGACGGCTGATCTTCCGGGCGGCCGCGAGGTAGCGCTCCATCGAGGTGGGCGAGATCCCCAGTACGCCAGCGATGTTGTCGAAGCCGTAGCTGGTGTCGTCGGCAGGGAGCAGGTCACTGACGTTCACATCCAGCCCGAGCAGATCGCGGATGACGTATTGATACTCTGTGCGGCTCAGTCGATGAAGCGCCTCAGTGCGTCCCGGCTTGAGGGAGGCGCTCGCGGCATGGTCGAGCTCGGCTTCGAGCCACAGACGCAGGCCGTCGTACGCCTCTGGCTCTGGCCTCGGTCGAGGCTGCGGCGGCATTGCTCCCGCCCTGAGTTTTCGGATCACCCTTTCCCAGGTCTCGGCGTGGTCGGGGACGTCGCTGAGCAGGAGGCCCTCGAGCGACAGGCCGCCCGTTTCGAGCTGGTCGTTGTGGCAGCTCAGGCAGTACCTGTCGACTAGCGCCGCCTGCGTCTCACGCCCGCTCGGCTGTGCGCCGAGCGGCGCGGCCAGGGCCAGCGACACACAGAGCACGCCGGCGACGAAGCGGACGTCCGTCATTTGTCGAGCGGTCCCAGGTAAAGCAAGTAGTCTATGGAGCAACCCGTGGACTATTTTGGTGCTTCGGCTCGAGAGTGTCAATCAAACGAGCCGGCGCGGCAAAACGGTTCTCAGGGCATTGCTTGACACCGCCGGTGGCGCACGGATATTTATGCGTGCAACCTGACTCCAGAGACGAAAGGACCGCCATGTCGCCTCGACTGTGTCTCCCCTTTGCACTGCTCGGCGCCTTGACTCTGCCGGCCTCGACGGTCGGGGCGCAGTGGACCCAGTTTCGGGGCTCGAACGCCGGCGACGTCGGCGACGATCCTCGGCTGCCCGATACCTGGAGCGTGACCGAGAATGTCGTCTGGAGTATCGACGTACCCGGGTTGAGCTGGAGTTCGCCGGTGGTGTGGGAGAACACGATTTTCGTGACTTCGGCCATCAGCGCGGGCGAGGAGCCGGCTCCGATTCCCGGTCTCTATGACCCGGGCGATGACAACGGTGCGACTCGCTCCGCGCAGGAACATCGCTGGGTGGTCTACAACATTGATTTCGAGACCGGCATGGTGCGATGGGAGCGCGAGCTGGCCTCGGCGGCGCCAGAGATCGCGCGGCACATCAAGAACAGCTTTGCCTCCGAAACACCGGTCACCGATGGCCGCCGGGTCTACGCCTATTTCGGGAGCGCCGGAGTGGTTGGCGCGCTGAATATGAGCGGCGAGACGGTTTGGACCACGGAACTGGGTGCGTTCGAGACCACTCTGGGGTTCGGTTCCGCCGCCTCGCCGGTGTTGCACGGCGACCGTCTCTATATCGTCAACGACAACATCGATCAGTCGTTCATGGTGGCGCTCGATAAGAATACGGGGCGTGAGATCTGGCGGGTCGAGCGGAACGAGCGAGGCCAGAACTGGGCCACCCCGTTCGTCTGGGAGCATGCTGAGCGGACCGAGATCGTCACTTCCGGCACCCAGGGGGTCCGTTCCTACGGCCTGGACGGTAACCTGCTGTGGGAGATGCACGGCATGTCCGGGCTAACCATCCCGACCCCGTTCGCTAAGCACGGGCTGCTCTACATCAGTTCTGGCTATCCCGGCGGGGGGTTGCGGCCGGTCTATGTCGTCAAGCCGGGCGCGACCGGCGATATTTCGATCTGGTCGCCTGATGACATGCGGACCGGGCTGTCGTCGGGGTTCCCTGGAACCAAGGCGTCGTCAGACGCTATTGCCTGGGCGTACCCCCTGTTGGGCACCTACAACACCTCGGCCTTGGTCTATGGCGATCAGTACTACACGCTACTCGATCGTGGCTTCCTCGTGGCTCACGATGCCCGGACGGGCGACGAGGTGTATGGCCGGCGGCGGCTCGAGATCGGCAACGGGTTCACCGCCTCGCCCTGGGCCTACAATGGCAAGATCTTCCTGCTCAGCGAAGACGGCGATACGTTCGTCGTGCGGGCTGGACCCCAGTTCGAGATTCTGCACACTAACCGGCTGGAGGAGATGACGCTGTCGACTCCGGCGGTCGCCTACGGGAGTCTCGTCGTGAGAACGCAGTCGAAGCTGTATCGGATTGCCGAAGGAGGACGACCGTGAAGATCTCTGACCTGAGACGGCGGGTGGCTTGCGTCGTGGTGGGCGGCGTTGCCGGCGCGGTGGCCAGTGGAGGCGTGGTGTTCACCCAGGAGTCTCTGACCCCCGTGGGAACCATTCCAGGCCCGGTTGAGCATGTGCGTGCGGTCGAAGATCGAGTGTATCTATCCCATCACACCGGTCTGGCCGTTTGGGACGTGTCCGATCCGAGCGCGCCGACGAAGCTGGGCGAGACCGAGTTCCCGGAGGAGATCTGGGGGTTCCGAGTTCGTGGGGATCGCGTCTATGTCGGCGCCAACTTCTTCGGCGTGGGGATTGTGGACGTATCGGATCCGTCGGCGCCGTCGCTGCTGGGCGCTCACAAGACCCTCGGCCAGGCCAAAATCGGCGCGGTCTGGGAGAACCGTGTGGTGTTGATCGACCACATGGAGGGCATGGTGATGGTCGACACGACCGACGAGTCGGCGCCGACGGGAGCCGGATCGTTCTTTCTCGACGGCTATGCCCGTGACGTCGTGACCTCCGGCCACATAGCCTATGCAACTGATTCGCCCACGGGCCTATATGTCTTCGATCTCTCCGTCTCTGGCGAACCGGCGCCGGTTGGGGTCCTGCACGCTCCCGCCTCTCCCCGATTCATCGAGGTGCAGCGGGAGGCGGGCGCCCCTTCGGGCATTTTGGCAGGCGGGGGCGGGGGAGACCTGCAGATCTACGACGCCACCGACCCTACCGTGCCAAGGCGCACCGCGACTTTTGAGACCCCGGGGCGTGCGGCCCGTGTGGCGATGTCTGGCGATCTCGTGTTCGTGGCCGACACGGATGCCGGTGTCACGATTGTCGACATCTCAGATCCGTCGTCGCCAAGCGGGGCCGGATCGTTCCTGACCGATGCCCCGGCACGGGATATCGCGGCTACCGACACGCATGTGTTTGTGGTCGTGGGTGCGGGTGAGCGCCAGGACGGGCCCACCGAACTCCAGATTCTGTCGAGGTAGTCGCCTGACGCGACTTTAGCGCGTTCGTCCAGCGAGGGCGCGGCCCCGCGCGGTCGCGGTGTCAGAGGAAGCGCGTGAGGACAATGTCCACCTGACGCGCCCGAGATTCGTTGCGGCGCCACTGGACGAGGATCGGGCTCTGGTACTGACCCTGCGCGACATAGCCTGCTCCCGGCGTATCCCGGTCCGAGACGGGCACGCTGACCGAGCGCTTCATTCGCAGGAAATGGCGGGCTGGCGCGCCGAAAAACCGAGAGACGATCTGTTCGACGACCGAATCGCTGAGCCGTAATGTGTCGACCAGCTCGTTGAACACTCGGACCATGTCGTACTTGGCGTAGTCGATTGTCTTGTTTGGGATCGACCGGGGGTCGGCGAGCAGATGCCGGCTCTTCTCCGCCATGAAGCGAAGTGGGTCGCGGATGACTTCTGCTAGGTCGTGACGCATGAGCAGCGTCTCGTACTCGTTGACAGTCAGTCCGGCGTGGTCTTCGTTGGGACCGAGTGAGAGCTGGATCCGTCCCTTGGTCACGCCGTGGTGTCGGATCAGCTCCCGGCACCGCTCATAGATCCCGACTTTGGACGATTTCAGGTTAACCGAGTCGACAGGGTGCGACGAAACTGGTACCTCGACGCGGTCTTGCGCCACCGTTTCCTCGGTGTTGTAGCCGAGCACGGTGGTCACCCGCTGCCGAGGCTGCCCCCTGTAAACGCCGTCCAGATCGATGAAGTACACCGGCTGGCCGCCGCGATCGCGGTAGGTGACGCAGCTGCGAAGTCCGGCGCTGATGAACGCCAGGTGCGAGTCCGCGTTCGGAGGCTCGATGCGACGCTGCGCCTCGGTGAGCTCCGCTCGAAGGTGCAGCTCATCGTGCTTGTAGCCGGCCCCTTCGGGAAAGACGTTCCGGAAGAAGGTGAGATACGGCGCTAGGCCGTCTCGCTGGTGATTCAGACGACGGGCGAGGCTCTGGTCCAAGTATCCGGCTGTGGTGTGGAACGACGAGTAGAGCGCCTTGGGGAACTGGTCGAGCAAGTCGTCGTGCCCTTCGGACACACGCTGACGGACGTCGACCAGATCAACGCGGGCACGAGGGCTGATAGATAGGGCGACTTCAACGGGAGAGGCGGCCACTAAGGCGGGCAGTATAAACCGATTTTGGACAGAAATACCGTGGGGTGACGGGCCCGACACATCGGCGACCCGCTGGCGTTAGCGTCAACAGGAGAGACAGCGGTGGCTATTGGTGGCGCCCAGGCTCTCAAGTAGAGCGATGGTGTCCGGGAACGGTTGGATACGCTGAACCGGGCCATTTGCCATGTCGACCGTCGTCTGGCCGGTACGGCTGACCTGGGTTACGTCGACGCCCTGGGCCACGAGGTAGCGGATCAGGTCGTTGTCTCCACGGGCGGCGGCGTGGTGCACGGAGTTGTAGCCGTTATGGTCCCGGAAGTGAACGTCGGCTCCGAGTTCTTCGACTAGAAAGCGCACCGTCGGGAGCCAGCCGCCAGGCACGTGACGGTGGGTGTTCCCCGCGTAGCCCTGACCGTACCCCACGCCCGCCGCCGCCAACAGCGGTGAGACGCCCGGGCCGCCCATTGGGGTCGGTGGCAGACCGGAGGGGTCGGGGTCGAGCGGCCGCTGCCGGCTTGGCACCTTGATCGTCGGGATGTGCGGATCGGCGCCGTGGGAGAGCAGGAGCCGCATTGCGTCGAGGTCCAGCGCGTAGGCGGCTCGCCAGAACGGTGTGGCACCGGCGCGGTCGACGCCAAGCAGGTCACGGTTGTAGGTGGTGTACCACAGGGAGCGCTCAAGCCGGACATTGACATCGGCACCCGCATCGACGAGCGCCGTCATCAACTCGAGGTAGGACGTGGCCTGCTGCATGTAGTCGGTCGGCTGAGGGTGTCGCGCCTTGGGTGCCCACTGGATGTTCAGCGCGCCGTAGAGCGGTGTGGCCCCGGCATCGCTCGCCAGTGTTGGATCGGCCCCTCGGGTGAGTAGCGCTCGTGCCAGGTCGAAGTGACCGTTGATCGCCGCGATGAGGAGCGGGCTGGTCCCGTCGGCGGCGCTTACCCGATTGATGTCTGCGCCACCCTGGAGGAGGGCCAGCACGGTCTTGATATGTCCGTCGCGTGCTGCCAACAGCAGCGGGGTGAGTCCACCGTGGGTGCCCACGAGGTCGGCGAATCCCAGCGGTTCGGGCTCTTCCTGCAGATCGGCTTCTCGCTCGACGGCGTCGGCGGCTGCTGCAGCCGCACGAACCGCAGGCGACGGTGGCGCGGTTGAGGCTGCGCGGGAGGGCAGTGCCACCTCGGACAACTCGTCGGTAGGGGTTCGGCCGGCGCGGAACGCGGCAATCCGCTCGCGACGTCGGCGGCTGTCGGCGCGATCGGCGGTGTCGCGTGCTGAGATGTCGACGACGCGGCCCGCGCGATCCGGGTTGGCGCCGCGGGCGAGCAACAGGGCCACCGTCGTGGTCCGGTTAGAGGCGGCGGCGAACATGAGCGAAGTCTGGCCCCAGGTCGGTTCGGTGGCGTCAATTAGCGCACCGCCATCGAGTAGGGCGTCGACGGCGCCGTCCGCGCCGCTGCCGGCCGCGAAGTGGAGTGGGGTGGCCCCGGTCTCGGTCTCCGCCGTCGGATCGGCGCCGCTGGCAAGCAGGGAGCGGACGACGGCTTCCCTGGCGGCACGGCTGGCCACGTGGAGCGGCGTGTGTTGGCCGAGACGGGTCACGGCCGTCGTTGAGGCCCCGGCCTCCAGGAGTAGATCGACCAGCGGCTCGTCGCCCCGGTACGCCGCCCAGTGAAGGGCCGTCATTCCGTCTCCAAGTGGAGCGTTTACGTCGGCGTCTTCGGTTAGAAGTGCTCGGACCGCTTCGAGGTCTCCGCGACGAGCTGCGTCAGCCACCGGCCCCGAGTTGGCGGTCGCCGGCGCGGCCATCCAGACGACCGCGATGCAGAGCGGCGTAATCCAGCTGGTGCGCATGATGGGGCTCACGCCGAGAGGGACAGCGTGCCGGTGCTGTCTCCGAACTGTTCTAGGTCGTCGACACCCAGCCGGTGCAAAAGATCCAGCATGGCGTTGGCCATTGGCGTGCCAGGCGCGGCGCGCCGGTGCAGGTTTCCAGCTAGTTGCCCGTGGGATCCGCCGAGCACGATCAGCGGGCAGCGCTTGTGGTTGTGCACGTTCGGGTCGCCCATCGGCGAGCCGTAGATGACCATGGCCTTGTCCAGCAAGGTGCCGTCGGCTTCTTCGAGCGCCTGCAGCTTGTCGAGAAAGTACGGCAGCAGACTGACGTGGTACCGGTTAATCTGGGCGAACGCCTCGATATTCTGCTCCCGATCTCCGTGGTGGGATGCGGGATGGAAGCCGCGGTTGATGCCGCTCTCCGGGTACACACGCCCCGTGGCGTCGCGCGAGAGCTTGAAGGAGAACACTCGGGTCATGTCGCTCTCGAACGCTAGCGCCTGAAGGTCGAACATCAGCTTGACGTGCTCGTCGAACGAGTCTGGCACCCCCGGAGGGGCACTGGGAAGACCTCTGGCCTCACCGTTCCGGTTCTGCGCTTCGATCCGCTGAATGCGCCGCTCGATCTCTCGGATGTCATCGAGATAACGGTCCATTCGGCGCTGATCGGCTGGATCGAGCTCTTTCCGCAGGCGGGCGATTTCGTCTGTGATGAAGTCGAGCACGCTTCGTTGCGCGTCCCGCCGTGCCGCGCGATCCTCAGCGGTGCTGCCGGCGCCAAAGAGTTGGTCGAAGGCCAGTCTCGGATCCCGAATCATCGGGAGGGGATCGGTTGGCGACGCCCAGCTGATCGTGTCGGTGTAGACACAGGAGTAGCCGTAGGCACAGCCGCCAGCCTGGTCCACGTTCTCGATGCACAGCTGCATCGACGGGATCGGCGTGTTCTGGCCAAAGCGTTGGGCGTAGAGTTGATCGAGCGAAGTCCCCGAGCGGACGTCTGAGCTTTCGGTCTGCTTGGGGTGCGACTGGGTCAGGAAGGTTGCGCTCGAGCGGAAGTGATCGCCTCCGATTTCTGGGGGCGTGACCGCCTCGGCCGGACGGACGTCAGTGTTGCTGACGATCGTCAATTGATCACGGTAGCGCTCGAGTGGGGACAGGGCACTGGTCGATAGGTCGAAGTCGCGGCCGGTGGCCGCCGGGGCCCACAGGTGCCGGGACGCGCCGTAGGCGGTGCTACCAGCGGCGCCGTGCACGTTCTCGATGCAGACGAGTCGTATTGGGTCCGCTAGAGACTGCGCGATGGCGGTCTGGCGCCAGGGGCGGCCTGCAGGGGTGAAGGCGTCCAGGAAAGGGAGCGCAACCGACACGCCAAGCCCGCGAAGAAAGGTCCGACGAGGCAGGTATCTTCCGGTGACCACGGTCATGATGGACTGCTACTCCTGGCCCTATTCTACTGATTCCATGGAGCTTCGCCCAAAATACCACGCACGGCAGGCTCTTTGTCCAGCAACATACTATTGCTCCGCCGCTCCAGCTTCTTCTCCGCCCTTCATCTGAAAGGCGGGAGATCGGACCACTCCAAGGATATAGGCTGAGAGGCGATGGTCGTCATCGGCGGCCTCGCGGACGATAGCCCTGATCCCAGGCATGTCGTAGGGTGCGATCCGTCGTCCGATGGCATACGCCATCAGGTTCTCGGTGAAAGTACGTAGCAGCGGAGTCGGCCGCCGGACCAGGGCGGTCCGGAGGTCGGAGGCGGAGGTGATGGGCGAACCGTCATATAGGGCGCCGCTGGCATCGATAGGTTGCCCGTTGTCCCAGCGCCGTCTGGCGCCGGTCACATCGTAGTGCTCGAGCGCCAGCCCGATCGGGTCCATCATCCGATGGCAGGATGAGCATGCCGGACTCGCGCGGTGTCGCTCGAGGCGCTCGCGAACCGAAAGGAGCCGGCCGCTGTCGTTCGCCGTTGTCTCTTCGAGGTCCGGGACGTCAGGTGGGGGAGGCGGCGGCGGGCTGCCGAGGAGTACCTCCATGACCCATTTCCCCCTTAGTACCGGTGAGGTGCGGTCGGCGTACGAGGTGAGGGCCAGCACGGCGCCATGGCCCAGGAGCCCGCGCCGGTCCGGGTCGTCGATCGCGATGCGGGCGACGTCCGGACCACCGGGATGCGTCAGGCCGTAGTGCTGGGCGAGGCGCTCGTCGGCGAACGTATAGTCGGCCGTTAGGAGCTCGAGCACGGGGCGGTCCTCGCGGACGACGTGCTCGAAGAGCCGCTCGGTTTCCCGTCGCATCGCGTGTTTGAGCTGCTCGTCGAAGTCCGGGTAGATGCGGACGTCCGGATGCAGCCCGTCCAGGTCTGGCAGCCGCAGCCACTGGGCGGCAAAGCGGGTTGCGAGCGCTTCGGAGCGCGGGTCGGCTAGCATGCGATGAACTTCGGACTCGAGGACATCAGGGTCCGACAGGAGACTCTCACGGGCGCGATCGAGCAGCGTGTCATCAGGCCCGCTCGCCCAAAGGAAGAAGCTGAGGCGCGAGGCGAGGTCGTGGTCGCTCAGCGGGAACTGGGCCGACGGGGCCAGATCGACTGGCGGCTCCTCGAATCGGAACACGAATTGCGGGCTTGCGAGGAGGCCTTCGAGTGCCATCCGGATCCCGCCCTCGAACCCATCACCGCTGGCCCCACGTTCGTAGAGGCCGAGCAGCGCTGAGAGATCCTCCTCGGTTGGCGGGCGGCGATAGGCGATCGTACCGAGATTCTGGAGGATCGTGCGCGCACAGGCGGGGGCGTCGACAGGCGTCGCCGGCCGGCAGCTGAAGATGCGGGCTCGGCTTGGGGTGTCGGAGATGCCCACCGGGGCGATTGGTCCGCGGATAGCGAGATCGCGGAGGTGCGGGAGACTGGTGAAGCCGTAGGCGTTCGCGATGCTGGTACTGGCGAGCGACCACTCGTGCGGCGAGATCAGGTCCTGCACGGGGCCGTCGAACTGTCGAATGAACACCGCCGAGATCCGGTGGGGGCCGGCTGAGATCCGGGCCGGCGGGGTCCAAAGGTTCACGCCGTTTGGATCGGAGACCTGCATCCATCGGTCGATGTCGAGCAGGGCGACACGAACGCCGTCGACCGAGATCTCCAGCTGCTCTGGGCGCTCGGCGGTATGGAGCGCCGCTCGGGCACTCCCGAACAGTTCGCCTGTCGTCTCGTGATGAAACGACACCCGGAAGACGTAGTCGGCGTCGGAAGGGAACGTATGTACGACGGAGAGACCACCTCGTGAACCGTACGGCGCGCCTTCGACCTGCTCGCGCTGCGACACCCAGCGGGTGACCTTGTAGGTGGTTTCGTTCGGGCCTCCTGCGGTGTCGCCCACCGCCAGTCGGCTGACGTCGCCGGCGGCGCGTAGATAGCCGTTCATCAAAGTGGGTGAGAGCAGCTGCGTGTCGGCGATGTTGTCGAAGTTCGCGCTCTTCGTGTCTGGCGGGAGGTACGCCCCGGCGTCGATGTCGAGTGCCAGTAGGTCCCGCACTGAACGCTCGTACTCTGCCCGGTTTAGCCGCTGAAAACTGCGGCGTCCAGGGTTGGGCGCGGCGGCCTCATCTAGGTGCTGCTCCAAGGCCGTGGCGAGCCCGACCAGTGCCGCTTCGTTCGGTCGGGTACTGCCGGCCGGAGGCATCAGACCGGCTTGCAGCTTCTTGACCATGCCCTCGGCTAGGCTGGGCCGTTCGGCGGCCGCCGAAACCTCGAACCCGTCGAGGGAGAGGTTGCCGTAGCGGGCCTGGTCGTTGTGGCAGCGGCGGCAGGTCTGGTCAACGACCGCCTGTGCGTCTAGGTCGGGAGTCTGGGCGTGAACGTGGGTGTCGATGCCTGCTCCAGAGCATAGCCACCATACGGTCGCGGCGACACCGAGACGGCGGGGCAGGCGCGCCCGCCAAGACAGCATTATCACTATCGGGTAAGTGTAATCGGAGCCGCAGCGTTTTTTCTACGACGGACGGGACCGGCTCCGGGATAGGATGCCCCCGATCGGTCAACAAGGAGTTGGGTATGAAGTGGGGAACCCCGATGCTCGCCGTCGTCCTGGTCTTGGGCGCGGTCTCGGCGGCCAGTGGCCAGCAGTGGCCGCAGTTTCGAGGGACCGGTACCGGGCAAGTGCCGGACGATCCGGCGCTGCCAGATCGGTGGAGCGAGATCGAGAACATCGCCTGGAAGATCGACATTCCAGGGTTGAGCTGGGCGTCGCCGATCGTTTGGGACGATCACATCTTCGTGGTGACGGCCACGAGCGCAGCGGACGACGAAGAAGTGCAGCCGATTCCAGGTCTGTACGACCCGGGCGAGCACAACGGGTCGGTGCCGGCCAGCGCCGAACATCGGTGGCTGCTCTACGACATCGACTTCCAGACTGGCGAGATCCGGTGGCAGCGTGAGATTCACCGTCAGGTGCCAGAGATCACACGTCACCTGAAGAACAGCTACGCGTCTGAAACACCCGTCACCGATGGTGAGCGCGTCTACGTCTATTTCGGTGCCGTCGGGCTCGTCGCCGCCTTCGACTTTGAGGGAAACGAGCGGTGGCGGCGAGACCTTGGCACCTTCAATACGATGCAGGCGATGGCGACCGCGTCTTCACCGGCGCTGCACGACGGCCGCTTGTATGTGCTGAACGACAACACCGAGCAGTCCTTTCTGACCGCGCTAGACGCCGAGACCGGTGCCGAAGTCTGGACCGTCCAGAGGGATGAGCCCGGGCACACCTGGTCGACGCCGTTGGTGTGGGAGAACCACCTGCGTAGCGAGATAGTGACGTCGGCGACCGGGAAAGTTCGCTCATATGATCTAGATGGCGGGTTGCTTTGGGAACTGAGCGGTATGTCGTTGCTCTCGACACCGAGTCCCTTCACGAGCCACGGGCTCGTCTACATCAGTTCCGGTTATCCGGGTGGGGCGTTACGTCCGGTCTATGCGATTCAGCCAGGGGCGGCTGGCGACATCTCCATCTACCAGGAGGTGGCCAGCGGTCTTCAGGAAGGTTTTCCTGGAACCAGGCACTATTCCCGGGACGAACACGTCGTCTGGTCCTATCCGCTGCTGGGCACCTACAGCACCACGGCGCTGGTCTATGACGATGTGTATTACACGCTGCTGGACCGCGGCTTTCTGACCGCGCACGACGCAGCGACCGGCGAAGAGATCTACGGACGCCGGCGATTGGAGATCGGAAACGGATTCACCGCTTCGCCATGGGGCTACAACGGGTTGATCTTTCTTCTTAGCGAGGACGGTGACACGTTCGTGGTGCGAGCGGGCCCAGAATTCGAGATCTTGCATAAGAACTCGCTCGACGAGATGTCGCTGGCCACGCCTGCCATCGCCCATGGGAGTGTGATTCTCCGCACGCAAAGCAAGCTCTACCGGATCGCGCAGCAGTAGCCGTCAGGCGCGGTCCCCCTCGTTCCCTCCTGATACGATCAGTCCGTTCCTGACCCGTGTCGGGTCGAGAGGATCTCCAGATGATCAACGTGATCGAGGACTGGCTTCTGTCGCAGGGTCTCGCCCAGAGCGCTGCGAGTCTCACGCTCTCCGCCAGCGGCATCGTAATGGTGCTGTTGCTGGCCTGGGTCGCGGACTTGGTCGCTAAGAAGGTGTTGCTGCGAGTCGTGCTGCGGCTGGCCGAGCGGACCGATACTGACTGGGACGACATAGTCACCAGCCGGAGGGTCTTTCATCGGCTTGCGCACATCGCTCCGGCGCTGGTGATCTATTTCTTCGCCCGCTCGGTGCTGCAGCCGGAAGAGGCTTCGGCCAATGCAGATGCCCTCCTGACGACTCTCGTTAAGTCTAGCTGCCTCCTCTATATGGTCGGGGTCGTGGTGTCGGTGCTCGACGGGTTGCTCAACGCACTGGTCGACATCGTCCGGCTCTCGAAGCTTGGCAAGTCGCTTCCCCTGACCACCATCTCGCAGGTCGCCAAGCTGATGCTGTACGGGACGGCGTTAATCGTCGCCCTGTCGGTGCTAATTGGCGAGTCTCCGGCGTTGCTCTTCAGCGGGCTGGGGGCGATGACGGCCGTGCTGATGTTGATCTTCCAGGATTCCATCCTGGGCTTTGTGGCCGGCATCCAGCTTTCGGCCAACCAGATGGTCCGACCTGGCGACTGGATCGAGATGCCGAAGTACGGGGCCGACGGAGACGTCCTGGAAGTGGCGCTCACGACCGTCAAGGTTCAGAACTTCGACAAGACGATCACGACCATCCCGACCCACGCGTTGATCACGCAGTCTTTCAAGAACTGGCGGGGCATGGCCGAGTCGGGAGGCCGCCGGATCAAGCGGGCGATCAACATCGACATCGGCTCGGTACGGTTCTGTGATGAGCCGATGCTCGACCGGCTGTCGAAGATCGACTTCATGCGGGAGTATCTGGCGGAGAAGCAGGCCGCGATTACAGAATGGAACGCCCGGCACCAGGACGATGCCGGCAGCGCCGTCCATCCTCGTCGCCTTACTAACATCGGGACCTTCCGGGCCTATGTCGTCGCCTATCTTCGTCACCATCCTCAGATACACCAGGATATGACCTTCCTTGTCCGCCAATTGCCCCCGACACCGCATGGAGTTCCCCTCGAGGTGTACGTCTTCAGCCGAGACCAGAACTGGGTCCGATACGAGGGGATTCAGTCCGACATCTTCGAACACCTCTTGGCGGTGGTTCCCGAGTTCGATCTCCGCGTTTATCAGATTCCGTAACCGGCGGGCGGTAATCGGGTTCGTCGGCCATCAGCATCATCGGATCGTCTCGCTGCACGTAACGGTATGGGTGCGCACAGACTGGGACGAACGATATCTCCGGACTTCGCTCTATGAACCATTCACGGTGCGACGCCGCGCGTATCGGACATGACGCGGTGTCGTCCCCCCGACGTCAGCCTGGAACCGGGTTACAATAGAGAGGCGACGGCACAACACTGCTGGCTAGTGGTTCGCCCTGAACTGATTGACAGCATTGAAGATGCGCCCGGTCGCGGGCGCATGACCGAGATCAGAGGAGAGACGAATGGGACCGACGGCTGTGGCTGTGGAGAAGACGCACGCGTTCGACGAAGCAGTGCAGGCAGGGCGTGAGCCATACAAGGTAGCCGACCTGTCGTTGGCGACGTTCGGTCGCAACGAGATCCGGCTCGCCGAGCAGGAGATGCCTGGCTTGATGGCGCTGCGGGAGGAGTACGAGGGCCAGAAGCCGCTCGATGGGGCGCGGATCATGGGTAGTTTGCACATGACGGTGCAGACAGCGGTCTTGATCGAGACCCTGGCCGATCTTGGCGCCGATGTGCGCTGGGTCTCCTGCAACATCTTCTCGACGCAAGACCACGCCGCTGCCGCGGTGGTGGTCGGCCGTCCGGAGACCGGCGGCACCCCCGAGGCCCCGAAGGGAATCCCCGTCTATGCGTGGAAGGGCGAGACGCTGGTCGAGTACTGGTGGTGCACCGACCAGGCGCTGCTCTGGCCCGACGGTAGCGGTCCCTCGCTCATCGTTGACGACGGGGGAGACGCCACGCTTCTGATTCACAAAGGGTACGAGTTCGAGAACTTGGGCCGCGTCCCGGACTTTGATCCGGAGAACGAGCCTGAGGAGTGGGGAGTCATTCTTGATCTGCTCCGCGATCTCCAGGCTCGCGACAAGGATTACTGGCAGCGGATCAGTCCGGCAATCCGAGGTGTTAGCGAAGAGACCACGACGGGTGTGCACCGGTTGTACGAGATGAAGGAAGCGGGCACGCTGCTCTTTCCGGCGATCAACGTCAACGATTCGGTGACCAAGAGCAAGTTTGACAACGTCTACGGCTGTCGTCACTCATTGCCTGACGGTCTGGCTCGTGCGACCGACGTCATGCTGGGCGGTAAGGTGGCCGTGGTGTGTGGTTTCGGAGAGGTGGGCAAGGGTTGCGCCCAGGCGCTTCGTGGGCAGGGATGCCGTGTGGTGGTGACCGAGATCGACCCGATTTGTGCGCTGCAGGCGACGATGGAAGGCTACGAGGTCAATACTCTTGAAGAGATGCTAGGCACGGCCGACATCTTCATCACGACCACCGGAAATAAAGACATCATCTCGGCCACCCAGATGCGTCGGATGAAGGACAAGGCGATTATCGGCAACATCGGCCACTTCGACAACGAGATCGACAT
>DEAA01000039.1:24912-33357 GCA_002346545.1 Acidobacteria bacterium UBA2994
ATCGTCGGCAACATCGGGCACTTCGACAACGAGATCGACATGGCCGGGCTCAAGAAGATCGACGGTATCCGCCATGTGAATATCAAGCCGCAGTACGACGAGTGGCAGTTTCCGAGCATCTCCGGTGACGGGATTAGCCACAGCGTGATGGTGCTCGCCGAGGGCCGGCTGCTGAACCTCGGCTGCGCTACGGGACATCCGAGTTTCGTGATGTCGGCGTCATTCACTAATCAGGTGCTGGCGCAGATCGCGCTCCACAACAACACAGGGGAGTATCAGAAGCAGGTCTATATGTTGCCGAAGATGCTCGACGAGAAGGTGGCCCGGCTGCACCTGGACCACCTCGGCGTGAAGCTCACCGAGCTGACCAAAGACCAGGCCGACTACATCGGCGTGAAGGTCGAGGGACCGTACAAGCCGGAGCACTACCGCTACTAGCTGATGTCGGCATTGCCTGCGTTTCGAGGGTAGTGCCCGGTAGTTCGCTGGTTTCGACCGGAGCTCGTTGAACGAGCCGGGTTCTGGGACCCGGCTCGTCTTGTGTACGGCTTATTGCACGCGCACTATATATTGTTGAAATATCAAAGCTGGCCACTATATGTTGAGTACATTACTCAAGAGGAGCTTATGTGGCGCGCACCGTTGGTGTACAGCGTGAGATTTCTAGCGTTCTTCGGCGTGCTCTGGTTGACGAGGGAGGCCGCCTGCCGGTGGCTGCGTGGAGGCGGGGTCTCCGAACAGTACGTCAGCGACCGCTGGCTGAATGACGTTAATGAAGAGCGGTAGCCTGAGCCGCGGCTCCTCAGACGGCGACCGCCTTGCCGAGGCGGCGTAGCGTCTCGAATTCGTGCACGTCGCAGGGGAGCAATGGCACCCGCACCCTAGGCAGGCTCGCGAACGTCCGGTCGATCTCTTCCAGGTAGCTTCCTTCCTGTTCCCGGCGGGCTAGTAGGAACTCCCCGTCGGCTTCGTCCGGCAGCACCCGGTTTACGACCAGCCCGGCCACCGAGATCGAGACCCGCTCGAGGACCTTGTGTGCCTTCACTGTTTCGAGGAGTGACAGTCGGTCGGGATTTAGTACCAGCAGGAACGCACAGACAGCGCGGTCGAGCAACTGTTCGCGGGCGCGCACGAGCTTTCGTCGACGTTCCTGAAGGATCTCGTTGAGCCGGGCGTCGCGGCTGCCTTCGTCATGGTCAGCGGCGTTTTCCAGCCGGGACAGGTCGTCGCCGCGTTTCCGCCCCCCGCCCAGATGACGGAGTGCCGAATCAAGTTGGGCTGAGCGCTTTCGATGACCAAGCAGGCCGTCGGTCCAGGCGGCCATCACCTCGGGCAGGGAAAGGAGACGCACGGTGTGCCCGGTCGGGGCGGTGTCGAAGACGACATGGTCGTAGTCTCGTCCGGCCAGGGCCATGACCTCGGCCATCCGCTCGAGCATCGCCGCTTCCATCGTGCCTGGCGCGAGCTTGGCCAGATCCAGTTGGCGGTCGATCTCGTCATAGGCACGAGGGTGTACGAGCCCTTTCATCCTGTCTTTGACCGCCGCCAGGTGTGCGTCGGCTTGCCGGTCCGGATCGATCTCGAGCGCCCAGAGGGACGGCGCGAGCTCGGTTTGCGTGTCGCCGATCGTGCGCCCGAAGAGGTCTGCCAGGGAGTGGGCCGGATCGGTGGAGACCAGTAGCGCCCGTCGCCCCTGATCGGCGATACGGAGCGCCAGCGCGGCGGCGGTGGTCGTCTTGCCTACGCCGCCCTTCCCGCCAACGAAAAGCAGCGGCCGCGTCAATAACTCGTTCACGATGGAGTCAAAGGGCTCAACAACAACGGAAGTCGTCTAGCGGCGAATGCTCGAGCCCTTGGCGCTGGTGCCACTCGTGGAAGCGTTCGAGGAGCAACGGCTGAAGCTCCAGCGTGTAGTACGCCGCTGGATTGGGCACGCCCATAAGCTCGGCGAACACAAAAAGCATAAAGAGATCGTCCTCCTCGCGTCGCGCCCGTGCCACTGCCCCTCGGTAGGGGGCTTCGTAGAACTCGCGGAGGAGGCGGCCCAGCTGAGCCAGGCGACCCTCGTCGTCGCCCATCTGCCTAGGCCGTAGCCCCGGTCTCGGCGGCCCGCCGCGCGCGGAAGAAGGCCGATCCGGCCTCGAGTAGGACGAGGATCGCCAGGATTACGATCACCGCGTCGATCCAGAGCAGGAAGTACGTAATGCCGCCTTCCTCGTAGAGGGTACCGAGTTGGAGGACGGCCGCCGCGAGCGCCATGAAGGTGATGAAGAGCATTGGAATCAAAGTGTAGCGGGCCGGGCGACCCAGCTTGACCAGCATCACGCTGATGACAAGGAGCGTCAGGCCCGCCAGTAGCTGGTTGGTGGTACCGAACAGGGGCCATATCAGCATGCCGCCCTCACCGCTGGGGCCCCCAGCCCCGAACGCCAACAGGAGACAGGCACTGACCGCGGCTATGGTCGCGACGTAGCCATTCTGCAACACCGGAATCTGATAGATTGAGCCCCACTCCTGGATGATGTAGCGCTGTAGCCGGACGCCGGCGTCCATGGTTGTTCCTGCAAACAGCACGGCCATGACGGTCAGCAGCGTTGCGGCGAACTCGTACGAGATGCCCACCCCGCCCGAGACGATGGTGGCGCCACCGGTGACGAAGGCGCCCATGCCGCCGTTACCGAAGTCCGAGTAGAGCGCGTTCCAGTCATCGATTGAGGCGAACCCGGCGGTGGCCGCGATGATGGCCACGAGGGCCAGGGCGCCCTCTCCAGACGACCCAAGGTAGCCGACGAATCGCGCGTCGGTTTCCTTGTCCAGCTGTTTCGACGTGGTGCCGGATCCGACCAGGCCGTGGAATCCCGAAATCGCGCCACACGCGATGGTCACGAACAACAGCGGAATGATGGGTGGCGCCGAGGCGGGCACGTTGGGGTTGATGGCCGGTGCCACGATGGTAGGGCTGGCAATCATCACTGCGCCGTAGAGGAGCCCGAGCCCGACGAAGAGCTGGATGCCGTTGATGTAGTCGCGGGGCTGAAGCAACAACCAGACCGGGAGCAGCGAGGCAATGCCGGCGTAGATGAAGAGGATGATGATCCACTGGGCGCCCGGAGCCATACCCAGGAATTCGGTGGGAAGCGAGAGTGGGACCAGTTCACCCAGATAGATCACGGCATACAGGACTAGGGTGCCAACGATCGTCGGCCACAGGATTGGCACGTGCATCCGGTAGATCAGGATGCCGATGGCGATCGCGACGGCGACCGCAGTCCAGGTTGGGATCACCGCGCTGGGCGTGGACTGCAGCTCGACCGAGATCGCGACCCCGAACACTGCGTTGACCATCATGAGGAGAAAGAAGACGACGATCATGAATAGCGTGCGAGCCCGGGCGCTGACCACATCCCCGGTTAGCGCGCCGACCGACTTGGCCTGATTCCGGACACTCGCCCAGACGGCGCCGAAGTCGTGGACGCCGGCGAAGAACATCGTGCCGAAGATGACCCAAAGGAAGGCTGGAAGCCATCCCCAGATGACGGCGATGCCGGGACCGATTATCGGGGCGGCGCCCGCCACCGCGGTGAAGTGATGGCCCCAGAGCACAACGCGATTGGTCGGTAGGTAGTCGATGTCGTCCCGCTGAGCATGCGACGGGGTCTCGAAGTTGGGATCGAGTTGGTAGATCTTCTCGGCGATGAACTTCGAATAAAACCGGTAGCCGGCAAATATGGCCCCGAGTCCGATGACCGCAAGAATAGTGGCATTCATCAGCGTGAATCCTCGTCCCGACGTGACAGACCGGCTGGCAAAGTCAGCCTATTCTACACAGGTGTACGGGCTCTTGGCCGACCTGACCGTGGTTCTCCACGCCGGTTTCGTGCTCTTTGCCGTCTTGGGTGGGGTACTGGTTTGGCGGTGGCCCCGGCTGGCCTGGCTCCATCTGCCCGCCGTGGTCTGGGCGATCGGCATCGAATGGTTCGGAGGGATCTGCCCACTTACGCATCTGGAGCACTGGTTGCGTGTGGCCTCTGGCGTCGAGGTGGTCGAGGGTGACTTCATCGATCGGTTCGTGCTGTGGTGGCTCTATCCTGACGGGCTAACCCGAAGCCACCAGCTGGTGCTTGGAAGCGCTCTGTTAATACTGAATTTGGCGGTCTACGTCCGCTCGCTGAGGCAGCGGTATACCCGTCAGGTTCCCAGTGATCGGTCCTGAGCCCACGCCATCGACAGCTCCGCCAGTCGGCCTGGGCACTGTTGCATAATAGGTGGGATGCGCACTTGGCGGCGTCGATGGTTATGGATGGCTGGACTGGTGTGTCTGGTCGCGGCTTGCGGTCCGGGCGAGGTGCCCACCTCGATCGAAGCCCTGCCCGTTCTCGAGTCCAAGTCGAGCGAGGCCGAGGCCTTACGACGTGGCGAGATCCCGAGCGGGCCCGTTATTGTGGCGCTGGGCGACAGCCTGACGGCCGGCCTCGGTATTGAGATCGAGGATGCGTACCCGACCCTGCTCGGGCGTCAGCTGCGGGACGAGGGATTCGACGTAACGGTAATCAACGCCGGGGTCTCCGGCGACACGACTGCGGCGGGGCTGCGTCGCGCGGCATGGTCGCTGGTCGGAGATGTTCGGGTGCTCATCCTGGCCTTGGGCGGAAATGACGGGCTCAGGGGGCTACCGGTCGACCAAATGAAACAGAATCTGGCCGAGATCGTCTCTTTGGCCATGGAGCGCGGAATCAAAGTGCTGTTGGCCGGTATGGAGGCGCCTCCAAATTTTGGCAGCCGCTACACGAATGACTTCCGATCTGTGTTCCAGGAGCTGGCCGATGAGCATGATCTGGTTTTCATGCCGTTTCTTCTGAACGGAGTGGCCGGTGATCCGCGACTGAACCAGGACGACGGCATCCACCCGAACGTCGACGGCGCCGCGATTGTGGCCAGACGGGTGCGTGAGGCGATCGAGCCGCTGTTGGGTGAGCTCGGCGAGACGGCGCCCTAGTGCGGCACGATCCAGTAGATACGGATGATTGAGCTACGTAATGTTTCGAAGACGGTTGTCAGCGGCTCGGCGCCGCTCACGATCGTGCAGCCGATCGACCTGACGGTTGGCGCCGGGCAATACCTGTCCCTGGTCGGTCCGTCGGGGAGCGGGAAGTCCACGCTGCTCGGTCTGATCGCAGGGCTGGACGTTCCGACCACTGGCTCGATCGTGATCGATGGTACCGACATCACGACCCTTGACGAGGACGCGCTGGCGAAGCTCCGTGGCCGCAAGATCGGGTTCGTCTTCCAGTTTTTTCACCTCGTCCCGTCACTCACCGCGCTCGAAAACGTGTTGGTACCGCTCGAGATCGCCGGGGTGGATAACACGAAAAATCGCGCCGGGGCGCTGCTGACCGAGGTGGGCCTCGACGATCGCACCCACCACTATCCGGCCCAGCTTTCAGGCGGCGAGCAGCAGCGGGTGGCGATTGCTCGGGCGTTAGCCAACGATCCGCCGATACTGCTGGCTGACGAGCCGACCGGCAATCTCGATAGCGCCAACGGTCGTCACATTATCGAGTTGCTGCAGCGGGTGAACGACACTCGCCAGACCACGGTCGTGCTGGTGACCCATGACGCCGAGCTGGCTGCCTCGGCGGACATCCGGCTGCGGATGCACGATGGTGCCGCTGAGCGGATCGGTCGGGTCCCGGTTGAGGGGGCTGGATGAGCTTCGTGCTGCGGATGGCGGCACGCGAGCTTCGAGCGTCGTGGCGGCGCCTGCTCTTTTTCTTCCTCTGTGTCGCCGTCGGGGTCAGCGCCATCGTGGCGCTTCGGTCACTCATCCAGAGCGTCGCGCTGACAATGACGGCGGAAAGCCGAGCGCTCACGGCGGCTGACATCCTGATCGAGACGGGCCAGCCCTGGTCTGAAGAGGCCACGGTGCTGATCGATGAGATGCTCGCTGCCGAACCTGAGCTCAGGCGTATGTCCTCGGTTGAAACCGCGACCATGGCGCGCCCGAACGACCAGAGTCGAACAGTGACCAGAGTCGTACAGCTGCGAGGCGTCGAGGCAGATTTCCCCTACTACGGCGTGTTCGAACTGGGCGATGGCCTGGAGTATGACCATTCGCTGCTCGCGGGAGGCGGGGCGCTCGTGCGTCCGGAGTTGTTGACGCAGCTCGGGCTGTCTGTTGGCGACGAGTTACTCATCGGTGAGGGTACGTTCGAGATCCGCGGCGTGATTTACCGCGAGCCGGGACGGCAGTTGGGGGCGTTCAGTTTCGGTCCCCGGGTAATGGTGGATCTCGCCGATTTGGAGGCGACCGGGTTGCTGGCGTTTGGCTCCCGCGTCGAGCGACAACTGCTGCTCCAGGTGCCTGACGATCGTATCGATTCGCTTGTCACCGCCATGCGTGAGCCACTGCGGGATTCATACGCTCGCATCCGGTCCTATCGTCGGACCGAGGACCGGATCGCTCGGAACATGTCTAGGGCTGAGAACTATCTCAGCTTGATCGGATTTGTCGTTGTCGTGCTCGGCGGTATCGGGGTCTGGAGCGTGACTCGAGTTTTCGTCCAACAGCGTGTGCGCAGTGTTGCCATCCTGAAGTGCCTGGGCGCCACCAGTGGGCAGGTTCTGGCGATCTATGTGGTCCAGGTGCTGGCGTTGGGGCTGGGCGGCGCGCTGCTCGGGGTGGCCATCGCCGCCATTGGCCTTGCGGCGATCCCGGCGTCGTTAGCTGAAGAAGCCGCTTCGGTGACCGGCATCGGTGAGATTTCGTACGGGCTGACAACGTCGGCCGTCGGGCAGGGTCTGGGCGTCGGTGTGGTCGTATCGCTTCTCTTTGCGCTCGGGCCGTTGCTCGAGATGCGCGCTATCAAGCCGCTGGCCTTGCTCCGATGGGGAATGGTGACGGCCGGCGGTTGGGACCGGGCACAGGCAGCGGTCGCGGTCGTCCTGACCCTCGGCCTGGTTGCCCTAGCCAGCTGGCAGGCGGCGTCGCTCGATGCCGGGCTGTGGGTGTGCGGCGGTTTCGCTGTCATCGCCGTGGTGTTGCATCTGGTGGGGCAAGGCCTCGTGCGGGTCATCCAGCCGCTGGGAGATGGCGGTCGATTTGCCTTTCGGCATGCGGTGCTCAACCTGATCAGGCCGGGCAATCAGACCCGGGTGATTCTGCTCGCGGTAGGGCTCGGGAGTTTCTTCATCATCGGGATTCATGCCGTACAGGCGAACTTGCTTGGCGCTTTCGCGCTCGAGGTCCGCGAAGACACGCCGGACATGTTTCTGATCGATATCCAGCGGGATCAGACCGACGGGGTGGAGACCTTGCTCGAGCGAGAGCTTGGTCTGGCCCCCAGGTTGCTGCCGGTGCTGCGAGCCCGAGTGACCGGAGTGCAGGGGAGCCGCACGACATTGGACTCCACGCGCGAAGTGCGGCGACTCGGGGTCGGTCGGGAGTACACCGTCACCTATCGTCCGGAGCTGGCCGAGAACGAGCGGATTGTCGACGGGGAGTTTTGGGAGGCGGGCACGACCGAGGTAGCCGAGGTGTCTGTGGAGGAGAGCATCCAGGAGCGTCTCGACCTGGTGATGGGAGACATGCTCCGTTTCGATGTCCTCGGCCGGGAGATCGAAGCCCGGGTCACCAGCGTCCGCACCGTCGACTGGGATGACACCCAGAGCGGTGGGTTCATGTTTCTCTTCCGGCCGGGCCCTCTCGACGATGCGCCCCACAGCTTCATCGCCTTCCTACAGGGTCCTCCCGATACCGAGGGACGCGCACGCCTGCAACGGGACCTGGTAGCCGGATTCCCGAACGTGTCGGTGATCGACGGACTCGAGGTCATCGCCACGATCCGGCGAATCCTGGAACATGTCACGCTGGCGATCACCATTGTTGGCGGGATCGCGTTGCTGAGCGGTGTGTTGATCCTGATCGGCTCGGTAGCAATGACCAAGTTCCAGCGGCTCTACGAAACGGCCATCTTCAAGACGTTGGGAGCCACTAGTCGCACCATCGTGCTGATGCTCATATTGGAGTACGGCACGCTCGGTGCACTGGCGGGAGTGGTAGGCTCGTTGGGGGCGTTGGCGCTGACCTGGGGACTGACGCGCTATCTGCTCGAGATCGCGTGGAATCCGGCGCTGCTCGTCAATCTGGCCGGTCTGGTTCTGACGACCCTGGTGGTTGGAATTGTAGGCGTGGCCGCTAGTCTCGACGTGCTCAGGAAGAAGCCGCTCGGCACCCTCCGGGCTGAGTGAGCGGGTACCCATCTGCTATGATCGTGGTTTTGCCCCCACAGGCGAACGACGCCTGAAGGGTGGCAGATCGGCGCGGCCCGTGGTGGCCGGGTGACCGGCCGGATGAGTGCGCCGGAAGAGACTACAGGGAGCGCCATGGACGTATCGACGTACAAGGATTCGCTGTTGCGGAAGCGCTCGGAGATTCTCTCGGCGGGA
>DEAA01000039.1:33684-49733 GCA_002346545.1 Acidobacteria bacterium UBA2994
AAAGCCGATCCAGTCGACCGAAGGTACGAGCAGTCGCCAAGGGGATCTAGCGGATCAGGCGACGGGAAACAACGAGGTCCACATCCAGCTCAAGCTGAAGCAGACCGACGCCAAGATCCTGCAGGCGATCGAAGAGGCGCTGCGGCGGATCGAGCAGGGGACCTACGGAGTGTGCCGTGACTGCGGTGAGCCGGTGGCAGCAGCCCGGCTTAACGCCATCCCCTGGACGCGGGTCTGTATCACCTGCAAGGAGAAGCAGAGCGCTCGGTGACGCTTCTCTCGGACCTCCGCGGTCCAGACGTGACCCCGAGCGTGCCAGGTCATGGGCATGTCCCGCACGGCCGCCGTTGCGCTCGGCAGCAATCTCGGTGACCGCGCCGCGCACCTCGCATACGCTGTGGCGAGGCTCAAATCCCTGCTGAGCGATGTTGCGGTTTCCACGTTCATCGAGAACCCGCCGGAGCACGGGGTGCCGGGACCGTCGTTTCTGAATGGCGTGCTGGTCGGCCGGACCGACCTGTCGGCTCGGACCCTGCTCGCGATCCTGCTGGAGATCGAGCAGGAGCGAGGTCGTGAGCGCCGCGAGGCGGGAGCGCCACGCACCCTCGATCTCGACCTCGTGCTCTTGGGCGACCTAGTGCTCGACGAGCCGGGCCTGCAGGTCCCGCATCCCCGGTTTCGTACTCGGACCTTCGTGCTGGGACCGCTTGCCGAGGTCGCGCCGGCGCTGACCGATCCGATGACTGGCGGCAGCATCGAGACGCTGTTCACGAAGCTATCGCGATAATATAGCGCCCGGACCGGTAGGTTCGGACAAGAAGGCCCGTCACTTGTCGTCAGAGAAACCGGAGGAGGACTGCATGGGTCGACAGACAGCGCTCGTATGCGGAATGTTTAGCCTGGCTATGGTCACGGTAATGGGACAGACGCCGGACATTGCCGGCACCTGGAACATGACCTTCAATAGCGATCAGGGCTCTCAGGCCGGAACTCTCACGATCCAACAGGATGGCGAGGCCTTCTCTGGCTCCATCAGCGGCGACCAGGGTGATCTTCCGTTTGAGGGCGGCACCATCACCGGCAACGCGATCGAGTGGGTGTTGGAGATTGATGCCGGCGGACAGTTTTTGGAGATCGAGGTACAGGGCACCGTTGACGGCGACGAGATGAGCGGCTCAATCGACTTCGGTGGCTACGGCGGCGGCGACTGGACGGCCACGCGGGGTGGCTGAGCCGACCGAGGGGACCTATTCGAAGCGGAGCGACTCGATCGGGTCGAGCTGTGCGCCCTTCCAGGCAGGATAGAAGCCGAACAGGATTCCGATTGCAGCCGCAAAGCTGACCGAGATGGCCACCGCGTCTGGCGGTACGCTGGTGGGCCAGGCGAGAAACTGGGTCAGCCCTTCGGCGATGCCGAAGCCGAGCCCCACCCCGACGAGACCACCTACCAGGCTGAGCGCGATCGCTTCGACCAAGAACTGCCAGAGCACGTCCTGGCCTTTGGCGCCCACCGCCATCCGTAGTCCGATCTCGCGTGTCCGCTCGGTGACCGAGACGAGCATGATGTTCATGATGCCGATGCCGCCGACGATGAGCGAGACGATGGCGATGGCCAGCGTAAACATGGTCATCGTCTGGGTCGTGCTGGTCATCATGCTCATCATGTCGTCTTGGGTTCGGACCATGAAGTCGTTCTCCTGGCCAGGGATGAGTTCGTGCTCGGCGCGAAGCACCGTTTCAATCTGTTCGGTGGTCTCCGCGATCCTGTCGGACGACCCGGCGGAGATGGTGATGCCGGAGATGTTGGTGCCGTCACGGCCTCTCAGTTTGCGCTGCACGGTGGTGTAAGGGGCTAGGATCGTGTCGTCCTGGTCCTCACCGAAGGTGCCAGAGCCCTTCACTGCCATCACGCCGACGATGCGGAACGACTGGTTCCGGATCCGGATCTGCTGTCCAAGGGCATCGACACCCTCGCCGAACAAGTTGTCCCGGACAATCGAGCCGATGACAGCCACCTTGGCGGCGCTGTTCACGTCCTGCGCCGTAAAGAACGTGCCTTCCGCCAGCTCCCAGTGCCGGATAAGCGGAAACTCGATGTCGACACCTTCGATTCGCGTGAACCAGTTTTCACCCCCCGCGACCACCTGATCTCTGGTGCTCACGCTGGCTGAGAGATACTGCGCGCCCGGGACCTGTTCCCGGAGTGCATCTACGTCGCTGTCCTTCAGTCGCGGCGAGGAGCCCATGCCGCTGCTGACGCCGCCGCGGCTCCAGTTGCCGGCGCGCACCATGATGAGGTTGGTGCCACCGGCCCGCACTTGTTCCTCGATCTGCTGCTGAGCGCCGCTGCCAAGCGCCACCATGGTAATGACGGCGGCAACGCCGATGATCATGCCGAGCATGGTCAGCGCGGTGCGCATCTTATTGCGGCCGAGCGCCTTGAGCGCTACGCGGAAGATCATCAATAGTGACATGGTCGGCTACTTTCGGCTGGAGACTGGCGATCGGTCGATGTCCTGGTCAATCTTGTCGAACGTTGACGGCCCGCCGGGCGGCGAAGCGAGAGGGTTGGCCTCGTCGTCACCGTCTTCTTCCGCTGGCAGCGCCGCGAGTTCGTCGGCGGCCATCCGGCGTACAGCGTTTGGTTTGTCGTCCACGATCTTGCCGTCACGAAACACGATGATTCGGGTGCCGTACTCCGCGATGTCCTGCTCGTGGGTGATGAGGAGCACGGTGATCCCGCGTTCCGTGTTTAGTCGCTGAAAGATATCCATCACCTCTACGCTGGTACGGCTATCGAGGTTGCCGGTGGGCTCATCGGCCAGGAGGATTGCCGGCTTATTGATAAGCGCGCGGGCGATCGCGACACGTTGCTGCTGGCCGCCCGAAAGCTGGTTCGGATAGTGCCCCATCCGGTCGCCGAGACCGACGGACTCGAGTGCTTCCTGGGCCAGTCGATGCCGCTCTTTGCCGCGGATGCCGTCACCGTTGTAGAGCAGCGGGAGCTCAACGTTGTCTAGCGCGCTCGTACGGGCGAGCAGATTGAAGCCCTGGAACACGAAGCCGATCTTCCGATTACGGACCTCTGCCAGAGCGTTCTTAGACAGCGTGGAGACGTCATGCCCGTCTAGCACGTAACTGCCGTTGGTGGGACGGTCGAGGCAGCCCAAGATATGCATGAAGGTCGACTTCCCAGAGCCTGATGGGCCGATGACGGCCACGAACTCGCCTTTGGCGATCCCGACCGAGACCCCGCGGAGTGCCCGTACCTGGATCTCGCCGAGGTCGTAGACCTTGGTTATGTCCTGGACGGAGATGCTCGGCGTCATCGCTACTACCGCCGGCGGCCCCGGCCGAACTGTGGCATCAAAGGCGATCGCGCGCCTCCGCCGGGCCCCTCGACGGAGCTGCCGTCGGGGGTGGTGACACCGGTGACCAACTGCGCACCTTCACTGACGCCGGCCCTGGACGGCCGCGAGGGGGGAGCCTGTCTCGATTGGTCGGCTTCCAGCTGCGCGACCAGCTGCGCGAGATTACGGCGGGTCTCACCGTCCTCAAGCGCCGTGATCTGTCCACGCAACTCGGTAATTTGTGGGTCCGGCTCAGGTTGAGCCGCAGCAAGTCGGTCCTCAGAGGCCCGGAGTAGCTCCGTCGCCGTCCCATCGGTGACGCCGAGTCGGACGTCGACCGCCTGGAGCTGGTCGCCTTGCATGACCCAGACGCGGCCGGTCGATTCGTTCACCTCAATCGGGGCGAAGAGGGCGTCGATCGTTGTGGCGCCTCGGTCGACTGCCGCGACAGCCGTCTCATTCGTGTTCCCCCGCCGCCGTCCGCTGGCGCCCCGTCCACCGCGGCCACTCGGGCCGCCCCGGCCACCGCCACGTGCCGCGAAGAACTCGGCGCGCTGCTGGGGGCTCATGTTCTGCATCTGCTGACGAAAGGCCTGCCGCTCGGCGTCGCTCATGTCACCGAAGCCGCCCCGGCCGCCGCCCCCCGCACCGCTACGGCTTTCTTCGCCCCGGCCGCCCCCCGCACCGCTACGGCCTCCTTCGTCTCGGCCGCCAGGATTGCCGGCCCCGCCGCCACGCTGCAGGATGTCCGGTACCGGTTGATTCAGAGCGGCGAACATCTCAGGGGTGGGGCGGAAGCGCAGGGCGCTGTTCGGTACGCGCAGGACGTCTTCGCGGCGAGAGATCTCCAGGGTGACAGTCGCGGTCATCCCGGGTTTGAGCTTGAGCTCGTTGTTGGGTACGTCGATGACTGTAGCGTAGGTCACGACGTTCTGTACGACCACAGGTTCGAGGCGAATCTGTGACACTGTGCCGGTGAACTCCTCGGCGGCGTAGGCATCGACGGTGAACGTGACATCCTGCCCGGGGCGGATCCGGCCGACGTCAGACTCGTCGATGTTGGCAATGACCTGCATCTTGGTCAAATCCGCGGCGATGATAAAGAGTTCGGGCGCGGACATGCTGGCGGCGACGGTTTGACCGACATCCACCTGTCGCGCAATAACGATGCCATCGATCGGAGCGGTAATGACGGTGTGTCCGAGGTTAACCTCGTTCTGATTCAGTGAGGCGCGTGACTGGGTTACGCTTGCCTCGGATGATTTGAGCTGGGCCGCGGCCGCTCTCACCGACACCTGCGCCGCGTCGAGCTCGGAGTCCGCGATCAGGTCACGGCTGGCGAGATTTTCAGAGCGAGCAAGCTGGGTCTCGGCATCTTCGAGCGTCACCCGCAACCGCTCGACATCGGCCTCAGCCCGGGCCAGGTTCGCTTGAGCCTGCTCGATCTGCGTCTCGAACAATGAGGGCTCGAGCCTTGCTATGACGTCGCTCTCGCGGACGATTGAATTGAAGTCGGCATACAGCTCTTCGATGATGCCGGAGACCTGGCTGCCTACCTGAACCGTGGTCACGGCCTCGAGGGTGCCGGTGGCGCCGACTGTGTCAACCACGTCGCCGCGGTTAAGCAGTACGGTGCTGACTTCTGGTACGAACTCGGTGGTTCGAAATCCGAGATAGCCATAGGCGGTCAAGCCGGCGCCAACGAGCAGGACAAGCACAAGCAGTTTCTTCATGGGGTGCAACCCTCGCTAGATGGGTCTGGCGTTGGTGATGATCGCATCTATTGAATAATCTGAATCCCCGCCGAAGACAGCGACGTACGCTGCACCCGGTCGAGTTCCACGAGCGCTTTCTGTTGGTCCAGGATGGCCCGGAGCTCCGTGTCTTGCGCTGTGGCGAGGTCCCGCTGCGCCTGCACCACGAAGAAATTCGTAGTCAGACCGGCGTCGAACCGGGTCTGTTCCGCCGCCAGCTGCTCCTCTGCCAGTTCCCGTGCCGCGGTGGCGGCTTCGATGCGGCGCTCGATGGCCCGAATCTGGACCACCGCGTTGGTGACCTCGGTGGCCACCTGCAGCTGCAGCTGGCTCAACTGAGCCTGGACTTGCTGCGTCTGCAGCCGTGCCCTGGCATAGGCGGCGTCGGCCGCGCTCTGGCCCAGCGGATAGCTGACGTTCAACTGCACGGTCCATGCCGGGAAGTCGGCATCGAACATCTGGTTGAATGCATCGCCGGGTCCACCAGGGATCTCTGTCATGACCGCCCCGCCGAGTCCCGTCCGCAAGAAACGAGTGCCGCCCTGTCCCTGCAGTTGATAGGACGCCGTGAGGTCTACCGCCGGCAGCCGGTTGTTACTCATGGCCGAAAGGTTAACCTCGTTGATGTCCAGCTGCCTGCGTGAGCGGGCGATGTCGGTGCGTTGATCGATGGCCGCGCGAACCGCCTGCTCGAGGTCGATGGGTTCGGGTGATAGGTTGGGAAGGTCTACCGGATTGATGGTGGCCGTCCAGAACTCGTCTTGTGTGCTATCGACAACGAGCTGCTTCAGTGCCAGCTCAGCCACCGCAAGCGACTGTTCGGCCGCGGCTAGCGATTGACGACGTGCCGCGGCCTCCGAACGCGCCTGCACCACGTCGATCGGGGCCAGGGTGCCGATCTCGACGCGGGCCTCGTTGTCGCGGATGAGTTCTTCGGCTAGATCTAGCGCCTGCTGCTGCACTGCAAGGTTCTGGGTCGCGTACACCAGGTCCCAGTAGGCGTTCCGTACCTCGGATACGGTGTTAGTGATTGCCTGCCTGAGGTCGATGTCGGCGATGTCACGGTTGATGCGGGTGACCTGAATTTGCTGGCGAGTGGGGTCGATCTTGAACCCTCGGAGCAATGGCTGGGTATACGACGCCTGGAACGACGAGCGATAACTGGGGTTGAAACTCGAGAAGAAGTTCGTTGAGGCACTGCGGTTGTTGTTGAAGTTGAGCGTGTAGTTGCCGCCCCCCCACTCGACCGCCTGGCTCATGCCGCCGTTGTAGACCGCGGTGTCGCTCACGATGGATTCACCACCGTCTAGCTGGGTCGAGGACGGGTTGGTTCTGGAGGAACTGCTCAGGTTTGAGTTGAGCGTCGGGAGATAAGCGGACCGCTGCTGAGCTAGGGTCAGGTCGAAGACCTGAGGGCTGAGGCGCTGGACCGCTAGATCGAGGTTGCGCTCGAGCGCCCGGGCGACCGCGTCGTCGAGAGTCAGGTTTACCTGTGGACCGGCGCCAGGGACCTGGACCGCCGCCAATCGGGCCGTCGCCTGCGCGACGAGGTTTTCGATGGCCGGGTCAGGCTGCGGCTGGGCCGTGGCCGGCGTAGCGACCAACACGAGGGTGGTGAGACTCAGGACGGAACCATTACGAAGAAAGCGCATCGACATTAGCTCCTAATACATTCGCTGGGCGCGGGCGGTCTCGGAAGAGTCGCCACGAACCAATGATGTAGACCCGCTGAATCGAGTCCCTACTCCAAAAGGTGCTTCGGAGAAATTGGGCCATCCGGCAGACTAGCACCGCCGTTGAGGGCTCTGGTCGTTAGCCCCAGACAAGTTCTCCCACCACTCCTTCAGCGCGGTGCGCTGGTTCGAGCTCAGGACGCGATACATGCGGAAGACCATGAGGGTTCGCGTCTTGCGAAGCTCGCTGCGTGCCGCTTCCACTCGATCGACCTGGCGGGTCACGTCGAGCTCGGAGATAGTCAGATTGGCAATCATCTTCGACAGCGTCCGTTCTTCGGCGTTCAGTCGGCGCCAGGATTCACGCTGCTTGGGGCGGGTCTGTCCGTAGATCTCTTCCAATCGGGCGGACTGGTCCTCGCGAAGCTCTAGCATCGCCTTGACCTCGTCCGACTTCCACCAGCGCTGGGGGGGGCGTCGCTGCTCGGAGGCAACGGCCGCGGTGGCCAGCATAGTCCAGGCGTATAGCACGACCGTGGCGAACCCTACGTACCGCATTCGCGTATCTCTCGACATTACAGAGGAGTTCCCACCCATTCTCGCAATACTGGCCGAAAACCGGAAACGTTTACTCGGAAGCGCCTGATTCGGCGAATTGGCCCAGCCGCTCGATAACTTGTCCGACGACCGAGTCTGGAGTGGACGCTCCGGCGGTCAGGCCAACGGCCAGCGTACCGTCGGGAAGCCAGTCGGACGATAATGTTTCCTCGGCGCTGAGGCTGGTGGGGGGCGTAGTGCCGTCCACCGGACGGTGGCGAATGTCCCCGGCCGACACGAGGCAGCTCGCATCAGCGATGTGGTAGGTCGTGACGCGTCGATCCGCTAGGCGGGCTAGGTTCTTCGTGTTGCTGCTGTTGTAGCCGCCAATCACGATCATGAGGTCGAGATCGTGGCGTTCGAGCAGGACCGTCACGGCATCTTGGCGGTCCTGGGTGGCGCTGCAGATGGTGTCGAAGGCGCGGTAGTGCGCGTCGAGGTTGGCGCTTCCGTAGCGGTCGAGCATCGCCTGGAGAACCATGTCGCCGATCGCCAGGGACTCGGACATCAGCATGGTGGTCTGGTTGGCCAGACCGACCCGCTCGAGGTCCCGCACCGGGTCGAAATTCGGAGAGACGGCGTTCGAAAAGCGAGCCATGAATGCATTGGCGTCACCGCCTTTGCGAATGAAGTCGCACACCAAGTCGGCTTCTTCCCGGTCGAGAACGACGAGCGACCGTCCTCCGGGATACTGGAAGACCTGAGATGCGGTCGCCTGGGTTTCTTCGTGCCTCACCTTCCCGTGGATGATGGCGGTGTAACCATCACGGGCATACTGCAAAACGTTTTTCCAGACGTTCAGCACCGAACCGCACGTGGTGTCCACCAGCGTGCACCCCTGCCGCTGCAGCTGCGCCAGCATCGAGATGGTCACGCCGAAGGCTGGCAGGATCACGACGTCGCCGGTGCCTAGTCGGTCGGCGTCGGCATCTGGGTCGCTCAGGAAACGGATGCCTGCCGCGCGAAGCCGATGGTTGACCTGGGGATTGTGGATGATCTCGCCGGTCAAATAGATGGACCGGTCCGGGAATCGACGCCGGGTTTGATAGGCGTAGTCGACCGCCCGGTCAACTCCGTAGCAGAAGCCGAATTCGGTTGCGAGATGCAGCCGAAGGCGCCCGTGCCGCCACTGATAGTCGTCTGCCCGGACCTGGTCGATAAGGGCGCTGTGGTAGTCGGAGGCCAGCTGCTCGGCTACTTCGTGCTTAAGCGCCAGTCCCTTTCGAAATATGGGTGCCGGGATGGCGCGAGCGGCGTCGGAGGAGGAGCCGGAAGTCACTGGATGTTGACAGGGAGGTCGCTGACGTGCGGCGTCAAGGCGTCGATCGATCCAAATTCTGACATCAGGAAGTTGGTCAACGCGAGGTCGTCGTTGCCGAAAAAGGCCGGGTTGCCCATGAGCTCGTCGAACTCTTCTAGGGTTAGTGACGACCATTCGCCCGCCGGGTGTTGCAGTCCGTCGCCCAGCAGTGGGAGTTTGACCGTACCGGTCATGTCGAAGGTTAATGGGACGGTTTGGGCACTTTCGGTCACGGCGACGCCGTCGCTGGAAATCGGTTTGGCTGGCGCGGCATGGAAGTGCAGCAGCTGGCCGGCGCTGACGCCGATGACCAGGCTGGCGGCACTCGCCACGGCTATCCAGTGGCCACTCCGTGCGGAAAGTTGGGGCAGTGGCCGACCGGAGAACGGGAAGTGGATAACTTTCCCCGGCGATTCGGTGCCCACCAGCGTGGCCAGGCGACGGCCGATTCTCCGTCGCTGCGCTTGGTGGCGTTCGGTGGTGTAGGCCTTGTCGAAGCTCGCCGAGGCCTCCTCCTGGAGCAGGTCGATGGCGTCTGCGGCGTGAACCAGGCTGGACGCGCACCGCTGGCACTGGTCCAGGTGGGCCAAGGTCCTCTGCGCAACTGTCTCGCCGGTTGCGACTGCCGTCAATTCGTCGTCGGTCAGATGCCGGGCAGACCCGGTCCACAGGCGAGACAAGGTTGCCGAAGTCGTGCGCATGAGCTCGGTCATACTTACTGGTCGAGGGCTAGGCTTCACGTTCTGCTGTGCCCACGCGGCTTCGGGTGGCCCAGGACTCCCGCTTGAGGAATCCTCGAAGTTTCCGCATCGCGCGAAACAGATGCACGCGGACCGTGGACTCGTTCAGGCCCATGATTATGCCGGCTTCGCGCGCCGGCCGTCCCTCGAGATAGCTGAGGATGACGGCGGTGCGCTGTCTGGCCGGCAACTGGTCGATCGCCACCTCGACCAACGCCCGTCGTTCTTTGGCCAGTAGCGCGTCCTCGGGTGACGGGTCGAGGCTGGGAGGCCCTTCGGCCACCACTCCCTCCCGCGGGTCGGACGGCGCGAGCCATCTGGCCAGGCGTTTACGCGCTTTCAGGCGATCTAGACACGCGTTGACGAGAATTCTCGTAAACCACAGTTCGAAGAACAGGTCCTCACGAAACGAGGGCAAGTGCAGGAATGCCTTGACGAAGGCATCTTGCACGACCTCATCAACTTCGGCCGGATCCCGCAGATAGTGATAAGCGATCCTGGAGGCGCGGCGTTGTTCCCGGTCGACGATCGCCTCAAATCGCTCGGCGGCGAGCACCCGTTGCCCGCTGGCTAGCAGTTGCTTGACCTCGGCGGCGAGCTTGGTCTCGATCGCCGGCTCACGGTCAGTCGCCCTGGTGATTTCGGCCCCTTGTTCTTTAAGACGTGTCGCAGTAGTTTTCATTTACTCGCCAATACTTCCAACTATTGTAATACGGAGACCGGTCGGCTTCGTGTCGGTGGCGCGGACGCGGCCCGAGACGATGATTCTCTCTGCCTCAGGGCACCCACCTAACTCGTCAGAAGCGTGAGACGCGCCTCGCAGCTTCCGACGGGCGTTCTTGCTGGCATCGTTCGCCCAAGACGCCCAGTTCGGTAAGATCCGCGAAGTGCTCCGCTCTGAGCGCAAGGCACTCCACCCTTGATGTCCACTTTATGGTCAGGATGTCCCGCGCTCAACCGTCTGCAGTGTAGTTCCGGGATAGTAGTGGGCGAGAATGGCCTCCACGGTGTGCCCTCGGCGCGCTCGCGCGATGGCGCCTGTTTGGCAGAGTCCTACTCCATGCCCGAACCCGTCTCCCGTGAACTCGACCGTCGTGGCCGCGGCGATGATCTGGAACCGCGTGCTGCGGAATGACCGGGCGCCAAGTTGACGGGCCACAACGGCACGGAACCGCTCCCCACGCACCACCGTGGTACGCTCGCCGACGATCTCGATCGATACGACGCGACCTGCCTGGTCGCGCTCGAGAACCCGAAGCCGGTCCAGGCGATTGCCTGGATTCGTGTCCTCCGCGGTAGCGAGGATCCGATGAAGATGACTGCGCTCTAGTCGCACCTTCCAGTCGTCTCTGGGAGCGATTACACAGAAGTGGTCTTTGACACCTTCGAGGTATGGTGGCGCCGGTCCGCCCCAGACCGTGGTGGCCGAACTTGTGTGCCCGCCACAGTCCGCGTGGAACAGGGCTTCGATTATCTCCTGGCCGTCACTGACGACCAGGCCGTGCGTGCTTTCGACCGCGGCCGAGACCCGTGCCGCCACCGCCGACGTTTGTTCCTCGGCCGGACGGTAGACCTGGCAATGCGTGGTCGAGCAGAGGTCGAAGCCGTCATGCGCGTGCCGCCCCAGGTTGGCCAGCGCATAGGTGCGGGCGAGGATGGCCTGAAGCCTAGCGAGTCGATCGGCGAGGGCGGGGTTCGGCTGGCCGACTGGCATCTCTGCGGGTACCGAGCCGCTTACGTATTCCTCGACCGGGAGATGGCGAATCTCGGCGAAGCCGTTGACGACTACCTTGACGCGCAGAAGGGGAGCCTTGTCCGGGGGAGGGGAATCGGCGATCGACGGAAACGGTCTGGGCCCCTGACCGACTGGCGCCGGGGCCCGGGTGGAGCAGTGTGTCGAGGCGAGTGCGAGGGCAAGGATCCCTGCAGCACGGACGTGGCGGAGCGGGCGGTGGTGCGGCGACGAGCGGAATCCAGTCACAGCGTCTCTATCGGCCGATGGGTTGACCGACTGCACAGTGTTGCACACTGCTGCGCGTCTAGTGATGAATTTGACGTAACGACGACGGGATCGTTACGATGCGCCGACTCGGGCTCAGAAGTAGCCGGGCCCATGCCTGCCGGGCGTCGCGGCAAGCGCTGAGATCGGCGCCTGATTAGACGCGGTCGATGACCCATGGCAGCGAACGGAGCGTGAGCGGATACCGGACGGATGACTAGCGTGACGACAGATCAACGACTTGACTCCATCGGCATCGTCGACCCAGGTACGGTCTACTGGAACCTCTCGACAGCCGCCCTCTTTGAAGAAGCCGTCTCTCGCCGAGAGGGAACGATCGCGGCCGACGGCCCACTGGTCTGCCGTACCGGTCAGCATACGGGTCGCTCGCCTAAGGATCGGTTCCTGGTGCACGAGCCGTCGAGCGCCGCTCACGTCGCCTGGGGCGCGATCAACCGCCCGATCGAGTCGGCGCAGTTCGAGGCGGTTCAGCGCGCGGTCGCTGCACATCTCCAAGGGAAGGATCTGTTCGTTCAGGATTGCTACGCCGGCGCGGACCCGGAGTACCGGCTTCCAGTCAGAGTGGTCACCGAGCGGGCCTGGCACAGCCTGTTTGCCCGGCATATGTTCATCACTGAATCGGACCGGGAGCGGCTCGCCGTTCATCAGCCGGAACTCACGGTGGTTGATGCGGCCGGCTGCCGGGCGATCCCCGAGCAACATGGCACCAACTCGGACGTGTTCATCCTGCTTGACTTTGCGAAGGGACTGGTCCTCATTGGAGGCACCGCCTACGCCGGCGAGATCAAGAAGTCGGTCTTCACCGTGATGAACTACCTACTGCCGTTGCGCCGGGTCATGCCCATGCACTGTTCGGCTAACGTGGGTGCGACTGGTGACGTGGCACTGTTCTTCGGCTTGTCCGGAACTGGCAAGACGACGCTGTCGAGCGACCCTGAGCGGCGGCTCATTGGAGACGACGAGCACGGGTGGAGTGACCGCGGCGTCTTTAACTTCGAGGGTGGATGCTACGCAAAGATGATCCGCCTCTCGCCCCAGGCGGAGCCGCAGATCTACGCCACGACGCGGCGGTTCGGGACCTTGCTGGAGAATGTCTCGATTGACCCGGTCACCCGCGAACTCGACTTCGACGATGACTCGATCACCGAGAACACGCGTGGCGCATACCCGCTGTCGGCCATCGATTCGTTCGTCGAATCAGGCCAGGCGGGACATCCCAAGAACGTGGTGATGCTGACGGCGGACGCCTTCGGCGTGCTTCCGCCGATTGCGAGGCTCAGTCCCGAGGCGGCGATGTATCACTTCCTGTCCGGCTACACCGCCAAGGTGGCTGGCACCGAGCGTGGCGTGACTGAGCCGACCGCAACCTTCAGCACCTGTTTCGGGGCGCCCTTCATGGTATGGCCTCCCACCACGTATGCGTCGTTGCTCGGAGAGCGGCTGGCGGCGCATGGCGCCAACGCGTGGCTGGTGAACACCGGGTGGACGGGTGGCTCGTTCGGAGTCGGGCACAGGATGCCGATTGCCCACACCCGCGCGCTCATCGCTGCGGCATTGTCGGGTGCACTCGATGATGGGCCGTTCGAAACCGATCCGGTCTTCAACGTCGACGTGCCCCTGGCGTGTCCTGGTGTGCCCGCAGAGGTGTTGCAGCCTCGCGGCACGTGGACTAACCCGGCCGACTACGATGCGCAGGCGCGCAAGCTCGGGGCGATGTTTACCGAGAACTTCGCGTCCTTCGAGGCGTCGCCCGCGGTGGCGGCGGCCGGTCCTCGGTAGCGCCTTCGCGCGATGATGCCCGACTCCGAGGCTTCCCGGTTCGAGCCGGTCATCGGTCTCGAGATCCACGCCCACCTGCTCACCGAGTCGAAGATTTTCTGCAGCTGCCGGACGAGTTTCGGAGCAGCACCGAATAGCCACGTGTGCCCGGTTTGCCTCGGGTTGCCCGGCGCGCTCCCGGTACTGAACCGGCGGGTCGTCGAACTCGCAATACGGGCGGGACTGGCTCTTGGCTGCACGGTCCAGCGGTGCTCCATTTTCGCTCGGAAGAATTACTTCTATCCGGATCTACCGAAGGGCTATCAGATTTCGCAGTATGAGCAGCCGCTGGCGTCCGATGGCATGCTGAGCTACGAGACCGAGGAGGGTCAGCGCACGGTACGGATCACGCGGGTTCACCTCGAGGAAGATGCCGGTAAGTCGCTACATGCTGGGGAGACGCAGAGTCGACACACCACGCTGGACTACAACCGGAGCGGGGTGCCGTTGATCGAGATCGTCACCGAGCCGGATCTCCGCGCGCCAGCGACCGCCGGCGATTTTTTCGCCCGCCTGCGTGCAGTGCTGATGGCCATCGGAGTCAATGACGGGAACATGGAGGAGGGGAGCCTCCGGTGCGACGCCAACGTCTCGCTCCGCCCTCGGGGAGAGACCGCGCTCGGAGTCAAGGTGGAGGTGAAGAATCTAAACTCGTTCCGGTTTCTCCAACGAGCCCTTGAGCACGAGATCATTCGACAGGCCGATTGCCTCGAGATGGGGGAAGAGGTTGTCCAGGAGACCCGGTTGTGGAACGAGGCCCGCGGGCGGACTGAGTCGATGCGGAGTAAGGAGGAGGCGCACGACTATCGGTACTTTCCGGAGCCAGATCTGCCTCCGATCGAGGTATCGGACGAGTGGATTTCCGAGGTGCGGGCGTCACTTCCGGAGTTGCCGGAGACTCGAAAGCAACGCTATCTCCGCGAGCTTGGTCTCTCGGCCACCGAAGCTGGTCAGTTGGCCGAGCAGGCGGACCTCGCGCAGTTCTTCGAGGATACCGCGAGGACAGCTGGGAACGCCAAGACGGCCGCTCACTGGGTGATGGGGGAAGTGACCCGACACCTGAAGACCGACGGGGTCGGTATCGACCAGGTTGGAGTGACGGCGGACGCGCTTGGCCGGTTGGTGGGTCTGGTCGACAGTGGGGTTATAAGCAGCAGTACCGGCAAGACGGTGTTCGAGAAGATGTACGGGTCTGGTCTAGAAGCCGAAGAGATCGTCGAGCGCGAGAACCTGGTCCAGATCGGCGATCGGAACGAACTGGAGGCGCTGGTGACACGGGTCATCAGCGAGCAGCCCGACGCGGCCGCACGCGTTCGGGGCGGTCACGAGGGCACCCTAGGATTCCTCGTCGGCCGGGTAATGAAGGCGTCACGGGGTCGGGCTAACCCCAAGCTGGCTGGCGAACTGCTCCGGCAGCAGTTGCGCGCTCCTGGCGTGACATAACGCCTGAGATGCGGTGCGAGGTGGTCTGAGCCTCCCCGGTAGCGGTGCTATTCCCGAACAACCGCAGCACGAGTCGACCGCCCAGACTTTCGGCGTAGTCAATGATCGCGCTGAGAAACTCTCGAGGCCTGCCGGCCCCGCACTGCGTGGCCTTTCTCTCTTCATCGACAAGGGTGAGTTCGTGTTCCTGATCGGTCTCAGCGGGACGGAAGGCGGCATTAATGCTTCTGCTTCTGTCTCAGGATTGGTCCACTGGGGACCACGGGCGGGCGCCTGCTCGTGGACGGTGAGGATTTGTCGCTGATGGGCGCGATTGAGACCCAGGCCGACCATAGACACCTGAGGTTCGTTTTCCAAGACTCCAAGTTGATCGAGCGCACGACCGTTTTCTAGAACACGGCGTTTGTGCCGCGCGTCATGGGCGCGGACCCCACCATCCAGCGTCGGCTGTCGTGTCTGGTTCTTGGCGGGATGGTCGTTGATGGCGACCGCCGTTGACAGTCACGAAACGACCCGCATAGACTGCATACTCGTATTCCATGTCGCAATCACATCGTTCGCTTACCCGCTTGCTGGTCGACTCACGCTCGGCCTCGTCTGCTGGTTTCGACACCGTTCGCACGGAGTTCTACCGGGAAGAGTTCGTCAAACACCGAGAGTGCTTGCTTCGGCAGCGCGAGGCGTACTCCGAGTGCACCATCTCCGAGATGGAGGCTGCGCTCAGACGCGTTATGGCGCGGATTGACGAACTCTGCGCCCAAGGGAACGTCGACGTCGACCTTGTGGTGAGTCAGTTGCTGCAGAGTTTCGACGGTGTCACCAAGCTTTCTGCGTGGGCGGATCCGACCCGGATCCACTGATTCTTCTGTCCCTGTCACCTTCCTCGCTCACCGTTCTTCGCCAGCATAGCCTCGAGATTGTTCACGCCGCGCTGGTCGCAGTGTCACCAGAGGTGCTGGTGCGCCGTGCCCTCGACACTACCCGTATCGCTAACTTTTTGGAGGGACGCCGTCTGCGTGTGATCGCCGCAGGCAAGGCCTCCGTCGGCATGCTGCGTGCCTTCAGGAGCTGTGTGTCGGGGGATATCGTCGAGGGGGTGGCGGTCGGACCAACGACTGAAGCCGTGGCCGCGTTTGGTCCAGTTCATTGGATCACGGGAGGGCACCCGGTGCCCGACGATGGAAGTCAAGCGGCAGGGGAGGCGGCGTTGGCGTGCGCGCGTTCCGTTACCCAGGATGAAGCGCTAGTCGTCCTGCTGTCAGGAGGCGCCTCAGCGTTGCTTTCAGCTCCCCTTGCCGGGGTGACGCTGGAGGAGAAGATCCAGGCCACCGACGCACTCCTTACGGCGGGCGTC
>DEAA01000039.1:50034-58095 GCA_002346545.1 Acidobacteria bacterium UBA2994
CTCCTTACGGCGGGCGTCCCGATTCATGAGCTCAACTGCGTCCGAAAGAAACTGTCACTCGTCAAGGGCGGTCGATTGGCGGCCGCATCGGTGGGACCGGTGCTAACTCTGGCGATTTCCGACGTGGTTGGTCCCGTCGAGGACGATCCGTCCGTGATCGGGTCGGGACCGACGGCGGTCGATCGGACGACCGCGGCGGATGCCCTCCGGGTGGTGGCGCCTTTGGCGGAACAGATGCCGCCGTCGGTGATGCGAGCGCTGACCCGAGGCGCGTCCAAAGAGGGGGCAGGTGAAGAGTGGTCCCGTGAAGCCGACCTTTATCGGGTTGTCGGAGGCCGGGCCGACGCGATGCGAGGTGCGGCCGACGCGGCCGAGCGCCTCGGTTATCAGGTCGTGACGGTCAAAGAGGCGGTGACCGGCGTGGCGTGGGAGGTAGGTCGTCGGCATCCGACCATGGCTCGCCGGATTGCCGGGCGACGTGTAAGTCCAGTCTGCGTTGTCTCCTCGGGGGAAACGACCGTCGAGGTAGTCGGTCAGGGGCGCGGTGGACGCAATCAGGAATTGGCGCTGGCTGCGGTGCCCGCGATGGCCGACTGGGGTGGCTTGGCCGTGCTGGCCAGTGTGGGAACCGACGGGGTCGACGGGCCAACCGACGCTGCAGGTGCCCTTGTTGATACCGCGTCGGCAGCGCGCGCGAGCGCCCAGGGCCTCGACGTGGAACGATCCTTGGCCGACAACGACGCCTATACCTTTTTCGATGGGCTTGGAGATCTGGTGCGGACGGGACCGTCCGGCACGAACGTGGGTGACCTGCAGGTGTTACTGAGCAGCGGTGTAGATGATGAGTAAGGACGGCGCCGATGCGCTGAGTGTGAAGCAGTTGCTCTCGCGTATTCGGGAGCGAGTTTCGCATCCTGCGACCGTGCGGGAGCTGATGCAGGCACTGAGGCTGCCGCGCGGGGAGCGGACAACGCTCCTGCGGCGACTCACGCAGTTGGTTAAGGCGGGCGAGCTCGTCCAGGTTCGAGGCAATCGCTATGGCCTCGCCGATCGGATGCATCTGATTGTCGGACGCCTAGTGGCCAACCCCAGGGGATTCGGCTTCGTCACGCCGGAGCCATCAGAGCGGTCAACCCAGGACGTGTATGTCTCAGGAGGCAACCTAGGCGGCGCCATGCACGGCGACCGTGTCACGGTGCGGGTCGAGCGCGTAGCGAGTCGGCAAGAAGGCCGGATCATCCGCGTGTTGGAGCGGGCGGCCGAGAGCCTACCCGGGCGCTACGAGACCGATGGCGGTGGCCTAGGCTATGTAGTGGCGTTCGACCCGAGGGTGACGATGGACCTGCAGGTGCCGGCTGGTGCCGACGGCGGCGCGCAGTCTGGCGACATTGTTGTTGTCCGGATCGAACGGTGGCCAACTCCGACTCGGAATCCGGTCGGGCGCGTCGTCGAGGTGCTCGGGCGGTTGGACGATCCTGGTGTCGATACGCAGCTCGTCATCAGGAAGTACGACCTGGAGGACGAGGATGACCAGGGCGCGGTCGAGGAGGCCGCACGCCTGGGAGGCCGCCTGCGGCCCCGTGACCGGCGGGGGCGAGTCGACCTTCGGCAGACATTGACGGTTACCATCGACGGTGAGGCGGCGCGGGACTTCGACGACGCGCTCACGGTCGAACGGCTAGAGAATGGCCATCACTGGCTGGGCGTGCACATCGCTGATGTGAGCCACTATGTTCGTCCTGGCAGTGCGCTCGACACCGCGGCCTATCGACGCGCCACGTCGGTGTACTTCCCGGAGCGAGCGCTTCACATGTTTCCGGCGTCGTTGGCCACGGGGCTCTGTAGCCTGAACCCCGGTGTGGATCGACTCGCGCACTCCTGCTTCATGGAGGTCGACGTGCGGGGACGGATCGTGCGCTCCGAGATGCATGACACGGTGATTCACTCGGACCACCGACTGACCTATGCCAAGGTGGACGCGATGTTGACGGCGCGCGATGATTCCACGCGCCGTCGGTACAAGAGGGTCGTGCCACTCCTCGAGATGCTTCATGTGGTAGGGCGGCGTCTGCAGGCGAATCGGACCAGACGAGGCTCGATCGAGTTTGATCTGAAAGCGACCCGCTTGGTGCTCGATGACGCCGGCATGGTGCAGGACATCGTCGCGGCGGATCGGAACGTTGCGCACCGGATTGTCGAAGCCTGCATGCTGGCGGCCAACGAAACGGTCGCCCGGACTCTCGAAGCGTCTGGCGTTACCGCGCTGTATCGCGTGCACGACGCACCGGATCCGGCGAAGGTGCGCGAGTTCGAGGCGTTCGTGAGCAGCCTCGGGCATGGGCTCGCGGCGCCAGCCGACCGCGTTCGCCCACGTCACTTTCAGCAGCTCGTACGCGCACTACGGGGGACCAAGGCCGAACGCGCGGTTGCATTGTTGATGCTCCGCACGATGCAGAAGGCACGATACGAAACCATCAACAGTGGGCACTTCGGGCTGGCCTCGAAGGCCTACACCCACTTCACCTCGCCCATTCGCCGCTATCCCGATCTGGTAGTCCATCGACTCCTCCGTGAAGTGCGGCGAGGCGCGCCCGGTCCAGAGCGGGTCGAAGTTCTGGCCGACATATTGCCCGAGGTCGGCCGACATACCTCCGAGATGGAGCGGAAGGCTGAGGAGGCGGAACGGGAGCTCGTGCACTGGAAGAAGGTCCGTTTCATGGTTGACCGGGTGGGCGAGACCTTTTCCGGCTATGTCATTGCCACCACCGGATTCGGTCTATTCGTGGAGCTCTTTGAACCGATCGTCGAGGGGCTCGTGCACATCTCGAGCATGGCGGACGACTATTATCGATTCGATGAGGCGCAGCTTGCGCTTATGGGTGAGTCGACGGGTAAGCGCTACATGGTTGGGGATGAGGTGCAGGTGCGGGTCGTCCAGGTGGATACAGTCCGTCGCCGCATAGACCTCGGGCTGACCGAGATTCTCGAGGCGGATGCTGCGCCGTCCACGTCGCGGCCGCGTACCCGCCGCGCGCGAATGCCCCGACGAGACGGACAGCCTCGACGCCGGGGGCAACGCTGAACGGGAGTCGAATGTGGCGCGTCATGTGGTGATCGGCACTGCGGGGCACATTGATCATGGAAAGAGCGCACTCGTGCGGGCGCTCACCGGCACCGATCCGGACCGGCTAAAGGAAGAGCGGGACCGCGGCATCACGATCGATTTGGGTTTCGCACATCTGAAGACCGACGATGCCACGATGGCATTCGTCGACGTGCCCGGTCATGAGCGGTTCGTCAAGAACATGCTGGCGGGCGCGAGCGGCGTTGACGCCGTGCTCCTCGTCATCGCGGCTGACGAATCGGTCATGCCGCAGACTCGCGAACACTTCGATATCTGTCGTCTCCTCGGGGTTTCGGTGGGCGTCGTGGCTCTGACGAAGACCGACCTGGTCGACGATGACACGGTTGAGCTCGTCAAGCTCGAGACCGCCGAGTTGGTGGCCGGGTCGTTCCTTGAGAACGCGCCGGTGGTTCCGGTGTCCGCTCGCTCCGGGAGCGGGCTCGAGGAGGTGCGCCAGGCGCTCTCTGAAGTCACCGATGCCGCGGCCTCACGCCGGAGCGGCGGCGCAGTGCGCCTGCCGATCGACCGCGCCTTCAGCGTCAAGGGGTTCGGGACCGTGGTGACCGGAACGCTGGTCTCTGGACAGCTGTCGGTTGACGATGCCTGCGCCATCCTCCCGAGGCCACGGGCGGTGAAGGTTCGAGGGCTGCAGGTGCACGGTTCCAGCAATTCCACCGCCGTGGCGGGCCAGCGGGTCGCGGTGAATCTAACAGGCGTGGACGTCAGTGAGATCAGGCGGGGTGACACGTTGGTGACCGCCGACGCGTTTGAGGAAACGGCGCGATTAGACGCCGTCGTCGAGCTCCTTGGCTCGGCGCGCCGGCTCCGTCACGGTGCTCGCGTGCGATTCCATCAGGGGACGGCTGAGATTCTGGGGCGGGTGGCACTCGGCCCGGGACTGGACGAGCTCGCCAGTGTGAGTGAGGCCCTGGGTGAGCTGCCGCCGGGGGGACGGGCCTTCGGACGTCTGCGCCTCGAGCATCATGCGGTGCTTACGCGCGGCGACCGGTTCATCCTGCGCGCATACTCTCCCCCGCTGACCATTGCGGGCGGGCGGGTCCTCGACCCGCACCCCCCGAGTGTCGGTATTCGGACCGCCGCCGCTCGCGCTAGGCTCGAACCTCTGGCGAGCGATCCCACCACTCCTGTGACGAATGACGACCGCGCAGCGCGCGCCCTGGTGGCCGAGGCTGGGATTTCGGGGCTGCCGGTTGCGAGACTTGTCACCCGGCTCGGGGTGGCTCCCGAAGATGCAGCCACCTTCTCCGAGCGTCTCGTGTCGACCGGAAACGTTCGTCGTGTGGGCACTCTGCTCGTACGCGAAGACACGCTGACCGACGTCGGCGAGCGGTTGTGCGATCTGGTGGGCGAAGTGCACACAGAGAATCCGCTGAGCGAGGGGCTGCCTCGGGAGGAAGCGAGAGAGCGTCTGTTTAAGTTCGCGCCGCCAGCGGTATTCGAAGTGGTCGTCGACGGGCTGGTGGCCGCTGGAACTTTGCGGTCCACCGAGTACCTGGCGCTGACGGCGCATGAGGCGCGGCTGAGTCCGGAAGAAGAGCGGGTGGCCGATCGGATCCAGGCGGTGCTGGCTGGAGCGGAACTGCGGCCTCCGGCCGTCGCGACGCTGGGTGGTGAGATAGGGGCAGACCCAACTGTACTGGACCGAATTCTGAGTCTACTTGTCCGTCAGAGCAAGGTCGTTCGCGTGGGAGCCTTGGTCTTTGATGCCGCCGCGCTCGCCACCCTGCGATCAGATCTGCAGCAGCTACGTTCCAGCGAGGCGCCGGTGGCGATTGACGTGGCTACGTTCAAGGAGCGCTACGGGATTACCAGGAAATTCGCGATCCCGCTGCTCGAATACCTCGACCGGGAGCGGGTGACCCGAAGGATGGGGCAGCGTCGGGTGCTACTGTGATCGTGCTGCTTTGTCTGGGCGACGCGCGCCAGTACACTATGGGTGAAGGCTCAAGCAAGACGCTGGGCGGGTAAGCAAGGAGACGTCGGTAGCGGATGGTGGAGCGAATGGACGATTCTGACGGGCGGTGTTTCACGGTAGGGGTGTTCCAGGACGTCGAATGGGCGAGCCGCGGTCTTGAGGCCCTGCTGGCGGAGGGATTTTCGGCCGATTCGTTCTCGATGATCAGCAGGAACACGCCGGAGGCTGAGGAGCTGCTGCGGCGCACATTTGGCGTCGAAGGAACTAAGTTAGATATCAAGGGCATCGGTGATGTGATCGTGCATGGTCCGCTGGTGGGTGCCCTGCAGGGCCTGGGTAAAGATCTGGACCGTAACGGCGTCGCGGCGACGATGCGCCGCGCCGGGTTTCAGGCGCATGATGGCTATATCTACGAGACCCTAACTGCACGGGGTGGTGTGCTCGTGAGTGTGCACAGCGAGCCTAGGGCGGCCGACGCGCTGACGGTACTATTCGCCACCGGCGGCGGGAATGCCGCGATTGGTGCGTGGACGGGGCGCGTCTAAATCATCGGACGTAACGTCCAAGGAATCGGGCAGTTTTGAGCTATCCAGTGGCGACGGCGAGCGCGTGTGGGCCAGCTTCAGGTGGTAAGTCGTAGTCAGGAATAGAGTTGAGTCTGATGGCATTGCAGCGGTCGGCCCAGCCTCGGCGAGGTATCAGATTTGCAAGGATACCGGTGACCGATTCGCCGGACGCCCTCGGCGGGCTAGTCAGGAGGGAGCGCTTCGCGTGAGCGACGGCTTGAACCTCGGACGTATCCCATTTCCGCCCAATCACGAGTCCTACACTCCGCCGGAGCGCCGCCGGCGCCAGGCGCGTGAGAAGGGGGCATTGTCGCCTGGCAGGGCACGGACCGCCGTGCAAGGGAAGCAGGCAAGCGGTGATGCCCGGGCATGGGTCTCTATCTCGCCGGGGGGAGGGACCACGTATGCCCCGCAGTTGGCGGTCCAGCGGGAGCGGATCCAGAGTGCGATGGGCGCCTCGTTCGTCAGCCACGCCATGGCTGTGGTGCTGGCGTTTGCGCTCGTGCGCGCGGCGCCGGTGTCGGAGACGACTCCCGAGCCGATTGAACGGACTAACTACGACATCGTCTGGATTCCGGCCGAGGGGCTGGGCGGCGGTGGCGGCGGCGGTGGCAATGAGTCACTCGAGATGCCGCGCGAGGTTGAGATCGAGGGCGAGGCCGAGATCAACGTTCCGGTCGAGGAGCCCGAAGAGGTCGTCGAAGTGCCCGAGGAGATCGCGCCCGAGCCGGAGGCGGCTCCGCTCGAGTCTCAGACCGTCCAGTTGTCGGCGATGCCGATGGCCGCGGCCACCCAGAATCGGTCTGGGGTGATGAAGGGATTGATGGCTCGAGCACTGAGCTCGGCTGGAAGCGGCGTGGGCGGCGGTGCCGGTTCCGGTAGCGGGGGGGGCATCGGGCCGGGCGACGGCGATGGCTTGGGCCCGGGCTCTGGCGGCGGTAGCGGGGGGGGTGTCTACCAACCGGGCAATGGAGTTACGGAGCCGCGGCCGCTGCGTGAGGTCAAGCCGCAGTACACCACCGACGCGATGAGAGCCAAGGTGCAGGGAGAGGTCTGGATCGAGGCGGTGGTACTGCCAGACGGAACGGTGGGAGATGCGCGTGTCGTGCGCTCGCTGGACCGGAACTTCGGTCTGGACGAAGAGGCACTGAAGGCGGCTCGCCAGTGGCGGTTCCAGCCTGGAATGCGATTTGGCGAGCCGGTGGCCGTGCTCGTTACCATCGCGTTGGAGTTCATTCTTCGCTAGGGCGGCGACGTCCGCTGACGAGGCACGGCAAAAAGAAAACGGGGCGGGCCCCTAGGAGGAGCCCGCCCCGTCGTTCGTACGGGAGTGTTCAGGCAGCGACTACATCATGCCGCCCATGCCGCCCATGCCACCCATGCCGTCCATGCCGCCGCCCGGCGGCATGCCCCCTTCCTTCTTCTCTTCCGGGATCTCGCTCACTAGCGCCTCAGTGGTCAGCAGCAGCGACGCGATGGAGCTGGCGTTCTGCAGCGCGGCCCGCACCACCTTGGTCGGGTCGATGACGCCGGCCTGGATCAGGTTCTCGTAGGTCTCGCTCTGGGCGTTGAAGCCCTCCTCTTCTTTGTCCTGCTCGCGCACCTTCTGGACAACGATTGACCCTTCCTGACCGGCGTTGGTGGAGATCCACCGCATTGGCTCTTCGAGCGCCCGGCGGATGATGTTCACGCCGATCTGCTTGTCGCCTTCGAGCTTCAGGTCGGCCAGTGCAGCCTGGCTGCGGAGTAGCGCCACGCCGCCGCCTGGCACGATGCCCTCCTCGACAGCGGCCTTAGTCGCGTGCATTGCGTCCTCGACCCGAGCCTTCTTTTCCTTCATCTCGGTCTCGGTCGCGGCGCCGACCTTAATGACGGCCACGCCACCGACGAGCTTTGCCAGCCGCTCCTGCAGTTTCTCGCGGTCGTAGTCCGAGGTAGTCTCCTCGATCTGGGTCCGGATCTGCTTCACGCGGCCTTCGATCGCGGCGTGGGTGCCTTCACCCTCGACGATGGTCGTGTTGTCCTTGTCGATGGTGACCTTCTTGGCTTTGCCCAGGTCCTCGACTCGAATGTTCTCGAGCTTGAGGCCAAGGTCCTCGGTGATCGCTTTACCGCCGGTCAGCGTCGCGATGTCTTCGAGCATCGCCTTTCGCCGATCGCCGAAGCCGGGCGCCTTTACCGCCGCTCCTTGCAGGGTGCCACGCAGCTTGTTGACCACGAGGGTGGCGAGTGCTTCACCTTCGACGTCTTCGGCCACGATAAGAAGCGGACGGTTGAGACGAGCGACCTGCTCGAGCAGCGGTAGGAGGTCCTTCATCGAGCCGATCTTCTTCTCATGGATCAGGATGATCGGGTTTTCGAGCACCACTTCCATCCGCTCGGAGTCGGTCACGAAGTACGGCGAGAGATACCCGCGGTCGAACTGCATGCCTTCG
>DEAA01000039.1:58391-78424 GCA_002346545.1 Acidobacteria bacterium UBA2994
AACTGCATGCCTTCGACGACCTCGAGCGAGGTTTCGAGGGTGCGCGCTTCCTCGACGGTGATGACGCCGTCTTTGCCCACCTTGTCCATCGCTTCCGCGATGATGGTGCCGATGGTCTCGTCGTTGTTGGCCGAGATCTGTCCGACCTGGGCGATCATGTCGCCGCTCACGGCGCGCGACAGCTTCTCGAGTTGACCGACCACCGCAGCGACTGCCGCCTCGATACCGCGCTTGACTTCCATCGGGTTAGCGCCGGCCACAACGTTCTTGGCGCCTTCGCGATAGATTGACTGCGCGAGCACGGTCGCGGTGGTGGTACCGTCACCGGCGATATCGGACGTCTTGCTGGCAACTTCTCGCACCATCTGCGCGCCCATGTTCTCGAGTCCGTCCTGCAGCTCGATTTCCTTGGCGACCGTCACGCCGTCCTTGGTGATAGTCGGCGAGCCAAACTTCTTATCGAGCACGACGTTGCGACCCTTGGGGCCAAGCGTGACCTTGACACAGTTGGCCAACTGGTCGACTCCGGCGAGGATGTGCTGCCTCGCTTCCTGACTATAGACAATCTGCTTTGCCATGTTGCTTCTGCTCCAGTTCCTTCAGTGCGTCGACGGCGGTCAGACCGGAACGACCGATCGGGACCGGCGCCGTCTTCAAAGTTGCTCGTGGGGTTAGTCGACGACGCCGAGGACCTCGTCCTCGCGCATGATCAGATACTCCTCGCCGTCCAGCTTGATCTCCTGGCCGGAGTACTTGCCGAAGAGAATGGTGTCGCCGTCCTTGACGTCCATCGGGGCAATGCCGCCGTCGTCCTTGACCTTGCCCTTGCCCACGGCTACGACCTTGCCCTGTTGGGGCTTCTCTTTCGCAGTGTCAGGGATGATGATGCCGCCGACCTCTTGTTCCTCTTCCTCGAGGCGCTCAACGATGATGCGGTCGTGCAGTGGTCGTACCTTGATTCCCATGGTTCTGTTCCGACTCCCTTGGATAGTTAAAAAAGAGCCCTCTGGGCAGGCGTTGCACCAGGGGCGTTAGCACTCTCAGTGGCCGACTGCTAATTGTAGTGAGTGACGAGCCGGGGTGTCAACCACGAGCGGTGGACTTTGGGATCACCCGGTACGCTTGAGACGGTAGGCCGAGACTTTGCGGCTCAGGGTGTTGCGGTGGATGCCGATCATCTTGGCGGCGCGACCTACGTTGCCCTTTGAACGGGCAAGCGCTCTGCTGATGAACCGCCGTTCGAACTCCTGTCGGGCATCCTCATACAGGATGCCCTTGGCCACCATCTCATCCACCAACCGATAGAGCTGATCGCGCACTCTCGTTCCCTCGTCCGGCCGCCCGGTGGCGGATGGCTAGTCCAGTTCGTGGCCCGCCAATAGACGGTAGGCCTCGAGATACTTCTCGCGGGTTCGCCGAACGACCTCATCGGGGAGCGAGGGCGCCGGTGGCTGGCGGTTCCAGGCCAGTTCGTCGAGATGATCCCGGACGAACTGTTTGTCGAAGCTGGGTTGTGCCGCTCCGGCCTGGTAGATGTCCTGCGGCCAGAAACGTGAGGAGTCCGGCGTCAAGACCTCGTCGATGAGAACGACCTCGTCGCCCTCCCCAAGGTCGGCGTTCGTGGGGCCGTCGAACCCGGGGGCGCGGACCAAGCCGAACTCGAACTTCGTGTCGGCCACGATGATGCCGCACGTTTCGGCGTGCGCGGCACCATGGCTGTAGAGTTGGATTGTCAGCGTGCGGAGCTGCTCCAGGAGCCGCGGGCCGATGATGTCGGCCGCCTCGTCTGCGCTGATGTTCTCGTCGTGCCCGGTCTCCGCCTTAGTGGCGGGAGTGAAGATCGGTTCGGGGAGCCGCTGAGATTGAGTCATGCCCTCGGGCAGCGAGATGCCGCAGACCGCGCCGGTCCGTTTGTAGTCGGCCCAGCCCGATCCGGCGAGATAGCCGCGGGCCACACACTCCACTGGGATCGGATAGGTCTTTCGCACGAGCATCGAACGCCCACGTAGCAGATCTGCATGGGGTCGGCACTGGTCGGGGTACTCATCCGGGTCGGTCGACACCATGTGATTGGGGACGAGGTCGCCGGTCCGACGGAACCAGAAGGCTGACAACTGGGTCAGCACTTTGCCCTTGTCTGGAATGACCGAGCCCAACACCAGGTCGTACGCCGAGATCCGATCGGTGGCGACCATCAACAGATGATCGCCGACCTCATACATGTCCCGGACCTTGCCGCGACGTTGATGAGTCAGGCCGTTAAGAGACGTTTCAAAGAGGGGAGGTGCGGACGTCACGGGATCCTCAATAGGCGCGCTAAGAGCGCTTAGCTTACTGAAGAGCCACGTGTGCGGCAAGCGAGAAAATCGAAAGCGACGGCAGACGCGTGTCGGTCGTTGTAGTACAGTCGGATGACTTGCGCCGCTTGTCCCTGAACCGGGCGCACGCATCCTTCGCGTGCGGGTCCGTTGCCTGCCGTCCGGCGCCGGTTCGTTTCCTCTGTCGTCAGGAAGATCTTGACCCGGCGCAATGTTCCAGCAGGTGCAATGGCCGGCCGCGTGGGCGAGGTATCCATGCGTGATGTCCTGAAATCCGGTGCCATCGTCTTCCTGGTGGTTGGACTGATGGCGTTCTTTCTACGCAACGCCGACTTGGCATCGGTGTGGTCCGAGATCACGCGCGCTCGATTCTCGATGGTCGTTGCGACCTGTGTGGCGATCGTCGTGACCTATCTCGCTCGGATCTGGCGGTGGCAGCTGCTGCTGGCTCCGATCGCCTCGGTCCCATTCGGCTCCGCCGCTAGGGCGACGGTGATTGGTTTCGCCACTTCGTCGGTCCTGCCCGGTCGTCTTGGTGAGGTGTTGCGCCCCTATCTCCTAGCACGGAAGACTAGCATCACGGCTAGCGCGGCGTTCGCAACGGTGGTGCTTGAGCGGTTACTCGACCTCATCACGGTGGTGCTTCTGCTCGGGGTCTTCTTGACCATCTTTGGCGACACGGTCGTGAACACAGATGAGTCGATGCTGGCGCCGCTCAAGCTGGGAGGGCTGGCGGCGGCTGGTGGCGCGGTTATGGCCCTGGTTGTTGTGATGTGGATGGCCGGTGCGCCAGAGCGAACGGCATCGCTGTGTACCCGGGTCGAGCAGTGGCTGCCGGGGCGACTCGGCCGGGCAGCGTATCAGTTCTTGGCCAGGTTCAGCGCTGGGTTCGCGGTGGCTGGTCAGCCTCTGCGGTTGGGTTTTGGGCTGCTGTGGTCAGTGCCACTCTGGTTGGCGGTCGCGGCTTCGGCCTGGACGATTTGCCAGGCGTTCGGGATCGCGCTGCCACTTAGCGGGGCGTTGCTCGTGATGGTTCTGATGGTACTGGGGGTGGCGGTGCCGACGCCCGCCGGTGTCGGCGGGTTCCATGCGCTCTTCCAGATCGGGACGACCAGCTTCTACGGTGCCCCGGTCGACGCGGCGGTGGGGGCGGCTCTCGTCTTGCACGCGCTGTCGTTCGGACCGATCACGGCGCTCGGCATTGTGTTAATGGCGCGCGAGGGACTGACCTGGCGCGCGGCTGTCGATCTCGCCGGTGAAGACGGGCAGGCGTCGTCGGCGACGGAAGCCGCGGAGCCAGGTTCGGGAGCACCTATGTCAGCGGCCATCGGCACAACGGGCCGCGGCGAGGCGTGAGAATGGTGACGAGGGGAGGGCAGCGATGAAGTGTCCGTTCTGCGGCCATCTCGGCGACAAGGTCGTCGACTCTCGCGAGAGCAGGGAGGGCGAAGTCATTCGCCGCCGTCGCGAATGCCAGGACTGCGGCCGGCGGTTCACCAGCTATGAGCGGATCGACGAGATCCCGTACATGGTGGTGAAGAAGGACGGGAGCCGAGAGCGGTTCGACCGCCTGAAGGTGACTGGAGGCATGCTCAAGGCCTGCGAGAAACGGCCGGTGTCTGTGGCGGCGGTCGAGGCGATTGCTGACCGCGTCGAGGCTATTCTGCAGGAGCGGCCGGAAAAGGAGATGCCGACAGCGGAGGTGGGTGCCTTCGTGATGCAGGAGCTGAAGCAGCTGGACAAAGTCGCCTACGTTCGCTTTGCCTCGGTGTATCGTCATTTTCGAGATATCGGGGAATTCATGACCGAGCTCCACGACCTGCTGGACACCAAGGAATGAAATCGGGACGGTCAGTGGCTTCGTGATCAGGTCGCCTCGTCAGGCGGAGGCGCCGAGCGGGCGGTCTGAAGGCGACACTCTAGAAGTCGGTGCGATTTGAACGCTCTGAGTCGCAGTGCAGTAGTGGCGGCATCGAGGAGCGCTGCGGAGGGCGCCAGTCCGATGATCTCGCTGTCGTGCACGTTGACGCCCGAGCGTTCCGCCTCTCGTGAGACAGCTTCAAACGCCTCCCAGACCGACGTGCGGCTATAGTCCACTAGGTTCATCGAGACCTGCACGATGTGCGGGTCGGCCGTGGCGACGCCGATCGCCTTGACCGCCGGCAGACCGCCGCCTGAGGTTCGGACCGCGCGGGCGATTCGTCGGGCGAGTTCAAGGTCTTCCGTGGCCAGCTGCACGTTGAAGGCGACGAGCGGGAGCCGGGATCCAATGACGGTAACGCCTCCAGTAGGATGGGGGGAAGAGGGGCCGCAATCCGGTGTCCAGAGTGCGTCAGCCAGCCGCGCAGTGAGCCCGGACAGACCGCCCCTCCGAAGAGCTTCGAGCGGTCTCCGGTGCGGCGCGCGTGCAGCGGCCTCGTAGAAGAAGACCGGGAGGCCGAATCTGGCGGCTACTTCATGCCCGAGGGCGTGAGCTGCGTCAACGCAGCAAGGTAAGTCGTCCGGTGTAAGTGGCACGAACGGCGTTACGTCGACGGCGCCGACCCGGGGGTGCACTCCCTGGTGCTGGCGAAGATCTATCCGGGTGAGGGCGGCGGTATACATCGCGAGTAGCGCGAGGATGAGGGGGGCTGGCTCACCGACGGCCGTGAAGACTGAGCGGTTGTGTGTGGCGTCGGAGGAGTAATCGAGCAGCGTGACGTCGGCCGCGTCGTGGAATGTGGCCGCGAGTGCCGCGACGATGTCGGGGCGCCGGCCCTCACTGATATTGGGTACTACCTCGATCAGCGGCATGGCGCACGTATAGCACAGTCGCCGTTGACGCCGATCCAGCGGTAGCTCATAATCGTCGCCCGAGGGTCACTGATGTCCCTGCCGGTCTCGTCTCATGGCCGATCCCGCGACCCAGTCTTCGACCCAGGTCAGCGAGCAGCTTCCTGCCGACAGAGACGTTAGGATCGCGGAGTTGTTGCGCTCCGGTCTCGCCCACTACTTCCGCGGCCAGTTCGAACCTGCGATCGACGTCTGGGCCAGGGTACCGTTACTGGACCGTGACCATCCTCTCGCGTGTGACTGCATCGACAGGGCCCGGGCGGCAGTGGCCGCTCTGTTACGCGAGTCCGAAGCACTTGCCGCCGAGGGGCGATTTGTCGACGGACTCGGGGTGCTTTCTCGTGTCGGAGTGGGGGACGACGATCGAGTCGATGTCGATCGCATGAGAGTTGAATTTCAACGAGCGGCCCTGGGTGCCCTCTTGTCTTCGGTCGCCGCGCAAGGACACACGGCCGGGTCCGGCAGCGAGTCCGGACGATCGTGACACCGTCTCGCCAGCCGTCGCGTGAGGACCTCCCGTCAGAGAGGCAGCCTGGCTCGGGCGGGGGGCGGTCCGCCGGGCGGCGGCGTTCCGCTTCGTCACCGCACCGAGGCGACGGACCGCCCCTGGCGACACCCTCGTCGCTGCCGTTGTTTCCCTCAGACTCGGTGGAGGCGTCGCCACGCCAGCCCGAGTCACGGGTCCCTCCGGGAGTTAGGCGACCGACGCCAACGGCTAATGCGTTTCGACTTGGCCCAGGATCTGACTCCCGTACCGGCGCCATGTCCGATTCCGAGGAGGCTAGCCGTCAGGAATCGACACCGGGCGCGTCGAAGGCGCGGGCCGCGGGGGTGGTTTCGCGGTGTGGGGCTGCGCTCTTCGACCTGCTGCTCATCGTTACAGTGAACTTCTTGGTGCTCGTCCTTACTTTGCGGCTCGCTGGACTCGACATCGGATTGGCGGGACAACTTCGCTGGCTGCCGTTGAGCCTGTTTTTGTTGCTGCTTGACGCGAGCTATCTGGTGCTGTTGACGGCGGCTGGTGGTCAGACGTTCGGGAAGATGCTGTTCGGCCTCCGGGTCGTCGATACTGGTGGGCGGCTAGTCCCGATCTCCACGGCGACGTATCGGATGGTGGGAGGAGCTTTGTCGGTGGCGACGCTCGGTCTCGGTTGGCTGTGCATGGTGTTCGACCAAGAAGGACGGACGCTGCACGACCGACTCACTGGGACCCGGGTGCGTCCCGTTTCCGCAGGGCCTGAGCGGGCCGCGTAGCGAGGTGGGAAAGGAGTCGCGCTTGCGTCTTGGGGTCCTCGTGGCCGCTGTCGGGCCATGCGGCTTCGTGCCGGTCGCGCCAGGCACCGTCGGTTCCTTTGCGGGGCTGGCTCTGGTGTGGCTCCTGCGTGCCAATGGCTGGGGCTGGCTCGAGCCCGCCCTCCTGGCGGTCGTACTGTCGGTTGGGGTGCTGGCGTCGCGAGTTACCGAGACCGCCTATCAACGGAGAGATCCTGGGGTCATTGTGATCGACGAGGTCGCCGGCATGCTGGTGACCTTAATGGCGGTTCCGGTGGGGGTCGGTGGAGCGGTGCTGGCCTTTGCCCTGTTTCGAGTGTTTGACATCCTGAAGCCGTTTCCGGCACGTCACGCTGAACGGTTGCCGGGGGGATGGGGGGTCATGGCAGATGACGTTATCGCCGGGATCTATGCCCAGTTGGTGCTTCGAGCGCTGCTCGCCGTAGGAGGGCTGTGGTGAACACCTGGGGGAGATCCGGGGGAGGTTTAGCCGAGATCATTGCGGTGGGTTCGGAGCTACTGACTCCGTTCAAGACCGACACCAACTCCCTGTTCTTGACCGCCGGGCTGAACGAACTCGGGATCGCCGTCGAGCGGAAGTCCCTTGTTGGCGATGATCCAGCGGTCTTGCGGGATGCGGTGCAGGGGGCGCTCCGAAGAGTCAGTCTGGTCCTGCTTTCGGGAGGGCTCGGTCCAACCGACGATGATGTGACGCGAGAGACGGTCGCGGCGCTTCTTGAACGTCCCCTGCTCGAGGACCCGGTACTAGTCGCAGCTCTGGCGGCACGGTTTTCGGCCCGAGGGTGGCGAATGCCTGAGAACAACCGCCGCCAGGCGTGTGTCCCGGAAGGCGCCGAGGTTCTGGAGAACCCGCACGGCACTGCCCCCGGCCTCTGGCTCGAGCAGGGCGGACGAGTGGTACTCCTGTTGCCCGGGCCTCCGCGTGAGCTCGAGCCGATGTTCACCAACGTCGTGCGGAAACGTCTCGAATCACGGGTGGGCAGTGGACGTTTGTATCGACGGGTCCTTAAGGTTGTGGGGCGAGGCGAGTCGCACGTCGCGGAGGCAACTCAGCCGATCTACGATCGGTGGCGACAGTCAGAGCCGAAGGTCGAGACGACAATTCTGGCCTCTCCAGGGCTCGTGGAGCTCCATCTGTCGGTCTGGTCGGAAGCGCCCACTACGGCAACCAAAGTGCTGGATGTGGCCACCGCGGAGTTGAGCGCGGCACTGGGTGAAGACCTCCTGAGCACCGACGGTCGTTCGCTGGCCGAAGTGGTCGGCCAGCGCTTGGTCGACGCCGGATTGCGGGTAGGACTGGCGGAGTCGTGCACTGGCGGTCTGGCCACGTCGCGGCTGGTCGACATCCCCGGCTGTTCGCGTTACCTCGCCGGTGCGGTGGTGGCCTACTCCAACGATGCGAAACAACGGGTCCTTGGGGTAGACGCCGCCATGCTGGCAGAGCATGGTGCGGTGAGCGAACCGGTGGCGGCGGCGATGGCCGAGGGGGTGCGTCACGTCGTCGGGGCTGATGTCGGTTTGGGGGTCACCGGTGTCGCCGGTCCCGATGGTGGTTCGGAGGCCAAGCCGGTGGGAACCGTGTGTCTGGCGGTGGCCGGGCCGGGTGATGAGGTATCGACACGTATCTATCGGTGGCCGGGAGACCGCGCGATGGTTCGGCGAATGGCCACGCTCGCGGTGCTGGGTCTGCTCCGGAGGCGACTGTTGGCGCGGCGGGGCTAGCGCGGGACTAGGACGGGGGAGGGTGCGACTGTTTCTTGCGGCGGATCTGGACGCGGACGCGCGGAGGGCTGCTGTCCGTACTGCCCGGTCCAGCGCTCAGAGGTTCGAGCAGGCTGGCATTCCGATGCGCTGCATGCGGTCCGAACAGCTGCACTCCTCGTTTCGGCTCCGCGGTGAATTAGACGCGAAGTCGGCCGGTGAAGTACGCCGTGCGCTGGTGGGCGCCTGGTAAACGGCGGCCTTCCACGCAGGCTTCGATGGTTTCGACGTGTTTCCTTATTCCGGAACGCCCCGGGTGTTCTGGTTGGGGATGGGAACCGGGCGGGACGAGGTGTTCGTCGTTAAGACCGAATTCGATAGACGGCTCCAGCAGTTGGGCATGGCCACTGAGATCCGCGCGTATCGTTTGCACCTGACCCTGGGCGGTGTCAGGCGTCACGGTGAGCCTTCTCGGGCGGTCGTCAAGCCACTGCTTGCGGAGTCACCGACCGAGTTGATTCGGTGGACCGTCGAGATGGTCACGCTCTACGAGAGCCGCTTGTCCTACGGCGGTGCCAGCAACAAGTTCATCGAGCGGTTCCCGCTCCCGCAGCAGAAGATTTCCGGCGGGCAGCCATGATCATCTGGTCGGTTCTGGTTGGCTACCTGCTGGGCTCGGTGTCGTTTGCCCTCCTGATCGGCGGGGCTGCGGTCAGAACGACCGGGAGCGGCAATCTCGGGGCGGCTAACGTTTTGCGGGTGCGCCGCACCTCGCTGGGGCTACTGGTGCTAGTACTTGACATGGCCAAGGGGGGCGCCGCGGTCTGGTTAGCACGCGCGTTCGGAGCCAATGAGGCGATGGTTGTTGCCGCGGGCCTTGCGGCCATTGTCGGGCACATCTACCCCGCGTGGCTCCGTTTTCGCGGCGGTAAGGGGGTGGCTACCACCTTTGGGGTGTTCACCGCCGTGTCGCCGCCGGCCGCGTTGATGGCCGCAGCGCTTTTCGGCCTCGGAGTCTGGGCGACGCGCTATGTGTCGGTCGGGTCGTTGCTCGCCCTGGTCTCGCTCCCGGGTCTCGTGTTGGCGACGGATGGGAATCGTCTAGTAGCGGTGGCCGCCGCCGGGGCCGCCGCCCTGGTAGTGTTTCGGCACCGCGGGAATCTCGCCCGTCTCCAGAACGGGACTGAGCGGAGGCTGCGGCGGGGCTGGATAGACGGCGCCGCTCGTACAGGGTCAACACGAGAGTGATCGGAGGCAAGTGTGCGGACGGTGACCGTAATCGGAGCCGGGGGGTGGGGAACCGCTCTAGCGGTGCATCTGGGAGGCCTCGGAAAGCAGGTGCGGTTGTGGGGCCGGGATGAGGGGCTGATCTCCAGGTTGGCCGAGACTCGATCGAACGAGACGTATCTGTCTGGCATCCCGTTTCCCGACTCCGTCCGGCCGACTGCCTCGCTGCCCGAGGCGGTGTCGGGTGTCGACTGTGTCGTTTGGGCGGTCCCGAGTCATGCGACCAGGGTGCTGCTCCGCGATTTGGCTCCGCTGGTGCAGGCGGAAACCATCGTGGTGAGTGGAACTAAGGGGTTCGAACAGGAGAGCCTTAATCGCATGTCCGAAGTCATGGCCCAGGAGTTAGGACAGGATCACCCGGTAGCCGTGCTTTCTGGGCCGAGCTTTGCCGGTGAGCTGGCGCGTGGGGCGCCGACCGCAGTGTTGGCGGCGAGTCGTTGGCCGAAGGTGGCGGCGATGGTGCAGGAGGAGTTTCGATCCCCTTCACTTCGTCTCTATGCGAGTGAAGACGTGACCGGTGTGGAGATGGGCGGTGCCATGAAGAATGTCATCGCTATCGCCGCCGGGGTGGCGGAGGGGTTGAACCTGGGGCCGAACGCCTTGGCCGCTTTGCTCACCCGGGGACTCGCCGAGATCTCACGGCTTGCGTACGCACTGGGAGGGCGACGGGACACACTGGCCGGTCTAAGCGGTCTAGGGGACCTTATTCTTACCTGTACCGGTGGATTGAGTCGCAATCACCATGTTGGGGTCGAGCTTGGACGGGGACGGCCCCTGGAGGAGATCCTAGGTGCGATGCACACGGTGGCCGAAGGTGTACGCACGACTGAGGCGGCGCTCGCGCTGGGTCGTCGTCACCAGGTAGATTTACCTATCGTCACCCAGATGAGTCAGGTATTGGAGGGCCAGATCTCCGCGGCGGCAGCCGTTGAAGAACTGATGCTGCGGCGCCAGCGGCCGGAGGCAGACGGTGCGGCGGAGTAGCCGGACGGTTGTGAGATAGTGGACGAGTGAGTTTGCTGGAGCGTCTGCGGGTCGGTTTGCGCCGTACGACGGACCAACTGGTCGGACGATTTGACGGCTTGAGTTCCGGCGGCGTTGTCCCGGTTGGCGCGAGCGCGGGCACGATGCCCGCCGAGACACTCGATGCTCTTGAGGAACTGCTGATCGAGGCCGACGTCGGTGTTGCGGCAACCAATCGTCTGATTGAGGCGGTGCGAGGCCGAGCGGACGACGGGGACCTCCGGGCGCTGGTCCGAGACGAGCTGCTTGCCCTCCTTGAGGCCCGCCCCGCGTCTCCTTCCCCGGACGTCTCGCCGAGAGTCGTGCTGGTGGTCGGGGTGAACGGTACTGGCAAGACGACCACTGTTGGCCGATTGGCGCGTTTACTGACCTCCGAAGGCAAACAGCCGGTTATCTGCGCGGCCGACACCTTCCGTGCCGCCGCGGTTGAACAGCTCGAGGTCTGGGCGGGTCGAGTGAATGCCGATTTCATTCGCGCCACAACTGGATCCGATCCGGCAGCGGTGGTGTTCGATGCGGTGTCTTCAGGTAAGGCAAAGGGCCGCGATGTGGTTCTGGTAGACACAGCGGGCCGGCTGCACACCCGGGCCAACCTGATGGCTGAGTTGGACAAAATTCGGCGTGTAGCGGGTCGGGTAGTTGCCGGAGCGCCGCACGAAACGCTGCTCGTGCTCGACGCCACCGTTGGGCAGAACGGGCTCCCGCAGGCGCGTGCCTTCCTCGAAACCGCCGGCGTTACCGGCATTGTGCTGACCAAGCTCGACGGTACGGCAAAGGGTGGTATCGCGGTGGCCATCACCGCCGAGCTCGGAGTGCCGATCAGATACGTCGGTGTCGGCGAACAGATAGACGACCTGCTGCCGTTCTCGGCTGAAGACTACGTAGACGCGCTGTTCGAGCCGGTTTGGTGATGACCGACGAGCAGTGGATGGCCCACGCGCTGGAGCTCGCCGCGCGCGGCCGGGGAGCGACTAGTCCCAACCCGATGGTTGGCGCCGTCCTCGTGCGTGACGACGTCATCCTGGGAGAGGGTTACCACGCTCGGGCTGGTGAACGACACGCCGAGGTGGTGGCTCTCGATGCCGCCGGCGTCGCCGCCCGGGGCGCCACACTCTATTGCACTTTGGAGCCCTGCTCCCACACGGGACGGACGCCGCCGTGCGCCCGCCGCATCGTGGCCGAGGGCGTGGCGCGAGTGGTGGTCGCCTCCGAAGACCCCGACCAGCGGGTTGACGGCGCGGGGTGCGAGATCCTCCGTATGAGTGGGATTCCAGTCGTCACGGGCGTCCTCCGTGAGCCAGCCCGTCGCCTCAACGAGGGATTCCTCAGCGTCAAAGAGCGAGGCCGTCCGTTTGTAACCCTTAAGGCCGCGGTTAGCCGGGATGGACGCATTGCTGCCGCGCCAGGCACGCGGACCTTGCTGACCGGAGAGGCGGCTCAGTGGCACGCGCATCGCGTGCGTACCGAGATCGATGCCATCGCTGTCGGGTCGGAGACGGTGCTGGTTGACGATCCGGTCCTGACGGCGCGAGGCGAGCGAGAGCGACGGCGGCCTTTGGTTCGCGTGGTCTTTGATACTCGTCTCCGAATGCCACCTACCGCGCGTTTGCTTCGGACGCTCGAGGAGGGGCCGGTCGTCGTTATGACTACCCGCAGCGCATGTGACCAGGCTCCCGAACGCGCGTCGGCGCTCGCGCGGGCCGGGGCGATGCTCGAGCTCCTGTCGGAGCGGGACCCGAGGGAAGCTGTGCGTCGGTTGGTCGACCACGACGTCTGTTCAGTGCTGCTCGAGGGTGGGGCTCTGATGTATCGTGCGTGCTGGACTGCTGGGGTGGTGGACCGGCTCCGTCTCTACGTGGCGCCGACGGTGCTGGGTGGGGATGGGGTGGGATGGTGGCCGGATCACTGGGGGACACTGAGCTCACTCGACTGGCGCGGGACGGGGCTCGGGACCGATGTGCTGATGGAGAGCGATGTTCAACGGCTTGATTGAGGGCGTAGGTGAGGTCGTGGGGCTCGATGAGATCCCAAAGGGATGGCGTGTGGCGGTGGGCACCGACGTGGCCTCAGAGCTGGAACTCGGCGAGAGCATCGCCGTCAATGGCGTCTGTCTGACTGTGGTCGAGACGGCGGCGGGACGGTTTGACGCGGAGGTTTCGCCTGAGACGGTCCGGGTGACCAGCTTGGGGAAGTTGGCGGTGGGCGGGGTCGTCAACCTTGAGCGGTCCATGCGAGCCGACACCCGCGTGGGCGGTCACTTCGTCCAGGGCCACGTGGATGCGACCGGGATCATCGAAGGCATCGCCCACGAAGCCGAGTTCCACAGGGTCGTCGTCGGGTTCCCAGCGAAGCTGGCGAGATTGTTTGTAATGAGGGGATCGATCGCTGTCGACGGCATCAGTCTGACCGTTGCCTCGCTCGAACGGTCACGATTTGAGGTGCAGATCATCCCCTTCACTTGGGGGCACACGAACCTCAGCCGGAGCCGTGTCGGCGATATCGTGAATCTGGAGTGCGATATCATCGGGAAGTACGTCCTCCGAGCGCTCGAGTTCGGGGACTTCCGGTTGCCCGACAGCGCCGCATCAACCGAAGACCAGCATGGCTGAGAAGATCGCACGGAAACGAACCCGCGCAAGGAAGAGCGCGCTCGGATTAGCGCTGTCGACACGGGCCAGCGGATTCGCGCCCGTGGAGGAGGCGATCGTCGCCATTCGCGAGGGCAAGATGGTCATCGTCGTCGACGACGAGGACCGCGAGAACGAAGGTGATCTCACCGTGGCTGCCGAAAAGATCACGCCGGAGATCATCAACTTCATGGCCAAGCACGGCCGGGGGCTGATCTGTCTCCCGATGACGGCGGCCCGACTGGACGAACTGGACATCCCGCTGCAGGTCGAACGTAACACGTCTAAGTTCGATACGGCCTTTTGTGTCTCGATCGAGGCCAAGGAACGGACGACAACCGGAATCTCCGCCGCGGACCGGGCCGTGACCGCCCAGGTGGCTGCCGACCCAACGACGACCGCGGCCGAGTTGGCCCGTCCCGGGCACATGTTCCCGCTGCGGGCGCGCGATGGTGGCGTGCTGGTGCGTGCCGGGCAGACCGAGGCGGCTGTGGATCTGGCACGTATTGCGGGGCTGCAATCGGCCGGGGTCATCTGCGAGATCATGAACGAGGACGGCACGATGGCCAGAGTGCCCGAATTACGTCGTTTCGCGCGCAAGCATAAGCTGGTCATGATCACTATTGCCGATCTGATCAAGTACCGGATGAGTCACGAGCGGTTGGTGCGTCGGGCAGCGGCATCGAATCTTCCGACCGAGTACGGCGACTTCGAGCTCGTGGCGTTCGAGAGTGTCGTCAACGGAGAGACGCACTTGGCGCTGGTTCGTGGCGAAGTGGCCGATGGCGAGGACGTGCTGGTGCGCGTGCATTCGCGGTGCCTCACCGGAGAGGTGTTTCACTCGGCACGCTGCGATTGCGGACCCCAGCTCCACACTGCGATGACTCGGATCTCCGAGGAGGATCGGGGCGTGCTCCTGTATCTCAATCAGGAGGGGCGCGGCATCGGTCTTACGAACAAGATTCGGGCCTATCACCTCCAGGATCAGGGTCTCGACACGGTCGAGGCGAACGAACGTCTCGGCTTCCAACCGGATCAGCGTGACTATGGCATCGGGGCGCAGATTCTGAGCGACCTGGGTGTGCGCAGCATGCGCCTGCTCACCAACAATCCCCGGAAGTTTGTCGGGCTCGAGGGTTACGGGTTGTCGGTGTCGGCGACACTCGCGCTCGAAGTTCCCACCACGGGTTTGGCACGCACTTATCTGCGGACAAAAAAGACGAAGCTTGGTCACACGCTGAAGTCCGTGTGATCGCCTTCGCTTGTTTGACAGCTTGTCTCGCTCCCCGTTAAAATAAACGGTTGCGTTTGAACCGCTTAAGGTAGGAAAGCGCGGTTCGATCGAGAGACAGCACCCATGTTTGCCTCACTTAGCGAGCGTCTCCAGGAGGTCTTTGCCTCCATTGGACGCGAGTCGCGCCTCACGCCCGAGGCGGTCGAGACGGCGCTGCGTGAGATCCGCATGGCGCTGCTCGAGGCTGACGTCAACTTTAAGGTCGTCAAGGCATTCGTCGACCGGGTTCGCGATCGCGCCGTTGACCGGGAGGTGCTCGACAGCCTGACTCCGACCCAACAGGTAGTCGCCATCGTGCGCGACGAACTGCGGGCATTGCTGGGCGATGGGCCGACCGGGCTGTCGGTCAGTTCGCAACGGCCTCAGGTGGTGCTGTTGCTCGGTCTGCAGGGGGCAGGGAAGACCACCACGACGGTGAAGCTCGCTCACTGGCTGAAGCAGCAGGGACGTCATCCGATCGTGGTCTCGACCGATGTTCGACGACCGGCCGCGATTGAACAGCTGAGTGTGTTGGCCTCGGATGCGGGCGTCCGGGTCCACGAATCATCGGCTGACACGGCGGTGGTCGCAAGGGCTGAGGGGGCGGTAACGACGGGGCGAGAAATGGGCTTCGATGTTGTTCTGGTCGACACCGCCGGCCGACTACACATTGACGACGACCTGATGGCCGAACTCGAGGCGATCAAGAGTTCGCTTGCTCCATCGGATCTGCTCTATGTGGCCGATGCGATGACTGGGCAGGATGCCATCAAGAGCGCCGGCGAGTTCAATCGCCGGCTCGACATCAGTGGTGTGGTGCTCTCGAAGATGGACGGCGACGCCAGGGGCGGCGCCGCACTGTCGGTCGTCTCGGTCGTTGGGGTCCCCGTGACCTTCATCGGCGACGGAGAGCGGATTGAGGATCTGCAGCCGTTTCATCCCGATCGCCTAGTGTCCAGGATGCTCGGGATGGGCGACGTGCTGTCGCTGGTCGAGAAGGCGGAACAGGCTGTCAGCCAGGAGGATGCGGCCCGGCTCGAGAAAAGGATCCGGCGGAATCAGTTGACCCTTCAGGACATGCGAGACCAGTTGGCCTCGGTCTCGAAGATGGGGCCGCTCGAGAAGCTCACGGAACTGATACCGGGCATGAACCAGACGGCGTCGCAACTGCCGGATGGCGCGGAGGTGAATCCGAGGGCGCTCAAGCAGACGATGGCCATCATCGACTCGATGACTCGCCGTGAGCGCACCCACCATCAGATCATTGATGGCAGCCGTCGGAGACGGATCGCGCGGGGCAGTGGTACGACGGTACAGGAGGTCAACCGTCTGCTTAAGCAGTTCATGGACATGCGGAAGATGCTCCGTGCGGTTGGGGGGGTATCCCGGTCGCGACGAAAGAAGGGCGGCCGACGCCGTCTGCCCACGGGTATGCGGTTCCCGATGGGATGAGCGCCAGAGAGGATTGGCAAGCGAGGAGAGAAGCACGCAATGTTGACCATTCGATTGAGTCGGGTCGGAACGACGAAGCGGCCGTTCTATCGAGTCGCAGTGATGGAGTCGAGCGCGCCGCGGGACGGACGTTTCAAGGAGTTACTAGGGCACTACGATCCGCGGACTGATCCGGAAGTTCTGGACGTAGACTACGACCGTCTGAGCTACTGGACGGGCAACGGGGCACGGATGTCTGACACGGTTCGGACCTTGGTGTCGCGGCATCCGAGGCCCGAGGCGTCCGAGACGGACGCGGCGCCGGCGGCCGAGTCCGGCGAGGGTAAGGAAGAGGCTCAGGTGACGACATGAGTCGGGCCCGCGACGTGGTAGAGGTCATCGGTCGGGCGCTGGCCGATCAGCCAGACGGCGTATCGGTGACGGAGGGTGAAGGGCGCGAGGGCCCCCGTGTTGAGCTCAGCACGACCGGGCAAGATCTTGGACGGATGATCGGGCGCCAGGGGCGGACGGCATCGTCGATCCGGGCGCTGGCCGAGTTGGCTTCTGACGTCGAGGGGCGCCAGGTTACCGTCGACTTCGTCGATTGACCCCCGCGCGGCTTGGGCGGCGTCTGCGATAGCATGGCCGACACGGACAAGTGGGACGAGATGGTGTCGGTCGGCCGGATCGCGCGTCCGCACGGGAACAGAGGGCGCGTGATTGTCGATCCAGACTCCGACTTTGTTGAGGAGCGATTCGCGCCGGGGAAGACGGTCTTCATCAGACAGGGAAGCGAGGTGACGGCCTACTGTATCGAGGACGTGCGGTTTCACCGTGGTCGGCCCATCATCGGTCTAGGCGGAGTGACGTCTATCTCGATGGCCGAAGTGTTGGCCTCGGCAGAGCTCCGGGTGCCGCAGATCGACGTTGCCGCGTTACCGTCAGGGCAGTACTACCGTCACGAACTGATCGGGTGCCGCGTCGGGACCGTCGAGGGTGACCATCTCGGTGTGGTGACGGACATCGAAGAGGGCGAGGGCGCGGACCGTTTGATTCTCCGGAACGATGGCGATGAGGTGCAGATACCGTTGGTCGACGCGATCTGTGTCCTGGTCGATGTGGCGGCACGGCGGATCGAGGTTGATCCGCCAGACGGTCTCGTGGAACTGAATCGGACTGGCGCCTAGGGCGCGGAGTGCGCGTGGGAGGACAAGCTGAGGTTCGATGTCGTCACGATCTTCCCGAAGATGATCCAGGCGCTACTGACCGACGGGGTGGTCGGTCGGGCGGTCGCGTCCGGGCTGATAAGGGTGGGCGTCCACGACTTACGGGACTTCACCGATGACAGGCATCGGACCGTGGACGATGTGCCCTACGGTGGCGGCCCGGGGATGGTCTTGAAGCCGGAGCCGTTTTTCCGGGCGGTGGCAGCGATCCGGCGGGAGCATGGTAAACCGGATGTTGTCGCGCTGATGTCCCCGAAGGGACGCGTGTTCCGGCATGAGCAGGCGAGCACGCTCAGCAGCTGCAGGCACGTGGTGCTACTGTGCGGCCGCTACGAAGGGGTTGACGAGCGGATCCGCTTGGCATTGGCGACCGAGGAGATTTCCATCGGTGACTACGTGCTGAGTGGGGGGGAACTGGCCGCGGCGGTGGTGGTTGATACGGTTGCTAGACTGGTGCCTGGTGTAGTCGGGGACGCGAAGTCGGTGGAGCAGGAGTCGTTCGTGGACGGACTGCTGGACCACCCGCACTACACCCGTCCCGCGGTGTTCGACGGGTACGAGGTCCCCGAGGTGTTGCGGTCAGGCCACCACGTTGAGATTAAACGGTGGCGTCGTCGAGAGGCGCTTCGGCGGACCCAGGCCCGGCGGCCAGATCTGTTGGGGCAAGCGTCGCTGGACGCGCAAGCGCGCCGGTGGTCGAGCGAGTTGAGGGACGATGCATCAAGGTCGTCCGATCGGGAGCAGGCAGATGAATGCGATTGAAACGATAGAACAGGCTCAGATGCTCGAGCGGCCGGACTTGCGGCCTGGCCTGACCGTCCGCGTGCACGTCAAGATTCGCGAGGGCGAGAAAGAACGAATTCAGGTGTTTGAGGGGGTCATCATCGCGATAAAGCGCGGCGGTCCCCGTGGGACGTTCACCGTGCGGAAGGTCTCGTTCGGCCAGGGTGTGGAGCGGATCTTCCCGCTGCACTCGCCGTCGATCGCGAAGATCGAGATCGGACGCGCTGCCCGGGTCAGACGCGCCAAGCTCTACTTCCTGCGGAAGCTCCGTGGACGGGCTGCACGCCTGCGCGAGAAGCGCCGTCCCATGGCCCAGTAGTCGGACGCGTTACCCGCGGCGCATCGAATGAAGGGACGACGGGCGTCGGGCCGACGTCGGTCGTTCGCCAGACGAGCTATAGAGAACGAGTTGCGCCGTGCCGGGTTCGTGCGCATCGCCGGCGTCGACGAGGTCGGGCGTGGCTGCCTTGCTGGGCCTGTCGTGGCTGCGGCGGTCGTCTTGCCTCTCGACGATCGAGTGAGGGGGCTCCGCGACTCCAAGCTGCTCACCCCAGCCATGCGGGACCGGCTGCACGACGAAATTCTCGAACGTTGTCTTGGCTGGTCAGTGGGAATGAGGGAACCGGCAGACATCGACCGACTCAATATTCACCACGCTTCGCTGGCGGCGATGCGTGATGCCGTGGTCGCACTCCATCCTCTGCCCGACTTTGCTCTCGTTGACGCGTTCCGGATACCGAGCCTCTTTATTCCTCAACGCGGTGTGGTCGGTGGAGATCGGCGGTGTGCGGCAATCGCAGCGGCCTCGGTTGTGGCGAAGGTCGTGCGGGATCGCCGGATGCAGGAGCTCCACCAGCAGGATCCTCGATATGGGTTTGACCGTCACAAAGGCTACCCCACGCCTGAGCATCTTGCCGCAATGGCTCGACACGGATACTCGCCCGTCCATCGCCGGTCATTCAGGCCGCGTTCCCTGTTTGATACGATCGACTGATATCGATCGAAGAAATTCTAGGCTCGGCAGAGCCATGGTCCGCGAGGGCGTGACGGTGTTGGCTGACAGAAGCCCGAGGCGACCTGATCTCGTCCCCGAAGCCGCGCTTGAGGTCGGATTTTCCGACCACAGGCGGCAGGCCGTCGGTTTCAGATTCCTGCGCCTCGTCGAGTGGTTTGTGCCTTGGCCCGGTTGTTGGGAACTTCTGGTTTTCACGCCTGGGTCCTGACGGTGGTTCCTGCGCTGCAGGGCGTGGCCGCGTCGTATGGAGTTTGCGCGACATGGACATCAGGCTCTCGGCGAAGTTAGAGGGAGGCTGAGATTCGCCGTTTGGGTCGGACGCTACTCATTGTTTACCTGCTCGAAACCGGTCTGGTGTTGCTCGTGGCGCCCTGGTCGGTGTTCTGGGAGCGTAACCTCATGGTCGAGTTGTTCCCCCGCGTGGGGGAGATAATCCTCTGGCCTTCGGTGCGGGGCGGGGTGAGCGGATTGGGTGTAGTGAACGTGGCAGCGGGGATGGTGGAGTTAGGTGGCGTCTTTCGAAGTTGGATGAGCCGCCGCAGCGCCTCCGCGTGCGCGAATCGTGCCGGTGTGCGTTCTGCGCTGTCGTCAAGAGAGGGCGAGTCGCTGTGAGTCGAGCGTTACCTGATCGGCGCCCGCTTGTTATGGCGGTGACCGGGCGTCGGGCGACCGGCGCTGGTGGTCCCGAAGCGGTGGTGGCGCAAGTCGAGGCGGCCGCAGACGCTGGTGTCGATCTGGTGCAGATCCGTGAGCCGTCGTTGACTGACCGACAGCTGTACTCGGTGGTGCGACAGGCAGTGAGCCGGCTGGCGGGTGGGTCCACCCAGCTGCTGGTGAACGATCGCCTTGATCTTGCCCTGGCGGTGGGCGGCGTCGGGGTGCATCTGCGGTCGCATTCGGTGAAGGGCGCCGACGCGCGGCGCTGGCTGCCGGCGGCGCTGCCACTGGGTCGGTCGGTGCACTCGCTGGCCGAGGCCCGGGCGGCGGTTGAGGGTGGGGGATTGAACTATCTGGTCTGGGGCACGGTCTTTCCGACCGTGTCGAAGCCGGGCACACCAACGTGCGGACCAGGTCCAATCCGGGAAGGGAGTCGGACGCTCTCTCTCCCGATACTGGCGATCGGCGGCATAACGGTCGATAACTCAAGGGAGGTGTTTCGTGAAGGTGCGGCCGGGGTTGCCGCCATCGGCTTGTTCGGCGAGGTTCGCGAGCCGGCCCGGCTCC
>DEAA01000061.1:0-10406 GCA_002346545.1 Acidobacteria bacterium UBA2994
GAAATACTCGGCCGGATCGAGGGCCAGTCCAGGGCCGATCAGGGTGTCATACCCGTGGTGATCCCCGCTGTACCAAGACGGGACGAACACCGCATTCGACCGCTCGGCGTTCAGCGTGCCGTGAGTGACATAGGCCAGCTGTGCATCGGGCAGCGTGACCCCACTCTCGAGACCGAAGTCGCCAAGGGCAAATAGTTGATGTTCGCCATGCGCAGAGAGTCCCCCGAACGCGAAAAACCTCATGCAGCACGTCGATATGGCTACCAACCGGAGGTAGCGCGTCATGCAGATCTCTCCACTCGTGACGATGTATTACGGGCCTGGTTCTAGTGTGACAGAACACCGGCTCTATCTAAGAACTCCGTTGCATCCCCATAGACTCGTTTGCGGCACCTCTCCCCGTCATTCCTTCGCGACCCCGGGACTCGATACTCTTCTAGTTATGCAGGCGCCTGCCGGCTGCTAAACTCGACAGCCTCTCGCCCTTTCATGGAGGATCTCGAATGTCAGAACCACTAGGAGAGTTTGCTCACCGGCACGTCGCCAGCACCTATGCAGCCCGTGAAGGCGGCGGTGTCATCTCCACGGCGCACTGGGAGGGCCTGGCTACAGGTTACGGCGCGGTCTTTGGCTCGCTGATTTTCGATGTTCCAGACGGTGCCACCAACGGAAGTGTCCAGTGGGTAGGCCAGGCCTTTCCCGAGGGCAAGCCTTATGTGAACGGTTCCGGGTCAGGCACCTGGGAACAAGTCGAGGGCGCCCATTGCTGGAACGTTCATATTCCGCTTCTCACGGTCTCGAACGGTGATCGGCTGCGTTGCGAGGGCCAGGTCGACTTGGCGACCCGCACCTTCACGGGGAAGATGTATGAAGCGGACTAGCTGCATCGACAGGGTCCATTCCGTCGGCATACTGGCGTAACACTCGCCTCCGTCGGGCACGCGAGTCGGACGGCCTGTGAAAGCCAGACCAGTGCGCGGTCGCCCGTGCTCCGCACAACCGGCCTCTGTTTCAGTGCGTCCCTGGCATCGCATCCACGGTTGTGAGACTGCTGTCGGCAGGGACGACGGCTATGCGGACACTGCACTCACACTCGCGGCACAGGTAAGCGTCGGGACACTGCCTCCGGTGGAGGACTGCCGCTACTGGCCTTCGTAGATGTAGCCAACCGTCGTGGCGAGCCGGTCCGGTTCAGCGGCGAAATCACTATACTGGCTCGGTACAGAGTAGGACTCCACGAACTGCTCGGCCGACTGGCCGTTCGCCTGCGCCGACTTGGCTCGGTCCACGATGTCGTTGTAGAAGCCGCTGTAGTTCACCACGTCCTGCCACACCAGCGGCACGTCGTTGTGCCCAGGGATGACCGTGTCGACGCCGCTGATCCCGGCGACGGCCTTCTGCAAAGTCTCGCCAAATTCCAGCGCGCTGCCATTGCCGTTCGCGACATCCAGGAACGGCAGCCCTTTGCGGGCGAACATGTCTCCGGTCTGCACGGTCCTCGCGTTGCGGTAGACGATCCAGGTATCGCCATCGGTGTGACCGCGACCAAAGTAGTAGAGATCGATCTGATCGGAGCCGCTACCGATCGTGGTACGGTCCGTGAAAGTGGTCTCCGGTAGATATTTCGCGTTGCCGCCGTGGAATGCCTCGCAGTTGGTCACCCGCTCGCAACTGTCGCGCGACATCTGCGCCAGTGTGTTCTCGTGCACGATGAAGTTCACCGCGTCCGGAAGTTCCGTGTTGCCGCCACTATGGTCGTAGTGGGTGTGCGTGTTAATCACGGTGGTGATTGGCTTGTCGGTAATCTCGCGCACGTGGCGGATGATGTCCTGCCCGTAGCCGAAGATCTTCGTATCAACGAGCGTGACCCCCGTACTGCCGACGAAGATCCCCGTATTGCCCCCCCCACGCATACCCTGACCGCCAGGCTCGTTGCCCAGCATGTAGAGGTTCTCCGCCACCTCGGTAACGACCAGCGTGGACCGCTCCTGCCACGCTTGCTGCGTGGTCACCATCGATACAACGCCGACAAGCGCCAGCGCTCCTAGACATACCAACCGTTTCATCTGCTTCTCCTCCAAGCTCGTATATAGCCCCCGACTATACCGCCTCCATGCGTAAACCGACACCGGCCGCGGTATCATGCCTCCAGATCCAGACGCCCATGTCCTCACGCGGACGCCACACCGCCGCCCTGCTGCTCGTCGGGCTCACGCTGCCGTCCCTAAGCGCTGGACAGGCGGACGTGGATTCACTCACCGCGCAAGCCACCGCGGGGGCCCCGAACGCGCAGTTCGAGCTAGCGGGTCTCTACGCGCGCGGCGAAGGAGGCCTCGAACAGGACCTCGCGGTCGCCGCCGACTGGTTCCGCTCGAGCGCGTCTCAGGGACACGCCGACGCCCAGCTAACGATCGGCGTCTACTATCTCCTCGGCCAGGGTGTAGCGCAGGACCATGAAGAGGCGGTTCGCTGGTTCAGGCTGGCGGGTGATCAGGACAACGTCTTCGCGCTGAACAATCTTGGCGTCATCTACCAAGGAGTACCTGAACCGTTCCAGGTGGACCAGCCGATCCGCCTGGACCACAGCGCATCGGTCCGCTTCTTTCGTCGAGCCGCCGAACTCGGCCATGGAGTCTCGGCCATAAACCTAGGGGTGAAATACCGCGATGGCGACGGGGTCGACCGGAACCCGGCCGAGGCCTTCCGGTGGTATTTCCATGCCGCCCAGCTTGGCGAGGTCACCGCGCTCGGTGAAGTCGGAGCGATGTATGCAGCCGGCAACGGCGTGGAACAGGACGACGTCGAAGCGTACCACTGGCTCGAGCTAGCCACCTTGCATATGGCTGGCGGCGACCGCGAGGTACTGCTCCTGGACCGGGAAATGGTGGCCGAACGTCTTACCGCCGCGGAGATCGCCGAAGCCGAGCGCCGGGCCGAGCGGTGGGTGCCCACCAGAGCCGGCCGTTGAGCCGAGCCGACTCCGCTATTCAAGGCTGGCGAAGTCGACACCTCGCACCTCGAACGCCTCGGTGGCCAATCGGCCCGCGTTGACCGCCGCAGGCCAGCCCCCGTAGAAGGTCACGTGGAGGATGACCTCGGAGACCTCCTGCGGCGTGACCCCGTTTTCGTCGAGACCCCGGCCGACATGAGTCCGGAGTTCATTAGTTGCGTAGAGCGCCTGGTTCACAGCGATGGTCAGTATGCTCCGGTCCCGCTTCGAGAGCAACGGGCGCTCCCAGACGTCCCCATAAAGAACGCTGTTGCGCAACACCCCCAGCCGCGGCACTGAGGCATACGCCCGACTTAGCTCGGCGCCCGGTCCGGCCACCTCCTCGATCTCGGGCGCGCGCGGGAGCTCTCCCAACACGATGCCTCTTGCCTCGAACGCCTCTGCCGCCGTCAGCGACGCCTGCACCCCGGTGGGCCAACCGGCGTAGAAGGTGACGTGGAGGATGATCTCTGAGATCTCTTCCGCGGTCAGCCCGTTGTCGAGTCCGCGCGGGATGTGGATGGCCAGTTCCTCGCGGGCCAATGCTTGCAGCACGCCGATGGTGATCAGGCTGCGATCGCGCTTGGATAGCTGCGGGCGTTCCCAGATCTCCTCGTAGACGACCTCATTGCGCAGTTCCCCGAGATAGGGCGAGCCGGCATACAGATTTGGCGGTGCCTCCTGGGCCGCCATCTCAACCTCGACCACAGGTCCGCCACTACACGACACCGCCAACCCACACGCCGCGACGCCCGGCCACATCACGCTGAATCTCATCGCCCCTCCTCGCCCGAGATTCTCGCACGGCAAGGCGTCCACGGCTGGCTCTGCCGCCGACAATGCGGCGATAATGCCTCTTCGCTCGACAAAGGAGTTTCGATGAACAGACGAGTGCCCACGACTATCGCCACGGCTGCCGTCCTCTCCCTCTTCGTCACAGCACAGAGCGCCGCACAGGACACCCCCCGCACCCCATGGGGCAAGCCTGATCTACAGGGCGTCTGGGACTTCCGGACCATCACGCCGATGGAGCGACCTCGTGACCTAGCCGACCAAGAATTCCTCTCTCCCGAGGAGGCGGCCAGCCGCAACCAGGCCGCGGCAGAGCGAAACGACCAGCTCGCGGCGCGGCCAGCCCGCCGCACACAGATCGATCCCAGCGGCAACGTCGACCAAGGTGAGGACGGCGCCCCCGGCTCCTACAACCAATTTTGGTTCGACCGGGGCGATTCCGTCATCGCCACCAACCGCACCTCGCTCGTCATCGATCCACCCGACGGACGGATTCCCCCTCTAACGGCGGAGGCGCAAGCACGGAGAGACGCGCTCGCCGAGGCTCGAAAGGACACCGGAACTCACGAGCCGACACCAGGCGGCTGGGTCGAGGACCTCGGCCTCAACGGCCTGCAGGCCCGCTGCATCACTGGGTTCAATTCCGGACCGCCGATGACCCCAGGCGGGTACAACAACAACATGCAGCTGTTCCAGACGCCGAACACGGTGGTGATCTTCAACGAGATGAACCACAACACCCGGGTCATCCCGCTGGACGGACGACCGCATGTCGACCTGGACCTGTGGGCCGGTGACGCACGCGGACATTGGGAAGGAGACACGCTCGTCGTTGAGACAACGAGCTTTCTCCGTGAGACCAGCTTCATGCGCGGTGGCTCCACGCGTGACCTGGACTTGGTAGAACGGTTCAAACGCGAATCCAACGAAGTCTTGCTCTATGAGGTGACGGTCAGCGACCCGTCGACCTGGAGTGCGCCGTGGACCTATCAGGTGCCGATGCAGCTCAATCCCGATCCGATCTATGAATACGCCTGTCACGAGGGGAACTACGGCATGGAGACCATCCTGCGGGGAGCCCGCCAGAGAGAGCTAGCGGGCGAACAGGGTCGCTAGCCATGTCTTTGCTCCCCCCGACGTCGTCTCGGCTACTACTAACCTCCCTACTCCTGACCCTGGCCGGCCCCGTCCTCGCTCAGGACGACGACTTCGTTCCGGTGACGGATGCCATCCTGGCCGATCCGGCACCAGCCGACTGGCCGATGTGGCGACGGACCCTCGACGGCTGGGGCTACAGTCCGCTTGACGAGATCAGGCGCAACAATGTGAAACAGTTGCGGCTGACGTGGACCCGGGCATTGCACACCGGCGCGATGGAGGGCACGCCGCTGGTCTACGACGGCGTGCTGTACATGCCGAACGCGAGCGATGCCATCCAGGCGCTGGACGCCGCGTCTGGCGACCTAATCTGGGAGTATCTTCGCGACCTGCCGGACGACGTCTACGACTATGTCGGCGGGAACGCCCGCAACAACCGGAACATCGCCATCTACGACCGTTACATCATCAACACCAGCGACGACAACTACGTATTCGGCTTGGACGCCGTCACTGGCGCACTGGCGTGGGAGAACGAGATCTTTGACTACACGGTCACGCCGGCCGGTCACAGCTCGGGACCGATCATCGCCGATGGCAAAGTGATCTCTGGCCGGAGCTGCCGGCCCATGGGCGGTCCAGACTCGTGCGTCATCGTGGCCCACGACGCCCGCACGGGCGAAGAACTGTGGCGCCGGCACACCATCCCCAAGCCCGGTGAGCCGGGAGACGAGACGTGGGGCGGCGTGCCCTGGGAACAGCGGATCCACGTCGGAACCTGGATGCCACCGAGCTACGACCCTGAGCTACGTCTCATCTATCAGGGCACATCGGTCACGTCACCGGCGCCGAAGTTCCTACTGGGAGGTGTCGACAATACGCACCTGTACCACAACTCAACGCTAGCCCTCGACGTCGACACCGGCGAGATCCGCTGGCACTATCAGCACCTGAACGATCACTGGGATCTCGACCATCCGTTCGAACGCCTCCTGGTCGATACCGTCGTCGCGCCGGACGTGAACGAGGTCAGCTGGATCAACCCAGATGTGCAGCCAGGCGAGCGTCGCCGGGTCATGACCGGTATTCCTGGGAAAACCGGTGTGGTCTACACGCTCGACCGGGAAACCGGTGAGTTTCTCTGGGCCACCCCGACCGTGCCGCAGAACGTGATTACCAGCATCGATGGCAGGACCGGCGCGGTGCAGGAGAACAGCGAGGTCGTCTTTACCGACCTAGGCCAGGAAGTGCTCGCCTGCCCTACGTGGGCCGGGGGCAAAGACTGGGAGGCGGGCGCCTATAGCCCGCTGACCAACACGATGTACTACCCGCTGCGAAACACGTGCGCCCGGATGCTGTCCACGCAAAATCCGCGCGGGGAGCGTGAGCTGGCCCTGACCGAAGGCGGACAGCGACCGCTTGCCATCTATGCACTGGCCGCCCGACACCAGCTCGCGCCAGGCACCGAACACCTCGGCACTGTGCGCGCCATCTCGGCCGAGACGGGCCGCACGACCTGGCTCTACGAACAGCGCGCGGCGACGCAGTCGCTGGTCGCCACGGGTGGCGGCCTTGTGTTTGGCGGAGATGCCAACGGTCGATTTCGGGCGTTCGATCAGGACACCGGAGAGATCTTGTGGGAGGTCAACCTCGGATCGCCAGTGACCGGCTTCCCGGTCTCCTACGCGGTCGACGGCCGTCAGTATGTTGCCGTGGCCACGGGCACAGGCGCCGGCATCAACCTGCGGATGACGCCTGAGCTCCGACCCAGCCGAGGGAACAACCTGTTCGTTTTCTCACTGCCGGATTAGGGAACCCTGTTAGAACCCGAGCGCGTGCACTTCGAGTGCGGCACCCAGAATCAGCGCGCCGCCGCGGTCGTCGTGGCCGTTAACGGCGGGTCGGTCAAGGTAGTAGCGACGAGTCGGCCCCGCACCGGTGCTAATGCAGACGTCCACGAGTTCGCCGTCGAGCTCGACGTGAGCCAGCAGCGCCAACCAGGCCCGTTCGATCACCCTGCGATAGCTGTCGTCCAGCCAGCCCAGTCGGACACCACGCGCCATCGCCGTCACCGCGAGTGCCGTCAGACTGCCTTCGCGGTAGCTGCCGGGTGTATCGACCACCTGGAACCACATGCCGTCCAGGGCTTGATGTTCACGTAGGCCTTCCATCTGGCGTCTGAAGACCTCAAGCACGGCCGGTCGGTCCGGATGGGTTGTCGGCAACGCGGTCAGGAGCTCGGCCATTCCGAGGCCCGCGAAACCGTTGCCCCGGCTCCATGGCGCCGGAGCGTCGGGCGCGTGGTGGAAGATGCCATCCTGCTGCTGCAACAGGCCGGCGTAGCGGGTGATAAGCCGGACCGCCACATCCATACCGTCCGGATCACGGGCGAGCGAGGCGACCACGGTGCCCAGATACATGTCATCGGTCCACCCCGACCCATGCTCGGGTGCTCCGGGCGCACTCTCGGCACGCGCGATCTCTGCGGCCTGGGCAGCCAGATCGGCCGCGGCCGCGGCCTCTGCCCCGCCCTCGGAGGCCAGTTCGGCGAACACCATCGCGCCCCCCAGGCTGGCGAAGCTGACCCGTTCTCCAGTGAGCGGCTCCTCGCCGCTAAGCCAGGGCTGCACCTGGGACAGTACTTTATCTCGCCACCCGGTCTCGCCCGTCAGCCGGGCGAGCCGCAGGGTGTAAATCCAGGCGGCGCCGGGGATGTAGCTCATACTGGGTCGCCCGGGATAGCGGGCCGCCAGCAACCGGGCAATGTCGAGCGGAGGGCGGGAGATCCGCTGCTCGACCGAACGGCGGAGAGGCGAGATGGCCGGAAGCGGCGCCTCAATGAGGTCCCGCACCGTGGCCTGCAACTGCGCCGGGGCCACGGCCCGCGCCGGCACCGGACCCAGCTCTGGGTTGCCTGGATGCGAGGCCAGCGCACTGGCCAGCGCCCCCTCCACATCTCCGGTGTCGTCGGCGCCGGACCCGACAACCAGGACGACATCGGGCGCCTGATAAGTGACCCAGCGCCAGACGTAGTGCGCCTCGGGGCGGTCACCGTCGTCGTAGTAGCCCTCTTCGGGCGGTAGCGGCGCGGCCGCATCGAGTCCGACCCCGCCCGGGTCAACCAGCGGCATCGCGCTCACCGACCACCGGTCACGGGCGACCTCGGGCGCCTCCGTCTTGAACCACCGAACGGCCCCGACCACAGCTCTCGCACCATCGACGGAACCGTCGAGCCCGCCCACCAGCACAAGCCGGCGCCGCTCAGCATCCTCGGAGAACGGCGTCGGGTTCTCCAGCGTCAGCAGGGGCGTCTGGTCCCGCGTTATCCCGCCCGCGCTGACCACCGACGGCTCCCCTGCGGTCGCCGCGACCTCTTCGAGCGAGGACCGGAGCAAACCGACGTCCTGGGCCAAAGCCGACGACGCGACAGCAACGAAGGCCGTGCAAACCAGCATCGCCACGGCGCAGCTGAAGCCAAGCCCCACAGAATCACGCCCTGACGTAGCTCGCCGTCGAGCGCCTGAAGTCCGAAGCCTGCAACCTCTAGCCTGCCGTCCAGCGTGCACCATCACCATCTCCTAAAGTGGCAGGAAGAACCGCCACCCCTCCGCCAGACGCTGGTCCGTCCGCGTTCGGCTGTCGCCGGCGCCGCAGATGACGCGGGTCTGCGCCTGGCATGCCTCGAGCACGCGATCGAACATCTCGTCCACCTCGGGATGGTTGCGTCCGGGCGGATTCGGACCCAGCCCGAGATCCATCGCCATGTCGCCCGGAATCACCATAACGGCGCTGATCGGCGTCTCGAGAATCTCGTGGATGTTGTCCACCGCCTCCCGCGACTCGATCATGGCGACCGCGAACAGCTCACCATTCGGATTGAGCGGCCAGACATCCGCACGACGGGCGTACTCCGCGCTGTCTAGACCCCACAGCCGGATCGCCCCGCCCGGCCCCCAACCGCGTTCGCCCCGAGGGGACTGATACGGTGAATCACGGAACGGCGGGTAGCGCATCGCTCTCACGAAGCGCCTAGCCTCCTCGGCCCGGTCGACGTGCGGCAGGATGATGCCCATGGCGCCCAGGTCGAGCGCCTGCTTGATCGCCCACTTGAAGTCCTCGTCGCCGTCCTGGGGAATCCGGACCAGCGGCGCCAACCTCATCTGCCCCTGCCCGTTCCGGTCCTCGTTCATCTCGGCCAGCACTCCCTGGACGAGGGCGCCGGAGAACGGAGAATGCTCCATGTCGACGAAGCGCCAATGGGTGTTGGCGACCGCGGCGTCGCCGTTCTCGAGCGCTTCGACCACCCGGTTGATCCGCACCGGTTCCTGGGCCCGACTTGTCGTGTCGGACAGCAACATCACGGCCGCCATGGCCAGCACTGCGGCCACGATCGCGCCGTTCGCCCACGCGCGCACTGAAGCTGGTGGTGTCGCTAACATCTGCATCGGCCTCCCTGGTCTCCTTATCCGGAGAAAGCGCCATCATATGGAGGCCCGGGCCGGGCTACAATAGGCTTCTAGTAAAAGGACCAATGGTTCAGGTTCAGTTGCGCTCCGCCGCTAGATCCGTGCCCGCACGGCTCGCTGCTCTGTCGTGGTGCGCCTGGGCGCTGGTCGCGTCCCCTGGCGCGGCCACCGAAGCGCCCCTGGCCGACGCCGCGAAGGCTCGCGCGTGGGACCAGGTAGGAGCGCTGCTCGCCGAAGGCGCGGCGGTCGACCAGACACAAGGGGATGGTGCCACCGCGCTGCACTGGGCCGCCTACTGGGGTGAAGAATCCGTCCTGCAGGCACTCGTAGAGGCCGACGCCACCGTCAACGCCGCGAACGAGTACGGCGCCACCCCGCTCTGGGCGGCGTGCGCTACCGGGCAATCGGCGGCCGTCGAACGTCTCCTGACCGCCGGCGCCGACCCTAACCTCGGACTGAGCAGCGGCGAGACGCTCCTCATGCGATGCGCCCATACCGGCTCCACCGACGGAGTCCGGGCGTTGCTCGCCCAGGGCGCCGATATCGACGCGGCCGAGCCGGAGCGGGGCCAGACCGCGCTGATGCGTGCGGTGGCGAGCGGACACGAGGCCGTCACCGGCTTGCTGCTCGAGGCGGGCGCCGATTTCGCGGCCCGGACGCGCGTCGTACAGCAGCTTCGCGGAACCGCCGAGCTAAGCACTACCAGTCCACAAGGGTCGACCTACTTCGAGGCCGGCGGCTTCACAGCCTTGCTCTTCGCCGCCCGGCACGGAGACCTGGCCTCGGCCCGCTGGCTGCTCGACGCAGGCGCCCCCATCGACGACCCGGGAGCGGACGGTAACACGCCGCTCGTCCTGGCCGCGATGAGCGGGCACGAAACCCTAGCCCGCTATCTCCTGGAGCGCGGCGCCGACCCGAACTCGGACGGGGCCGGCTACACGGGACTCCATGCGGCCGCGCTCCGACGTCTCCCAGCGCTCATGGCCGATCTTCTGGCTCGAGGCGCTGACCCGAATCGACCGCTCGTCAAGAGCACACCGGTGCCGCGCTGGACGTATCAG